>CP064998.1:0-600000 GCA_016700035.1 bacterium | reverse complement strand
ATTGAGGACGCGAGGGTCAATGTAGCTGGAGCGCGCTACTGCCGGGGTGTTACCCAGCCGTTCGGCCACACTGCGCACCACTTCTACCACTTGCTTTTGTCGTTCGGCGTGATGACGCATTCGCTCAACAGCTAAAAGTTCACTGGTAGCCAGAAGCGTACCGCCCCAGGTGCGAAAGTCTTTGGCGCTAAACTCCTCTCCCATATGGGTTTTTATGTAATTATTTACATCCGTGCTCTCCACATCGTGCAATTTACCGTCAGCATCAATGTAGCGAAACACCTCATATCCAGGTAACTCATCAAGCTGTTTTACAATGTTGGCAATTTGTCGGTCGGTAATACTTTTAATGTGCTGTTTGCCACTTTTACCAATAAAGTCGAAGGTTACAGTAGTGCCCTGAACGTCAGTGTGCTTAGACCGCATAGTGGTAATGCCGTAGCTTTGATTTTCTTTAGCATATTTTTCGTTACCCACCCGAAAATAGGCCTCATCAATTAAGCGCACCACACAGGCTAAGACTTTCTCTTTTACTAGGCGTTTGCGAGACAGATCTTTACTGATTTGACGACGCAGGTTGGGTAGGGCATCGGCAAACCGCAAGATACGGTCAAATTTGAGTTTATCTTGGCGAGCTCGAAACTTAGGGTTATATATGCATTGGGTGCGACCAGCCATATCTTGGCCAGTGACGAGTACTTTGGCGTTGGGGGAGCCAGCAATAGTTACCATATCCCAGGCTGGAGGGATGGAGAGGCTAGCAATATAAGTAAGCATTTTTTTGTTTTGTACCAAGCCATTTTTAGTTATATAAATAAATTTACGACCCTTTTTGATGCGGGAAATTGCATTTCTTTGTTTCATACTAGCTGTAGTATAGCGCTTATCCTATTTGATGCACAATTATATAGTATGCAAAATGTGCTTATGGTGTTATTATCAAAATAATAAGAGATATTATGCCTAAAAAAGCAACTAAAAGAACTACTAATAAAGGTGTCTAATAAAAAAATGGCTAAAAAAGCAACCACCTCATCAGCACTGCTAAACCGTAAATTTAAGCTCCCACCAGCACCGTTGGTTGTCGGCCTGTTTGCTGTGGTGTTGTCGGTCGTTATATATGCATCATTTGCATCTAAGCCCACCAGTACGACACCCGTAGCCACTACCGATTCTCACATCCTTTTTGCTAGTAAAGAAGGCTCTGAAACAAACCAAATTTGGAAAATGGATAAAAATGGTGGTAATAAAGTTCGCTTAACGAATGATCCCTCTGCTCAGCATGAATGGGCTCGACCTAGTCCTGATGGCAAGAAAATATTATTTATGAAGGCTAGTAAGGATTCGAGCGTCAATTTTGCTACCCATAGTAATCGACTTTGGGTGATGAATACAGACGGCAGTAATCAGCAGGAAATAATCAGTTTAGCCAAGCGAGATAGTTATAACTGGACAGGTATGGCTCATGCCGAATGGTCTCCGGATTCGAGCAAGATGGTCTTGGTGGCTACGATACCAGAATTTAAATCTCGTGTGGTAGTGATTGATAGTAATGGTAACTCACCAGAAGTTATATCAAAAGAAATGAAGGTTGAAGGATCTGATTCGGTAGTGTCCGACCCATCTTGGTCGACAACTAATCAAATTATGCTAATTCGTGGCTGGGAATGTTTTGGACTTTGCCAGAAGCAAGATGTGTTTAAGATCGACTATGCGACTCGAGAGGAAGTGCGTATCACTAATGATCCAGGCTGGAACTACGACCCTTATATATCACCGGATGGAAAAACCTACCTGTGGCTCAGTTTTCGCAATATATATGGTTGTCCGTGTGACATGATGCGGGGCTCTGTAGCTGGCCCACTGAATCCAACTGCTGTTATTGCTGATGGTGGCGGGAATGCCAATGGCACATTTTCGGCTGATTCTACAAGTATTGTATTTCTAAAGTCAGTTTGGTTTAAGCAAGTATTGCATCGTATTAATCTCGACGGTTCTGGTTTAACTTCGCTTGCCCCGACATCAGCAGGAGAGAGTGGAGTTGCGTCATATATACCAGTGTCATCGAGTGGCGGTAGCACTAATGGTGGCACGAGCACTTCTACTCCATCTCCATCTGGTGGTGGTGTAAATACGCCTACATCCACATCTACGCCCACGCCACCTGTTAGTAAAGACACATCTTGGTGGTAGTAGTTAAGTAGTATTAACTGAGATTTCTCTTATCTTACGGCTAGCTAATATGTATTACTGCGTAGTTTAATGCCCTTGAAGTCAATTAGTTAGTCTATAAAAAATGGTAAAATATGTATTATAGCAATACCTTGAGGTGCGAGTTTTGAGCCAGGAAGTACAATTAGAATATAATCAAAAAAACCCCGTCGCGTTGATTGAAGGTATATTACGCGAGGTGGATATTGCTCCAAGTGATCTCGATAGCCAAATAAGAGACCGACTAGTATTACTAGCTGATCAAACCGAAACTGTTACCGACGAAATATCAGCTATTCGTCGGGCTGATGATGTTTTTCGGGTTGCTGAGCGGCGTGGCCATGCCTATTCATCGGACGAGAAGCATATTGTTAGGGTTGGTACTCTACTTACGGATATTGGTAAAACTGGCCCGCCTGAAGCATCTATGGAGCAAGCTCAGTTGTTTGTTGATATTTATGCACTTGAAAATCTTCCCACCGAAGTTTTAATGGATAGCTTAAACAGTTTTTTTATGGTGTATTTTCCACAACGGGCAGAATCTTTTAAGGCAGTGTTTGATAGCCTGGGGATCGATTGCGCAATTAGCTTGAGAGAGTTTTATGATCTTCACACAGAATGGACGTTAAAGTTGCTTATTAATGCTGCTGGCATACCAAGAGAGCCAATTGCTGGGGCAGTATCACATCATCGTATGCGCGACGATAATCCGGACGGTATTTTTGATGAAGGTAGCGATGTTTATAATCAGAAATATAATTTTGGTGAAAATAGTGCTTATGATCGAGCCGAAAAACTTATTAATATTCTAGATATTTATGATGCACTGTGTCGCAGGAGCGGACTATCGCATATTGTGGCGATGAGTACGTTGCGAGAAATCGCTAAGCATGCCAGCGGTGGTCGTTATGCTCAAGATCCAGAGATATTGGAGATTCTTGATGACCTTGATGCCACCGCTTCGTTGTCGGAGCAGTTAGAGCTGGAGGCAGGCTAGTAAGCGCATGGGCGCGAGTGCCCCTTATCTTTGGTTTTGATAAACTACTTCATATAAAAGACAGCCGCTTAAGTTGTCCAAAGTTACTTTTAATTATATGGTTTATTCTTTACCTGTAGCTATAGAGTTTGGTTCAAGATAGTTGACACAGTTCAAACGGTAGCTATTAAAAACTGCTAGAACGCAAGGCTAGAAAATCTTGTGACAATTTTCAAATTATTGTCTGACTTAATCTAGTTAATGTGGTCAATCGGATTGGCTGAAGTGGCACCTTTATCTATTAAGGCAGATAACGCTGTATGGAATTCTTCGGTGGTTCTTGCAGTATTAACCCCGATTCTTGTTTCTGGGTCGCCAAACATATGGGCTGGATTTGAAGAAAATGAATATACATCACCTGTTTCTTTGATTACGACAAGTGGCCCGTTGCCAATCATCATTTTATGAATATCTTCTGTATCTAGGTACTCTCTTGGTTGAGTATTAATATAGTATGCAAAACCTGCGTCTTCTATTCTGTCGCTTGGATCTTCTTCATTAAATTTTTGCCTGGCGTAGTTGTGTACCTGTTCAGGTGTGACCATCCGTACTCCTTTTTCGTCATTATATCAAAAATAACTTCAATGAGACTTTAATATTTGAAGCTATACCGCTTCAAGCACCATTTAATCTATACTGTGGTGCAGGATCGTTGACGCATTGCAAACAGCCGCAATAGGGGCGCATGAAGATCATAGACTAAAGCACCTTGCTGAAACCTTTGATTTATCTGGCGAATTAATAGCACCTAGCTAGGAATAGGATGCCCAGCTTTTTCAACTGCTAGCTAGGCATCCAGTACGCTAACCTTATTGTTGGGTGTTACTGCTCGCTAAAGCATCGTCCAGGACCTTAGAAAGCGCTTCTACCGATGGGCCAGGGTTTTCTATCATCTGACCGTTCAGCACAAAGGTAGGCGTGCCGCTAGCCTTGAGCGCGGTCGCATCTGCAAGGTCTTTCTTGATCACGGCCTCTACCTCGGCACTTTTTACGTCAGACTTGAACTTCTCCATATTCAGGCCAATAGCTTGGGCATATTTCTCAAAGAGTGAAGTAGGGTCTTTCGCTTGCTCCCAAGTCTTCTGCTCTTCGAATAGCTTATTATGCATTTCGAAGAATTTATCCTGGCGTGCAGCAGCTTCGGCTGAGTAAGCAGCCTGAGCAGCGGACTTGTGAGATGAAGAGATCGGCATGTTTTTTATCTGAAATTTAACGCGATCTTTGTACTTTTCTTTTATTTCTTTAACGTGCGGGTAGTAGGCATAACAGGCTTCACACTGGAAGTCCACAAACTCCGTGAGTGTCACTGGGCTATCAAGATTGCCGTAGTAATTCTTAGAACCTTCACTTGAAATGTTCTCTGTAGCGGCTAACTGCTCATCGCTTCTTGTCAGGGCATATGTAGAAAACCCAATAATAGCCAAAATGACTACTCCAAATATCCACTTACTCATGTATTTGTTCCTTAGCTTAGATTTAAAATGACACTAAATATAGAAGTGTATTTCAAAACCTAAAGCGTGCCGTAAGAGACAGTGTCTTAGATCTGTCCATGAACCAGATGAATAAAACTACAGGTGAGACATAAAGAAAAAATAGATTACTTGGAATATGCAGCCAAGCTGCGACAGGGGCTTTCTTCTTCTGGATCTGTTGATCTATGATTTTCGCAGCAGTTGTAGCTGGGTTCGTCGAGTGGCATGATGCAGTGCATTCTACATGGGATGAGTTCCACTCGACTTGACTCGCTGAGATTATACCCAGAGAGAAGAGCACGCAAAGGATAGATACAAGTAAGAATGTGAAAAATTTAAACCTGGGACGCATTAGCCACCACAGGTACTTGCTGTTAATGGCTCTAGATTACTAAACTTATCCTTAATCTGTTCATTGGTTGGTCGATCTTTTTGGGCAAAAATTACGACGTTACCGATTAAATTATTTATGCGCGTGAGCTTTTCTTCTGCGGGTTCCTCGCCTGGCTCGCCGTCTGCCCCGTCGTCAGCACCACCATGGGCGGAAGCCCGTGGCAAGAACTTATTCAAGATGCTGACATTGTTTTGTTTGTTTATCTCATGAGATGGAGCGTTACTAGTCACACCAAAAAACTGCTCTAAGTCTTGCTTCACAAAATCATCAGGGTTTCGCTCCTTAAACTCCTTTTCGTTGCCAGTGAAGACATATAGCTTTGAGCCTGCTGGGCGAGCTGGTAAGAAGTTGCCGTGAGTATTCACTTTTTGTATGTCTTTGAGGTCATTTAGCTTGTAGCCGAGAGCATTATTAAGACCACCAATATAGTTCCAGCCATAATACTTAAGAACCATACCTCCAGTCATGCCTTCCCAGTGAATATGCGTGAACTGATCTTTCTTATCATGAAAGTGGATCGGTTGCTCTGGAAGATTTGCGTTACATTGGTCCTTTGCGTAGTCCTGCTGGTATTTGTCCTCTGAGAAATCTTCTTTTTGGCCATCTACCACAATCTGCATACGGAAATGGTAATGCTCAAGTTTGGGGTTACGAATAGTCTGAGGTGAAGAAGCATAGACAATACCAGCAGCCATGAGCGGTATCAAAATAACCAAAACGATAATAGCTAGAATGATAAAGAGAAACTTGCGTCGAGAAGTGTTGTTGCTTGTCTCTGGCTGAGCTTCATTCATCACCTTATTATAGGGTATTCCTACTCATCGGAATAGAGCTAGGACTATCAGCCCTAATACGATGCGGTACCAGGCAAATGGGGCGAAGGTATGTTGTTGGACATATTTAAGTAGCCACTTGATGGCGATTAGGGCACTCACGAAAGCAGATATAAGTCCTATGGCAAAGAATGGAATATCTGAACTAGTAAGATTTGGTAGTGTTTTGAGCAAGTCGTACCCAGTGGCGGCAAACATTACTGGAACGGCTGCTAGGAATGAGTACTCTACAGCCGTTTCTCGGTTGATGCCAAACAGCATTCCTCCCATGATCGTCGATCCTGACCGCGACACACCAGGGAAAAGAGCAAGTACCTGAGCGAAACCCACACCCAACGCCTGTTTTCTAGATAGATTGTTAAGACTTTGCATAGTTTTATTCTGGGGTCTCTTCTCGATAAATAGTATGCCGATGCCGCCTAGAATAAGCCCTATTGCTACTGTAGCGGGGTTGAAGAGGTATTGCTTTATGGGTCCGTGAAAAAGAAAACCAAAGAATAGAGCTGGGGTAGTTGTGATTGCTAGTAAATATAAGCCTCGTCTTCCAGCAAACTGAGTTGTATCTCTAGCGGTAATGAGCTTGAAGAACTTGTGTCGAAATACCCAGACCACCGCCAAGATAGCACCCAGCTGAATGAAAATCTCAAAGCTGGCCGCCTTATCTCCTTGGTATCCTACAAGCCAGCCAGCGAGTATCAAGTGGCCTGTAGAGGAAATTGGTAAGAATTCAGTTGCTCCCTCAACAAAACCGAGAAGCATTGCAATTAACAACATAGCTATAGCTCCTCCTGACTATCTCTGACCTGCGCTATAAAGCCGCAAGCCATTTAGAACCACCAGTATGGCTGTAATGGCATCTACAGCGACTGCCATGCTGAGCGAGGTGAGGCCGATGATACTTGTGACTAAAATTATGGCTTTAATAAACAAGGAGCCATAGACATTTTGTCTTACTACTCTAAACGTGCGTTGACCTAGCTTGAAAAGGTAAGGAATGGCCTCGATGGCATCGTTCATTAATGTGATATCTGCTGCCTCAATAGCTACATCTGAGCCGCCCGCCCCCATCGCAATCCCGACATCGGCTCGAGCTAGGCTAGGGGCGTCATTAACACCATCGCCTACCATTGCTACACGCCCGTGTTTTGATTGAAGCTTTTTAATTAGTTTAGCCTTCTCTTCTGGTAGGAGTGAGCCATAGATCTCTTTAATATCGATCTGGTCGGCAATATATTGAGCTGCCGTCTCATTATCGCCAGTCAACATTACGGGCGTCACCTTGAAAGATTGAAGCTGTTTGATTACTCCTTTGGCTTCGGGGCGCAATTCGTCAGTAATACCTATAACTCCTATTACGACCTTACCTGCGCTGATGAGCACAGCAGTCATGCCCTTCGCCTCCATGCGTGTAACTTCGGCCATGACTTCTTTGCAGAGCTTCGCACTGGCCCCTATATGCTGAAGGTTCCCAATGGCGTGTGCTTTCGTGTCGCAAACCATGCAGTTTGCAACTCCGCCTCGTCCTGCAGTATTTTTAAATTTGTGCATTATGTGAGGCTTCACACCTTTCTTGTCGGCATATTCTCTGATTGCCGTTGCAAGTGGGTGTGAAGAAAACTTTTCCAGACCAGCTGCGTCGCCGAGGACATCTGACTCGGAAGCCCCATGCATAAGGATGACCTCGGCGACAACTGGCTTACCAACTGTGAGAGTTTTAGTTTTATCAAAGGCAATTGCCTTAGTTTTACTGAGTACTTCCAAGAGAAGTCCTCCCTTGATCAAGACTCCCTTTCGGGAAGCACCACCGATCGCAGCCGACACAGCCACAGGAGCAGAAACTACGAGAGCATCTGGACATGCCAAGACGAGCAAGACTAAAGCTCGTGTAATCCAAATGTTAAATGGTTCACCGAGTAAGAGAGGTGGTATAAAAGCGACAATTGCGGCAAGCCCAAGAGCGGTTGGGATGTAGTAGCTAGCGAACTTATCGAGAAATTTTTGCATCTCTGGCTTGGACTTTTGAGCGCTTTGAATTAGAGCAATAATCTGTGAAAGCGTACTGTGGTCAGCAGTCTTCGTAACCTTCACTTCGAGGTATCCATTTTGATTAAGTGTACCTGCATATACGAGTTGGTCTTTGTATTTTTCTCTAGGAAGGCTTTCTCCTGTAATAGTAGCTTCATCTACAGAAGACTCTCCATCTACCACTATCCCATCTAATGGAATCATGTCCCCAGGTCTAACCTTTATAATCTCGTCTATTTTTACTGAAGCTACTGGAACTTCTCTGCCGTCAGCCAGTCGAGCTATCTTTGGAGAATTATCAATTAAGGTAGATACAGCTTTCTGAGAGCGTGACTCCCCATATTCTTCGAAAGCCTCTGCAAGTGCGAAGAAAAACATCACAGTGGCTGCTTCTGCTATTTGGCCAAGTACTACAGCACCAGCGGCTGCGATTGTTACAAGTAGGTTAATTCCAATCTTGCGATGGAGTAGGGAATTGATAGCCGACCAGGCTACTGGCAGTCCACCCAGTATTAGAGAGAGACCAAAAGCCCACTCATTAAGTGCATTATGAAAAATACTCAGAGCAATCCCGATTAGAAAGGTAACTGCAGCTAATAAGGTTAGCAGTTTGTTCCACTTACTCTGTTCAGAATGACCGTGGTCGTGATGTTCGCTCATAAATAGGTCTTCGCCCTACTAAGGTAGTGCAGCGCGACAGGTAGTATTCTCTTCATGAGTTAATAATACCAAAGCTAGGCTGACTATAGTGATATTAATCATTGTTTGTTCTGGGGTGCATTACTCAGGCTTTCCATGACGAAATTGCAACTGAATTAGAGAATCGACAGCAAGAATTAAATGATCGCCTTAAGTTGCTAACGAATGATAATAAGCTGTTCCAGGTCACTGCTTCTTATCTGTTGGACCTAGCACAGCGTGCTGATGAACTATTCAAAGAGAGTGACGATGGCCTTCGTCAGAAACTTCTTGAATATCTGCTTTCAAACATTGAATTAAAGGACAAGAAGTTGTCTTATATGCTCAACGACCCCTTTAAGACAATTATTGAGGCAAAGAAAAAGAGCCCAAACGGCTCTGAATCAAATCTTTGGTGCGGGTACCGGGACTCAAACCCGGGGCCTCTTCCTTGGCAAGGAAGCGCTCTATCAGCTGAGCTACACCCGCGCGTCGTATGTTTTTCTTCAAGTTTTAGTAAAACCCTATAGAGCTTTGCTGGTACTCTTCGTGACATACTCCTTATTTAATACTTGAAACAATTTTCGTTGAATCGTAATAAGAGTTACTCGTTACGAGTGTTTAGTGTTTAGTTTTAAGTATTTCTACATTATAGAAAAAAGTATGCACATTTTTGGTGGCACCTGTTGGAATCGAACCAACGACGCACGGCTCTTCAGGCCGTCGCTCTACCAACTGAGCTAAGGTGCCTCATCTAAATGCATCCTGTTGCGCATTCGGCTTGGCCGACGTACTGCGCGTCATGCATTTTGTCTCTATAAATTTCCTAGTAACTTTGTATTGCTCGCTTTAATCCAGTAAAAGTACTGACATAAAGCGCCTAGCTCGAAAATTTGAGAGAAAAACTCTTTGTCTAAAGGTGCATGATAACTGAAATATCGTAGCTGATTTTTACGAAAATTTCAATGTTGCATACCTGATGCGGTATAATGGGCGCACGTCAAAAATACTGGCACCTTGGCGGAGTGGTTACGCAGCGGTCTGCAAAACCGCGTACACCGGTTCAATTCCGGTAGGTGCCTCCATTCTATTTTATCGAACCTTAGTCTATAATGAGGGCAAAAGAAAGGATTTATTGATGCTGATTGTTTATATTATTTTAGCAGTTGTGGCAATTGGGGCTATTTGGCTCTGGATGACCTATAATGGACTAGTTAAAGCGCATACCCGCAGCGATGAGGCGCTCTCTGATATTACAGTGCAGATGAAGCGACGCTTGGATCTGATTCCAAACTTAGTGGAGTCAGTAAAAGGCTATGCTAAGCATGAAAAGTCTGTCCTCACTGAAGTAACTAAGGCTCGTAATCTGGCTATGGCTGCTCCCGATGGCGATCTCTCTAAGCAGGCTGAAGCTGATAATATGCTATCCGGTGCGCTAAAGAGCTTGTTTGCGGTGTCGGAAAACTACCCAGACCTCAAGGCGAACGAGAATTTTTTACAATTACAGCAAGAGCTAGTTGATACTGAAGATAAGATTCAAGCCTCTCGCCGTTTCTACAATGGTAATGTGCGTGACTTTAATATTAAGCTAAAGGTTTTTCCAACTAATATGTTTGCTAAGTCTCTTGGCTTCACACCGTATGAATTCTTTGAAGTATCAGAGAGTGAACGAGCGGCTGCTGAAAAACCAGTTGATGTGAGCTTTGACGAAAAAGCTGAAGCTAAGAAATAATCTGGCTCAAAGTAGCTAAGTAAATACTATAAAGACCCGGCGTTGATCGGGTCTTTATAGTATTTGGGGGAGTGTGGATTCATCATAAACACCTTTTACTAAGTGGGTAGCATTATAGATACTAGACAATAAAATATATAAAAAAGCAATATAAAATAACTTATAAATCAAGTATAATTAGATTATGTATACAGAGGTTGCAAAGAATAAACGTAACTCAACTATTTTGGTCCTGGCCTTCCTGATTGTTACAGTGCTTATCGGCTGGGTTTTTGCCCAGGCTCTGGATAGTCCGTGGATACTGTTTATTGCGGCTGGTTCGTCAATTCTCTACACCTGGATTAGCTACTACAACTCGGACAAAATGGTGCTGGCTGTGTCGGGGGCTAAGGAGGTGAAAAAGGCTGATGCACCGGAACTATATCGCACGCTAGAAAATCTCACTATCACAGCTGGTTTGCCGATGCCACGGCTTTATGTAATTGACGATACTGCCCCAAATGCCTTTGCGACCGGGCGCGATCCTCAACATGCAGTGGTATGCGTTACGACTGGGCTTTTACAAAAACTCGACAAGAGAGAGCTGGAAGGAGTGCTGGCTCACGAGCTCTCACACATTGGTAATTATGATATCCGCATTATGAGTTTGATTGCCGTATTGGTGTCGGTGATTGCTTTGCTATCGGACTTTTTCTTGCGTTGGGGGTGGCTGGTGGGCGGCGGCGATGATGATAGTCCGGGGGGTAACTCGAACCCGATCTTTTTCTTGGTGGCAATCGCTTTGGCGATAGTGGCGCCAATTATTGGAGTGATTATTCAGCTGGCAGTTAGTCGCAAGCGTGAGTATCTAGCTGATGCTTCGGCTGCACTTTTAACGCGCTATCCAGATGGTCTGGCGGATGCATTGGAAAAAATATCGGGTGATAAAGAGCCACTGGAGGCAGCCAATAAAGCTACCGCTAATATGTACATCATAAATCCGATGCGCGCTAATGTGGAAGGGAAAGATGCGCGAGGGTTTGCGGCTGGGTTATTTTCAACCCATCCACCAACTGCCGAGCGAGTAAAACGATTACGACAGATGGGAGATCATGCATGAAGAAAATATTACCAAATCATCTTTTGCGCGGAGTTGTGACAGAATCATTCAAATATTATGTGTCGCATTTAGGCCGCTACATTCGAGCTGGTTTACCAATTGTGTTATTAATTGCTCTAGCACGATTCATGACCACCGACTACACCGGTGATCAATACGCACTCATCATCACTTTGCTGTCAGCTCTATTATCTATGGTGATGGCTCGGATTGCAGTAGCCGATTGGGAGCCCAAAAAAGTAAAACTATTAAGCCTATACAATGCTCTAATGGGGCGATATCTCTCCGTACTTGGGCTGTTGATTGTAACACTGATGTTTGCTGTACCTCTGTTGGGGGGATTTTTAGCAGTAGGTGTGGCGATAGTAGGTGATTTGGCGCGTTGGAGCTTAGTATTATCTATTCCAATTTTGATAGTTGGATTCTTTTTGGCGCTTGGAGCTAGTTTTGCCCTGTTTGCCTTAGTGGACGATATGAGCCTTTCGGTAGTTGAAGCTTTTCGAGTGTCGTTTCGTTTGGTGCGGAAGTTTATTCGCCCTGTAGCTAGTTTGGCGGCCTGGATATTTATTGTTAGTGTGCTTATATTTATTGTATTATCACAACTTAGCACACCTTTAACGGACTATCTGCAGGATTTACGTTGGCAAGTATTATTGGATGCAGTGGTGAGTCTGGCGGTGAGCCCATTGCTTTTTTCAATATGGAGCCGAGTCTATAATCGCATGGTAGAGGCTTATGATTAGGACTGAGACACAAAAGCGTATCTCACAACTCCGAGAGCAGCTCGAAAAATATCGTCATAGTTATTATGTACTAGATAGCCCAGAAATTGATGATGCTGTTTATGATTCATTAAATAATGAGCTAAAGGAGCTGGAGGAAAAATTTCCGGAGCTTGTTACGGCCGATTCGCCAACTCAGCGCGTGGGTGGTGTGGCTAGTAATGCCTTTAATAAAGTGACGCACATTCAGCGCATGTTATCACTCGCGGATGTATTTTCGTTCGATGAAGTGGCGAGCTGGGAGAAGCGGACGGAAAAACTTCTAGGTGCACGACCACATGAGTATTTTGCTGAGTTAAAGATGGATGGCTTGGCGATGAGTCTGATTTATGAAGATGGAAATTTTGTGCAAGCCGTGACGCGAGGTGACGGCACAGTTGGTGAGGATGTGACACATACGGTCCGTACGGTCCGTACGGTCCCGATGAAGTTACATACTTCAAAAGATGTGCCGCAGTCTATTTATACTGGGCGGTTTGAAATTCGTGGGGAAGTAATTTTACCTAAGCAAGAATTCACCCGCATTAACGCTGAACGCGAAAAAGCAGGCCAGCCTCTGTTTGCTAATCCTCGTAATGCTGGTGCGGGTTCTATTAGGCAGTTAGATGCGTCGGTGACAGCCACGCGACGGCTGGAGTTTATTGTGTTTGGTGTGATTGGCTTAGTGGATGAGCTACCATCACACTCTGATATGTTAGATTGTGCGCGCGAGCTTGGTTTTAAGGCAGCGCCTCAGGCTGAAATGTTGAGTAGTTTGAGTGAGTTGAAAAATTATGTAAAAAAAATTGAAGCTTTACGCGATAAGCTTTCTTTTGGTATTGATGGTTTGGTTATTTCAGTTAATGATCGGGCGACATTTTATGATTTGGGAGTGGTTGGCAAAGCTCCACGTGGGGCGGTGGCTTATAAGTTTCCAGCCGAGCAAGCCACGACTATTTTGGAAGATATTCGGGTATCGATTGGTCGAACTGGGGCAGTAACTCCATACGCTGTATTAAAGCCCGTGAAAGTGGCGGGGTCTACCGTGAGTCGAGCGACACTACATAATGAAGATGAGGTTGTGCGTAAGGGCCTCAAGATTGGCGATACAGTCATTATTCAGAAGGCTGGCGATATTATTCCAGAGGTAGTGAGACCACTAACAGATTTACGAACGGGCAAGGAGCGGGCTTGGGTGATGCCTAAAGAGGTGGATGGCGTGGCGGTGGTACGTCCCGAAGGTGAAGCGGTAGCGCGGCTGGCGGATCTTTCAGTGGGGCAAGTACGCTGGCAGCAGCTCAATCATTTTGTTGGCAAATCTGGCTTTGATATTGATGGTTTTGGCGAGCGAACTGTGGCGCAGTTGATGGAGGTTGGACTCTTGAAAAATCCAGCTGATATTTTTCGTGTGCAAGCCGAGGACCTGGAGGATTTAGAGGGCTTTGCGCCAGTAAGTGCCACTAAATTAGTACAGGCAATTCAGTCTAAAAAGAAGATTGATTTAGCAAAATTTTTGTTTGCTTTGGGTATTCGACACGTTGGCGAGAAGACAGCTCGAGATATTGCCCAACATTTTGAGAGGTTGGAGCGCGTACGGACTGCTACTCGAGACGAACTAGAAGGGATAGCTGGTGTTGGCGGGGTGGTTGCCGAAAGTGTTGTGGAGTGGTTGGCCGATGAGAACGCACAACAACAGGTAGATGATTTGTTAGATGCTGGTGTGCAGATTGCAGACGTAAATAAACCACAAGCCGGGAATCTATCTGATACAACGTGGGTTCTGACCGGTAGTCTGCCAACTCTAACGCGCGATGAAGCAAAGGCAAAGATTCTTCAGGCCGGTGGCGAAGTTTCAAGCTCGGTATCAAAAAAGACGAGCTTTGTATTGGCTGGCAATGAGGCGGGCTCAAAACTAGATAAAGCCAAAGCCTTAGGGGTAAAGATTTTGGATGAGGCTGACTTTCTGCGGATGACAGCAGTCAACTAAAGAATAAAAAACTTGTCGGCTAAAATAACTTGGCGTACCATAAGAGTAATGAGTGACAATAAAAAGCCGACTGAACCAATACTGGAAGACCAGCTTGGACTAGATAAAGAAGATGATATCGTGGAAGATTCAAATCTTGAGTCGCATGCTCCGGTAGAGCTAACCGATGGCATGGAAAAGAAGACAACTGACCTTCGGCCATGGCACAAGAGGCCTAAGGTTTGGTTATTTTTACTGCTGTCTGTGGTAGTTTTGATTGCAGTTGGACTGGGCTTTATGGCGTGGCGTAATCGTACGCTAGCGCAGGAATATTATAGTAAAAATTGGCGTGAGTTGATTGCAGCCTCAGAGCTCGTCACGACTAATGCTGAGCAGGCAACTTACACGAGCTTTGGTGATGTTGAAAAAAGTCTTTTGGATATGCAGAACAAAGTTAATGATAGCCAGGCTACTACTCAGAAAATGCCGGAGCTACTGGGTGATAAGACAACAAAAGTTGAATATTTGAAAGGCTTGGATCAACTCGATAAATATGTCGAGATAGCCAAAGATCAGGCAGCTAATTTAAAAGATGTTGATGAGGCTCAGCTTAATGAATTGAGCTCAGTTGCTACTGCAACAAAATTAGCACTTGAGGACGTACAGAAGCAAATTAGTTATTTACAGGGTTTTTATCCAGATGACTTTTTTAAGCTTAATGAACGTTACGCCACAGTGACCGAAGCTTATCAGACAGCTCAGGATGAAGAAAAAGCCAAGCAGGATGCTCAAAAATCACAAGAAGATCAGGCTAAGCAAGATAAGGCTAATGCCGAAGAAGCAGTTTCGCTTTGGACGCAAGCCTATATTGCTGGCAATGTGGCAGAGATGCGGAAGTATATGACTGATGCTTTTGCGGCTGAATATAATTTTTCTGACGTGACTTCGTCTAGTCGACAATACAACTATCCGACAACATATCGACGCGTCAATACCGACAAAAAAGGTGATCAGTATGAAGTTATTGAAACTATTACGTTTGTTTCAAAGTCGGATTATTCGGCTGACACCACCTATACTCAGACCTATGCCTATTTGGTTAGTCAAAATTCCTCCACTAAGCAGTGGGCAGTTAATTCCCAGCGCTATCAATAGAAGTGTCTTACAGATATTGGTTTTACTGGTATAATATAGTTTGATATGAGCCAAGTAAGTGAAGAAAAAATTGCCCACGTTGCCCGTTTGGCGCGGATTGCATTTTCTGATGATGATGCGCGAGCTACTACGCAGGGGGTTGGTCAAATATTACATTTAGTAGACGCTATGCAGGCTACTCAGACAGATAATGTTGAGCCGACTAGTCAAGTGACTGGCCTTCAGGATGTTTTACGGGAAGATGTCGTAAAGCCATCCTCTGTAAATCCAGAAAGACTTTTGCAATCTGCGCCACGCCATGAAAATGGCTATATTGTAGTTAAGCGAGTGCTTGGCTAATGACAATTGCTGAAGCGCTCAAGAAGCTCGAGCAGGGTGATTTGACGGCCACTGATTTGGTGCGCCAAGCTTTTGAGCGGATTGACGCAGTAGATGAGAAAGTTGCATCGGTACTAACTCGACTTGATGAACGGGCTCTAGCCACTGCTCGAGCCAGTGACGAACGACGCAAGAATGGTGAGAAGTTAGGTCGGCTAGAAGGAATTCCTTTTACGGCGAAAGACATGTTCTTAGTTGATGGGGTTCGCACTACAGCCGCCTCAAAGATGCTCGATACTTTTGTTGCGCCATACACCGCAACAGCAGTTGCTAAGCTCGAGGCCGAAGGGGCAATTTTAATAGCTAAAGTTAATCAGGATGAGTATGCGCATGGCGGATCGACTGAATATTCGGCCTATGGGCCAAGTCATAATCCGCGCGATCTTAGTCGAGTACCGGGTGGTAGCTCTGGTGGATCGGCAGCGGCTCTAGCGGCTGGAATTGGGCTATTTTCCATCGGTACCGATACAGGAGGGTCAATTCGTCAGCCAGCCAGCTATTGTGGGGTAGTGGGGGTTAAGCCAACCTATGGCCTGATTAGTCGCTACGGTGTGGTTGCTATGGCTAGTTCTCTTGATGTAGTTGGTCCGTTTGCGCACACTGTAGAAGATGCGGAGCTACTGACCGATATTATGGCCGGTCAGGACCCAATGGATGCCACAACAATCTCCTCTGAAGCTACTGACACCTATGATAACCAGCTCAGGCGGATTGGAGTGGTGCGAGAATATGTAGAATATTTAAGTGACGAAGTTAGCGCACAATATAATGCGGTTTTCTCGCAACTACGGGACTCTGGCTGGGAACTTGTGGAGGTGTCATTGTCGAGCCTGGAATTTGCTCTGCCTTGCTACTACGTACTAACTCCATCGGAAATTTCATCAAATCTAGAGCGCTATGATGGTATTCGTTATGGCTCAACCGCCGAATCTTCGGGCGGTCTAGAAGCTATGTACTCGGCTACCCGAGGCATGTTTTTTGGTCCAGAGGTTAAGCGTCGAATATTGACCGGAACTTATGCGCTATCGGCCGGATATTATGATGCGTATTATAAAAAAGCTATGCAATTACGAACCTTAATATGCAGGGATTTTGATAAGGCGTTCTCGGAATTCGATATTTTAATTGGTCCCACTACGCCGACTGAGGCTTTTAAGTTTGGTGAACATTCCACTAATCCAACCGAGATGTATTTGGCAGATATTATGACTGTGGCGGCTAATTTAGCGGGTATTCCTGCTCTTTCTTTGCCAATCCAAGGAATTGATGCTATGCCGCTGGGCTTGCAGATAATGGCACCACAAAAAGGTGAGGCTCAATTATTTACTGTAGCCTCTCAAGCTGAGCAAATACTAAATGTAAAACTAGACAAGGTTATGTTATGACGTTTGTATCGGTTATTTTGGCAGTGATAGTCATTGGTGGGTTACTGGCCTATATGCGTAAAGGCGATACTTCACGATTATCGCACGACAATAATGATATTGCAGGTGATAATCCAATTCGACCAACACTTGATGCCGAGTTAGTCCGTCAGCGTTGGGTTGAGATTTCACACATGCAAGGACAGGGTGGTATGGGATTAAAAAATGCCTTGATGGAGGCCGATAAATTACTCGATTATGTAATGCGCGCCCAAGGCTTTACTGGTGAAACCATGGGTGATCGCTTAAAGCATCATGGAGATCGTTTTTCCGATCTCAATGGCGTGTGGTCGGCGCATAAATTACGTAACCAAGTGGCTCATGATGTTCATGTTGATATTGTTAAGCCGCAAGTTACTAATGCTATTGCTGCATTGGGTCGAGCTATTTCTGATCTGGGAGTTAAGCTGGTATGAGTGAATATAAGCCAACTATTGGTATAGAAATCCATGTTCAGCTAGCCACAAAATCGAAGATGTTTTGTGCTTGTGATAATGACTCAAAAACTGCTGAGCCCAATACTCACGTTTGCCCCATTTGCTTGGCTTATCCGGGTACTTTGCCGCTACCAAATGCCCAGGCTGTACAGCTAGCTATTCGCTTGGGGTATGGTTTGAACGCTAAAATTCGTGAGCATACCAAGTTTGATCGCAAAAATTATTTTTATCCCGATAATCCCAAGGGCTATCAAATTACTCAGTTTGACCAGCCAATTATTGAAGAGGGCTATATTGAAATATTGGTCGACGGTAAGTTTTGCAAGGTTCGTATTGAACGAGCGCACTTGGAAGAGGATGCTGGTAAGCTCATCCATCCGGCTGGCAAGGACTATTCTTTGGTGGACCTCAATCGAGCTGGTACACCACTACTGGAGATTGTGTCCTATCCAGATATGCATACACCCTACGAAGCTCGGCGCTATCTGGAGGAAATATATGCAATTGCCACAACACTTGGGGTAACGCACGGAGATATGCAACATGGCAATATGAAGTTCGATCTAAATGTTTCGGTTTCTCGGAATAACTCACTTGGTACCAGAACTGAGCTGAAGAATCTAAATAGTTTTCGTAATGCTGAGCGAGCTTTGAAGTACGAAATTGGTCGCCAAATCGAAATACTTGAAAAGGGTGGCGAGATAGACCAGGAGACACGAGGTTTTGATGATGCGAAAGGTAAGACATTCTCTCAGCGCTCTAAAGAAGAAGCGCACGACTATCGGTATTTTCCGGAGCCTGATATTCCACCAATCGTAGTGACAACTGCAATGCTTGAAAAAGAAGCGCATATTAAAACAATTCCTTTGCCGATTGCAATTCGGCGCGAGCTGGTGGAGTTGGGACTAAGTGTTGATGAGCAAGATGTGCTCATCAAGCAGCAAAATACTGCTAGATTTTTTACCGAAACGCGCAAGTTGGTAGCAGGCAAGGGTGAGCGCAAATTAGTTAATTGGTTAGTGGGTGAATATCAGGCTTGGATTAAAGCGCAAACTGCCGGCGACGATAATGCTGCCTCAACTATTAATACGCCATTCACATCTGAGCAATTGGCACGCCTAATTGAATTGGAGCTTGCTGGCGACATTTCCTCTAGTCAAGCTAAGCAGATTTTTGCTGAAATATGTAAAACCGATGATGCTCCTGATGAAATTATGCAACGTATGGGGATTGAGCAAATCTCCGATGAAGGAGCTTTAGTCGCGATTGTTGAGGTAATAATCAAGGCTAACCCACAGGCAGTTGCCGACTATCAAGCTGGACAGGCAAAGGCACTAGGGTTTCTTGTGGGTCAAGCGATGAAAGAGACGAAGGGGCAGGCCAATCCGCAGGTAGTAAATAAAATTGTTAGGGCTACCCTAGAGTCAGCTTAAGCGGTATAGTATTGATATGATTTATCTCGCCGCCGCTCAGCAGGATATTGCCAATTCAGCCCATACGTTGCTGGAGCCAGTTACTGTATGGCTAGGGGGGACGGCCCCGAGTATACCGAAGGCGATTTTGCTTTTTATTATTGGCTTTATTGCAATCCGTGTACTGTCTAAGGTGTTAACTCGGGCGTTAGGTTTAGCTAAGCTGCCCCGCGGCATGATTAAGGTTAGCGTTAAGCTCCTTGATATGGTGCTATGGATTTTGCTCTCCATCGCTTTACTGCAGTTGGCCGGATTATCTAACGTTGCCTTGGCGATGTCTGGAGCATTTGCAGTGCTGGCGCTGGCATTTGCACAAGGCTTTTCGGCTACAGTTGGCGACACAATTTCGGGTCTTAATCTAGCTCGAGATAGGCATTTTAGAATTGGTGATAAGGTACGAGTGGGGCCTCTTGACCAGAAAATTGAGGGGGTTATCGTTGATATGGATACGCGTAAAAGTCGCCTGAAAGATAGTGCTGGTAGGATTTTTGTTGTGCCAAATAGCGTGATTGATCGAAATTCTTTTACACTACTTGAGCGAGCAACTCGCAGTACAGTTCAAAAACAGCGGGTTGTAAAACCTCGCCTGAATGCTACTAAAACTGGTACAATAAGACGGAAGAAAAGGATTTAAACTATGGAAACTACATTATTTATTCTGATTATCGTCATGTCAATTGCTGTACTTGTGCTTTTGGGGATTATGATAGCAGTCTTTATAGCGACCAAAAAACTCCTTAAAACGGTTCAATATGTTGCTGAATTGGCTCAAGATGGCACAAAAACAGCTACTGATATTGTGCATGAGATAAAAGATAAGATAATTAATCCAGTAACAATGAGCGCCATATTTGCTCAAGTAATGCGCGCCACATCAGGAAATAAGCGAAAAAGGAGATAGTTATGTCAAAAAAAGGTGGTTTTTTAAAAGGCTTGGGGCTTGGGGCGTTAGTAGCGGGAATCGGCGCATTATTGTTTGCTCCACAGAGTGGTAAGGAAACTCGCGAAGATATTGGTAAGGGTTTTGATGAAGCGAAAGATCAGCTTTCTGCTGGACTAGAAAAAGTTAGAGAAGCTAGTGTGCGCGTTAAGGACGATTCTGTTAAAGAGACTAAGGAATTGATGCGTCGAGCTGAGAAGCTTAAAGAGCAGATGAGCGCTGTTGCGCTTAAGTTATCTAGTGCATCTGGCGATATTAAAGACGATCTTTTAGAGGAAGCTAAGAAATTAATGGTCGAGGCTAAAGCGGTGGCTGAAGAGCTGGAAGTGCTTGGTAAGAAGATTGGTACATCAACCAAACGTGAGGCTACTAAGCTTTCAAAAGAAGTTAAGAAATCAGCCGATAAGGTAGCTGGATCAGTCAGTAAGCCAGTTAAGAAGACCACTAATAAACCAGCAGCCCGTGCTAAATCATCCAAAAAATAGTAAAACAGCTTCAAGAGCTCAAACATTAGATACTGCAGAGCAGGCAGCAAACCTGGTAGGCGCTGAGGAGTTTGTTAACCTTTTAAATGATAAATGGCGCTTTGCTTGGTTGAATTTTCGAGCTGGTATCTATCGCGGTATTGGCCTCACTATTGGGGTCGCTCTAGCAATTATTTTATTAGGTTGGCTGGTAGCAGTATTTGGTGGTTTGCCGTATATTGGTGATTTTATTCGTTCCGTTCAGGAGAATGCCACAACTCAAACAACCACTCCAAAGTAATAATATATTAGATAAGTAAACCTATATATTTTTTATTTATCCTGTGCAAGGTCATTCTTGCGCTAATTATTCTTTATGGTAATTTAATAAAAGTGGCAGACACTCTTCTATTGATAGAGTATCTGCCAGTATGTCAGTCGAGGCTTATGCCTCCACCGAAGCCAGGAACATGGGTGATGAGGCTAGTACCTGGTGCTGGTTGGGGTAGTCTGGCTGGTTCCAGTGGCGGTATACCGTATTGTCCACCTGGCAAAAGCCCTTGTGCGGTAGCGCCAGCAATCAGAGATTGCAAGCCAGCTTGTGACGATATTCTAGCGCTAGTCCCGGTTTGAATTGGTATGGAGGGCGGTGTGATACCTCGTTCGATGAAGTGCTCTTCGATCAAAAGCTGCAACATGACATTATCGGGCTGGTATGGGTCAGAAGTAAACTCTACGAGTAGAGCACAGATTAGCGTGGCCTCACGGGCGTTTAGGGTTATGTTAATACCAACGGCACCGATAACTTGACCGTCGCCAGCTAGAATCTGCCCACCAAAAGCGCTTGGTATGTGTAGCGATCCTAGGGCTTCGACACGAGCCGCCTCAACACCTCGAGTGGCACCACTACGAGCATAGACCTCAGCCTGATCGGTATCAAGCCAGATAACCGACAGGTGCTCGAGCCAGCTCTCCAACTGGCGTGCCTTGAGCCAGCGCTCCAGGGCGTGGTAGGCGGATTCAGCATCAGTAGCTGAGATGCTTGGTTGTGATGGCATTTTCCTTACTCCATTTTGCTTAAGGTGCGGAAAGTGTATACTATAACTTTTTTTATATAATTACAAGCTTAACCTTGTGGCATTGATGGCTTATAATAGAATTAACATGGTCAAGCAAGTGGGTGAGAAACAGGGGTCGGCAACGGCAGTGAAGGAGCAAATTACTCCTTTTGTGCACTTACATAATCATACTCATTACTCACTTTTAGATGGCTTGCAGAAAGTACCAGATATGCTCGATTGGGTACAAGAATTGGGCCAGGCGGCCGTGGCGATCACTGATCACGGCACTCTCTCTGGGGTCATCGACTTTTATAAAGAGTGTAAAAAACGCGACATTAAACCAATCATTGGTATGGAGGCTTATGTTGCGCCACGCAAGCACACCGACAAATCTACCCGTGAAGATCGCACACCATATCATCTAACGCTGCTTGCCACTAATAAAGTTGGTTATAAAAATTTGGTGAAATTATCAACGACTGCCAATCTCGAGGGGTTTTATTATAAGCCACGGATTGATCGAGATCTTATCGAGCAGTATCACGAAGGCATAATTGCCTTAACTGGCTGTATTGGTGGTGAGGTTGGCACGCATTTATTAGCCGATAACTATGAGGAAGCTAAAAAAACAGCCCAATGGTATGCAAAAACGTTTGGTCAGGATAATTATTATTTAGAGATGCAGCCACATATTGGCTGGGAACCGCAGGATAAGGTAAATGCTGGCTTGCGTAAACTCTCTAAAGAGCTTGGGCTAGGGCTGGTGATCACTGGAGATGCGCACTATTCCAAAGAAGAACAGCATTATGCGCACGATATTTTGCTATGTGTACAAACCGGCTCAACTATTGAAGACCCTAATCGTTTTAAGTTGGATCAAGATTTGTCGATTCATTCGGGAGTATCAATAGCTGAGCGTTTTCCGGATGATTTGGAAGCTCTCGAGAACACTGTCAAGATTGCTGAGCGCTGTAATCTAGAAATTGAGCTGGGTAATATCTTGATTCCAAAATTTGATGTACCAGAGGGTCGTAGTGAGCGAGAGTATTTGCGCGAGTTGGTGTATCAGGGAGCAATGTGGCGCTATGGTGATATTCCCAAGGAGGATATTACCCACCATAACGAAAAGTCAGCTAAGGCTAGGCTTAGTAAAGAGATAGTTGCGCGGATTGAGTACGAGCTAGAGGTGATTGCCCGTATGGGCTATGATGGCTATTTTTTGATAGTAGCCGATTTATTAAACTGGTCAAAAAATAATGGTATTGTTTGTGGGCCGGGGCGTGGCTCGGCGGCTGGCTCGATTGTGGCTTATGTCACAAACATTACTGACCTTGATCCAATTAAATATGACCTGCTGTTTGAGCGGTTTCTAAACCCCGATCGAATCTCTATGCCTGATATTGATATGGATTTTGCCGACGACCGTCGCGAGGAAGTAATTGCTTATGCTACTGAGAAATATGGCCAGGAGAAAGTGGCACAGATTATTACTTTTGGCGTGATGGCGGCTCGTAACGCGGTGCGTGATACTGGCCGAGTACTCGCTATGCCATACAGTGAGGTTGATGCAGTAGCTAAGCTTATACCGGCGCCAATTCAGGGTCGGCATATCCCGCTTAAGAAATCGATTGTTGATGACCCAGATCTAAAAAAGGAGTATGAAGGGAACCCGCGTACTAAGCGCCTAATTGATATTGCGATGCAGTTGGAGGGTACGATTCGTAATGCTGGCACGCATGCTGCCGGGGTAGTGATTGCTCCCGAGTCACTGGTGGAATATGTGCCACTCACTAGGGCTTCTAAGGGGGGTGTGTCAACGCAGTATATTGGTACCACTGTGGAAGATTTGGGGCTTTTAAAGTTTGATTTCTTGGGTCTTTCGAACCTCACAATTATTAAGAATGCTTTGCGCATCATCAAGAAAGTTTATGGACGGACGATTGATGTAGGGGGTATCCCGATTGATGATAGGGCTACCTATGAGCTTTTGGCGCGAGGTGATACGACGGGGGTTTTTCAGCTTGAATCGGCTGGCATGAAGCGTTATATTCGCGAGCTTAAGCCAGATCGATTTGAGGATATTATTGCTATGGTGGCATTATATCGACCCGGCCCGATGCAGTGGATTGACGATTTCATTAGCCGCAAGCATAATCCTGAACGGATAGCCTATGATCATGCAAAAATGGAATCGGCTCTGAAAGAAACCTATGGCATTATTGTGTATCAAGAACAAGTAATGCAGATATCTAAAGATCTCTGTGGTTTTACTGGGGGTCAGGCTGATACGTTGCGCAAAGGAATTGGTAAGAAGATCCCTGAAGTGATTGCTAAAATGAAGCAAGATTTTATCGAGGGGGCTATTAAACATTCTGGTGCGGAGCGTGATTTTGTTGAGAAACTGTGGGCTAGTATTGAAGATTTTGCAGCCTATTGCTTCAATAAGAGTCATGCCGCCTGTTACGCTTTGATTGCCGTACAAACCGCTTATCTTAAGGCTCATTATCCAGCTGCCTTTATGGCAGCGGTTTTAACTTCCGATCATGGCAATCTAGATCGTGTGGCAATTGAAGTATCGGAGTGTCGTAAGATGGGTATTCCGGTTTTGCCACCAGATATCAATGAAAGTTTTGCCGAGTTCGCTGTAGTTAAAAATGGTGGTGTTAATGATGAGGATGTAATTCGATTTGGGTTGGCGGCAATTAAAAATGTTGGGGTTGGCCCGGTGAATGCCATTTTGGTAGCTCGTGATGAGGGCGGTCCATTTAGCTCGATTGAGGATTTTGTACGCCGGGTAGATGCGCGTGAAATTAACAAAAAGGCTATTGAAGCTTTAATGAAGGTAGGAGCTTTTGACTCAATTGGTGACCGTGCCACGTTGTATGCTAATTTGGAAAAAATTGTAGTTTATATGTCGAAGGTACAGAAGAATGCTCTCTCTGGTCAGATTGATATTTTTGGTAGCTTGGGGGTATCCGAAGAGGTGCCGTCATTGCCACTTGATGCTCCGGGCGAGATTATTGGTGAGCGAGAATTTCTACAATGGGAGAAAGAGTTGCTCGGCCTGTATATTTCCAGTCATCCACTGCGTGAAGTAGACGCTTGGCTATCTGAAAAAACCACGCCAGCCAGCGGCCTTAAGCCAGAGATGGATGGTGAGAAGGTTGTAGTTGGCGGGGTTATTACAACGGTACGCAAAATTGTTACTAAAAAAGGTGATGCCATGGCCTTTGTTGGCCTCGAGACTATTGCTGGCGATATGGAAGTGATTGTATTTCCGCGAGCCTATGATGCAACTCCGGAGTTGTGGGCGGAAGATATGCTGGTGGTTATTCAGGGGAAAGTAAACGCTAAGGATCGAGATGGCAAAACCACTGAAGAAGTCAAGGTGATGGCCGATAAAGCTAAGCGTTTAGACACTAGCGTTTTAAAGCACTATATCGCCACTGGGGAAAAAATAATGCCAGATGTTGATCCATCTACCACTCAATCTGTTGATCGGATAATAATTACTTTAAAAGACCTCAAAGATCAGACGGCACTGTTACAATTAAAATCTACTTTGCAGTCTGTACCGGGTGAGACCGAAACTCTACTCTTACTTTCATCAACTGGCCAGAAAATTCGCTTACCTTATAAGATTGCTGTGTCAGAAAAGCTTAAGCAGACTCTAGCTGGAATAATTTCAGAAGACGCCATTAAGGTAGAGTAAACTGTATTTTTTAGTATAAATTCAGTACAATCCGTAAATAATCGTACCTTCGAGTTAGGAGATGAGTATGCCGGCTCACATCATTTGCCTTTCGGGGCCAGAGGGTGTTGGTAAGGATAGTATTCTGCGCCAAGTTTGTGTACAACTACCGAACCTGAGTGTTGGCGCCAAGGCTACAACACGAATGAGGCGGCCCGATGATTGGGATGAAGCTTTGGGGCGCTGGAAGTATCACTATGTTGATATGGATGAGTTTATGAGTAAACGCTCCAGTGGTGAGATCGTTGAACATTCTCAGAATGGGACAGGTGGGCTCTACGGTTCGCAGGTGGATCTTGATACCGATGGCATTGAAATTCGTGATATCGATGTGAATGGCGCCCTGCAATTGGCTGGCAAGAGTAGCCTGAGCGTTGATTTTCCACGGGTTACATTGGTAGGCATTGTACCCCCGCATACATCACACCCAGATTTTTTGGAGGAGTCGGCCAGCCCGGTAGAGTTGTTTCGAGGTTTCGTGGGGCGTGATGATGCGCGCGAATTGGTGGTAGCTGAGATGCAAGAAGTCATCACCGATCGACTGCTAAAGCGCGGTGATTCGCCGGAGATTATCGCAATGAAGCTGGCTCGATCTAGCTGGGAGATTCCGGAAATTCTACGCACTTGGCAACATGTTGTCGTGAATGATGACCTGGCTGTGGCAGTAGGAGTAGTCACGAGGATCGCTAAAGCAGTGATGCATGCCGAAGATGAGAATATTGGTTTTTGGATTCACTCACTGTAATAAAAAGCCCGCTACCGAAATTGGTGGCGGGTAGTTTTGTGACTACTGACTAGCAGGAAGTCATTGCCAGGATGGCGAGCACCTTGAGGTGGTGCGTGATGACTGCCTGTTGGCAGGTGGCTTTGATGTCGTCATCAGAGTGACCGTACAGCTCCAGCTCGTCTGGGCACACATCACAAGTTACGAAGTGACGTACTCGCGGTATCCTTCCGGGCAGCTGTTGCTCCAGTCGCATAGAGACAGTGTGCCCCAAAAAGCTCTCTCCGTCTCGAAACCGCCAGATATTTGGCGGAGTTTGGTGGTCAGAGGTCATGTATTTGCTCCTTAGCGCTCGAGGGTTCGGTGGCCATGACTATCTGCCAGCAAACTATCTGCTAGCAGCCAGTCACCATTGGTGTAAACCTGCACACTCACCACAACAAAGGTATCGTCAACTAGACCAATAGCCCGATAGCCAGAGTTGCAGATCAGAAACTGATCACCATGAATGCAGGTCCACATTTTTGCCGTGGCGATTGTGAGATGTCGGTCAAGATCATCCTTGATTGGCAACACCTCATAGGCAATCTGCGGCTGGTCAATGATACCGCCAGCCATGATGAAGGCATCGTCTTCCATGTCGAATACATCACGGGTGTATCTGTGCACGATCACTCTAACTGCTTCTACGAGCATGAGCTATTCTCCCGCTGGTGAAGGTACAATTTCGGCAGTTATTATGCTTAAAAATATTGGATAAGTCAAGATTTGCGATGCCTTGGTCTGGTTAGGCTTGTCTTGACCGAGAAAATCTGATAGAATACTGAAGTTATGCAAGCAAATGTTCTCCAAAAGCCCCAACTTAAGGCTAAGATTGCCCAGATTCAATCGGGTGACACCGTACGTGTTCATCAGATTATTCGTGAAGGTAGTAAGACTCGAACGCAGGTTTTTGAAGGGTTGGTTATTCGTTATCGCAAGCCAAATGATGGTAATGCTTACCTTACGGTGCGTAAGATAGCTTCTGGTGTTGGCGTAGAAAAGAGCTGGTTTATTCACTCGCCAAATATTGAGAAGATAGAAGTTGTGCGCCGAGCCAAAGTGCGCCGAGCTTTTCTGTCTTATATGCGTGGCCTGCGCGGTAAGAAGGCTCGACTTGTGGAGCAGGAGTTTGATAAGGCGGTTGCTAATGATGTTGATCATCGCACAGTTGGGGAGATTGAACTAGCAGAAGCCGAAGCTAAGCTTGCTCAAGAAGAGCCAACTATGACCGATGAAGACGTGGTGGAGTCTACAGAAGAACTAGCAAAGGAAGAGAATAAAGAAGCTGACGCAGAAGACGCTCAAGCTGATGGTGATAATGAGCAAGATTTGGCCGCTGCCGAAACTCAAGCAGGACTCGATAAGGCTAACGCGGAAGACGACAGCCAGCAAGCCAAAGAAGCTTAAATCTACATACTCTAATGATTATTCAGTAGCGCTCTAGGGCGCTATTATTGTGTTTTTTAATAAAATATTGTATAGTATTTGCACTTTAGTACCTCTTCTAGAAAAATTGGAGATACAAGATGGGTAGAGCAGATGCTAAGGCTCGGGCAATTGTCCGAAAAGGTAAGGCCGATGAGAGGGCTAGCCTAAGAAACGTCGGACAAGAAGGGAGACAGTCTAGGGAGCTACTTCGGGTAGAGATATCAAGTTTGCTCTATGAGCTCAAAAAGCGAGATTACCCAGGTATTCGGCCTATCGAGGTATATTTTTGTTCATTCACTGTGACTCGCGGTGGTTGGCAAATAAGTAGTCATGTGAATGGCGGGAGAGGTGGTGAGTACACTATACCGGTATATTTGCTTTCTAACGGCTCTATTGTTGAGAATCGGACGAAATTGAAATTCCACAAGATTGGTCTCGTGTCTCTAAGCTATCTGGATGGTGTGAGAAAACTCCGCGCCGAGCTCTTGTAGGGGGCACTACCGCCACATCATAGTGGCGGTTTTTCTTAAGCTTGAAATTTTTGTAACTTTATTAAAGAATAGTCTTACTTGTACCTACTATTCTTCTTGGAGAACACCATGATACGTAGGAGTAAGGCCGATATTGTTGCTCGGCAGAGAGTAGCAGAGAGGCGAAGGCAGAATGTGAGGGCACAGGCAGCACAAAATGCACGCACGAATACGCACCTTAAGGACAGGCGTCGAGAACTTGCGCAGTTGATCTCGCAGGCATTGAGAGTGTTGGAAGCTAGAGATTTCCCCGGGATGGTTACTCTGACTGTCAGGGAATACTCTTGGTTGCTTGGGAATCGAAAAGCTGTTCGGGGTGCCTGGAGGCTCGGCTCTTATGAAAGCCCCTTCCTTGATGGTACGCAACAGGTCGTCGTTTATCTATTGGGTACCGGCATGCTTGCATTGGGCACTGGCAGCCTTGCGTCAGATAACGATAAGTTTACAGTAGCGGATTTCCCTGCGGGAGGAATCGACACAGCTATTTTGGGCATACAATCACTCATTAGTCGATATTCATAATAGAGAGGTCTCTCAACCGTCACGCCAATGTGACGGTTTTTCTTATGCTTGAATATTCTAATATTATGTTGCAATATTCTAGTACTCGTACCTTGAGCGTTGGAGGTTGTATGAACGAAGCAGACGAGATTGCCCGCAGGCTTAAGAGGCAGGCTGAGGCTAAGCAAAAGCAACAGCGTCGACAGAAAGCTAGCGATGATCGAGCGCTCCATAGCGCCCTTGTTATTCGGACCGAGCAAGTAATTAGTGAGATATTGCAAAAGTTGAGTGAGCAAGGGTATCCAGATATGACTCATGTATCGGATTATGAGTCTGCTCCGAAATTCGTGCCATTCTATCATGGGCGTAGTGTTACGCGGGGAGCATGGGTGATTGGCACATGGAGGAGTCAACATTATGACGACTACATCAAAGCTAATTCCTACTTGCTTTCAAACGGGAAGTTGATGTGGAAATCGGCTGGTGGACGTAGGCCACGAGAGATGAGATATGATGCGTTGGTCGAGGTGATTGGGGTGCTTGAACGCTTCCGAGATCGTCTCTAGCTCTGCTACAAAGCAGAGCTTATTTTTTACCCTTGCTATTCGTATTTTGTTCGTAGTATTATAAAGACATGGCAAGGACGTGGGCAACGTATGAAATGGAGGAGGCAGCACACCTTGAGGGATTTGCAGTTGTTGCCGGCATGGATGAGGTGGGGCGAGGACCCCTAGCTGGGCCGATAAGCGTGGGGTTAGTAATTTTACCGGAAGGTTTTGCAGAACCAGTGGTAGACTCTAAGCTTTTATCGGCCAAACAGCGCACCGAAAAAGCGACTATGATCCGAGCTGGTGCAGAATATTATGCGGTAGAGCATATAGAACCTAAGTTTATTGATGCGCGGGGTGTGACGGAAAGTCTCCAGACGGCGGTACGTAAGATATTGCAAAAAATTGATAAGGCCCCAGACCTTATATTGCTTGATGGAAAACATAATTTTCTACAAGGTATTACCCCGGCTAGAATGGTTATAAAAGGAGATATGGTATGTGCCTCAATAGCTGCGGCATCAATTTTAGCAAAAGTAGAGCGCGATGAGCTCATGCGTGAGTATGCTCTGCAGTATCCAGAGTATGGTTTTAAAACGAATATGGGTTATGGGACACCCAAGCATATAGCCTCGATTAGAGAGTATGGCATAACACCAATTCATCGCAGGAGTTTTTTAAGGAAAATTTTGCCATGAATACTACGGCAATCGGTAGCGATGCTGAGCAATTAGCGCTAGAGTTTTTGCAGCAACAAGGCATGAGGTGCTTAGCTGTTAATTCGCGTACTCGCTTTTATGAGTTGGACTTAGTGATGCGAGATGGAGACTGCATAGTGGCGGTAGAGGTAAAATATCGTAAAAATACCAACTTTGGTGGTGGAGAAGCAGCAATTTCGACACAAAAAGCATGCCGTTTGCGCAATGCTATTATGCAGTGGGTAGTGGAGAATGGTTTTGAACGGGCAGATCAAAATATTCGTATAGATGTCGTAGTGATAACGGGTAGAAGTCAAAAACGTGTTTATTATCCCAATGCCGTGGAGGATGGTTAGTATTAGCACTTAGCGCTTGACAGTGCTAATAGTCGGCCGGTATACTGATGAGCATACATCGATGCTGTTGTCAGAGTCGGTCGCTGGTATCTTATGGTACTTTAAAAGCGAGCGGCTTTTAGACCAAAGAGACCAAAACAGTCGGGGTGATTCAAAGAAAATTTATTAAAAACTACATACAGCACGGGTACGACTTAGTAGAATAAGAATAAGGAAAATATTATGCAACAGAACCAATTTATTTCAGCCATTGAGCAAATATGTGAAGAAAAAGGCATCTCCAAAGATGTCGTAATGGAGACTATTGAGATGGCACTAATAGCCGCCTACAAAAAAGATTTTGGTGATAAGGATCAGGAAGTTCGAGTGGAAGTTGATCCTACAACCGGTGATCCACGTATTTTTGTTACAAAAGAAATTGTCGATACAGTGGATAATCCTCATCTAGAGATTTCTGTGGGCGATGCTCAAGTGGTACGTAGTTCCGCTAAAGCTGGTGAAACTATTGAGATTGAAGACATCAACAAGGAGTTTGGTCGGGTTGCTGCTCAGACGGCTAAGCAGGTAATTATCCAGCGTATCCGTGAAGCTGAGCGCGAGGTGGTGTATAACGAGTACCAGGACAAAGAAGACACTATAATGAATGGTTCAGTTCAGCGGGTTGAGCATGGTAATGTTTTTGTTGATCTGGGGCGTACCTCTGGGATAATGTTTGCTTCAGAGCAGATTCATGGTGAGCGGTATTATCCTGGCCAGCGCCTTAAGGTGTATGTTGTGCGTGTCGAGAATACCCTTAAAGGCCCTCAGATTGTAGTGAGTCGTTCGCACCCAAATTTGATTCGTCGACTATTTGAAATGGAAGTACCAGAAATCGCTGCTGGTAATGTTGAGATTGTTAATGTTGCTCGCGAGGCTGGTGCGCGCACCAAGATTGCTGTTAAGAGCAGTGTTGACGGTGTGGATCCGGTTGGTACGTTTGTTGGTGGTCGTGGTACCAGAGTGCAGGCTGTGATGGCTAATATTGGTGAGGAAAAAATTGATATTATTCCATTTGATGAAGATATTCGTCGCTATATCACCAATGCACTTTCGCCAGCTAAAAATATTATTAGTGTCGATATTGATGAAGCTGAAAAACGAGCCGCTGTAAAAGTACCAGAAGATCAGCTATCACTAGCAATTGGTCGCTCCGGTCAAAATGTTCGATTGGCAGCTAAACTGACAGATTGGAATATTGATATCGATGGAGCTGATGATGCGGGTATTGAAGGTGTGGCGGAAGTTGCCGAGAATAACGATAAAAAACGCTCGGCTAGCCTTGAAGATGAGATGATTGCTGTGGCTGAAGCATCAGCTGAGCCAAGCACTGAAGAGGATAGTCCGTCGGTTACCGACGACGCAGTATCCACTGACGCAGAAGAGGAAGAGTAGGCGGTAGCTACGCTCGCACTTTTGTCGGCTTATGCCATATTAGGAAAGGAGGCTTGATATGGAACAAAATTTACCACCACAATTTGATCGCTTTACCGAGAACGCTAAGCGTTCGCTGGAGCATGCCAGCATGCTAGCTGCTAGCCTCGGCTCGGTTTATGTTGGTACAGAGCACTTACTTTTGGGGGTGCTTAAAACTCAGGGTTCGATTGGTTCTAAGATCTTGGCGCAGTCTGGCGTTACAATCGATAAACTAGAGCTAACTATTGCACCAAATGGCGTTGTTTCAACGCATACCTTGCAGTCACTTTCGCAAACTGCCAAAAAAACTATCGCGCTATCTTTACGGATTGCCCAAGAGTTTGGTCAGCCGTATGCTGGTACTGAACATCTACTCTACGCTATTTTGACGCAAAAAAATGCTCGAGCCAATGTGCTATTAAAAGAGATTTCCATTAATCCAAGTACTATTCGCTTGGAGCTGGAGCAATATTTAAATGCTCAGACTCCACTATATGGGGGCGATACAGAAAAGCGTGGCAAACGTCGTCAAGAAAGCGACACGCCAGCCCTCGATCACTTTGGCATTGATTTAACTCAGAAAGCTCGCGCTGGTGAGCTGGATCCGATGGTTGGCCGTAAGGCTCAGCTAGATCGGATGATTTCTATTTTAAATCGGCGCCAAAAAAATAACCCTGTTTTAATTGGTGAGCCCGGGGTTGGGAAAACAGCCATCGTAGAAGGATTGGCGACGCGTATCGTAGAAGATGAAGTGCCAGATGTCTTAGCTGGTAAGCGTATCATTATGCTTGACATGGCTACAGTTATCGCAGGGACAAAATATCGTGGTGAATTTGAAGAACGCTTGAAGAAGCTTATTGAAGAAGTAACCGAAAATAAGGATGTTATCCTCTTTATTGATGAGTTGCATACGGTGGTTGGTGCAGGTTCGGCCGAGGGAGCAATTGACGCTGCTAACATCTTAAAGCCAGCTCTGTCTCGAGGCATGGTGCAGGTAATTGGTGCTACTACAATCGATGAATACCGTAAGCATATTGAAAAAGATGCTGCTCTTGAGAGGCGTTTTCAGGCGGTGTTGGTGCCAGAAGCTACAGTTGATGAGACAGTTCAGGTGTTGCAAGGCCTTAAGCCTAGATACGAGGAGCATCACAGCGTAATTATTACTGATGAGGCAATTGAATCTGCTGCTAAATTGGCTAAGCGCTACATATCCGACCGATTTTTGCCAGATAAGGCGATTGATTTAATTGATGAAGCTTCATCGCTGGCTCGAATTGAAAAGGGTGGAACATCAAAGCGTATGAAAGGGTTGCAGACTCGTCTTGCTGAAGTTAATGATCAGATAGAAGATGCTGTTTATAACCAAGATTTTGAATATGCTGCCCGCTTAAAAGCGGAAGCTAGTGTGATAGAAGAAAAAATTGAGATGCAAGAAAAGCGAGATTCGTCTAAGAAGATCATTAATATCGGTGAGGAAGAAATTGCTCGAGTAATTTCGCATACCACTGGCATCCCGCTGACACGTTTGGTAAAAATTGAGACAGAGCAACTCAAAAAGATTGATGCAACATTAAAGAAGCGGATTATTGGCCAAGATGAAGCAGTGGAGGTGATTGCTAAGGCGATTCGTCGTAGTCGCACTGGTATTGCACATGCCGATAGGCCGATCGGATCTTTCATTTTTCTTGGACCTACGGGCGTTGGTAAAACAGAGTTAGCTCGTGCATTAGCCCAAGAAGTTTTTCATGACAAAGATGCCATGATAAAAGTGGATATGTCGGAATTTATGGAGCGCCATAATGTGTCGCGCTTAGTTGGTGCGCCGGCTGGGTATGTTGGCTATGATGATGCTGGTCAGCTAACTGAACAGGTTCGGCGCAAGCCATACAGCTTAATTTTATTTGATGAAATAGAGAAGGCTCATCCGGATATTTTCAATATGTTGCTACAGATCCTAGAAGATGGTCAGTTAACTGACGCAAAAGGTCGGGCTGTAGATTTTCGTAATACCATCATTATTATGACTAGTAATGTGGGCGCAAAAGCACTTTATCAGGAGGCTAAGATTGGCTTTGCAACCGATACTGCCGACGAGCAGAAAAAGCTCGATAAGTTACATGAAACCATGCGTGGCACCATCGGGCAAGAGTTGAAGCGGACTTTTCGGCCAGAATTTCTGAATCGCGTTGATCACATTGTTATCTTTAAAGCTCTCTCGCGAGTAGATGTGCGCTCTATTATTGATCTACAATTACAAGATTTGGCTCGACGTTTGCGAGATAAAGATGTGATACTCAAATTTCATATTTCACTCAAGAAGCTATTAATTCAGAAGGGATACGATGTAAATAATGGTGCTCGACCAATGCGCAGGGCTGTGCAATCATTAGTGGAAGATCCACTAGCAGAGGCGATATTAAATGAGCAAATTGTAGAGGGTGACACGGTTCTGGTGAAGGCCGTAAAAGGTGAGGTTCAGCTTGATGTGGCAAATCGATTAGCTCAAGTTGGATGAGATACGAACAAAAAACCGTACAAATATTGTCTTAAATCTAGTAGAATATAAGTATGGCAAAAGCTACTTCTATATTTGTATGCCAGGAGTGTGGCGCGAAAAGCTCGAAATGGGCTGGTCGTTGCCTGCAGTGTGGGGCATGGGAAAGTATTGTCGAAGAATTAGTCTCAAGCCACTTGAATAGTAGGAGGGCTAATTCCGTAAAGCCAATTAGCCTTTCCGATGTTGAGGATTTAAAACTGGCACGCTTTAGTAGTGGAGTAGCTGAGCTAGATTTAGTTTTAGGGGGCGGTATTGTGCCGGGGGCATTAATGTTGTTGTCGGGTGATCCTGGAGTTGGTAAATCGACACTTGTATTACAGGTGGCCAGTGTAATTGCCGGGCAAGGAAAAGTTCTTTATGTGTCCGGTGAGGAATCAGCTCGGCAAATTAAGCTACGTGCTGATCGGCTCAAGGTTGGAGCGGTCAAGTTAGATCTTTTGGCTACTACAGTGATTGATGATGCTACGTCGTTAATTGAGTCTGGCGATTATCAGCTGGTGATTATTGATTCTATTCAGACATTATCCACACCTGAATCTAACTCGGCGAATGGATCGCCAAGTCAAATTACTTTGGTGGCGAATAAAATTATGCAAGTGGCCAAAAATACCCATACCGCCTGTATAGTTATTGGCCATGTCACCAAGGAGGGTAATTTAGCCGGCCCTAAACTGCTAGAGCATTTAGTTGATGTAGTATTGAGCATGGAGGGTGATCAGTATGGGGTCTTGCGGGTTGTAAAAGCTAGCAAGAATCGGTTTGGTGCGACGAGTGATGTGGCATTATTGGAGATGGGTGAGAATGGTTTTAAGGAGGTGGTAAATCCATCGGAAATATTACTTGCCGAGCGACGTGACTTGCCGGGTAGCGCGGTATTTGTAGCGCTTGAGGGGACACGGCCTCTTATGGTGGAGGTGCAAGCGTTAGTATCGCCATCGGTATTAAGCTACCCCAAGCGAGCCGCTGTTGGGGTTGACCAAAACCGACTAGGGCTGTTGTCGGCTGTACTTACCAAACGGGCTGGAATTCCGTTGTCCGACCAAGACATCTATGTTAGTATCGTAGGAGGGCTGAAGATTACCGAGCCAGCCGTTGATCTTGCACTTATTCTAGCCATAGCTAGTGCGTACTATGGCACCATTATCCCGAGCTCACTTGCGAGTTTCGGTGAAGTTGGTCTGGCTGGGGAAATTCGATCGGTTAATCTTATGCAGTCTCGTGCTCGTGAAGCCTCTCGACTTGGTTTTCACCATGTATTAGCGCCGGCCTCGCTTAAAGAAAAAGGCGTGATTGGTTTAGCTGATATTGCTTCGGCACTGACTCGCATTAAGGCCTCATCTAAGAAAAAATAACCAGGAATTTTTATGCCGTACTCTTTGATTATCCCGATGGTGGCAGTAGCAGTGCTAATTGTTTGCTATGTTGCAATACGATTAATGCGTTTGAGTCTACAAAAACTTATATTAATTACAGTGGGCTTTATATTTGGAGCATTAAGCGGTGCTCTGATATCTCTACCGATCGATGGGCTACCTGAGCCATACAGTACGATTCTACCAATCACTATTACCTTAATGGCGGCAATTGCAATGGCTGAGGTGTTTTACCACCAGCATCATGCCATAGGCGTACTGTTTCCAAGGCTGTCTGAAGCTAATAATAATCAGTCGGATAAACCTAAAACAAAAGAGTTTAGCCGAGGGCGTATTCTAGTTGACACCTCGGCAATTATTGATGGTCGGATAGCTGATATTGCGGCAACAGGCTTTGTGCCAGGCAAGCTATTGGTGCCAAGATTTGTTTTGGCTGAATTGCAAAATATTGCAGACTCGGAAGACCCCCTAAGGCGCAGTAAGGGTCGTCGTGGGTTGGAGCTTTTAAATAAGTTGCGTGAAAGTGATGCGGTTGAATTAGATATAACTGATGAGGATCCAAAAAAGATTAAAGAAGTTGACCATAAGCTGGTTTATCTAGCTAAGAAGTTTAAGACCGATATTTTGACAACCGACTATAACCTTAACCGAGTTGCCACTATTGAGTCGGTGCGAGTACTTAATATGAATGAGCTATCACAGGCTTTACGGGCTGTGGTTTTGCCCGGTGAAATATTGGTAGTGCGAGTTGTGCAGACTGGTAAGGAAAAAGGGCAGGGAGTTGGCTACCTAGATGATGGTACTATGATTGTAGTTGAGGGTGGAGATAAGATAGTGGGTCAAGAAGTTGAGACAGAGGTTACTAGAATTTTTCAGACCGTTGCCGGCAAGATGATCTTTGCTACACCGCGTAAAAACCTACAAGCAAAAAAGACAACGAGAAAGTCTATTAAATCACCAGCTCGTAGTACTAATAAAAAATAGTCCCCAGCCAAATATTAGTCATCATCATTCCAGCGCCGCCGCGAGTCTGAATCATTAGAACTTAAAAACTTAATTAAAGCACTATTATGGGTGCTACTTTTTTGCGCACTTGGACCAGAGGTACCAACGATACTTTCGGTATTTGATAGCGCACTATATAGGCCGGTATCGCTGGCTTTAACTTGGATTTTAAGTGGGCCGATAATCCCTGGCGTGATAGCGATTGGATAAGTGCTAGTACCGTTCACGGCTTGATTGGCATAGGGTTGGTCGTTAATGAGGATAGTTAGCTGATTAACCGGGAAAGTACCACTGGTTACGTCGGCTGATATGACAAATGATGAGCCTGAAGATGGGTTGACGTCGATTGATATCGTTGGCTTAACGTCAGTGCATGAATGCATAGTGCTTTTTTCTGTCGGTATTGCAGCACCTGATGATAGGCCAAGCCCAGCAGCTAGAGCAGCTACAGGTGGATTCCAGCGGGCAAAACTAATATCGGTAGATGGTATTTCAGCCGATATTGAGTTGGCGGTAATATCTTGCTGGGCATCAACGGGGGTGCATTCAGTTGCTAGTTTACCGTCTAGCTTATTGATTTTAGCAGCCGAGCTGGCTGGTGCAGGTGTGGGCTTGTACCAGCTTGCGAAGAGGTCGGTGCGAGTGTGCTTGGTACCATCATTTGGTAATTTACCAGTATCGGCATCAAGTTCTATCTTCTTCATGGTAGAGGGTTGCTCAAATGGGATGTTGCCTTCGGCTACGGTGGCCTTTGCCATATAGTCTTGCCAAATTGGTGCCGAGACAATTGAGGCAGCTTGAGTCATAGGCTTATTGTCATTATTGCCGGCCCACACGCCAGTTACGGTTTTCTTGGTGTAGCCCATGGTCCAAGCGTCTTTATAGTCGTTGGTAGTACCGGTTTTGGCGGCTACAGTTTTACCACGGATAACAAGTGGATTATTGCACGAGAATGCTCCGAGTGAACAGCGAGCTTGGTTATCGGAAAGGATGGAATTAATTTCATAGGCAATTTGAGGATCTAAAACCTGGCGTGACTTATTGGATTCTACGGTATTTTTTTCGATAATCTTGCCAGTGGAGTCGCTAACCTCTAGTACTGTTACTTGGTCGCGCACAGAGCCTTCCGAAGGGAAGGTGGTAAAGGCATTAACCATCTCAGTGAGCTTCACTTCGCCAGAGCCAAGCGCCATCGACAAGCCTAGACGACTAGCATCGCCTTTGGTGTAAGTTGAAATACCCATATCGTTGGCGGTTTGAATAGTCTGTGGAATTCCAGCTAGATAAAGAGCCTTAACCGCGGGGATGTTCAAGGAGCTTGCCAGGGAGGTACGAACTGACTGCACGCCATAGAATCGTCCGGTGTAGTTTTTAGGTGTGTAGCCACCGCCAAAATCTGTCTGCACATCATACAGAGTGGATCCGGGACCCCAATTACCCTTAAACATCGAGGCGTAGATAATTGGCTTAATTGAAGAGCCAGGTTGGCGATTTGCGGCCGCAACATTGAAGTTGCCAACTTCCGGATCGTTATAGTCGTAACTACCAACCATGGCTAAAACTTCTCCAGACTCTGCATCGGCTGACACGATGGCCGCATTGCTACCACCAAACTTTCGGACATTGGCAATCCCGTTTTTGACTGACTCCTCGGCGATTTTTTGCTTATCAATATCTAGCGAAGTAACTACCTTGAGGCCACCTTCGTTGACGCGCTTTACCCCGTACTTGTCTTCGAGCTGATCACGTACGTACTGAACAAAATGTGGAGCGGTGATGTTGGCTGCAAAGTTATTAATCTTCATTTTGGCAATAGCTTCTTCGGCTAGAGCGGTGTCAGCTTGTTCCTTTGTGATGTAGCCTTGCTCAGCCATGTATTGCAAAGCAGTTTCTTGTCGGCCAGCTAGGGCATTTTTGTTACGATTGTAATAACTCGGGGCCTGAGGAAGTGAGGCAAGAGTGGCACATTCACCTAAAGTAAGATCTTTTGCATCCTTGCTGTAGTATGTTTTGGCAGCTGCCTGAATACCGTAGGCGGTCGAGCCATAGGGAATTTCATTTAAATAAAGCTTAAGGATATCATCCTTCTTATAAAGTAGCTCAATTTGGACAGCTAAAATAATTTCTTTGAGCTTGCGGGCTGGTGTGCGTTCACTGGTTAAAAAGGCGTTTTTAACATATTGCTGAGTAATTGTTGAGCCGCCGCCCTTAGAAGGGTCCTTGAAGATAACACCAGTTAGTGCTCGGCCAATACCCGCGAGTGAGAAGGCGCCTTGTTTATAAAAGTTCTTGTCTTCGAGGGCAATTGTGGCGTTACGACAATCTTGGGGGATCTGGTCAAGTTCAACTACTGATCGGTTTTTATCGCCATAAATCTCGACTAAAACATGTTGGCCAGTGCGGTCATAAAGTTTGGTGGTTTGGGCTGATATTTTAGAGTTAATTTTATTGGGGCTGGGTAGGTCTTTGGCGATCCACAGGAATACAGCTAAAACTATCAGGAATAGTCCGGCGAAGGATATGGCAATGATGCGACGTCCTTTTTTGGAGGTGATTGCTCCCCAAATAGCTTTTGGATGTAAGCGAGCCCAGCCCTTCGCGCTTGAAGGGTTTTGTAATTTACGAGCCTCCGGGTGATGGGACGGTGTGCGGTGCACGACTCGTCTAGGGGATCTAGCTGTGCGACGTTTCGCCATGAGTGCTTATTATTATAGCATTATTACTTAAAAATAGCTGTGCTATGCACTTTTGTTATGCAGTCCTTTTATCTGATACAATCAAGTTATGAAAACCGTGGCACAACGCAAGGAGCAGTTACTTACACGTGGCTTAGAAGATGTAATTGTACGAGATGAATTAGCTCGTCGACTTGATGGGCGTAAGCCTTTGCGAGTCAAGTTTGGCATCGATCCGACCGGTGATCGGATTCATCTTGGGCATGCTGTGGTGTATTGGAAATTACGTGAGTTTCAGGAGCTTGGTCATCAGGTGATTATTCTAATTGGCGATTATACCGCTATGATTGGCGACACTTCAGATAAAAGCGCAGAGCGCCAGCAGATGAGTCGTGAGGATGTCCGACATAATATGAAGAGCTACTTAAATCAGATTGGTAAGATTGTTGATTTATCGAAAGCTGAAATTCGCTACAACTCAGAATGGCTGAAGCAACTTGAATTTGTCGATATTTTACTTTTAGCGAGTGAATTTAAGGTGGCACAGATGCTGGAGCGGGATAATTTTAGGGCCCGCTATGATAATGGTAAACCGATTGGCTTGCAGGAGTTTTTGTATCCAGTAATGCAAGGTTATGATTCAGTTGCTCTGCATGCCGATATTGAGCTTGGCGGTAATGATCAACTCTTTAATATGATGGCTGGACGAACTTTGCAAAAACGCTCAAACCAGGTACCACAAGCTGTGATGGTGACGGAGTTGTTGATTGGTCCAGATGGCAAAAAGATGAGCAAAACTCAGCCCAATTGTATTTTTATTACTGATGAACCAAAAGATATGTACGGAAAAGTGATGGCCTTAAATGACGAGCTGATTCCGCATTATTTTAAGCTTGCAACTGATGTTGACCTGGAAATAGTGGAGGCTATTGAGCGAGATATGGCTACAGGTGCTAACCCGCGCGATACTAAGGCTAGTTTGGCGCGGGAGATTGTGGGGCGTTATTATGGCGCAAAAGTAGCCGAGGCGGCTGAAGAAGCCTGGAATAAGCAGTTTCGCGCTGGTGAGATGCCGACCGATATCTCGGATTATCGCGCTGATGATAAGGAGTTAGCCGATCCAGTTGGTCTGATGGCAAATGCTTTTGGCCTAACTAAGAGTGAAATTCGTCGCCTAATTTCGCAAGATGGCGTGCGCATAGATGGCACGGTAGTTGAGCTAGCCGATGATATTGAGTTGCGAGCTGGCATGACTATTCAGATTGGTAAACGCCGATTTGTTCGCATACAAGTATGAATGTACGGCTTGAGACACACCTGTCTACTTTAAAGGGGGTTGGTGAGGTAACAGAACGTGAGCTGGCGCGTATGGGTTTCGTTACAGTACGTGACTTACTAGATTATTTTCCTCGACGTTACGATGATTTTTCCGCACTAAAACCAATTGCTCAATTGCGACCCGGCTTGATTGCGGTGCGAGCAAGGGTGGAAGACGTAGCTGTACGGCGGGCTGTTCGTAATCGACGGATGGTAATTACGGAGGCCATTGTTATTGATGATACTGGCTCACTGAAGCTGACCTGGTTTCATGCTCCATACATTGCAGATCAGCTAAAGACCGGGGAGGAATATTTTTTTACCGGAGAATTAAAGTTTAAGGCCGGTGTTTTTAGTGTGGTTCAGCCTCAGTTTGAGCGTCCGTCTAGTATTGATCGAGCCGGTAAAATATCGGCAATTTACTCAGAGACGGCTAAGATAAACTCAAAGATTTTACGCAGTTTGGTGCGCCAATGTCTGCCTGCTGTTGATGAGTTAGTCGACCCTTTGCCAGAGGTAGTTTTAAGCACCCAGAAACTCATGCCATTAGCTCAGGCTGTTCGGGAGCTACACGAACCGACGGATACAAAAAAGCTACAGCAGGCCCAGTCTCGCATGGCTTTTGGTGAGCTTTTCTTTCATATGCTCACCAGTCGGGTATTGCGTGAAGAGCTGGAGACAGAGCCCGGTATTGTGGTGCCGTTTAATCAAGCTCTAGCTCAAGAATTTGTGGCTAGTCTATCTTTTAGTTTAACCAATTCACAGCGTCGAGTTAGTTGGCAAATTTTTTCTGATATGGAACGTGGAGTGCCAATGAGTCGACTGCTAGAAGGTGATGTTGGTTCTGGTAAAACCTTGGTGGCGGCTTTTGTTGCCCTGATGGCAATTCGAGCTGGTTTTCAGACGGCAGTGATGGTGCCAACGGTAGTTTTGGGTACTCAGCATCTAAAAAGTTTTCGAGACCTCCTCAAGCCGTGGGGAATTCGGGTGGAGCTCCTGGCCAGTCATCTAAAATCCAAGCAAAGACTTGAATTAACTTCCGCCATTCAAGCTGGTGAAGTCGATATTGTGATTGGTACGCAGGCAATTATTACAAAAAATATCCAGTTTCCTCGGCTTGGTTTGGTGGTGGTAGATGAGCAACATCGGTTTGGGGTTAATCAGCGCCTTAGCCTAAAGGATAAGGCAGGTCGATTGCCCCACGTGCTAACCATGACGGCTACACCAATTCCGCGCACTCTTGGGCTAGTGGCATTTGGTGATTTAGATGTTTCGCTCTTAACTGATATGCCACCTGGTCGACAGCCAGTCCAGACACACATTTGCCCGGAGGAAGATAGGGCTCGGGTGTATGCCGAGATAGATAAGCGTTTGGAGCGGGGTGAGCAGGCTTATATAGTGTGTCCAGCGATTGATGTGGCTGACCCTAGTGGCTCGCGAGCAGTTAAACAAGAGATGCAACGGTTGTCGCGGACGGTGTTCCGACATCGTCGGATCGGTTTATTGCATGGCAAACTCAAGCCCGAGGAAAAAGATGCGGTCATGACTCAGTTTGCCAGTGGTGAGCTAGATATTTTGGTAGCTACGACCGTTATAGAAGTTGGTGTCCATGTCGATAAGGCTAGTGTAATGCTGGTGGAGTCGGCCGATCGGTTTGGTTTGGCTACCTTGCATCAGCTTCGGGGGCGAGTGGGGCGTAGTGACATCGCTTCGGAGTGTTATTTGTTTACCACAGAAGATAATTCTTCACGCCAACGTGTGGGAGCTCTAGCTCGCACTAATGATGGCTTCCGGCTAGCTGAAATTGACTTAGCTAATCGAGGAGCTGGTCAGCGTTTTGGCGTGCGTCAATCTGGCGTGGCAGACTTTCGATTTGCGAGCCTGCATGACACATATCAAGTAAAATCTGCGCAAAAAGTAGTCGACTCTTTCCTAAAGCAGGAAAAAATTGTAAAATATCCTCAAGTCATAGCGGTTGTGAATAGCCTCAAAGCCGTTACGTCGCTTGATTAAAACCCATGAATTCAGGATTTACATCATTTGCCAGCAAAGGAAGGATTACTTGGGCTGGTACCCATCAGAAGTTAGACCGTGAAGCCTACCGATTGGTTGCGCGGATGATTCGACATGATCGTTTTCCTCGTCGTCGAGATATTTTAAACTTTGAGGGTTATGGTGGGCCCGATGGATTAAAAGTGAAGGGCAATTATAGTACTGATCATCTATGGGATCCAATTAATGAGATCGGCCATCTGCCAAGCTGGATTCAGATTCACTTTAATAATTTAGTAGAGGCCCTCAAGCGAGAGGATTATATTGAAGCTGGCTTTCATGCTGGCTGGATGGCACATTATATTACCGATTCTCTCACGCCCGCTCACCACATTAGCTATAAGCTGATTGCTGAAGAATATGCCGATGCGTCCAGGTTAACACGACGCTGGAAAACTTGGGGATCAAAGGGCTGGAAGAGCTCACATGTGGCATTTGAATCTGGGATATCGACAGCCACGATGTTTTCTCCACTGCGTGTTAAGTTCGATATGGGTTTGGTGGATCTGATTAAAGAAAAAGGTATTGAGGTTGCCATTAAAGAAGAGTCTTTAAAGATAGCCAAACTTGGCTTGTATGAAGAATTCATTGCAGGTGGTTGGACCACTAAATTAGCAAAGTCGGTACGTGCCACGGTGGTACCAAAAATTCCTCAAATGATTTCGGCAGCTTGGTTGGTGGCCTACGAAGAGGCTTGGGCTGATAAGTCAGCTCGTCAGCTAGCCGGCGCAAAGTAGAGTAAGAATGTCTAGCTACACTACCCGCATTACAGCAGGCAATCTGCGCTATAAAATTATTCGCCAACCCGGTGAAGGTACTAGGCCAATTTCACAAAAAGTTCGCCAGGCCATTATGAGTGTGTTGGGTGAGGATCTATCAGGGCTGAAGGTACTAGATTTATACGCTGGCAGTGGAGCGCTGGGATTTGAGGCGTTGAGTCGTGGCGCCGAGAGGCTTACGTCGGTGGAGCGTGCATTGGTGGCGGGCAAATGTTTGCAGGTTAATGCGCAGGAGTTGGGGGTGACGCAGAAGTTTAATTTAGTGCAGGAGTCTGTACCACTTTTCTTGAGTCGTAATAGTAATAAGTATGATATTATCTTTTTTGATCCACCCTATGCTGAGTTTAGCTTGGACATTTGCGCTACTTCGGCGAAAGCTCTGGCTGATGGAGGGGTGCTGGTGGTATCCTGCTCGTCTCAAGAGAAATTAGCTGATATACTAGAGCCTGCTAAACTTGTGAAAACTCGCGAGTATGGCGATACTCAAATTGCGTATTACAAAAACTGAGCCCCTAAATTCAAATTGATAATTTGAGTTTAAAGAGGAGCGTCGCATGGAACGTGTCTTGCTGAGTGGTGTTAAGATAAATTATCGCCACTCAGCAAGACACGAGTGAAATCGTTTGCGACTGAGCGGATGTGGTGGAATTGGTAGACACGCTAGCCTTAGGAGCTAGTGTCGCAAGACGTGAAGGTTCGAGTCCTTTCATCCGCACCAAACTTAAAACACTCCTGTTGGGGTGTTTTAAGTTTGGTTGTGTGAAGCGCAAATCTACTTTGCGCGAAGCTCGTAATCTCAGGCCTTGTCACCTACGTGGGCTGCCTCGTGCTCTTACCACCAGAAAATCCGACCTTTTCAACTAAAAAGAAAGTATAGCGGGGGTCTCAAAAATGGATCAAAGGACGATTTTTCTAGTGGTGGTATTATGGAAGTAAAATATTAACTTTATTATCAACGATTAGTGATATCTCTAGACCAATGGGTAAAGTAAGCATTGGCAGGGTGTGTCCAAAGTCCACATTGTAGGCAATCGGTATACTCCCTAGATTTTTCGACACTATTATACTGGTAATATCTTTCTCCGATATATTGCTACCTTTCTGAAAGCGCCCCATTATAAGACCTTGAAGATTATCTCTAAAGTTTGGCAGTTGCAACAACGACTCAAAACGGCGTGAAACTTCTCTAGCAGTGTAGCCGCCCGCCTCATCATCATCTTCAAGCAAAAAGATAAATGACTCGTCAAACTTGGGTTGATATTCTGTTCCCTGTAGCAAATAAAGTGTTCCGAGATTGCCACCGAGTAGCTTCGCATTCGCTTTGCCTACCTCCAAGCATTGCCAACTTTTTGTCCTATAACGCTTGCTCCCACGTTCGCCCCACGACCTACTTTTTGTAAGTCGTTGGCTTGAACCTTGCATAGCTGATTCGAAGTTATTAAGTGTGTATTGCCATTCCGGCATACGCCCAAATGTTGAAAAATTTGGACCAAGAAAACCTGATACCCCTGTTTTAGCATAGATTGCATTGAGTAGTACGGTAATATCGGAAAAACCAATAAGAGGCTTTGGGTTTGCTCTAACGATTTGCCAGTCAATCAACGGTAATACTTCGTTTGCAGACCAGCCACCGGAGAGCGCCATAACAAGTTTTATATTCTTGTTTTCGTATGCTTCGTTGAGATCCTCGGCTCTATCTTCGCGGGTAGCAGTGCCGAAATGTAAAACATTCTTCACTGATTTTCCATAGGTAACCTTATAGCCGAGCGATTCTAGCCGCTCTTCTGCTCGTTCGTAGTCACGCTGATACTTTCTTTTGCCCCAACTTTGCGACGGAGCAATAACCCGAATCTCATCACCTTTTTCTAGTATCCTCATAATGGTCCATATTATATCAGATACGATAGCTCTACTATCTAATATATGCATTGTTGTAGTCGTATTGCTATCAATAAATTTTAATCCTATTTCGTTCATATCATAACGGTAGGAGATCTGTGCAATAACGAGAGCAACGCTTTTATATTGCGTTACTTTACTTGATAGTGGAGTAGCGACTTAATCTATGAGCTCAGCCAAATCACCGTTTTCGGCGTTTGGCTTACTGTCAAAATCTTCATACAAAACACCGAGTGTTGAAGTAAATATTATCGCCACAGGGTAACAACAAGCTGAAAAGTTTCCAGATTACTCAGCCAAAACGAAGGGTTTACTTCGAGCATGCGACGATATACTACCAAATAGTCCTTTCATCCACGCTTGAATATTGACATACATATAAAAAAATATTAAAATACAAGGCAATTCCTGGTTGGATGACTAGGTGAGCTCTTAATGGGCTAACGGCGGTACTCGGGCGCCACTCCCGGGTTGTACCGAAAGGGGCTCGTATGAGCACCACCAATGCTTATTTCAATGAATTGGCCATGCGCAAGCTGCGCCGCTTGATGGTCGAAGGTTCGATCGTGGGAGGCCCCTCGCGAGAGGAGCTTTTCGATGGACTGAAGTACTTCATGCTTCCGGTTCACGCCGTGAACTTCACGGTTGAGCATCCGGTCTCCCCAGAGACGGTTCGCTTGCGCGGCCGCATCCTCGGCATCGAGCCAGAGGACGGATCTATGGAGAGCTGGATCATTGATATTGAAGTACGCTCGGTTGCCTTTGATGGTGGCTTCTCCGACGACATCGACCCTGTCGGGGTGAGTGCTTACTACAGCACCAAGCGCCGGATTGGCCACTTCCTCGCAGAGGAGCTCACCGTCAGGGATGGTGCTGTCTACCAAGGTGATCGTAAGATTGCCGATCTACCCCCACAAGCCATCTGACCCTTCGGGGGCGCGTGAGGCCTTGAGCCTCAACGGCCGGATACGTTAATTCCGGCCACTTTTTATTTTAAGTACATCATCAAATCTATTATCTAGCACTCACCCACACAGAGTGCTAGATTATTTATCCACAGTCTGGTAGAATTAGTTTATTATGACCAAAGCAACTATTTCCAAGCGGGAACCCGCTGAACTTGAATTAACCGTAGTAGTAACTAAAGAAGAATTGCAGAGTGCTAAAAAGTCGGCCATCGCTAAGCTGAAGGCTGGCGTAAAAGTAGCCGGCTTTCGTCCTGGCAAAGCTCCAGACGAGATGGTGGAGCGCGAGCTTGATCAGGCTAAGCTGCAGCTAGAAGTTGTTGAAAAAGTGCTAGCTGCAACCTACACCGAAGCAGTACAGGGGCATGACATCCAAGCCTTGGCTGAGCCAAAAGTGGAAGTGACTAAGTTTGTGCCGTTTGAAGAAATGGAGTACACGGCTAAGATTTCGATTGTGCCAATCATTGATTATGACTATTCTAAGGTGCGCGTAAATTACAGCCCGCCACAGGTGAGTGATGATGAGGTTAAGACTGCACTGGAAGAATTACAGCGTCAATCGGCTGAGCGCAAGAGCGTGAGTCGAGTAGCTAAAATGGGTGATGAGGTTCGGTTTGATTTTGAGGGAGTGCGTGAAGGCCAGCCAGTTGAAGGGGCCGCCGGGATGAATCATCTCCTGGAGCTGGGTAGCGGTAAGTTTATTCCGGGCTATGAAGAAGAGTTGGTTGGTATGAAAAAAGGTGATGAAAAGACTTTTGATATTACTTTTCCTGAGGATTATCATGCTACCGACTTAGCTGGCAAGGTGGTAACATTTACCGCTAAAGTACACGAGGTACGTGAGATTGTCTTGCCAAAGCTTGACGATGCATTTGCTAAAAGTCTTGATATGAAATTTAATAAGCTGGCCGATCTGAAGAGTGACGTGAAGGAGAATATTCAGATTGGTAAAGATGATGAATATCGCAAAACTTACGAGACGGAGGTACTGGATAAGGTAATTAAAGAAACTAAACTAGCGGTTTCAAAAACCTTGGAAGATAATCAGGCACATGAGCTCGAGCATCAGTATGAGCATCAAGTTGAATCATCGGGCATGAAGTTGGATGACTGGCTTAAAGTTCAAGGTAAAGACCCTAAGGAATTTCATGAAGAACTACACATCGAGGCCCGTCGACGCATCTCGATTGGTCTTTTGATTCGCGATATTATTGAGAAGCAAAAATTTAGCGCTTCAGTTGGTGAAGTAACTGATAGTCTGGAGAAAATGCGCACCAGCTACTCTGATCCAAAGATATTAGCTGAACTAGATCGTGATGAATTTAAGAACGATTTGTCAAATCGCATCGTGACGCAAAAAGCTGTTGATTGGCTCTGCGACCAAGCGAAGCAAGCAAAGTAAAATATTAGGAGGGCATATGGATAAGGTTCAGAACTCAATATTGGTACCAACTGTAATTGAAAAAACTGCCATGGGTGAACGAGCCTATGATATTTATTCTCGCCTTTTGAAGGAGCGGATTATTTTTCTTGGCACTGGCGTGGATGATACGGTGGCAAATTTGGTGATTGCACAGTTGTTGTTTTTGCAGAGCGAGGACTCTAATCAGGATATTACGCTCTATATAAATTCACCTGGCGGGAGTGTGTCGGCTGGGTTGGCCATCTTTGATACGATGGAGCATATCAAGCCGGATGTTTCAACCATTTGTGTTGGTATGGCGGCATCGATGGGGGCTTTTCTTTTAGCGATGGGTGCGAAGGGTAAGCGGTTTGCTTTGCCTAATAGTAGAGTAATGATCCATCAGCCGAGCGGTGGCTTTGAAGGAACAGCGGCCGATATTGAGATTACGGCTAAGGAGATTATCAAAATTCGTGAAAAACTGAACACCCTGCTAGCTGAGCGTTCTGGTCAGAATGTTGAAAAGATTGCCTCTGATTCCGATCGTGACTACTGGATGAGCGCCGATGAGGCGTCAACTTATGGGCTAGTTGATAAGGTAATTACCAAGACGCCAATAAAATAGGGTGAGATACGCTTTTTTTATCTACATAAGTCTCATACAATAGAGGTAATGAAAGTGCGCGATGTATTCTAAGGTTCTCCGGAATCGACAATTCTTAAAGCTATGGGGCGCACAGCTAACTAGTCAGATCGCGGCCCAGTTGCTTAATTACGGCTTATTAATTCGTATTTACGAGATAGCCTCCAAGAGCTCATTTGCTAATAGTTCGGTTTCACTTTTAATAGTGGCAATTGGCTTGCCGGCCATCTTTTTAGCTGTTCCCGCAGGCGCCTATGTGGATCATCGTGATCGAAAGACAATTTTGGTTTGGACGAATGCCTTAAGGGCGTTGTTGGTGCCACTGTTAATATTTATTGATACACAAATTATTGCGGTGTATGTAGTGGTCTTTTTTATATCGGTTTTTTCGCAGTTTTTTGTGCCAGCTGAAGGAGCTGCTCTGCCAAAACTGGTTTCAAAAAAAGAGTTGGTACCAGCTAACTCACTTTTTATATTCACCTTAAATGCTAGTTTTATTATTGGCTACTCACTAGCCGGTCCGGTCATTGCTAACTCGGGTATTCATGCCATTTATATTATTGTTACCATTGCATTTTTGGTGGCCACTGGACTTTCGCTTTTTCTACCGAAAATTCCGGCCGTGCATGAAGGCAAGTTTGATTTTTCCGGTATTATTCGAACTATTACACAAGATTTACACGGTCATTTTGGCCAGATTGTTGGCTCCAAGGTAATCCTTTTCCCGATGATGTTAATTGCTTTGGCTCAAACCATTGTTGGTGTAGTGTCGGCCTTAGCTCCAGCTCTTTCGCAGGCCTTTTTCCAGGTAGGCTTAGAGCAATCTAGCTATTGGTTGGTGATGCCGGCGGGGATTGGCTTAGTTTTAGGGTCGGTATTTGCGGCCAAGCTTTTAGAACATCGCAATAAGGTAAAAGTCATATTCTTCTCGCTATTTTGTGCTTCTGCAATACTGGTGGCGCTACCAATAGTGGGTGGTAACTCCGATGGCACTCCGTTGAAGGTAGCTAGTATGATAATGACATTTAGCTTAGGTGTGTTTAACGCCATGATACTGGTTTCAGCCCAGACACTCTTACAATATGCATCCACCGATCGGTTGCGCGGTCAGGTGTTTGGTACGCTGAATATGATGATCAATATTGCTGCTCTAGTACCGGTTTTTGCGGCCGGTCTTTTGGCTGATACTTTTAATGCTCTGGCGGTGGTTGCTGGGGTGGGGGCTCTACTTTGTATAGTTGGCGTGGTTTTAGTAATGCGATTTCGCGGAATTTCTGCCCGTTACGCTTGACAAGCATAGAATGTACACCATACAATGGTTGTCAAGAGGATGCTTAAACTTTTAGTCAAACGCTATCACATCGAGCTGCAACTTTTGTGTGCAGGCGTTTTTTGTGTTTAGAAACCCCTCGTCGCCATTTCATCCAACAACTTAAATTATAAATAAAAATTACTAAATCGAAGCTGAAGCTCGGCTTATATTGTCGAGCTATCTCTACCTCTATCTTAAAGAGCGGAAGTACCATCATCTTAATTAACTAAGGAGCCTGATAAATGCCTAAACAAGCTAGTGCAAAGCGTGTCTACCTTAAAGACCACACCGATATATTGCCATTACCAAATTTAGTTGAGATTCAACACGCCAGTTATAACTGGTTTGTGCGTGAGGGTCTGGCAGAGCTTTTTGAAGAAATTAGCCCAATTGAAGACTTTACTGGAAAACTCTATGAGCTATCCTTTAAAGATTATCATTATGAACAACCCAAATTGACTGAAGCTGAAGCAAAAGAAAAAAATGCTACTTATGAAGCCAGTCTACGAGCTCAGATGGAGCTACTCATTAAAGAAACTGGTGAGGTTCGGCATCAAGAAATTTTTCTTGGCGACTATCCGGTGATGACTGCCCGAGGAACGTTCATTATTAACGGTGTTGAGCGTGTGGTGGTTTCGCAGTTGGTTCGATCGGCGGGTGTGTTTTTCACAAATGACTCAAATTCTGGGTACTTTGGGGCAAAAATTATCCCTTCCCGTGGAGCTTGGCTGGAAGTAGAGACAGCCGCTAATGGGGTGATGAGTGTCAAGATAGACCGTAAACGCAAGCTTCCTATTACAACACTGCTCCGAGCCTTTGGTTATGGCTCAGATAGTGATCTACTTGAGCTATTTAGTGATGTCGATACTGGTGAGTTGCGTTTTATTACCGAAACTATTGCTAAGGATCCATCTAGCTCCACCGCCGAGGCTCTAATGGAGGTTTATAAGCGCATTCGACCAGGTGATTTGGCTACAGTTGAAAACTCAAAGAGCTTAATTGACTCAATGTTCTTTGACTTTAAGCGCTATGACCTCTCGAAGGTTGGCCGCTATAAGATGAATAAGCGCCTTGGCATGAATGTAAAAAATACGCGTGAAAACCGCGTTTTACGGGTTGAAGACTTTGTTTCTATCTTAAAAGAAGTAATACGTATGACTAATGAAGGTGCGCCATCGGAGGATATTGATCACCTCGGTAATCGTCGTCTAAAGATGGTCGGCGAGTTAATGCAGGCTCGTTTCCGTATTGGGATTGCTCGCATGGAGCGTATCGTAAAAGACCGTATGTCGGTAGCCGATCCAGAAACGGTGACACCATCACTGATGATTAATGTTCGCCCAGTGGTAGCCAGCGTGAAGGAATTCTTTGCTTCGCACCAACTGTCTCAGTTCTTACAGCAAACTAATCCACTTGATGAAATTGTCCACAAACGTCGTCTAAACGCGATGGGGCCAGGTGGCTTAAACCGTGAGCGGGCTGGTTTTGAAGTACGTGACGTACACCGTACTCACTATGGTCGAATTTGCCCAATTGAAACGCCAGAAGGACCGAATATTGGTTTGGTTTCGACTATGGCAAGTTACGCTAAGGTAAATGAGTATGGCTTTATTGAGACACCATACCTGAAAGTGGTTAATGAAGTTACTCCAGCTAAGGCTACTGGCGAGATTGCCCGTCGTCAAATAAAAGACAGTAAAGGTAATGTGATTGTTAAATCTGGTGATAAGATTACCGACGCTACAGCTAAAAAACTTGATAAAGCTGGCATAGAATCTGTTCCAGTTGTAGCACGAGCTACAAAAGAAGTGGTTTATCTTGATGCCTTTGACGAAGAGCGAGCTGTGATTGCGCCAGCTAATACTCGCATTAAAGAAGATGGATATTTTGCCGATAGTATAGTTTCAGCTCGTGGTGTGGGCGGTGAAGCTGCTGAACTTTCAGCCGATGATGTGAACTATCTTGATATTTCATCACAGCAGATAGTCGGTATTTCAGCGGCTCTTATTCCATTCATGGAGCACGATGATGCCCGTCGAGCACTGATGGGTGCAAACATGCAAAAGCAAGCCGTTGCTCTAGTTCGACCTCAAGCTCCGGTGGTGGGGACGGGTATTGAGCGTCGAGTTGCTGAAGACTCAGGCCAGGTTATTCTTGCTGAAGGTGAAGGAGAGGTAACTAGCTCCACCGCTAAAGCTATTTCAGTTAAATATAAAGACGGTAAGTCTAAAACTTATGAACTCATGACCTTTATCCGCTCTAACCAGGGTGAGGCAATGACTCAGCGCTGCGCAGTTTCAGCTGGTGATAAAGTTAAAAAAGGCGATGTCTTGGCCGATGGTATGTCGACCGTGGATGGTGAGTTGGCTCTAGGTCAGAACGTTCTGGTGGCCTTTATGAGCTTTGATGGACATAACTTTGAAGACGCTATTATTATTTCTGAACGTTTGGTTCAGGATGATCGCTATAGCTCTATTCACATTGAAACTTTCCAGATTGATGTGCGTGACACCAAGCTTGGACCAGAGCTTGTAACGCGTGATATTCCAAATGTTGGTGATGAAGCCCTGAAGGACCTCAACGAAGATGGCATTGTACGGATTGGTGCTGAAGTAGCAGCTGGAGAGATTTTGGTTGGCAAGATTAGCCCTAAGGGTGAGACTGAACTCTCTTCAGAAGAGCGTCTACTGCGAGCCATCTTTGGCGAGAAGGCTCGTGAAGTAAAAGACACTAGCTTGCGTATGCCAAATGGTAGCTCCGGCAAGGTGGTAGGAGTTAAGGTCCTGTCTGGTGAGAATGGTGATGATTTGCCTAGTGGAGTGATGCAACAGATTTATGTTGCGGTAGCTGAACTACGCAAGATTTCGGTTGGTGATAAGATGGCCGGACGACACGGTAATAAGGGTGTAATTTCTAAGGTGATGCCAGTTGAAGATATGCCATATCTTGAAGATGGTACGCCAGTGGATATTGTCCTCAATCCACTCGGAATTGGTGCTCGTATGAACATTGGTCAGATTTTGGAAACTCATCTTGGCTGGGCGGCGAATGCACTTGGCTATAAAGTGGCTAGCCCGGTACTGGATGGGGTTGACATTGAAACAATTAAATCTGAGCTTAAGCGGGCTGGTCTGCCAGAGGATGGTAAGGCTCAGTTGTATCATGGATTTTCGGGTGAGCCATTTGATCAGAAAACTACTATTGGTGTGAAGTATATGCTCAAACTTCATCACATGGTTGATGATAAGATCCACGCCCGTTCGACCGGACCATACGCTATGGTGACTCAGCAGCCACTTGGCGGTAAGGCCATGATGGGTGGACAGCGCTTTGGTGAGATGGAGGTTTGGGCGCTAGAGGCCTATGGTGCTGCTCACACCCTTCAGGAAGTGCTAACGATTAAGTCGGATGATGTAATTGGTCGCTCAAAAGCCTATGAGGCCATCATTAAGTCGGAGGAGATAAAAGGTCCACGTGTACCAGAAAGCTTTAATGTGTTAGTGAAAGAATTGCAGTCACTTGGTCTGGCGGTAGAGCTTGAGCATAACCATGTTGAGGTGGACGCTGATGATGTGATTGATAAGGAGATTAACGAAGAAGCAACCGATCTAGCCGATGATGATCTACTGACTGGCACCACCCCAGATGATGCGGTAATAGATCTCACCGAAGATGGTGCTGTAGATGATTTTGAAGTGCTAGCCGAGGCTACGCCAACAGAAACTAAAGAGGAGGAGGTATAGTCATGCAACACGACTTAAACCAACCAACTATCGACTTTACTTCAATTAAGTTGGCTCTAGCTAGTCCGGATCATATCTTGGACTGGAGTCACGGTGAAGTTACCAAGCCAGAAACAATTAACTACCGAACTCAGAAGCCGGAAAAAGACGGCCTATTCTGCGAAAAAATCTTTGGACCAACTAAAGATTGGCAGTGTTATTGTGGTAAGTATAAGGGGATTCGCTACAAGGGCATTGTCTGTGATAAATGTGGTGTTCTCGTTACTCGCTCAATCGTACGACGCGAGCGCATGGGCCATATTCACTTAGCTGTACCGGTAAGCCATATTTGGTTCTTACGTGGTACACCTAGCTCGATTGGCACCCTGCTTAACATGAGTGTGCGTGATTTGGAGCGAGTGACTTATTTTGCCAATTTTATCGTGCAGTCGGTTGATGATGAGGCGCGTGAGAAAGCTCTAGCCGATCTTAACACCGATTATCAGGGGCGTCGCAAGGAGCTGATCACCAAGCATGAAGTCGAAGATGAGTCTAATCTTACAGAAGAAGCAGCAAAAGATTTGGCTGACCTAGAAACCAACTATTTGACAGCTAAAAATGAGCTAGAGTCTCTAGCCAAGAACCAGCTTTTGCCTGAAGGTACTTATCGCGAACTCAATATTAAGTACGGTAATGTCTTTAAGGCTGGGATTGGGGCCGAAGCAATTCGGGCCTTGCTAGAAGAGGTTGAGCTGGATAAGCTAGCTGAAGAATTGCGTGAAGAAGCTGCCACTACTGCTGGTCAGCGTAAGCGTAAGGCACTCAAGCGCCTGAAGGCAGTTGAAGGAATGCAGCAGGCTGGTCTGAAGCCGGAGTGGATGGTGATTTCTGAATTGCCGGTTATTCCACCAGATTTGCGCCCAATGGTCCAGCTTGATGGTGGTCGTTTTGCAGCTTCCGACCTAAACGATCTCTATCGCCGTGTAATTAACCGTAATAATCGTCTGAAAAAACTCTATGACCTGGCCGCTCCAGAAGTGATTTGTCGCAATGAAAAGCGTATGCTCCAAGAGGCAGTTGATGCCTTAATTGACAACAATGCTCGTCGAGAGCGAGCTGTTACGGCTGTTGGTGGATCGCGTAAGAAGCTCAAGAGCTTAACCGACCTTCTCAAGGGTAAGCAGGGACGTTTCCGTCAGAACCTCTTAGGTAAGCGTGTAGATTACTCAGGTCGTTCAGTAATCGTAGTGGGGCCACATCTTAAACTTGATGAGTGTGGTCTGCCAAAGATGATGGCTCTAGAACTCTTCAAGCCTTTTGTAATTTCTAGACTGATTGAGAAAGAGTATGCTCACAATGTAAAAAGTGCCGCCCGTATGATTGAGCGTGCTCGTACGGAAGTGTGGGATACTTTAGAAGAGGTGATTACTGGCAAGTATGTGTTACTTAACCGTGCGCCGACCTTGCACCGACTTTCAATTCAAGCCTTTAAGCCAGTCTTGATTGAAGGTAAGGCAATTCAGCTTCATCCATTAGTATGTGCCGCTTTTAATGCCGACTTTGATGGTGATCAGATGGCGGTACACGTACCGCTCTCAGATGCGGCCCAGAAAGAAGCGCGCGAGATCATGCTGGCTAGCCGGAACCTCTTAAAGCCAGCATCAGGTGAGCCAATTGTCAATCCATCGCACGAAATTGTACTCGGTTGTTTCTATATGACCAGCTTTGACGATGGTGCAACTGGTGAAGGGAAGGCTTTCTCTTCAGCCGAAGAGGCGATTATGGCTTACCAGCAAGATGCGATTCATTTGCGAGCTAAAGTTCGGGTGAAAATTCAGGATGAAGTTTTGGAGACCTCAGTTGGGCGTATTCTCTTCAATGATGTTCTGCCAGAGGGTATGTCGTTCCAGAATGATGCTATGACAAAGTCTAAGCTCAAGGGAGTGTTAGCTAAAATCTTTACTGGCTTTGGTGGTGATGAGACGGCCCAGGTAGCTGACCGGATTAAGGCCATCGGCTATCAGTATGCAACTGAATCGGGCTTCTCATTGGGCATGGATGACTTGCAGACACCAAAGAAGAAAGCTCAGCTGCTAGATGATGCTGAAAAGCGTACTCAGATGATTACCTCTCAGTATCAGCAGGGCTTGATTACCAACGAAGAGCGTAAGGAGCGTACGGTTGAGACCTGGAAAGAGGTTGGTGAGCAGATTGAAGCTGAGCTAACGACTGAACTCAACCCAAATAGTTCCACTCTAGCGATGGACATTGAAAGTGGTGCTCGCGCAACAGTTGGTCAAGCTAACCAGATGGCCGGTATGAAGGGCTTGGTGCTCAACTCAACTGGTGGAACAATTGAGCTTCCGGTAAAGAGTAACTATAAAGAAGGTCTGTCAATTTTGGAGTATTTCATCGCCTCGCACGGTGCTCGTAAGGGACTCACTGATACGGCGTTGAAGACTGCAGAGTCAGGCTACCTCACTCGTCGTCTGGTTGATGTGGCGCAGGATGTGATGATTTCAGCCGATGATTGTGGCGATAAAGAGGGATATAAGGTTCACCTCTCAGAGGCTCAGGCTGCTGGACAGGATAGTTTGGCCCCTTGGATTGTAGGCCGTTATGTTGCGGCTGATGTGAAGGACGGTCGTCGCGTACTAGTGAAAGCTGGTGAGCTAGTCACAGACCAAGCAGCACGTGAGATTGCTGAGGCTGGCATTGAGACCGTTACGATTCGCTCGATTTTGAAATGTAGCTTAACTTGGGGAATTTGTAAGCACTGTTACGGCATTGACTTAGCTCGTGGAGCATTGGTTGAGACTGGTGAAGCAGTTGGTATTATGGCTGCTCAATCTATTGGTGAGCCAGGTACTCAGCTCACTATGCGTACTTTCCACGCTGGTGGTGTGGCTTCGGCTGCCGATATTACGCAGGGTCTTCCTCGTGTTGAAGAAATTTTTGAAGCTCGTAACCCACGTGGTGAGGCAATCCTTGCCGAAGTTGATGGAGTTGTGACACTAAAAGCTACCCAAGGTAAGCAGGTGCTGCGCATTGCTCCAGCTGACTTAAAGATAACTCCGTACGAGCTCAAAGAGGGCATGAAGCCGACCGTTAAAACTGGTGACACTGTAGCTAAGGGTGATGTACTGGCAAAAAATGAGACCGGTAAGCGCACTGTGAAGGCAGGTGCCGATGGAACCATAAAAGTTGGTAAGGCCAAGATTGAGCTGACTCACGAGGGTGGCAATATCAAGGAATACACCCTGCCAGACTACGTCAGCCTTAAGGTAAAAAATGGCGATCTGGTGACGGTTGGGCAGAGACTATCTGAAGGATCGGTAAATCTGCAAGATATGCTCAGGCTGTTGGGTTCTGAAGCAGTTGAGCGCTACATCGTTGATGAAGTGCAGGCTATCTATGCATCGCAGGGTCAGACCATTGCCTCTAAACATATCGAGGTGATTATTCGCCAGATGTTTAGCCGAGTGCGTATCGAAGAGCCTAACGACACTGAGTTTATTACTGGTGATGTGGTATCTAAGACAGCGCTTTGGGAAGCAAATCGTAGCGCTGAGGAGGTTAAGAAGACCCCAGCTACGTATGAGCAGCTCTTAATGCCGATCTCGAAGATTTCTATTTCTTCGGATAGCTGGCTTTCAGCTGCTTCCTTCCAGGAGACTATGAAAGTACTGATTGGTGCTGCTTTGCGCGGGAAAACCGATAAGTTGCGCGGTTTGAAAGAGAATGTGATCATTGGTCGACTGATCCCTGTTGGTACCGGATTTCGCTCAGATGATGACGAATCTGTTGACCAGCTAGATTAAATCTGTTAGGATAGTGAAGTTTTATGCCAACGATTAACCAACTCATTCGCAAGCCACGAGCAAAAGTTCAGCGCAAAAGTAAGTCGCCGGCTCTTAGCCGTAGTCTAAACGCTTTAAAAGGTCGCGTCCGTCCGTTGGACGCACCTTTAAAGCGCGGGGTGTGCACTAAGGTGTTTACTCAAACGCCCAAGAAGCCTAACTCAGCTCTTCGTAAGGTTGCCCGTGTGCGCCTTACTAATGGTATGGAAGTAACCGCCTACATCGGCGGAATTGGCCATAACCTGCAAGAGCACTCAGTTGTGCTAGTGCGCGGTGGTCGTGTAAAAGATCTTCCGGGTGTGCGTTATCATGTGGTGCGTGGCGCATTTGATACTGCCGGTACGGCAAATCGCAAGCAAGCTCGATCTAAGTATGGAGCCAAGCTTGAGAAAGCAAAAGGAGAATAGACATGCCACGTAAAAAGACTAAATCCTTAAAGCGCGAACTCGCTCCAGATATGCAGTACAACTCGGTACTAGTTACCCGTATGATTAATAAGGTGATGAAAAGTGGCAAGAAGCGTCTAGCAGAAAACCTCGTCTATGATGCTCTGACTGAGGCGTCTACTAAGGGTAAGGCCGACGCGATGGAGATTTTTGAGGGCGCCATTAAAAATGCCAGCCCGCATGTACAGGTGCGCTCTCGCCGTGTAGGTGGAGCTAACTACCAGGTCCCAATGGAAGTAAAGCCAGATCGCCGGATTCACTATGCAATGATTTGGATTTTAGATGCTGCTCGTGCTAAAGAAGGTAAGAGCTTTGATAAGCGCTTAGCAAATGAACTCTTGGACGCCTATAACAATCAAGGCGATGCGATTAAGAAGAAGGCCGACACTCACCAGATGGCTGAAGCCAATAAGGCATTTGCTCACTTCGCCCGGTACTAACTCGGCACATTCTGAAGTGCGCTCACGGGTGTCCTTGCAAAAAATCTTCCCTCATTGTACGTTCTAGTACACCTCGGGAAGATTTTTTGGTTCGTCCTGCGTGAGCATCACTCAGAATACACCTCTGCTACCCTGAATAAATAAAGAAAACCCCTCAAGCGAGGGACTTTCTCGTTCAAGGGGCTAGTTAAGAGGGGGAAATGGGATGCTCAGTGCTTTTGCAACGAGCTCGAGGTTCTCATTGCCATAGGTAAGCTGCCTCGTGTAGGCTTTGCGGTCGAATTCCACCAGCTCAACCCCAACCCTGTAGCCATCCTCCTCGCTGACGGTATACGTTTGAGTTGGGATGCAGCGCTCGCAGATGGCAAAACGATTGTCATACGGGGTGCGCCAACGATTGTAGCGGCAATCGGAGTCCCAGTAGAAGCCAAACTCTCGAGAGCTGCGCATGCGATCGAGTCGACGCAGCTGCTTGCAGTAGGCGCACAGTACTTTTTCGTAGCGTTCCAGGTACTCTTGGATGTAGCAGCGTCGGGCTTCCCGATAGTTCTCGAGGACTGCGTAGCGTGCACCTCGGGCTTTTTTGAACGCCGACTCGGCTTGGTGGTGCGCAGCTTCGGCTTCGGCGTACTCAGTTTGCCTTTCAGCGTGGAGAGTGAGTAGAGCGGTTAGGTCATCTGGCGTTATTTCCGGCATCTCATGCACTTCCTTCATGTAAGGTGCTTTAGGACACTTTCACTATCTCGCATGTATGGCTCTCTAGCTAGGCCAGACTTTTTGACTCAACAATATTTGAGTCATGGTATACTTGAAGACATGATGCATCACATTCAAAGAGCGATTCTGCGCAATCTGATGCGTGGCGATTCACTGCGCTATCGAGATATTAAGCCGGCTGGGGTGGAGAGTAATCTCTTCGCCTACCATCTAAAGGCGCTTATGCAGGAGGGGTACGTTGAGCAGGCTGCAGATAAGCAGTACTCTCTCACGGCCGACGGTAAGCGTTACGTCGATACGCTCTCGCCTGAATCATTAAAGCCTCGTTTGCAGCCAAAGATCGTCATATTGCTAGCCGTACGAGATCGACTGGGGCGCTGGCTTCTTATGCGTCGCAAGGTGCAGCCGCTTTTGGGCCAGGTAGGCTTACCCTACGGCAAACTGCATCTGGGCGAAACCATTCACGAAGCTACTCACCGTGAGCTTTTTGAAAAAACAGGGCTCAAGAGTGAGCTGAAGCATGTTGGTGACGGCTATGTGACCATTGAGGAAAACGGTGCACCGGTGAGCGAAATATTTTTTCATCTGTTTCGCGGGACAGCCCAGACTGATAAGCTCCATGGCAATCATATGGCGGGTGAGATATTTTGGAGCGATCTAGCGCCCGATTGGGGTAACGATCAATATCTGAAAAGTATGCCAGACATCATGAGACTACTAGAAGACTTACCTGAGAATCGTTTTTTCGTAGAGCTAGATTATAATTGATTGACATATTACATATAATGTAGTATAAATTTTACACCTTATCTGCACCTCAAACAAAATGGAGCAACATGTCTAAGCGATTAGACTTAGAGCAAGTAGATCAAGACTCGGTCATTCACATTGGCGTCAGGCCTTCTATAGCCACCAAAGTAGTGAGGCGTGGTTCGTTGTTGGTGTCGAAGTTGCGAGTGGTAGCTTGCGGTGATCAGCCGAATGTCGAGATTCTTGTAGTTGATAATCAGCCAGTGATCGGGCCGAGTGTTTGGCTTCTGGGGCACAGCCTAGAGGTGAATTGCCTGGACTACACGCCGGGTTGGCTGGAGGTTGGCTACCACACAGTTATTAGTAAGTCGAGTAGACTTTCATCTGGTGGCATGACGCTCTCGCCATTTGGCGGGATCATAGCTGATCTTTGGGTGAGTCGACGGGGTTAATTTTGAAGCGGGTTGAGTCAAATGGGCCCTTATTCCATTCGAACCAGTGAAGGAGACTAGAATGGGAGCTATGAGCTTGACAGTTAGTACGCTTGAGAAGCCACCACCAACCAGGTCTCGAGCAGTTCTTCGAAATATTGAACCTGGTACTCAGGCTGTTTGCTCACACTGTGATGAGCGGGTAAAATTTCAGGCCAAACATCGAGCTAACCAAGTCATCTGTAATGTTTATGTGCAGAAGACTTGGAATCGAGTTGAGCATTATCACGCCGAGTGCTACACCCAAGCGGGCAAGCCACATGGTGTTGCTGATGCTGGTCAATTGCGTCGTCGAAAGCGGTAGGCGACGCCGAGAAGCGGTTAGGACAATAATCCTAGCCGCTCTTTTTGCTTAACGGATTGGCAGTGGGTATACTGGAAAAACTATGTTATTAGAGGCAAAGATTGATGAAAAACAGGCTGGCGCAAAAGTGCTTTTACGTAATACCGAATTGCAAATCCAGGCCGGCGAGGTAATTGGTTTTATTGGTCGAAACGGTGTCGGTAAAACTTCACTAGCACGAATTATCTCTGGAGTTGACAGCGATTATGTTGGTACAGTGCGGCTGCGTAAGGGGGTTGAGATACTGACCACCGAGCAGGAGCAGCATGATATTGATGAATCGATGTCGGTGGTGGAGTATGTTTTACATGGTCTGCGTGAATACGACCATTTGACACATATAATTGAGACATATCCAGCTACGATGGGTGATGATATGGGTCTGATTGAGGAATATACCAATGCTCTGGAGCGTTACGATGAGCTGGGCTACTATCATGTTAAAGATCAGGTGGTTGAGTCGCTCAAAGCTTATCAGCTATCAAAAGAGCAAATTTTAGGAAGTTTTAGTGATCTTTCGGGTGGACAAAAGCGATTCGCCCAACTGGTTCAGATTGAATATTCCAACGCCGATCTCTTAATTCTGGATGAACCAACCAACCATATGGACTATGTGGCCAAAGAGAGTTTTACGGCTTGGCTACGTGAGGTTCGCTCAGCTGTGTTGGTTATCTCGCATGATCGTGATGTGCTAGCTTGTGCGGATCGAATGATAGAGCTTAAAGATCAAAAATTGCAAAGCTTTTCGGGTAATTATGAGTCTTATCTGAAGCAAAATACACTAGTTTCAGCCAGCGCCATGCATCAATATGAAGTTAATATAAAGACCTTAGAAAATCGCCGTGAGGCATTGAAGCAAGCTGAGCTAAAGAAAGTTCGTACTAAGCAAAGTCCCAACCCCTTTATTCCGTTGGTGCGTCGGCTAGAGCGAGAAATTGCCGAGCTGGAAGAGCGGATATCTAAGCCAACTATCTGGATTGATCAAGAGTCAGCTCAGTCACTGAAGCGATCGCAAACTCAGCAGTATGAAAAGTATAAAGCTAAATCGATTAACCTGCGTGGAGCTCGTGAAGTAGTTGCTGGTAATGCAGCTGACCTAATCCGCATTGACGAGCTCTCTTTGGGTTATGCAAAACCGTTATTTAGTAACCTTAGTTTTGAGTTGCGGGCTGGTGAGAGGGTTCATATTGTGGGCCGTAATGGTGCAGGTAAGACAACCTTAGTAGATGCCATGACAGCAACAGCAGAAGGTGGAAGCTTAACTTCTAAGGTGTTTGCCGGTAGTATTGATTATTCTTCCTCGCTTGTGCTGGGGTGTTACGAGCAAGAGATTGATGGGCGCTATCTTACCATGACACTAGCCGAGGCGGTGGCAGATATTTACTCGCAGAGCGGTCGACCGGTTAATGATGAGGCGATCACTAGAGCCTTACGGGAATATTTATTTGAACGACAAGACGGCGTCATCTTAGTTGACCAGCTCTCGGGTGGTCAGAAAGCTCGCATTCAACTGATTGCCTTATTTGCCCGCCGGCCAAATGTCTTAATTCTTGATGAACCCACTAACCATCTTGATTTGCCTTCGATTGAAGAGTTAGAAAATGCCCTCAGGCGCTACGAGGGGGCAATCATATATATCTCCCATGATAGTTTTTTTACAAAGAATATTGGTGGAGAAGAGATATTTGTTGGATCAGCTTAGTTTGCTTAAGGCGCCTAGATTATGGTAAGATTTATCCGATACGCGCCAGGCGCTATTTTTTTCGTTTGGGCTACTCATTACCACTAATAGGAATAAGATAAGGATTTTTATGGCTCGAGAATATTCTCTAGATAACACACGTAACATTGGTATTATTGCGCACATTGATGCCGGTAAGACCACCACAACCGAAGGTATTTTGTATCGCACTGGTCGAACTCACAAAATTGGTGAGGTTCATGAGGGTGAGGCAACAATGGACTGGATGGAGCAGGAGCGGGAGCGTGGAATCACTATTACTTCGGCGGCTACCACCTGTTTTTGGAATGGTAAGCGCATCAATATTATTGATACGCCTGGACATATCGATTTTACCGTAGAGGTGGAGCGTAGTTTGCGCGTACTAGACGGGGCAGTCACTATTTTTGACGGCAAGATGGGCGTGGAGCCTCAGTCTGAGACCGTATGGCGCCAGGCTAACAAGTATGGTGTACCACGCATCTGCTTTATTAATAAGATCAATCAGACTGGTGGAGATTTTTATAAAAGCTTAGAGTCCATCCATGAGCGCCTAACACGCCGAGCTTATCCAATCCACTTGCCAATCGGTGAAGAGCAGTCAATTAACGGCATTGTTGATTTAATTGCTATGAAGGCCTACACCTATACAGAATATAAGGATAAGGAGTTGATTGAGGGTGATATTCCTGAAGATATGCGTGAGAAAGCTGAGCGTTATCGTCAGCACCTCATAGAGGCTGCTGTAGAAGCTGATGATGCAATAATGGAAAAGTATCTTGAAGGCACCGAGCTAACTACAGATGAGATTAAAGCCTGCATTCGTAAGAGTGTACTAACTGGTGAGTTTTTTATCGTATCTGGTGGTGATGGCCGCGGTGTCGTGGTTGAGAAGCTTTTGGATATCGTGGTAGATTATCTGCCAAATCCCTTAGATATTGCGGCTCCTCTGGCCGACAACGTTAAGACCGGTGAACAAGAGGTGCTTTCGGTTACCGATGAGGCTCCCTTTGTGGGCTTGGCTTTTAAGATTGCTACCGATCCATTTGTAGGTAAGCTGTGCTTCTTCCGTGTTTATGCTGGAACCCTGAAGAGCGGTTCGTACGTACTAAATAGTTCAACCGGCGAGAAGGAGCGAATTGGGCGAATCTTGCGTATGCATGCTAATCAGCGTGAAGAGGTGCAGGAAGTGTACGCCGGGGAAATTGCCGCTGCGGTTGGTTTAAAAAACACTATGACAGGCCATACTTTGTGTGAAGTCGGGAACGGTGTCATTTTGGAGCAAATTACTTTCCCAGAACCAGTTATTCAGATTGCTGTGGAGCCAAAAACCAAGGCCGACCAAGAGAAAATGTCGCTGGCTTTATCACGTCTTGCTGAAGAAGACCCAACTTTCAGGGTTAGCTCCGACAATGAAGCTGGTCAGACCCTCATCTCGGGTATGGGTGAGTTACATCTAGAAGTACTGGTGGATCGTATGAAGCGCGAATTTAAGGTGGAGGCTAATGTTGGTCGTCCGCAAGTTGCCTATCGCGAAACCGTGCGTAAAACTGTCCAGGTGGAAGGAAAATTTGTCCGTCAATCTGGTGGTCGAGGTCAATATGGTCATGTTTGGCTCGAAGTTGGCCCACTTGTGCATGCCGAAGACATTGAGGGGGATAAGCCAACTTATGAATTCGAAAACGCTATTGTTGGTGGTGTCGTACCTCGTGAATATATCAAGCCGGTTGATGAAGGTATTAAAGAGGCCATGGGTAATGGTGTTCTTGCCGGCTATCCGGTAGTTGACGTAAAAGCTAAGCTCTATGATGGCTCATATCATGAAGTTGACTCATCAGAAATGGCCTTCAAGATTGCTGGATCGATGGCCTTACAGGAGGGTGTACGAAAAGCTGATCCGGTTATTTTAGAGCCAGTTATGAAGGTAGAAGTCACCACTCCAGAAGAATTTATGGGTGATGTGGTGGGTGATATTAACTCCAAGCGCGGTCGGATTGATAAAATGGAAGATCGCTCAGGGGCAAAGATAATTGATGGTTTTGTACCACTTTCCGAAATGTTTGGTTATGCCACAACTTTGCGTTCGATGACTCAAGGTCGAGCTAGCTATTCGATGGAATTTGATCATTATGCGGAAGTTCCGCGCAATATTGCTGAGGAGCTAATCGGCAAGAAATCAGCCAGTCAGGCTGAATAGTAGCCACCAAGCCTTAAAAAGCACCCTTGAACTCGGGGTGCTTTTTAGCGTATATTCGTCTCATCTCGTACCTTTTAGAAGGGGGATATTATGTCCGACCGAGAGGATAGCTCATCTGACAAGCCGAATCCTGGCGCACAGATGCCACAACATGTGGTTGATGCTGAGTTTACCGCAATTAAGTCGCGTTTTCGGATGTCTCTGGGGCAAAAGATTGATCATTGGCAGTGGCAGCGCTTTATCGACGGAGATTATAGCGCATTGCGTGATGCCTATGACGCCTACATTAGCTTCCCTATAGCAGTGATAGCGGTAGGTGTGGTGCTAGTTGGTGGTTATCTTAGTCCAGTTTTACCTCAGCTCAACATGAATCATATTATTTTGACCGTTTGGCTGATTGGGCTAATTATTGCCTGGCCTCTACGTTTTGTTGTCTTTTACACCATTAGAACAAAAGTCCGACATTTTGCCGAAGCCCAGATTTCTGATGCTTGGATCTTAAATGAAGACGGACTACTTGAAGAGGTGATAATTATTGAAGACCCCACCGATGAAGAGTAGGCGGTGTATGCACCTTGAGTAATTCTCGGGGTGCTTTCTCTTTACAAACGACAGTAAAAGCCTTACAATGAATCAGTCCTGCAACAACGGGCAATTTTTCTTGTTCCGACGTTGCAAACTGTTTAATAATCATTAAAAGTAAGCAAGGAGAAGTTCGTGGCTGCAGAATTTAAGCGCGACAAACCACACATTAACGTAGGAACTATGGGGCACGTTGACCATGGTAAAACTACCCTGACAGCGGCAATTACCGCAGTACTAGCAAAAAAACTACCATCGGATGTCAACAAATCAGTTGCCTATGATGAAATCGATAAGGCTCCAGAAGAGCGCGAGCGTGGTATTACCATTGCTACTTCTCACCAGGAGTATGAATCGGAAAATCGTCACTATGCTCACGTTGATATGCCAGGTCACGCCGACTACGTGAAGAACATGATTACTGGTGCCGCTCAGGTGGATGGTGCTATTTTGGTGGTTTCCGCAGCTGACGGTCCAATGCCTCAGACTCGCGAGCATGTTCTCTTGGCTCGTCAGGTTGGTGTGCCAAAGATTCTTGTATACATGAACAAGATGGATCAGGCTGACCCAGAGCTTGCCGAGCTAGTTGAAGTAGAAATTCGTGAACTCTTAGAAAAGAACGAGTTTGATGCTGATTGCCCAATCGTAAAGGGGTCTGCTCTTAAGGCCTTGGAAGGCGATGCCGCTGCTGAAGATTCTATTATGGAGCTTGTAAAGGCTATGGATGAGTACCTTCCACAGCCAGAGCGCGATCTCGACAAGCCATTTCTTATGCCTATCGAAGACGTATTCTCGATTAAGGGTCGTGGTACTGTTGCTACCGGTCGTATCGAGCAGGGTAAGGTAAATGTTAACGAAGAAGTTGAGATTGTTGGAATTCGCGACAATCAGAAGACTGTTGTTACGGGCGTTGAAATGTTCCGTAAGCTACTTAACGAAGGTCAGGCTGGTGATAATGTTGGTCTCTTGCTTCGTGGTATTGAGCGCACTCAGATTGAGCGCGGTCAGGTTATTGCTAAGCCAGGCTCGATCACTCCACATACCGAGTTTGAAGCTGAAGTGTATGTTCTCACCAAAGATGAAGGCGGACGCCACACTCCTTTCGTAGACGGCTACAAGCCACAGTTCTACTTCCGTACCACCGATGTAACTGGTGAAGTGAAGCTTCCAGAAGGCACTAAGATGGTCATGCCTGGTGATAATATCACCTGCTCAGTTAAACTCCTCGCTCCAATCGCCATGGACGAAGGTCTCCGCTTCGCAATTCGTGAAGGTGGACGTACCGTTGGTGCTGGTGTTGTAACGAAGATTACCAAGTAAGCTAAAACTATGGTAGAAAAAACCGCCCAACGCATCCGCATCCGACTCAAGGCCTATGACAATAAGGTGATTGATCAGTCGACTAAGCAAATTATCGATACCGCAATTCGTACTGGCGCCCAGGTAGCTGGACCAGTACCATTGCCAACTGATCGACACACCACGACTGTTATTCGTAGCCCTCATATCTTTAAAGATAGCCACGAGGCTTTTGAGATGCGGACACATAAGCGGCTTATTGATATCACTGAACCAACTCCGAAGACGATTGATTCACTCATGAATCTATCTTTGCCAGCTGGTGTAGATATCGAAATCAAGATGTAGATTTAAAGATCTTAAACTAAAATACCCCAATCACATGGGGTATTTTAGTTTATAAAAACCCCAGACTTTTTAAGTCCAGGGTGGGGTAGGCTAGTTGAACAGCGCGGACTGTCGGCTCAACTCGAGCTTTTGGGCAGCCTCAAGGTGTGGGTCGAGTGTGGCCATCAAGATCTGGAAAGCCTCATCAAAGTGAGCGTCATAATCTGGTCCAATCAGGCTAATGAAGCGATGTATGAGTACATACTCAATATTACTGCGTAGTTCTTGTGCCGACGAGGCTCGAAGCTCAGCTTCACTTTCGAGTCTAGCATTACGAATCACTACCAATTCCTCAATGATACTGCGCAGTCGGCTATTTTTGGCTAGCAAATCGATGGTTTTCGATCGACAGCCGTCATCATGCGGCTTGCGGACAAAAAACTGGGTTTGAGTTGGGATGGCGTTGACTACATAGATCTTAATCCGCCAACCAAAATCGAAGGGTAGAATCTCTTCCGACACAGTAGCTCTCCTTGGTGCTTATAGGGTACAAGAGTGTTATATATATAACAATTATTAGTTTTTGTTGTCAAGTATTTTGCTATGGTCGCTATTATTATTCGTAGCAATTCTTGACATATCTGGGCTAAATCTGATAAACTGTCTTTCGTTGACTAAATATTTCTGGGAAGTGATTAGGTCCAGATGACTGGAAACCGATCCACTTGCCAGCCTTTGTTTTAAGAAGAAAGAGAATTAGCTCTCAAATGAAAGCCATCTTGGCCAAAAAAGTTGGAATGACCCAGATCTTCGATCCAGAAGGTCGCTTATTGCCTGTAACCGTATTGCAGGCTGGGCCTTGTGTTATTATTCAGCTTAAGACAGTTGAGAATGATGGCTATACAGCTACTCAAATTGGCTTTGGCGAAGATAAGCAGATTGTTAAAGGGCACGCTAAGTCTAAGGCTGGCCATCTTAAGGCTAGTGGAGCGCAGTCTAAGCATCTTGTAGAGGTTCGTACAGTGGATGGCGATGAAGTTGCATCATCAAAAGTAGGCGATACAATCTCGGCTGATGTTTTTGAGGCTGGAGAAAAGGTCATTGTAACTGGCGTATCTAAAGGTAAAGGCTTTGCCGGAACAATTAAGCGGCATAACTTCCATCGTGGACCAAAAACCCACGGTTCGCGTAATTATCGTGCACCAGGCTCAATTGGCGCCGGATATCCGCAGCACGTAATGCGCGGAATAAAAATGGCTGGCCACATGGGCCATGAGCAGGTGACAGTTAAGAATTTGAAGGTTGCCCTGGTTGATGCTGAAAAGAATCTCATTGCCATTAAAGGTGCTGTGCCAGGTCCCAATAAGGGGTTGGTATTAATTAGGGGTATGCAGGCATGAAGGTAGCTAGCTACACCAAAACGGGGTCTAAGGCTTCAGCTGAAACTACTTTGGATAAGGCTGTTTTTGGTCGTGAAGTAACCCCAGAGCTTCTTAAGCAGGCTTATTTGCGCAGTCTATCTAATGCTCGGCAGGCGACCGCTAAGACCAAAACACGTGGTGAAGTGCGTGGTGGCGGAAAGAAACCCTGGCGTCAAAAGGGGACAGGAAGAGCTCGAACTGGTTCGATTCGCAATCCACTCTGGCGTGGGGGTGGTACTATTTTTGGACCAACTGGCGAGCAGAATTACTCAGTTGAGATGCCTAAAAAAGCTATTCGAGCTAGCATCGCTCATGCATTGTCAGCTAAAGCTAAGCAAGTTTCAGTAATTGAATCCTTTGATATTGTTAGTGGCAAGACTCGCGATGCCCAGGCTTTGATTGCTAAGCTGGGGCTCAAGGGTGGTATTCTGGTAGTTGTCGCTAAGGCTGAGGAAAAGTCAGCTCGCTCAGTTGCCAACCTGACAAATATACAATACCGACTCGTGAGTCAGTTGACAGTTTTTGACATCATGAATGCTGATAATGTCTTAATCGATAAAGCCGGCTTAGAGGCTATTTATACCTGGCTAGGAGGTAAGAAGTGAGTCTGGTAGTTGTGCCTAAGATTACCGAGAAGACTCTCATGCAGGCTGCACGAGGCGTGTATACTTTTACAGTTCCAATGAGCACCAATAAGATTGAAGTTGCCCGTGCCGTAAAAGAACAGTTTAAAGTTGATGCTACAGATGTACGTATTTCGATTGCCAAGGGTAAGCAAAAGCGCTTTAAGCAAATTAAAGGTCGCAGAGTCGATATTAAGAAAGCCTATGTCCAGGTTGCAGCTGGTCAAAAAATTGCAGCCTTCGATCTTGGTCAGGAAGAATCCGCTAAGGACGAAAAGAAAGCTAAAAAAACCATAGCTAAAGCCAAGAAAGCGGAGAATAAGTAATGGCAATTCGAGTACTTAAACGTAATACTTCAGCTCGTCGAGGCATGAGCGTCGATCGTTTTGATGAGGTGACTAAGACCAAGCCTGAAAAATCTCTGATCATTAAGCGTAAGCAAAAAGCTGGTCGAAATAACCAAGGTAAGATCACGGTGCGTCATCGCGGTGGTGGGGCTAAGCGAGCAATTCGTATTGTAGATTTCCGTCAGTCGGGCATGCAGAGCGCTACTATTGTGGCTATCGAGTATGACCCAGGTCGCTCAGCAAATATCGCTTTAGTTCGAGACGAAAAAGGACGTAAGGCCTATATTTTGGCTGGATCTGGTATGCAAGTTGGAGCTACGATTACGGCTGTCGCTGAAGGTGAGATTCGTGAGCATAACCGACTTCCACTGGCTGAAATTCCAGTTGGTAGTGTGGTCTATAATATTGAACTTACACCTGGTAAGGGTGGTCAGCTAGTGCGTTCAGCTGGTACTAAAGCCCAGTTAGCCGCCAAAGAAGGCGAAATGGCTACAATTAAACTTCCATCTGGTGAGATGCGTATGGTACGAGCCGAATGTTATGCCACGATTGGTGGGGTTGGCAATGAAAGCCATAGCTTGATTAAGGTTGGCTCAGCTGGTCGCAAGCGCCGGATGGGTATTCGCCCGACTGTGCGCGGTAAGGCTATGAACCCGAATGATCACCGGCATGGTGGTGGTGAGGGTGGTACTTCAATTGGCTTGAAGCGCCCAGTTACACCATGGGGTAAGCCAGCTTTGGGTGCAAAAACTCGCCGACGCAAGGCAACTGATAAGTACATTATTCGTCATAGGAAAGGAAAATAAATGAGCCGTTCACTGAAAAAAGGCCCATATGTTGACGCCAAACTCTTAAAGAAAGTTCTAGCACTTGGCCCTAATGACAAAGCCGTTATAAAGACTTGGGCTCGGGCAAGTTCAATCTCTCCAGAGATGGTAGGAAAGACAATTGCTGTGCATAACGGCAAGACTCACGTGCCGGTATTTATTACTGAAAATATGGTTGGTCATAAGCTAGGTGAATTTTCTCCAACGCGCAAGTTTAGGGGTCATGGCGGAAAGTTAGCGAAACAGCAAGGTTAAATTATGAAAACTCAAGCTTCTATCAAATATCTCAAGATTTCAGCTCGTAAGTTGCGTTTAGCAGCTGATTTGGTGCGCGATATGCCAGTTGCTCAAGCTGAGCAGGTGCTGTCAGCTACACCTAAAAAAGCAGCTGTTATGGTAGCTGAAGCACTCAAGAGCGCCGTAGCTAATGCTGAGAATAATCATAATGCCCGCAAGAGCACGCTTCGGATTGCTGAAATCAAAGTAGATGAAGGACCCACCCTCAAGCGTTTTCGCCCACGTTCACGTGGTATGGCGGCTCCAATTTTACATCGTATGTCACATTTGACGATTGTAGTTACTGATGAGGCACGAGTTGAAAAAAAATCGGCAGTTAAGCAAAGTAAGAAAACCGAACAGAAGCAGTTAACTGCAAGCGGGAAGGAAGCTTAGACATGGGACAAAAAATTAATCCAATTTCAATGCGATTGCAGGCTGATCGAAAATGGCGCAGTCGCTGGTATGCCGGTCGTGAATACCGCACCCTTCTCAAGGAAGATCTGAAGATCCGCAAAATTATCGCTAAGATGCTTGGATTTCGGGCGGCTGTAGCTCGAGTTGAAATCGAGCGCAATACAGGTGAGGTGATAGTTAGTATTTATACAGCTAAGCCAGGTGTTGTGATTGGTCGTGGTGGCTCAGGTGCCGAAGCATTGAAGAAGGAGCTGGCAAAGGTAGTATCTGGAAAAATGCGTGTCAATATTGAAGAAATTCGTCAGCCCGATCTCGAAGCACAGTTAGTTGCTAATAACATTGCCAGCGCTTTGGAGCGTCGTATGCCGTTCCGCCGTATTTTAAAGAATGCTGCCGAAAACTCGATGAAGGCTGGGGCATTAGGGGCTAAAGTACAGGTCGGTGGACGTTTGAACGGAGCTGATATGGCTCGCACTGAAAGTGTGGCCTTGGGTTCAATTCCACTACATACCATACGTGCTAATATTAGCTATGCAACGGCTGAGGCGAATACTACTTTTGGTATTATCGGTGTTAAGGTTTGGATTTATACGGGGGAGGATAAGTAATGCTACTTCCACGTAAGACTAAATTCCGTAAGGTCTTTAAGGGTAAGAATCGTGGCGAGGCAACTCGCGGTACAGAGATTTCATTTGGTCGTTATGGTTTGCGGGCACTTGAAAATGAACGGCTCACTTCACGTCAGATTGAAGCTGCTCGTCGTGCGATGACACGCTACATTAAGCGTGGTGGTAAGGTTTGGATTCGTGTTTTTCCTCACACTCCAGTTACTAAGAAGCCAAATGAAGTTCGCATGGGTTCTGGTAAGGGTGCGGTTGATCACTATGTCGCTAAAGTTCAGGCCGGCAAGATAGTATTTGAGCTTGATGGGGTGGCTGAAGATGTAGCTAAAGAGGCTATGCGCTTGGCTGGACGTAAATTACCGGTAAAAACTCGCTTTGTTGTGCGAGAGGGGGCTGGAGAATAATCATGAAAATTCGTGAAATCCGCTTGCAGTCTGATGCTGAATTAGCGAAGTTTATTAGTACGACACGCCAGAAGATTGCTGAAGGGTATGTAGAAATTAAAACTAAGGATGTTAAGCAGGTACGATCAATTCGTAACCTAAAAACTGATCTAGCTCGGGCTTTAACTATATTAAGTGAGCGCGAACTAGCAGAACTGGAGAAGAGCAATGGCTAGAAAACTTACCGGAAAAGTAGTTTCCAATAAAATGCAAAATACTGTAGTTGTGGCAGTTGAGGCACTAAAAACTCACCCACTATATAAGAAGCAGTACAAGACGACAGCTCGTTTTCATGCCCACGATGAATCTAATCAGTTGGCGGTTGGTACTATGGTGGAAATTGAAGAAACCCGACCGATGAGTCGCATGAAGCGTTTTGTAGTAACTAAAACCATTGGTGATGATGTTCAGGCCAGTAAAAAGGGGTCAGCTAAATGATTCAGCCACAGACATTATTAAAATTAGCCGATAACACTGGTGCTAAAAAGATTATGTGTATCAAGGTGCTGGGTGGATCACGCCGTCGTTATGCTATGGTGGGCGATGTGATTGTAGCTTCTGTTAAACAAGCCACACCTAATGGTGCGGTTAAGAAAAAAGAAGTTGTGCAGGCAGTTATAGTTCGTACCACTAAAATTACCAAGCGTCCTGACGGAAGTGCGATTCGCTTTGATGAGAATGCCGCAGTGATTATCGACAAGCAAGGTCAGCCTCGTGGAACTCGTATTTTTGGCCCAATTGCACGCGAACTGCGTGACCGTGGTTATATGAAAATTGTTTCACTTGCTCCGGAGGTACTCTAATGTTTAAGATTCGATTAAAAGATAAGGTGATGGTAGTTGCTGGGCGCGATAAGGGTAAGAGCGGTGAGGTGATTGGTGTCTTGCCACGAGAAAATAAGGTTGTGATTGCCGGCATTAATACCGTTAAGCGTCATCAAAAACCAACTACCCAGAATCCAAGTGGAGGAATTGTGGAGCTCACTAAGCCGATTGAGGCTTCAAAAGTACAAGTTCTGGATCCCAAAACCGGTAAGCCAGCTCGAGTTAGTTTTGAAAAGCGAGCTGATGGCTCTAAAGAGCGAGTCTTTAAGGTATCAAAATTTTCCAACAAGAAGAAAGCTACAAAATCTGATGCAGACCAGAAGAAGACCGATAAGAAAGAGGAGCAGAAATGAATCGCTTGCAAGAACGTTACCAGTCTGAAATGACTACCTCTTTAGCTAAGCAGTTGGATGCCAAGAATCCACACCGTGTACCAAAGCTAGTAAAAATTGTCGTATCGGTAGGGGTTGGTCGGGCTGTAGTTGATCAAAAATATCTTGATAACGCAGTGGCTACCATAACTAAGATTACTGGTCAGAAGCCCATCATAACTAAGGCTCGACTCTCAATTGCCGGATTTAAGTTACGCGAAGGTCAGTCAATCGGTGCTAAAGTTACACTGCGTAGTGAACGTATGTATGATTTTCTAGATCGGCTAATAGCAGTGGTACTACCTCGCTTGCGTGATTTCCATGGACTATCGATTAAGGGATTTGACCCTCAGGGGAATTACTCAATTGGGTTAGCCGAGCAGACCCTGTTTCCGGAGATTAGCTATGAGGACGCCCAGTTAACCCACGGTGTTCAGGTTACATTAGTAACAACCGCGCAGAATAAAGCAGAAGGAGAGGCCTTGCTCCGCGCGTTGGGCATGCCACTTGAAAGAAAGGAGACAAAATAATGGCCAGAAAAGCACTCGTACAACGGGAACTAAAACGGGCTAAGCTAGCTGAAAAATATGCAGCTCGTCGTGCCGAAATGAAGGCAGCTGGCGATTTTGAAGGGCTAGCTAAGTTACCACGTAACTCCAACCCAAATCGTCAGCGGAATCGCTGTGAAATTACTGGCCGTAGCCGTGGCTACATACGTCGCTTCGGTCTGTCTCGTATTACATTTCGTGAACACGCTTCAAAGGGGGAAATCCCAGGCGTACGAAAGGCTAGTTGGTAGGAAGGAATATTATGATAACAACTGATCCAATCGCAGATATGCTTACTCGCATCCGCAATGCCGCCGCCGCCGGCAAGACGGAGGTTCGTTTGCCATATTCTAAAATGAAAGAGCGCATCGCACAAATTTTGGTAGGAGATGGCTATATCGTAGCGGTAAGTACAGAAGAACAGGGCGGATTCCGTCAGCTGGTGTTGGATATCGACCAGCAAAAAACTAAAAAACCATTCACTGCTCTAATTCGAGTTTCCAAACCAGGCCGTCGAATGTATGCCAAGCGTGATGATATTCCGCGTATTCTTGGCGGTAGAGGCATGGTGATTGTGTCCACTTCAGCTGGACTCATGACAGGCTATGAAGCACGCGCCAAGGGGCTTGGTGGTGAATTAATCTGTAAGGTATGGTAGGTGGAAGATGAGTAGAATTGGACGATCTATCATAACAATACCTTCTGGAGTTACGGTTGAGCTTCAAGGTGAAGTGATACAGGTTAAGGGGCCAAAAGGTGAGCTGAGCGTAGTGATGCCAGCTGGCTTTAGCTTAAAACAAGACGAAGCTACACTTTCTGTTGTGCAGGATGTTGAAGATCGTGAAACTAATGCCCGTTACGGCCTATTGCGCACCCTAATAGCTAATGCGGTTACTGGTGTTCACGTGGGCTTTGAGAAAAAATTGGAAATGAATGGCGTTGGATTTAGGGTAGAGAAGAAGGGGGATGGCCTGATATTCTCACTTGGCTTCTCTCATAAAATAGAATTTGCACCACAACCAGGAATTAGTCTGACTGTAGATGGAAATATCATCACAGTATCAGGTATTGATAAGCAACTGGTTGGTCAAACAGCGGCGCAAATTCGAGCGCTTAAAAAGCCGGAACCTTATAAAGGTAAGGGGATTCGTTACATTGACGAGAGAATTCGACGTAAGGCTGGTAAGGCAGCAGCAAAGGGAGCATAGCTATGAGTACAAAAGAATTACAAGCAAAGCAAGTTAATAAATCTCGTCGGGCTATTCGGACGCGGGCACGTTTGCATGGTAGCGCTAGCCAGCCTCGTCTTTCGGTGCAGGTTTCACTACGTCATATTGCCGCTCAGCTCATTAATGATGATGAGGGTCGGACAATTGTTGGAGTTTCCACAGTTGGTCAGAAAATAAGCGCTAAGACTATGACCGATAAGGCTAGTTGGGTGGGGCAAGAGATTGCCGTAAAGGCCAAGGACGCCGGGATTAGTCAGGTGATTTTTGATCGTGGTGCCAAGCAATATCACGGTAGAATTGCTACTTTAGCTGATGCTGCTCGAGAGAAAGGACTGAAGATATGAACCCACAGGTAGTTAATCCAGAAAATCAGGGGCCAGAATTAACTGAGCGCATGATTTCCCTAGATCGCGTTACGCGCGTAGTAAAAGGTGGTAGGCGTTTCCGCTTTCGTGCTGTTGTGGTAGTTGGTGATAACCAGGGTCAGGTTGGAGTTGGCGTAGGAAAGGGTCGCGATGTAGCAAGTGCTATTCAAAAAGCAACCGCGGTGGCTCGTAAGAATATGATTACTGTTCACTTGGTTGGTACGACGATTGCTCATGAAGTTATGATCAAGCAGGGCGGAGCTCGAGTATTTATGAAGCCAGCTCCAGAGGGTACGGGTGTAATTGCTGGTGGTGCTGTGCGTTCCGTTCTGGAAGTCGCTGGAGTTCGCGATATCTTGACTAAGTCTCTCGGTAGTACCAATAAGATCAATAACGCTTACGCAACAATTACAGGACTTTCGATGCTTAAGACCGATGAAGTGCCGTCGGCTAAGAAGAAGCAGGAGGCAAAAGCATGAAGTATCATGAATTAGAAGTTGCCTCTAAGACTACTCGCAAACGGGTTGGTCGTGGCATTTCAGCTGGTGGTGGCAAGACGGCTGGCCGAGGAACAAAGGGGCAGAAGGCTCGTACTGGAAAGAAAATTAAACCAGGTTTTGAAGGTGGTCAGACTAAACTAGCCATGCGTCTACCGAAGGCCCGAGGTTTTAAACATGCCCGAAAAGTTAGCTATGTGGAAGTTAGTTTAGATCAGCTAGCTCAGCTTGACTCAAAGAAGCTTGATAATGTAGCACTAAAAAAGGCTGGTGTTATTCGTTCGGAGGCTCAAGCGGTGAAGGTTTTGGGTGGAGAAAAGCTCACCAAGACCCTCGTAGTTGAACTACAGGCAGCTACATTATCGGCAGTTGCTTCAATTGAAGAAGCTGGCGGTTCTTTTACGGCGACTGCGACACCACAACCTCGTCCCGTTAAGAAAGCAGAAGATAAGTAGTAAAATGAGCCTTGCCGTAGTAATTTCGGCAATTCCAATGAACGTATTGAAGATAGGTTATACTGGAGGGGTATGAAAAAGGATAAACTAAAGTTTTTCTGGAAAAATAAGGACTTAAGAAGCCGTCTTTTGATAGTGCTTGGTATTTTAGTGGTGTATAGCTTACTCACTCATGTACCTACTCCGGTACCAGATGTGGAGCGCTTGCAGACCTTCCTTTTAACAGTTTTTAATCAAACGCCAATCTTGGGGTTTGCTAACTTATTCACTGGTGGAGCTTTGGCTAATTTCTCGATTATTGCTATGGGAATTGGTCCGTACATTACAGCCTCCATTATCGTACAGTTGATGCAGCAGGTGATCCCAAGCTGGGAAGCCCTCTCAAAAGAAGGAGAGCGGGGACGAGCTAAGCTCAATCAGTACATGCGCATACTAACAGTGCCGCTGGCGATTATTCAGTCATTTACCGTAATCGCTCTGGTCCGACAGCTATCTAATCAGAGTGCTGGTGCTGACCTGATTGGTAGCCCCAGTATTGGCCAGTGGTCTCTCATGATATTATCCCTGACTGCTGGCAGTATGTTTTTAATGTGGCTTGGTGAGCTAATTACCGAAAAAGGCTTTGGTAATGGTATTTCGATCATTATTGCAGCTGGTATTATTGCGTCTTTGCCGGGTATATTCACACAGCAGGTAGCGCTCGTGCAGGGGGATAGCTCGCAGTTTATTAAGGTTATTCTGTTGGGGGCGATGTTCCTTGTTACAACCTTTGGAGTGGTAATGGTCAATGAAGCCCAGCGCAATATACCTATCTCGTACGCTCGACGCAGTGCCGCCATCGGCAAATACGGCAGTGTCGATACTCATTTGCCGCTACGGCTTATTACGGCCGGTGTAATTCCAGTGATATTTGCCCTGACTTTCCTTTCAATTCCGACTTTCTTAGGTCAACTACTTAAGAATGCCAATACGCAGTGGATAGCAAATCTGGCTGAAAAACTTACCCAATGGTTCGCCTCAACTAGTACGATTTATTTAGTCTCTTATTTTGTTCTAATCTTTATTTTTACCTATATCTATACCTCAATTATTTTTAAGCCAAAAGATATTTCCGAGAATCTTCAGAAGCAAGGTGGCTTTATCCCAGGCATTCGGCCAGGTAATGAAACTTCTAAGTATCTGAAGGGTGTGATTAGTCGGCTTAATCTGGTTGGTGCCACAGCTCTAGGAGTGATAGCTGTTTTGCCTCTAGTTGTAGAACGATATCTCAACATGAGTCAGGCGGTGGCGATTGGTGGAACTAGCTTATTTATCTTAGTTTCAGTGGCAATTGAGACGAAACGACAGATTGATAGTCGAGTAACGATGGCGACTTATGAGAAATACTAGTTTTTCTTCTGTAAACCCTTTACATTCGTGGGTAAATCAGGTAAACTAAGCAACTGTAGACCTAGGATATATGACAAGTACAAAGGAAGTAATCGAAGTTGAAGGGACTGTTCTCGAAGCGCTCCCAAATGTGACCTTTAAGGTCGAGCTCGAGAACGGTCACATTGTTCTTGCTCATGTATCGGGCAAGATGCGAATGCATTATATTAAAATTCTTCCCGGAGATAAGGTGACGTTAGAAATGACACCCTATGATCTCAATAAGGGAAGAATTACGTATCGTCATAAATAAGCGTTAAGGAAAGATTAGAAACCCGTGAAAGTACGTGCAGGAGTTAAGCCAATGTGTGCCAAGTGCAAGGTAGTGCGCCGTAAAGGTGTAGTGCGGGTAATCTGTGAAAACCCTAAACATAAGCAACGGCAAGGATAAGTATTGTGGCACGTATTGCAGGAACCAACATCCCCAATGAAAAGCGTATCGAGATTGCTCTTACCTATATTCAGGGTATTGGGCTTACTTCAAGCCATAAGATTCTTGCAAAAACTAAGATTAACCCAGATACACGGGTAAAAGATTTAACCGAAGCTGAATTAACGGCTTTGCGAAACGAAATTGATGCTAGCTACGAAGTGGAAGCCGATCTAGCTCGTAAGGTAATGTTAAATATTAAGCGCCTGAAGGAAATTAAGGCTTATCGTGGGTTGCGTCACAATGCTGGCTTGCCAAGCCGTGGGCAGCGTACTAAAACTAATGCTCGTACTCGTCGGGGTCGCAAACAGACTCAAGGTTCGGGACGTAAGAAGGCGGCGTCAAAGACGTAGCATAAGACTAGAGGAAACTGGAATATTATGGCACAAGCTAAAGCAAAAACTCGACGACGCAAGATTAAGCGCAACCTACCTAAGGGGCAGGTGCATATTCAGTCAACTTTTAATAACACTATTATTAGTGTGACAGATGAAGCTGGTAATGTAGTAAGTTGGGCGTCATCTGGTTCGGCTGGGTTTAAGGGCTCCCGTAAGAGCACTCCATATGCAGCACAGATTGCTACCGAGAAAGCCTTAGAAAAAGCCAAGGATTTTGGCTTAAAACAAGTATCGGTAATTGTACAGGGTATTGGCTCTGGTCGTGAGAGTGCGATTCGAGCCCTGCAGAATACTGGCGTGACTGTTATTTCAATTCAAGATATTACAGGCGTTCCGCATAATGGGTGCCGTCCCCGAAAGGCTAAAAGGAATTAACTATGGCACGTAATCTTACACCAATCAGCAAACTATCCCGTCGTGAAGGCGTACAATTACACCCTAAAGCTGCCAAAGCTTTGGCTAAGCGTAATTTTGCCCCCGGCCAGCATGGCCAGGCACGTCGACCCAAACCTTCCGACTACGCTGTGCAGTTAAGGGAAAAGCAAAAAGTTAAGCGTCTTTATGGAGTTATGGAAAAGCAATTCCGTCGCTACGTTAGTGAGGCAGAGCGTCGTGAGGGTGTAGCTGGTGAGAATCTACTACGTCTGTTGGAACAGCGCCTGGATAATACCGTGTATCGTTTGGGCATGGCATCATCACGCCAGGCTGCACGTCAGATGGTTACACACACCCACATTCGGCTAAATGATAAGAAGGTTGATGTGCCTTCAATTCAAGTGAAAGTTGGGGATGTTATTACCGTCAAAGAGTCTAGCAAGAAGAAAGTACTTTTTACCGACCTTGCTGAACAATTAAAAAATGATGCCCGTGAGATGCCAAGCTGGCTAAAGTTGGACGCTAAAAAAATGGTTGGCACCGTAACGGGGCAACCATTACGAGAAGATAGTGACAGCTTTATTGAAGAGCAATTAATCATCGAGTTTTACTCGCGCTAAAGTAATAATAAGAGGAGTCATAATGGCCTTATACGATATCAACCTTCCAGAAATGAAAGAAGAGCAAGTAAACGAGCACACCAGCCGATTTACAATTGCTCCATTATATCCAGGATATGGTATGACAATTGGTAATTCAATGCGTCGTGTTATTCTGTCGAGCTTAGCTGGGGCAGCTGTCACAGCTGTTCGCATTGAAGGTGTTGACCATGAGTTTACAACTATCGACGGTGTACGCGAGGATGTAATTGGTCTTATTCTAAGTATTAAGCAACTGAAGGTTAGCTATACTGGTACCGAGCCAGCTACTATGACGCTAACAAAAAGTGGTAAAGGTGTAGTAACAGCTGCCGATATTAAAACCACTGGTGATATGGAAGTGGTTAATAAAGATCTCGTACTAGCCACGATAGATAATGCAAAAACCAAGCTTGAAATCGAGTTTAAGGTTGAGCAAGGTCGCGGATATAGCCCGATTGAGTCACGCCAGAATGAAAATCTACCAGTTGGGTGGATTGCCGTAGATGCTATTTATACCCCAATTAAACGCGTGCGGTTTAATATCGAGAACACTCGTGTGGGCCAAATGACAAATCTTGATAGCTTAATCATGGAGGTTGAGACCGATGGTTCGATGACTCCAGAGCTTGCAATGCGTCAGGCTGGAGAAATCCTAGTAGGCCATTTCCAGGTAATTGCTGGCATGGATGTGGTTTCGGTTGGATCTGAGGGGATTATGACTGCCGAAGCTAAGGCTGAGGCTGAGCACGGAGCTGTAGCGATCGAAGAGCTTTCGTTCTCACAGCGTACCACTAATGCGCTCATCAACAACGATATCGCCACGGTGGGTGATTTAAGCCAGCTTACTCGCATGGAGTTAAAGTCACTGAAGGGCTTTGGTCAGAAGGCTTTTGAAGAAGTATTAGAAAAGCTTGAGGAGATTGGCATTAAGCTCGCTTAATTATAGCCAAGAGATAATACTATGCACGCTCACTATCACACAATATCAAAGCTCTCCCGTAAGATTGGTCCGCGTAAGGCAGTTATGAAAGGCCTTTTGGAGTCTTTGGTGCTATATGAGCGGATTGAAACGACTGAAGCTAAGGCAAAAGCATTAAAGCCAGCTTTCGATAAGCTCGTAACCAAAGCTAAGCGGGGCAATTTGCACAGCTTGCGCACTATTCATGCTGAATTAGGTTCAAAAGTTGCCGCTGATAAGCTCACCCAGGAGTTGGTGCATGGCTTTGAAGGGCGAAATTCTGGCTATACACGCCTAACGAAGACTGGCTGGCGTCGTGGTGATGCTGCTGAAATGGTCTTGGTGGAGTTAGTTTTGGATGACGATTTTGAAGATAAGCTTAAAAAACTCCAAGCCACTAAAAAAGATGAGACAAAGCCAGCGAAGGCAACAAAAAAGCCAGAAAAGGGGACTAAGTAATGACGACGACCAGAACATATCAAGCTAAGGCTGGTGAGCTCGCAAGCGACTGGTATGTGATTGATGCTACCGATGTAGTGCTTGGTCGTTTAGCGACTTTTGTAGCCACTAAGCTGACTGGTAAAGATAAGCCGCAGTATAGCCCGCATGTACTAACAGGTGATAGTATTGTGGTAATTAATGCTGATAAGATTGCTGTTACTGGCAATAAGCTTACCGATAAGAAATACTATCGACATAGTGGTTACCCTGGCGGTTTGACAGAGACTACTCTTGAAGAACAGCTAGCAAAAGATTCGCGTCGAGTTATTGAGCATGCCGTACGAGGAATGCTACCTAAAAATAAACTGGCACGACACATGATGGGTCGTCTGCATGTATATACTGGAACAGACCACCCGCATGCACCACAGCAACCTAAAGAATTGAAGGTGAAATAATGGCAGATAAGAAGAATTATTATTACGCTGTGGGGCGACGTAAAACTGCAGTGGCTACAGTGCGACTAATGCACGGTAAGGGTATTATTACAATTAACGGCCAGCCATCTGGTGAATATTTAAATAATAGTGCCTTGTCGAAGCTCATCTCGGCTCCTTTAGAGCTAGTTAGTAAGGCTAATGCATTAGACGCAGTGGTTCGAGTCGAAGGCGGTGGTAAGCGCGGACAGGTTGACGCAATTCGATTAGGTATATCGCGTGCACTAGTAGAGATGAGCGAAGATTTTAAGCTAACCCTGAAGAAGGCTGGCCTTCTAACGCGCGATCCTCGTGAAAAAGAGCGTAAGAAATATGGCTTAAAGAAAGCTCGTAAAGCTCCTCAGTTCTCGAAGCGCTAGTACGCATTATAAAAAAGACTCTTTAGTTCACTGACAAGAGTCTTTTTTATTGGCTTATATCATCTGTCTAAAACCCGTATAATGGTTATGGTAATAAAGTTTACAAATCCGTGCTAGACAGACGATTACTTAGGAATATTTTAATTGCTACCATTTGCCTTATTGCTCTTGGGACGGCTACTTTTATTTCTACGGCCAAAATATCATTTTCCGAGTCGATCTATGAAACTATTCTAATTTTACTTTCACACTTTGATCACTATGGCTTTAAGGATCCACAAAGTCGCTGGATGGTCCTTTTCCTGGTTCTTAGCTCCTATGTTGTGGTGGCCTATTTGCTCAAAGTGCTGGCGGACTATATAGTAAGTCTAGGTGACGGTTTACGCCGAAAGCATATGAAAAGAATTACAGCAAAAATGCATGATCATTATATTATTTGCGGACTCGGTCGGGTTGGCTCACAAGTGGCGGATGAGTTAGCTGATGATGATGTGCCGTTTATTTGTGTTGATAAAGACGAAGATCGGGTAAAAGCTATGATTGCTAAGGGTTATACCGCAATAGTAGGCGACACAACCAAGGAGGAAGTTCTAAGAAGTTGTGGCGTGGATCGAGCTAAGGGGATTGTAGCTTCACTAGGCTCTGATAGTGCTAATTTATTTATCGTACTAGCTAGTCGGCAGCTTAATCCACATATTTTTATTGTGGCCCGGGTTAATCGTGATGAAAACCGCGATCGTATGCTCCGGGCTGGCGCCGATCGTACCACCATGCCGTACCAGATAGGGGCTTACCATATGGCTACCACCTTAACTCGTCCTAGTGTGGTCGATTTTTTGGAGATTTTAGCTACTAATAACAATAGTGAGCTAGCAGTTGTGGAGGTTAGAGTAAAAGAAGATAGTGAGCTAGCCGGTAAGCAATTAAGTCATATTTATAGTAATAAATTAGGGGCAACGGTTCTAGCCCTAAACTCAGCCGATGGCTTAAGTAAGGTAAATCCATCGGGGCATGAGGTGGTTTATGCCGGTGATGCCCTGATAGTGTTGGGTAATAAAGATCAGCTAGCTGAGGTGAGTGACTTAGTTTAATGGCAGGGGGAAAATCTCGCAAGGGGGAAGTCTTTATTGTTGATGGTCGCTTGGCTGAACGGCGATTGGATGCCGTATTGGTGGCTTTAATACCTGAGATAAGTCGTACTTTATGGCAACGGGCGCTAGCTGATGGTCAGGTGTATCTTGATAATAAACTGGCTAAACCATCTCAGAAAGTAGCATTTGGCTCGCGGATTGAGATTTTGGAGCGCCCAGCTCACCTGGAGCCAGCTCTTGTTGCGTCTGAAGTACCAGAGATTATCTATCAGGATGACGATGTAATTGTCGTGAATAAGCCAGCTGGCATTATTGCCCACCCTAAGCCCGGTAAGGAAGAGCCAAGTTTAGCTGGCACATTTGCTCATTTGGTTGATGACGACAGATTAATGCGGCCAGGCATAATTCACCGTTTAGACAAGGATACCTCCGGCGTGATGATACTGGCTCGCAACCAAAAAGCTCGAGCGCATCTAGAAGGGGCTTTTCGGGCTCGTCGAGTTGATAAGATTTACTGGGCATTAGTTTGGGGTGAGTTTGGCCGGGGAGTGAAGCGGCTACAGTTTGGCCTAACGCCAGCTGGTAAGAGCGTTGGCGTAATGCGAGTTGATCCACTCGGTAAGCCAGCTGAAACTATAGTTTCGCAGCTCCAATTTGGCGACGGAGTAGCCTTAGTTGAGGCGCGACCACGTACTGGGCGAACCCATCAGATTCGAGTTCATTTATCGGCTATTAAGCACCCCATACTTGGTGATGTAACCTATGGCAGGCAAGATGGTGTGGCGCGTCAAATGCTACACGCCCGTAGCCTTGGCCTGGTATTACCCAATGGCGAGCGACAAATATTTACCGCTTCGCTTCCGAGTGATTTTCAAGCTACAATGAATAAGTATGGTTGCCACTATGACGCAGAATAATAAAGTACCAATTACAGCCCAGGCTTTTATAATCGCTGGTGGAACTAATGAGGAGCGCAAAGAGAGGGCGCAGGAGCTTGGACAGACAATCATCAGTCAGTCGGGCCATACCGTACGCTCAACTAGCTTTATGTATCTTAATACTGAAGGAAAAATAACTAGAGAGATAGCGGCAGATATTTTGCATGAGCTTTCAATGGCTTCTTTTGGTGGAGAGCCTCGGATAATAGTTCTAGAAGAAGCGGAGAATATGACCGTAGAGGCTGGCAATGCTTTATTAAAAACGCTAGAAGAGCCACCGGAACAGGTTTTCTTCATGCTTTTAACGCCAACTGTGGCACGGATGATGCCAACATTGCGCTCGCGTTCACAAATCGTTACGGTGCAGACAGCCAAGACGGCACTGCAGGATGATCAAGCAGATTTTTTTAATAAAACTATTCCGCAGAGATTTACTTATATAGCCAGCCTGACAAATCGCGATCAACAACTAGATTTCGCTAAGCGGCTATTACGTGATAGTCAACAACAACATAATTTTGCATTTGCCGAGTGGCTTCAGGCCCGCCTGATGAGCGCACAAAAAAGCGGTAATCTACGATTATTGCTTGAAGCTAGCGCATTGCGCATAGGGGATGTGAGCCATGCTTGAGCTCGTAGCTTTCATTTTATTGGCAGTTTTAACTTGGTACATCATCCGGTCTAGCTATAATCAGCTGGCCCACTATTTGAATGCCGGCCTAGACAATGAGGCCATCACGCATGATAGTCAGCTCAAGCGACTTATAGCGTCAGCGGGACGCTATTATGATGAACGAAAATGGATGGCAGCGGAAAAGGCTTATCTCAAGGTCTTGAAGTTGGATCATAAGAATATTCAAGCCTATCGGCGCTTAGGTATGGTATATTCGCACTTACATAATTATGAGGATGCAGCCGAGTGTTTCGAGTTTGCTGTAAAATCTCAAAATAGTGCTTCAGATTGGCAAAATCTAGCCACTGTACTGTATCATGAGAAGCGCATTGAAGAGGCGATTAATGCCATGGAGAAAGCTAATAGTATTGAGACTTCAGTGTCTCGACTGCTGGCTTTGGCTAGGTTTTATGATGTGGCCGGCCAGCCGGATAAGGTGAGGCAGTCCATAATAAATGCCCAAGAACTTAGCCCCGATAGCCCAGCTGTTAAGAAATATAGCGCTCGCTTTATAGCTTGAGCATTGAAATAAAACCTTTAAAATGATAGACTAGGCTCTGTTTACTTCGAGTAAATAGACGCCCAAATAGCTCAGTGGTAGAGCGCTTCCATGGTAAGGAAGAGGTCCCGAGTTCAATCCTCGGTTTGGGCTCCACCAAAAGATACGCAGGGGTAGCGAAGCGGTCAAACGCAACAGACTGTAAATCTGTCGGCTTTATGCCTTCGGGGGTTCGAATCCCTCCCCCTGCACCATTATTATGAAACGCGATATATACAGTAGGGCACGTGGTGGCTGGTCTCGTATCTTGGATATACGGTGCGAGAACTGCAATACACACTTGTGTTATTATCAAAAAGATGGATCTGGCCATCTTAAGAGAATGTATATTGACCGAATGATTAATTTTGTCACTAGCGATAGTGAATTGGTATGTAAGAACTGTTCTACTAGTCTTGGTGTTAAAATAGTGTATAAAAAAGAGAATCGGCCGGCCTACAGACTATTTGCGGGGGCTGTGAAGAAAAGAATAATAAAAAACACTAGTATATAATCGTTTTTGCCCGCGTAGCTCAATTGGTAGAGCAACGGTTTTGTAAACCGTAGGTTATGGGTTCGAGTCCCTTCGCGGGCTCCATGTAGGTAGGGTTTATAAAGTCATCCGTTTATGAAGGATGACTTTTTGTTTACGAATACGAAATTAAAGTTTGGTAAGTGATATTTATTTCTCCAATAATACTTTAGCTTATGGGCTTAAGATGGAAATTATACATAGTAGGCCTATTTTATTAATACATAAGTGGTATAATGTGCGAAGATGCGACTTCCGCTTAATACAATTCACTGGTACTTAGTAATACCATTTTTAGCCGTTATTGCTTGGCGTAGTTTCTCAGCTCGGCGTATCAGCCAGAATAAACTTAACTTTTATTTTGGCTTAAGTGCTTTAAGTTTTTTCTTGGCTATGCTGTGCTATGGCCTACCACCTCTGCTGGCTGAACCAACCAGTATTTGGTTAACATATGGTACGATTGCCGGAGATATACTGCAATTTATCGCCTTAGCTTGGCTCTGGTTGGCGGTTGTGAGGATTTATTTGCCGGGTAAGCGATTGGCTCGAATAGCAGTGATTGTGTGCGAGCTGATATTGATTATGGCTGGTGTTTATTTTTCAATTGCTGAAAATATGGCACATCCAGTAACTATGCTATATGTAGATGGAGTGTGGCAGATTGACTTCGCATTTTCACAAGGTTACCAGATTGTTACTGCGATACAGTACGGAAGTCTGCTACTTTTAGGTATTAGATTTATGCTACAAGGAAGGTCGGCTGTGGGTGCTTATAAAAAGCTACGGCTTTTTTCGCTGGCGATACTTTTTGTTATTGTTGGAGGAATGTATGTTTTAAGACCTATCCTTAGCATAGATGTTGCGAGTAACTCTTTTTCATATATTGTAGCCATCATACACATATTGGTTGCAATTTTTCTGGTTGTAAGTATGTACTTAGCTAGCCATAAGAAGGACTTGAAATAATGAATTTTCCCACTAACTACATACATACGCTTTTAGGCGTACCAATATTGATTATTTTTACGATAGCTAGTTTTCGGTCTTATCAGGAAACTAAGAATAAAGTTTCCTTCTATTTAGGTTGTGCAACTTTTTGTTATGCCCTGACTATGTCGGTAGCTACAATTCCAGCTATTTTAACGGATAATTCTGAATACTTAACCGTGGCATTTTTAGTGTCATCTATTTTTGAGGTTGTTGGTGGGGTCTTCTTTTGGGCGACAGTTGCCAGAATATATTCACCACGCAATAGGTTGGTACGATTATTGATAATAGGCGCGAGTATCGCGCTTACAGCAGTAGCTATCTTTTTTGCTGTCCGTGATTTGTCGGTAATGCCAGTTACTACCATTCAGCAGGGTACTTTTACTATTATTAATAATCCAGTTTCTCAAGGATACATGGCTATCTTGTCGTTTCAATATGCCAGTAGTATATTTATATCGTTAGCATTATGGCGACAAGGCAGAGATACAAAGTTGCTTCGCGATAAAGTGCGCCTGAGAGTATTAAGTGGTGTATTTGCCATTGTATTTATTGTATTTGCGCTGATGCCATTTGGAGCCAGTAGTGATGGTGTAATTACTGTTGCGCAATCATTGCAACTTATGGTTGGTTTTGCACTGCTAGGAGTCTTTATGGCCATAACTCTGCTAATCAAAAATAATAAGAAAGCTTAAGCTATTCTAGGATATTTTCGACTTCTTTCTTGATAACGTTTTTCTTATCGATTTCTTGAGTAGCCACTATTGGTAATCTTAGTACAAAGACTGATCCGTGTTTTGGTTCACTCTGAAAATCAACTTGTGCACCAATTCGACGTACCAGCTTAGAAGTAATATAGAGACCCAGTCCGGTACCGCCAGTTTGACGAGTGAGGGGGTCTTCGGATCGCCAAAACTTATCAAAGACCTTATCTTGCTCGCTCTTAGAAATACCAATACCCGTGTCGGCTACGCTGATTGCAATAAAACCTTCCTTATTGTGTGCTCGCACCGTAACACCACCAGTCTGAGTATACTTTATGGCGTTAGTAATAAAATTTTGCAATATTTCTTTTAAGTACAGGCGTGAAGTGGTCAATTTTGGTAGCATGGTGTCAGTTTCTAACTTGAGGTAGAGTGATTTTTCCTCAGCTTGCGGTCGATAAGTACTGACTAGCTCGGCTAGAATATCATCTGTAGCAAAAGTTTCTAATTCCATTTCTTTATCGGTCCGTTCAGCCCTAGATAGTGTCGATAGGTCATTCACCATATCGGACAAAAATAGTACTTGCTTGTGGGCTTTTTCTAGGGCTGATTGAACTTCTTCTGGCTTACTATCGGCTTTTTTATCGAGAAGTTCAGCCATCGAGACATTGGCTTCAGCAATTGTAATGGGAGTACGTAATTCATGACTAACGACCGAGATAAACTCATCTCGCTCTTCATCAAGGCTCTTTTGCTGGGTAATGTCACGCAATAGTAGAGTAAAGCCTTGCTTTTGTGAAAGAGCTGAACGTAGTTCAGTGCGACTAATATTTAATTCCAGAGCGATAGTATCATCTTCGCCAAAGTGCAAAAATACATCAGAGCGCCTCTGTAGATAGCGGGTTTCCTGAGCGATCTTTAGTAGGCTTATTGGTTGTTTTTGGGCATCAAAAATATGTACCACTTCATCAATATTTTTTCCTGCTAGCTCAACATTGGTATCCAAGAGGTCCATTGTGGCTGCATTATAAATACTGATGGTGCCCTTTTCATTAATAGCTAGGACGGCTTCAGTCATACTATTGATAAGATTAATCATGCGCTCATGCTCGTATTCGGCATGGATAATTTTTTCTGATAGTTCCAAGCGCTTTTTACGATTGCCAAGCATAACTCTACTGAGCATAAGAATAACAATGGACAGTACTACAAACCATGTGCCAGCCTGCCACAGCTCATTAACAGTAATGGGTTTAAATTGATACCAAGTTCCAAGGGCGATGGTAATAAGTAGCCCAATCAGACTGATGGTAATCCCTTTTGCCTGATAATAGAATTCGCTTAAGTATGCTAGGATTGCCCAGATAAGTAGATAATATGATTGGATTGGGACAATAAATATTAAGACGGATGCCAAAACTAAGTGGTAGAGCGTGAGGTAAATGGCATGCCGTCTGCCAAACTGAAGTGACTTAATGTGATGACTGAGAGCAAAGATAAGGCTACCAACTAGCACTCCAGCTACCAGCCATACATTATGAGAAAATGTCTTTTTTAGCAAAAACTCTATAATAATGATGCTTACAATCAAGAATACCAGCGGTATGACAACTTTGGTTTCGACAGCCTGTTCGTATGACTGATGATTGGGTTCGTCATTACTCATGCTACATATTATACAGCTTATGTATTCAATCGTTGGGAAAAATTATAGATTATATAATGATTTATCTATGACATACACTAGTTAAGGTTTGACGGATTTATTTCCAGTAAGGATATATCAGGACAAAACTAGTACTTAATGTGACTATATACTTGAGGTGTTACATGCACCAGGCGATCTAGCATAATAACTTTGTAATTTATATGGGGGGGGAGTATGCTATAAATATACTTAATCTAGAGGGTCTATAAATGAAGGTAAAACTAAAGAAGAAGCAAAAATATAATTACAAACAATTGTCTCTGTTTGCTGTTTTGTTTGCAGTGATTGGCACAACAGTAATTATGATGTCGCAAGCTGCATCGCCTCAGTCAGCTAGCCAGCCGGTTGGTACAAAAGATAGCCAATTTGGCTACAAAACTCCAGCTAGTACACCACTGCCGCCAATCACCACAGCAACCGTTTCTCCAGTGAGTGCCTGGACGTGGCCGGCCACGCTTGAAAATACTGGACCTGCAGCTGGGACTGTATTTACATCAATGCCTCAGCGCGACTTCACGGCAGCGGATAATGGAAAAACTTTTGATGGTATTCAGATAAATGCTACGAATCCTCGAGGTATTTACATTACGGCAAGTGATATAACCTTTAAAAATTGCAAGATAGTTTATACCGGTACGGCAACTTCGGAAAATGGCTTCTTATTTTTAGGAAATCCCAGCGATAAGTCAGTTAGGCCGAAAAATATTACCTTTGACCACTGCATAATAGATGATGGTAATCGTTTTGAGTATAATGTTCGAGCTTATTATGCACAGTATAATATTCAGTATTCACAAGTTAGGGGTGGTTCACATAATATCGATAGTGGGGGTAGTTTAGATGCGGGGTCTGTCATTAGCTTATTGCGTAATTATATTTATGATTACGATGACAAGCCGTTTCATTCAGCCACTAGGTATGAAGGTCATGCTGCAAACATCTATTTTACCGGTAATAATGGTACGGTGAATATTGAAGAAAATACTATCATTGGTAATCGCTACGAAGCCTGTACGACGGGTGGTTTTTCAAATGGCCCCGGACCAGGCTGTCGAGATAATAGTAGCTCTCCGGCCTTTAATGGAACTGGTTCAGTAGTAGTGTATGCTGATGAGGATTCAAATCCAGATAAGTCATATGTAATAAAGCACAATCAAATTTCTGGTAGTAGTTATTATCCAATGCGCTTTTATGGTGGTGCACCAGGTATTCAGTCTATTCAGATAGTTGATAACGTCTACACCGCACAGTCTAAATATCCAAAATTCAGTATTGAAGGTAGTATTTATGCCTTTGACGCTGGTGCTAAAAACCGAACTATCAGCGGTAACATGTGGGGTACAGATACAGAATGCTATAAGAATCCAAACTCTTGTCCGGGTAAGCCAAACTCAGCTCAGTAGATAGCTTAGATGATCACTATCATTATATAATATTGGTTTTTGATCAATGGTTTTGAATAAAAAATAGCTCAGTATATCGCTCCAGCTATCTTGAAAGATAATACATAAATTCTACTGGCAGTGGTTGGTTAACCAAATAGGTAGCCTGCTTAGTATAATAGCAATGAGATAATTGGCGCGGACGATCTAGGTTCAGCCCGCTTACTAATTAACCCAAAACTTTAACAGGTAAAGATTTGGGTTGGTCCTGCAAGCGAGCCCTTGAGCTCACTTGCGGTATAGTTCTGCATTGATATGGATATCTTCGAGGTTGGCGCCCCCGTTGCAGTACCTCCTATACAGTTCGTAGTCGATCTGAGGCAGGAAGTCCTCGGTCAAGAGGCGCTCGGTGAGTTCCTCACCCAACTTCTCGACCATCTGCTGACGGACTCTTGCTGGCAACTCGGTGGTGACCTTGTCGTACGAGCAGTGGCCGAAGGGTGTTCCGTGGAACCTGATTCTGATTTGGGCGACTTCAGACGCCCAGTCATGAACTGGCGTGAGGTTCACCTCGACGATGGGACCGTGTGGATCGGTGGTGCTCAGCACACGAGACCACGTGCACCACGTGCATGAGTAGTGGAATTCGGGCATGATAGCCCCTTTCTGGTTGAAGCGGGTGTGGCGAGCTGTCATACACACTAGCACATATAAGTGATATTGTCAATAGATATTCAAAAATACCCTCTCAGGTTTTAAGTATAAGTACTTTGGCAGGAGCTTCAGAACGATTATAGAACTTTAATAGGGGTGACGATCGACAAAAGTGATGTAAATTTACCATCAAAAATTAGTAAAGAGGAGCAAAAAAATGTTTAGGCAATGGCGATTCTCAAGATCGTCAGCCAACGAGCTACTAACCTCTGCACTGCACTCTGAAACTACATTCTATTGCACATTTCAACGTGACCTTAAACATGCAACTCATGAGGTTATTATTGAAAGCCCATTCATTGCGTGCAAAAGAACTGATACACTTCTGCCTATCTTCAGGGGATTAACCAGGAAAGGTGTAAGGGTGCGTATCAACACGCGTAATCCGAGGCATCATGATCGAGAATTACAGATTCAAGCATGGCAATCTATAAAGCAACTCAGAGTAGCAGGAGTTAGGGTTAAGTTTTACGATGACATGCGCCACCGCAAGTTAGCAGTCATAGATAAAACAATACTATGGGAAGGGAGTCTGAATATACTTTCTCAAAGCTACAGCAAGGAAGTTATGAGGAGAACGGTATCTACTGAGCTAGCTAATCAGATGATTAAATTTACCCGCATTACAAATTGGAGATAAGATGCTTGACATACCCCCTGGGGGTACTATACTTAGGTTATGATATCTGACTTAAAACAACGCGCACTGCACCGATCTAAGATACTTGAGGGTCAAATGCGTGGTGTCCAAAAGATGATCGAAAACGAAGACTATTGCATGGACATCTTGACCCAGTCCCTTGCAATACAAAAGTCGCTATCCTCTCTTAATAAGCTAGTCCTAGAAAACCACATCACTACGCATATCACCGATATGATTGCTTCTGGTAAAGAGAAAGAGCAAACAATAGCTCTCGAAGAACTTATGAAACTCTACGAGCTTAATAACATTAGAGCTAAATAGACGTGCAATACCTAATAACACTAAAGAATACAGCCCTTATAGTTGCGGTATTGCTTCTGAATTTAGTATCTTTTTCGGTTCACACTTCTGCAATGCCAGCAATGTCTCATGAGATGAATAGCGGTATGAAGCACAGCTCAAGTGATTCAGCTTCATGTGCCACACTATGTCGAACGGCTGTGTTTAGTAAAGAAGAATCCCTAGATTCTAATAATGGCGAAGAAAATGACGAACCAGTCGTACCTTTCTATGTGCTTACGGAAGGCTGGCATTTTAACGACAGCATAGTAAGCCAAGAGAGATATGCAGACTCTGTTAAACCACCACCAAAGATACCGATTTATATTCTGTACGGTGTCTTCAGAGCTTGAGAGTGTGTTTGTCCTCACGCAAACACACTTTAAGGTAATTTTGGAGTACAAATGAAAAGAAAATATCTATGGCTAATTGGCGGAGTATCTGTACTGCTTGTAGTGGTCGCTGCCTATCTACTTTTCCCTGTTACGGGAGCGGAAATCGCTAATGATAAAGTATATGTCGCAGCCGAAGACGCTGGGAGAATAGACGTAATTAGCCCCAAGTCACAATCTGTCATTGCAAAGATAGAACTAGCCAATAAAGAAAATGCAGATGGAGCAATGTATATGGCACACAACGTCCAGGTTGCACCAGATGGCAAATCTGTATGGGTTACTGCAAATGCTATGGCAAATCATACTGCGAGCTTGAAGACACGTGTATTGAACAAACTGTTCCCGACTGCGTATGCCGGTGAAGGACACAATGACGTATCTACCAGTTCTGATCAAGTCGTTGTCATCGACCCCTTAACCGATAAGATAACCAAGCGGATTGATATAGGTAGTGACCTCCACTTGGCACACGTGGTGCTTACGCCCGACAGTAGATTCGCATTGGCTACTTCACAAAACAAGGCTGAAGTGTACAAAATCGACACTAAGACGTTTACGGTTGTTGCAACCGCAAGTGCAAAGGCTAATGCAGGGCCGCACGGTCTGCGTGTATCTCCTGACGGCAAATACGCTTATGTTGCGTTGATGGGAGATAAAAGTATCGGCAAGCTGAGCCTCTCGACCTTTACATTCGAGTATATTCCGCTTAACGGAACTCCTGTTCAGACTGGCGTGACCGCAAATGGCAAGTATGCTCTAGCGTCAGTCTTCACCAGCAAGAGTGTCGCTATCGTAGATACTTCGAGTAGCAAGGTACGCTATGCACCCCTACCAAATGAATCAAAAGGACCCCTGCAGCTGTATCCATCGCCTGACTCCCGCTATGCGTACGTCGCCGACCAGGGTAATGACTTCGGTCAACCAGCTGGAAACAACTTATACAAAGTAGACTTGGAACAAGCAAAGACAACTCAAACTATTCCAGTCGGCAGTGCTCCTCACGGTGTAGTTGTGTCGCCAGATGATAGGTTCACATACGTTACAAATATGGAGAGTAACGACGTTTCAGTGGTTGATAATAACGCTGGAAAAGAAGTTGCTCGTATTAGCGTTGGTAAAAAACCGAATGGAATAAGTTATTGGGCTAAACCATAATCAGATAACTAAGGATTGGAGATAACTATGAAAAATAAGAGTATAATCGCAGTAGTAATGGTTGCACTTATCGCAGCAGCTGGATTCGGCGGCTATGTGGTTGGCAGCCAAAATGATGACAACAAAAACACAAATACGCCCGCTGCTACCGAACAGCAGCCAACGACTACAGATCACAATTCAATGTCTATGATGGATATGAATAAGCAACTAGAGGGCTTATCGGGCGACGCCTATGACAAGGCCTTTATCGAGATGATGATAACTCATCACGAGGGAGCAGTTGATATGGCTAAGCTGTCGGCGGGACGAGCGAAACACGACGAGATAAAGCAGCTGAGCCAAGCCATCATTGCAGCTCAAGATAAGGAGATAGTTGAGATGAAGCAATGGCAGCAAGACTGGGGCTACTCTAGCAGCGAAATGAACCAGATGATGCACGGTGGGCACTAAAAATGAGCGAGACAGAAGTATCAAACAAAACTCAAGCTAGTAAGAGTACCCTGAAGCTTAGTAAAAGAGTAGCTGCTTATGCGGCAGCTACTCTGGCAGCGATTACACTGCTTGTCGGTGGATGGTATGGTTATGTATACGCATCTACTCCTGAACATCTCAGAAAGCCTACTTACCAGCATTACCATTACCGCACACAAATACTGGTTAACGGTAAAGCGGTTAACTTTTCAAAGGATGAATTTCAAGTAGTAAGCGGTAATTCTACTACGTGTAGTGCAGAAGTTGGCAGTATACCGATAGACTTCCACGATAAGATGGACCAACTGACGCACGTTCATTGGAACGGTATGACTGGCGGCGAGTTTCTGAAGTACTTTGGATGGAACTACATTGGCGGTGAGGACGAATTGCTCGGGCGACGGTACGACGCTGGTATTATACCTAGCTCTGTAAAGATATATGGCAAGGTGCTGCCAACCGTACCCGATAAAGCTAATTTCTATGTATATGTTGGCGATAAAAATGACTATCAGCAAAAAGTTTGGAATGATTTTCTGAAACAGGATCTTGAAACGTTCTTTGGCAAGAAAAGTAACGTAGGACACAACGAAGAGGTGTCGTCTGCCAACGTGCTAGACTGGCTATTTCCAAAAGCCTCTGCTCACGGCGGTGTGGTAGATGAGCATCCGTCCGAAAAAACAGAGGAAGAATTGACCCGCATAAATAACCTGGTTGGCAATGTAGCTATATTTGTACAAGAAAAGGAGCCCACTAAAGAACAGATACAGGCACGTTTTGATAACCTTGTGCCTTTACACGAAAGCACGTGCGGAGATTAAGCTATGGATCACTCACACCACGAACACCATCACGATAACAGTGAGCACCAAGAGCACGACAAGCACGCAGGACATTCTGTGACAATGTTTAAGGATAAGTTTTGGTTGTCCTTAATTTTAACCATACCTGTACTCGCATATAGCGAGATGATACAGCATTGGCTGAACTTCACGCCGCCAGCATTTCCTGGCTCACAATATGTGCCATTCGTGTTTAGTACCATCATCTTCTTTTATGGTGGTTTGGTGTTCATTCGTAGTGCGTGGGGCGAGTTAAAAGCAAAATTGCCAGGCATGATGACTCTTATCAGCCTGGCAATCATTACTGCGTATGCCTATAGCATTGCAACACAGTTCTTCATAGAGGGCGATGGCTTCTTCTGGGAGCTAGCAACCCTAGTAACTATCATGTTACTAGGGCATTGGCTGGAAATGGCATCAGTTGCTAAAGCTGAAAACGCCCTTGACGCTATATCTAAGTTGCTTCCCGACAAAGCCGAAAAGTTAGTCAAAGGCAAGCCCATGGAAGTATTAGTAAGCGAACTGAGCGTGGGAGATCTTGTATTAGTCAGGCCAGGGACAAGAATACCAATTGACGGAGTTATTACTAATGGAACGACGTCGATAGATGAAGCTGCTATAACCGGAGAATCAAAGCCTGTAGCTAAAGCCTCAAATGATGGCGTTGTTGCGGGAACTGTCAACCAAGACGGTTCAATCACTGTACGGGTTACAAAAATCGGGGACGACACAGCTTTAGCTGGGATCATGCGTCTTGTTGCCGAAGCACAAACCTCAAAGTCTAATGTTCAGGTTCTTGCAGACAAGGCAGCATTTTATCTAACTTTCATTGCAATAATTACCGCCATAACCACGTTTATTTATTGGCTAATTGCAAAAGACGCGGGTTTTGCCTTAGAACGGTCAGTTACGGTTCTGATTATTGCTTGTCCTCATGCACTAGGCTTGGCTATACCCTTAGTTGTTTCAATATCGACTGCGTTATCGGCCAAAAACGGCTTACTGGTTCGCAAAAGATTAGCCCTCGAATCAGCTCGAAAACTAGATTGGGTACTTTTTGATAAAACAGGAACATTGACAAAAGGTGAACACGGCGTTACCGATATATGGGCTACAAAAGGACATAGCAAAGAAGATGTTTTACATTTAACCGCAAGTCTTGAACAGAATAGTGAGCATATTGTAGGTAAGGGCATTGTACGAAAAGCAGAAGGAGAACATGTTCACCTTGATAAGGTCACTGACTTTAAAGCTCTGCCAGGTTTAGGTGTACAAGGCACATTGCACGGTAGCGAAGTGTATATAGCTGCCAGTTACCGGTATATAGAAGAAAACAAGCTTAGTGTTCCTGCGGATATCGCCAAAGCAGTAAAAAAAGCTGCGAGAGAGGGCAAGACGGAAGTGTATTTGATTACCAACGAACAGGTTATCGGTGCGTTAGGCTTAGCTGACATAGTTCGCGATGAATCAAAGCAGACCATCGCTACGCTTAAGGAAATGGGCATAAAGACGGCCATGATAACGGGCGACTCTGAAGAAGTAGCGTCCTATGTATCAAAACAACTTGGATTAGATCAATATTTTGCTGAAGTGCGTCCTGAAGATAAATCTGCGAAAGTAAAAGCACTTCAGAAGAATAGTAATAAGGTCGCGATGGTTGGAGATGGCATAAATGATGCACCAGCACTCACACAAGCCGACATAGGTATCGCTATTGGGGCGGGCACTGATGTAGCCATTAAGTCGGCAGATATTATCCTGGTCAACAGTAATCCTCAAGATGTAGTTAAAGTAATAAAGCTATCCAAAGCTACGTACCGTAAAATGTTCCAAAATCTTGGCTGGGCTACTGGCTATAACATTTTCGCAATTCCACTAGCTGCGGGTGTACTATTTGGGGCCGGGATTGTACTGTCACCAGCAGTAGGCGCAGTACTCATGTCTGCTTCTACTGTAATAGTTGCGCTAAACGCCCAGTTACTGCGAAAAACTGTACTCTAAAATCTCATTCCGCTACAACGTAAGGTCTAACTGCTTCAGCAATACTAATTAATTCTATGAAAAAGTTCGATTGTACAAGTGGAGGACAAACGGGAATCGAACTTTTTATCAGAGTAAATGCAGGAGAATTGCACAAAAACATATTCAAGCAATAGGAAATAGAACTTTTTCTATCTGTTATTTTTTTGAACTGTTCTGCTTGGCAGGGGTGGCAGGAATCGAACCCGCGGCCTTCGGTTTTGGAGACCGACGCTCTAGCCAGCTGAGCTACACCCCTATAGACGAATGGTCATTATTATACCAGATAACAGATAGAAACTGTAGGCGTTTCGCGCTATAATAAAGGTAGGTAATGGGAGAAGTATTATGACTGAAAATGATAGAAAAGTGTTTGTTCTAGATATGGAGGCAGAGACTAAAAATAACACAAATTTTCGGACGACATTATGGACGGGCGAGTATACGCAGCTAACTGTGATGTCTATTCCGGTTGGTAGCGAGATAGGCCTAGAGGTGCATGGTGATGTTGATCAGTTTTTGCGTGTCGAAGCTGGGGCTGCAACACTTGTTACTGGTCCATCTAAGGAAGAGGTGAGTGATACGGCCGAATTGCAACCAGATACTGCAGTGCTAATTCCGGCTGGTACCTGGCATAATATTAAGAACATTGGTGATTCGGATCTAAAAGTATACTCACTTTATAGTCCAGCCGAACATGCTCCAGGTACTATTCACAAGACCAAAGAAGAGGCTGATGCGGCTGAAGCCTTAGAACATGGGGAAGCCTAGACTTAGATAGTGAATTGGCTTTGGCTTATTGCATCGGTGATTATTTTGAGCTTCGGTATTGGAGCGTTTTTGGGTGCTCCTTGGGTTCCGGCTTTTAGCCAAGACTTGGATGAGCTATTTAAGTTGGCAGGAGTAAAGCGAGGCACGAAATTTGTCGATCTAGGCTGTGGCGATGGTAAGGTTTTAGCAGCCGCCGCTCGACGCGGAGCAGAAGTAGTTGGTTTTGAAGTGAATCCGCTACTTTGGCTAATTGCTCGCTTGCGCTTATTGCGCTACGGCAAGCGCGCCAAGGTTTATTTAAGGAGTTTTTGGTCGGTTGATATTGGGGAGTTTGACGTAGTGTATCTCTATTTAATTCACCACCACATGCCAAAAATGCGCAATCAGCTGGCTCGCCAGCTCAATCCGGATGCTAAGGTTATATCGTACATGTTTGCTTTTGAGGGAGCTGCACCAATAAAAACAACCCGTAATAGCTTTTTGTATGATTGCACTAGCTTTGGTAGAGTAGAAGAATAGCCTTAATTTTTTAGGAGGTAGTATGACAGAATTAATCGCTAAGCCATTAGGCTACACTGAATTACCGGGAATTACCGCGAGACAACTAGCCGAACATTATAAGCTTTATGAGGGCTATGTAAAGAAATATAATGAACTCGCTACTCAAGCGCGCCAAGTTGATCCGGCGGTTAGTAATGGCACTTATGCTGAAATTCGTGAAGTTAATTTAGAGAAGGTTTTTGCTCTAAATGCCATCCGCCTGCATGAAGCTTATTTTGAAAATATGACTGATAAGTCTCAGCAGTGCTCCGGGGCAATTAAGCAGTTAATTGAGCAAGAATGGGGCAGTGTAGAAGCTTGGTCGACCGACTTTGCGGCCTTGGGCCTCGCAGCTCGCGGCTGGGTTGTGTTGGCTTGGGATTTTGACAATCAGAGGCTTGAGAATTATATTTGCGATGCCCATAATCAAGGGGGAGTATGGAATAGTGGAGCGCTATTGGTGCTTGATGTCTATGAGCATGCTTATTTTCTCGATTACGCCACAGCTCGCAAAGCCTACATCGATGAATTTATGAAGCTGATTGATTGGCAGGTTGTAAACGAGCGAATCCCGAAGTGGGCAATTGAGAAATTTACCACATAAGACCATAGAAAGTAACTAAGTATAGGAGTAATATATGATTCAACTTAATAAACCAGCACCAGAATTTAGCGCCAGCGCCTATCAAAAGGGGCTTGACGATGATTATCGAGAGATTAGCCTGAAAGATTATGCCGGCAAGTGGCTAGTGTTATTCTTTTATCCGCGGGACTTTACCTTTGTTTGTCCAACTGAAATTGAAGGTTTCCAAAAGCATCACAAGGATTTTCAGGAGGCAAATTGTGAAATTCTGGCAGCTTCAACTGACACCATTCAAAGCCATAAGGCATGGTTTGAGCGCGATTTAAAGGATGTTGAATACGCTGTGCTTGAAGATCCAGCCCACCGACTGTCTCGTGCCTATGAAGTGCTGGATGAAGAAAATGGACAGGCTGAGCGCGGGCTATTCATCATTGATCCTGAGCAAAATATTCGTTACGTAGTTCTTTCCGATGGAAACGTTGGCCGCTCGGTAACTGAGACTTTGCGAGTAGTGAAGGCACTGCAGACCGGTGGGCTATGTCCAATTGATTGGCACCCCGGCGAGAAGCTTGTTGAGAAAAAATAGGGTATACTATTAAGCATAAGTTTTTTGTAAGATAAATGCCTCCAACGACACCACAACAACCCAACCAGCAGCCAGCTCAGCAACCTTCACCTCAGAATGTTGCGCCGGCTGGCTTTGGTGCTGGAGTGGCAGCTGCAGAACAGCAGAAGGTGCAAAATAACCTAAAGACCACCGAGGATAAATATAAGCGCACTAAGGTGTTTTTATATATCTCGATTGGAGTGGGTGCAATTGCTCTGATAGCTGCACTCGTATTCGGCATATTATATACAAATGCTTCGATGGCGAACTCCAAAAAGTATAACGAAGGCTATGGCGCGGGTAGTGAGGAGCAAAAAAAGAAGGATGAGGATGAAGCAATAAAATCTAGCCTAAGCGATACGCGTGATTATATTGCCCCTGAAGAACTCGGCGCATTCCAGATGCGAATCCCCAAAAGCTTTAGTATCTCGACCTCTAAAAGTGGCAAAGATCAGCTAATTTTCTTAGCTCACCCCGATAAGGTTGATGTTAGCTCGAAAGAACTAGCAATCCGCGTTACAGTACGCGATGAACTCTATACGAAGGTACGTGAAAAATATGATCGTGACGTGAAGGAGAAGCGTAATGGACTGGAGTCGAGTGAAGAAATCAAGGTATCAGATCGGGATGCCATACGCTATATCGGTAAGATGGACCGAGCCGAAAAGGTTGGCACTATGGTGCTCATAAAGTACTTAGATAAGACAATTATCTTTAAGACAGATAACAATGAAAATACCACCCTCTATGAAGCCTATAAAAATGCTCTTAATAGCCTAATTATTTCATAGCCAACATTAAAAGTTGCTTATGCTTGCTGTAGATTATGTAGTGCAGGTAAGCTGGAATATATATGAGGGGTGAGCAAGAGACCGCTAGGCGAGTAATGGCTGGCTATATTTCGTCTCAATTACGGTCGGGAATAGAGGCCATAAAGGCTGCACATCAGCTTGGTGATGGTCGGTTAGTGCTGAAAGCTACTGAGCGCTACATATACCTAGCAGAGGTCGCCCAAGAACTTTACCTAGACACTAGTTTGGCGTCTACTAAAACGAATATATATAGCCATAACTTGGAGCTGATAAAGGCAAGGCTGGAAGAATTACCCGGAATAGCCTGGCAACGACAAAAACGACTACCACGTGTCGCTGGCGTGGCCGAAGAACAACTGAGGGTCATAGGAAATTTATTGGAGCTTTTAGATGCCGAGAGGTTAACTTTGGAATTTCGCCCCCGTGATGATGAGCTGGTGATGCGTTATGGAGGGAGTTATAGTATACCGGAAGAGCTGGCCATTGCATCTAGTCGCAGTATGTTATTACGGGTTACACGACAGCCGTCTTTAGTATCGATACGAGGTTATTTACTGGCTCGACGCTGTGATACTGCGATGATGCGTATGGTCGTCGCGGCAGGGGTGGTATACTTACATTTTCAAATTATTCGACAGATGAAAATACCTCTAAGTTAGTAGTCTGATGGGTGATACAATAGGGTTATGAAAAAGCAAGTTTTACTAGTTGATGAAGATGAGATTTTTCGTCAGGTATACGCTCGTACACTGGAGGCTGGTGGCTATGAAGTCGTGCATGCCACGGGGGCATCGGAGGCAATGGATAAGCTTGATTGTAATGAGATTGATATTATTGTCTCAGAGGTACTTTTGCCTGGCCGGAATGGTCTTAAACTCCTCAAGGATATTCGAGTGCGCACCGCCAGTAATAAGACGCCAATTATTTTGCTGACAGTACTTGAAGCGGCTGATATTGGCCTATATCAGGGCTTGCAACAGTCACTTAATGTCTCGGTATATTTAGTTAAGCAGAAGTCTACTCCAGCAGATCTTGTTGCAGCTATTGACCACAGCCTAGCACTTTTATGAGGGGGCATTTTCAAGGACGAGCCATAATCTTATCGCGTCGCGATATTGGTGAGGCAGATCGGATTATTCGAGTATTTTTTGCCGAGCGTGGCCGTGAGTCGGTGGTGGCTCGCGGAGTTAGAAAGCCACAAGCTAAACTCCGTGGCATGTTGGAGTCTGGCATGGAGGTTCAGCTTAATTGCGTGGAAGCTAAAAGTTTACCGGTACTAACTGGAGCAAGCCTATTGGCTGTACACGAGGCGATAATTACCGACTACGATACGCTAATTGTGGCGCAGGGACTTTTAGAGATTACCGAACGCACCATTGCTGAACATAGCCCGGAGCTTGAGTGGTATGATTTTTTGTCATCGGCTTTAGCTTACCTGGCTGACCATGTCGGAGACGATCAAGCGCGTCGTCTAATTTGGACTACTGGGTTGATAAAGAACTTGCAGGGTCACGGCTTATCACCAACTCTACATCTAGATAAGCGATGCTTACATCTCCAAGATGGTACATTTGAAGCTTCTGGAGGGGTCGAGTTAAGTGGGGGGGCAATTAAGCTCTGGCGAGTTTGTCGTGATTATTCAGTAGAGGATCTGGCTCGCGTTAAAGGTTTGAGCGTATCGCTTTTGGAATTGGAATCAGTCATAGCTCGCTTTTGGAGCTTGCAAACTGGTATTGATCAGCTGAAATCCTACTCACTATCAGGTCAAAATCTGATATAATAAGGCGCATTATGGCAAGTCAACGTGAACGGCTCAATTTAGAAGAAATTACTAGCTTTGCAAAACGGCGGGGCTTTGTTTTTCAGGCCAGTGAAATTTATGGGGGGCTAGCCGGATTTTGGGATTATGGCCCGTATGGGGCGGAGCTAGTTAATAATCTCAAATCAGCTTGGTGGCGGGCCTTTGTGTATCGTCAGACAAATATCTATGGGCTTGATAGCGCTATTATTCAGCATCCAAAACTCTGGGAGGCCAGCGGTCATGTGGCTGGTTTTGTTGATCCGATGATTGATTGTAAGGCCTGTAAGCATCGTTTTCGAGCCGATCACATTGCCGGTGTTGATACCACTAATCTCGAAGAGTTGGCAAAGCTACTCCAGAATAAGGCTTGCCCAAATTGTGGTAAGAAGGATACTTTTACTCCACCGCGTCAATTTAATATGATGCTGACTACTCACCTCGGTGCAGTGGTTGATGATTCAACAAAGGCTTATTTGCGCCCTGAGACGGCTGGTGGTATTTATGTTAATTATGAAACGGTGCGCGAGACCACACGAGCTAAACTGCCGTTTGGGATTGCTCAGATCGGCAAGGCTTTTCGGAATGAGATTACTCCACGTGATTTTATTTTTCGTGTACGCGAGTTGGAGCAGATGGAGATGCAATATTTTATTGCACCCGAAGATCGTGAAAAAGAATATGAGAATTGGCGCGCTAAAACACGTGAATTTCTCATTAAAGATGTTGGATTACAGGAAAAAAGTTTAGCTTGGCATGAGCATGGCGAGGATGAGAGGGCGCATTATGCGGCGGCCGCTCATGATATCTACTTTAACTTCCCACATGGCTCGAAAGAGCTAGCCGGTATTCATGATCGCACAGACCATGATTTGAAGGCGCACATTGCGGCCAGTGGTAAGGACTTAACTTATTTTAATCAAGAGACCGGCGAGCGGTTTGTGCCAAATGTTATTGAGTCTTCTATGGGGGTGGGGCGATTATTTATTGCTGCTCTAGCTGATGCCTATGATGAAGAAGAGGTGAATGGTGAGGTGCGTACAGTGTTGCACCTGAAGTCAAGCATCGCTCCTATTAAGGTGGCAATTTTACCGCTCTCCAAAAAGTCAGAGCTTACTGAGGTGGCACGAGAGATATTTGCCGATATTGCTGAAAATTGGCGCTGTGAATATGATGACACTCAGTCAATTGGTCGTCGCTATAGGCGTCAGGATGAAATTGGTACGCCACTCTGTGTGACGGTAGACTTCGACTCACTCAACGATCAGGCTGTCACTGTACGTGAGCGCGATAGTATGCAACAAGAACGTATTGCAATTCAAGATCTTTCGGCTTATATCGAAAAGTTTTATCGGGCAAATTAGCTACTGTTTAAACAGTATACCAACCGCAGATCCGATAGCTGCCGCCGTACCGCCAACCAGTAAGACCTGTATGCCACTCCTTATAATGCGTCGCTTAGTTAGGGCGCCTTTAATGAGGCCAAGTATAAATAGGCCGACTAATGCGGCTATCATCGAGACATAGATAGCCTGATCGATGGGGAAAAACAGGATTGGCAAGATCGGAATCATCCCGGCGACTGCATATGACACGAACATAATAATTCCACCAATAATAGGGCTGGAGTGACGCTTTGAGCGATTGAGATCTTGCTCAGTTTCTTCAGATAAAAATTCGCCAGCCGCCATCGATATAGCCTCAACAGCGACCGCTACGAAGCCTGCCAGGAGAATAAACTTCACTTCACTAGTGCCAGCAGAAATTCCAGCGATTAGGCCGGTTGTTGAGACCAGACTATCTTCTACGCCAAAAAAACTCGACCGGATGTAGCTCGAGGTAATTTGTTGTTTCTTTCGGCGTTTCTTGTGTGCTGGCATAGTAGTTATGTATAAGTATACAGATTCTTGTGGATAACATCAAAAAAGTTATTAAAATATGTTGACGTGGGTAAGTGTGGGTAATATAGTTATGGTAGTGGGTAAGTGTGGGTAAAACACACGACGCATTGACGAGGAGAAGCAACGGGACCCATGGATTATTTCGAACGACGCCTTGACACCAAAAACCGCCTAACTATTCCAAGCGCTCTACATAAGGAGCTTGGACGAGAAGTGGTAATTACACGCGGTTTTGGACAGTACCTTCACTTGTATCCTAAAAAGATTTGGGATCAGGACATGGAACAGGCATTGCGCGGTGATATTCTCGATGAGAGAATAGCCGATTTAAATGTTCAGTTTCGGACTGGTAGAGTTGAGACCACGCTTGATACTAAGCAAGGTCGGATCACACTCGAACCCCATCATCTGGCTTATGCCGGCATTGGTCGCGATGTTGTTGCGACGCGAGCCGGACGCTACTTCAGATTAATGGCGAAGTAGTAGCTGGGTGAGGGGATTTGAGAGCCCTCAAATCAGAACTTTGAAATAGACATAAAAATAAAATCAGGTTAGCTATTTGGCAGTCAGCGGCGCTTAAAGACCGTCTCGGCGTATCTAAATAGAGACATGTACATTCTTGTTTTTCAAAAACTCCACCTCACAAACTTTCAACTCTTTGAACAAAATGTTCAAAACAAGGACTAATCACATGACTGGTCCTTGCCACATCCGTCTTTAGGCGGAATACACCTCACAACTTTCAAAAATAAAAACACATATAGACAGTTGGCTGCTAAATAGGTAACCTTGACAGCATGACACAGCGACACATTCCTGTATTACAGCGAGAGGTTTTAGATGCATTGCGTCCAGCCAACGGAGAAACCTATGTTGATCTAACGGCTGGCTTTGGCGGACACGCTCAGCTTGTTTTAGATAAGCTTGGCAGTAATGGATCGGCCTACTTGATTGACCAAGATCAAGCCGCCCTGCAGGCATTGTATGAAAAATTTCACGCAGATCGACGAGTGCATATTTATCGAGCCAATTTTGCCGAGCTTGATTGGAGTGCGCTATCGTCACCCGATTGTATTTTGGCTGATATTGGAGTAAGCAGTGTGCAGTTAGATGATGCGACCAGGGGATTTTCTTTTCGGCATGATGCACCCCTTGATATGCGAATGGATCAGAGCCGGGGGCAGACAGCAGCTGAGTTAATTGCTGAAATTAGCGAACTGGATCTAGCTAATTTAATTTGGCGCTATGGTGAAGAAAAAAAATCACGTCAAATTGCACGAGCAATCATCATGGAGCGTGCAACCAGACCAATAACTACCACGACTCAGCTGGCCGAGTTGGTGAGAGCTCAGTTCCCAGGTGGCTATCATCGAATTGATCCTGCTACACGGACTTTTCAGGCCTTACGTATCGTCGTAAACCAGGAACTTGTAATGTTGGAGCGCATGCTCGACTACGCCTTGGTGGCCTTGGCTCCCGGCGGGCGCTTAGCTGTAATTAGCTTTCATTCTTTAGAAGATCGCATAATTAAGCAAAAAATGCGTGACATTACGCGCGATCTATGCGATACTATTACAGGACAAGCATTACAGGAATCACAGTTTCGCTTGGTTACCAAAAGGCCAATAATTCCGGCCGACAATGAAATTGCTTACAATCCACGTGCCCGGAGTGCAAAACTCCGAGTCGTCGAAAAGAAAAAATAACACAAAAAAGGAGGTCAAATGACCGTATCAGTACGAAATATGAGCCCACGCGCTACCCGACTTAAGGTTCGCGTAATTAAGTAATTTTGCAGAAAAAATAATTTCTGTAGTTACTTGTGTATAAAAAACAAAAATAAAAACAAAAATATACCAAAACAAAGGAGAAAGTATGTACCCAAGCACATATCGATTAATGCGCAATCAAAATCTTACTCGCGTCGAAGCCCGCGTACAGGCTGGACCGATATCTGTTTCATTTATGTTGATTGCTCTTGTGGTATTGCTTTCGCTTTTGTATCTCAATCAGATATCCAAATCTACAACTCTTAATTATCGACTATCCACCCTCGATGCCAAAAGAACTGCCTTACAGGCGGAAAAAGAACAGCTTCGTATTGATGCAGCACGCCTGCAATCAATTAGTGAAACTCGCAATTCGCAGGTTGCACAAGCTATGACACCAGTGCAAAATGTAAGTTACGCACAGCGTTAGAATTTTAGAACAAGAATAAGTAGGAGGCTAGACTGCAAGGCGGGCGACAACGAACTGTTGTATATGGCATGAGTAATATCCGGCTCTATGTTTTGGCGGCAGCCTTTTTGTTGCCAGTACTGATTATTTTTGGCCGATTGGTTACGGTGCAGGTCTTAAAGCACAGTTTTTATGCTGAGAAAGCTTCGGCTCAGCAATCACGCCAGTTTGAGATTCCAGCAAAACGTGGCGAACTATACGTTGAAGATAATGGTGAGCTGTACCCGGTTGCGCTCAATAATTCACTTAAGTATGTCTACGCCGATCCACAGCTCATTGAAGATCCGGACAAAGCCTCAACCGAGCTCGCACCAATCCTGGACTTAGGCCAGGCTTCATTAGAGAAAAGCCTGACTTTTACCGGGAAAAACCGTTATGTTGAGCTAAAACAGGCAGTTGACAAGGAGACGGCCAAGAAAATTGCCGAACTAAGACTACGCGGTGTAGTGTTGCGCGATCGAGATTATCGATCTTATCCAGAAGGAGCGTTATTTGGGCATTTGACAGGCTACGTAAATAATGATGGCAAGGGGCAGTATGGCTTGGAGGAGTATCTAAATGCCGATCTATCTGGACGTAATGGGATGTTAAAAGCGATTACTGATAGTCAGGGTGTGCCTCTTTCAACTCAGGATAATGTCATTGAGGAGCCACGTAATGGTACCTCGTATGTATTGACGGTCGATCGCTATATTCAGGGGATTGCCGAAAAAGCCCTCAAAACAGCGGTCTCCGACAATAAGGCGGCTAGTGGGAGCATTATTGTCATGGATCCTCACACTGGAGCGATTAAGGCTATGGTAAATACGCCAGATTATGATCCGAACCATTACACTCAAGTAAAACCCGATAATTATGCTAGCTTTTTAAATAGTGCAATTACTAGTCAGTTTGAGCCTGGTTCTGGCTTCAAGCCACTAACTATGTCGATTGGTATTGAAAATAAAAAGGTTGATCAGCACACTGGTTTTAATGATACTGGCGAAGTGGTGATAGGTGAGTATACTATCCACAATGCTGATAAGAAAAAATTTGGCCAGGTAGATATGGCATTAGTTATTAAAAATTCTATCAATACTGGAATGGTTTATATTTTAAAGCTGATGGGGGGTAATCCGAATGAGATTACTCGGGCCGGCAAGGAGATGCTTTACGCCGGCATCCAGAAGTTTGGCTTTGGGCAGAAGACTGGCGTTGAGCTTGCCGGCGAGGCGGCCGGCCGCGTGAAGGATCCAAAGGCAGCTGATATTGATTACGCCAACATGACATTTGGGCAGGGTATTGCCACTACTAGCCTACAGATGGTTACAGCTATGTCTTCGATCGCTAATGGTGGCGTAAAAGTGGAGCCACATATCCTAGCTAAGAAGGTCTTAGCCAATGGTGAGCTAGAAACAGTACATAAGAATTTTGCTAACGATCGAGTGATGAGTAAGGAAACTGCCGACACGGTAGCAAATATGATGATTGGCGTAGTGGAAGGTGGGTCGGGATATCTTACTCGGATGCCGGGGTATAAGATTGCTGGTAAGACTGGTACAGCCCAGGTACCAAAAGCCAATGGACAAGGTTATGAGGAGAATAAAAATATTGGTAGTTTCATCGGATTTGCACCGGTGGGGGATCCGAAATTTATTATGCTCGTTCGGGTTGATTATCCACAAACCAACACTTATGCCGAGCGCAGTGCAGTACCAGCTTTTGCCGAGGTGGCTAAACAATTATTTAGTTACTATCAAGTGCCTCCAGAGGGGAGCTAGTGTTATAATGGGAGATCGAAAGGTAAGCTCATGCAATTTGATTCTATGACCAATCTTCTTTTACCAGTACTTGGGTTCGCATTTGCTGGATTTGTACTGGCTATGGTGGCAACACCTATTTTTACAACCTTAGCCTTTAAGTATAAGTGGTGGCGCAAGCAGCGCACTCAGACAGTAACCGGTGAAAAAGCTAAGGTTTTTGCAAAGCTTCATGCTGAAAAGCATAAGCGTCACATACCAACCATGGCCGGATCGATTGTGTTGATTTCGGTTGCAATTATTACGTTGGCTACTAATATGAACCGAGCTGAGACATGGTTGCCGTTGGCTGCCATGGCATTATTTGGCGCCCTGGGCTTAGTTGATGATTTGTCTAATATATTGGGCTTTGCTAATCGCAGTGGTGGCTTAAAGGCGCGTACTCAAGCCCTGGCCCTCATTAGCTTGTCGGCTATTTGTGCCTGGTGGTTTTACACAAAATTAGGTTATAACATGATGCACGTACCAGCAGTGGGAGATTTTTCAATCGGCTGGTTATACATACCGCTCTTTATTTTGGTAGTATTTTCTACGGCAAAATCTGTCTCTATTACTGATGGCTTGGATGGGCTGGCTGGTGGATTGCTTTCCATTGCTTATGGTTCATACGCAATTATTGCATTCTTTTCTGGCCTATATGCCTTAGCCGCATTCTGTGCCACCATTGTCGGCGCCATGCTGGCCTACACTTGGTTTAATATTTATCCGGCTCGATTTTTTATGGGGCAGGTTGGATCAACTGCGCTAGGTGCCACGCTGGGTGTTATCGCAATGTTGACTAATTCAGTCTTTGTATTGCCAATTATTGGGATGGTGTTTGTGTTAGAGGCTGGGTCTAGTGCTGTGCAAATTTTTTCTAAAAAAGTATTGGGCAGAAAAATATTTCGCTCGGCACCACTACATCACCACTTAGAGGCAATCGGTTGGCCGGAGACAAAGGTTACGATGCGCCTCTGGATAATTGGCGCAATTATGGGGTGTTTGGGGCTACTGATTGGGCTAATTGCCCGTGGTTAAAGTATCACGTCTTTTAAAAGAAGTCCGTGAACGCCCGCATCACCGTCCTGATTATTTGTTCGGCTTACTAGTACTGTTGCTGGTTGGTATTGGTATGATCGTAATTTATTCCACTGGATCAATTGTGAATTTTAATATTACCGGTGGAGCCAGTGATCGCAATTCATTTTTTCAAAAGCAGTTAGTGAGTGTGGTACTAGGTGTGGTGTTTTGGATTATTGCCTCACGAATTCATTACAGCCACTGGCGTAAGTGGGCGCTGCCGATGTTAATCGTTTCATTTGTCTTAATGTTGTTGGTATTTGTGCCGGGCCTGTCAGCTAACGTCAACGGGGCGAGTCGCTGGATTAAGTTGGGTACCCTAAGTTTTCAGCCGGCTGAGTTTTTAAAGCTCTCACTGGTGTTTTATTTGGCAGCCTGGTTGGAGGATCGACGCGATAGCTTACGTTCTTTTACGAAAGGGCTACTACCATTTTTGGCTGTCTTGGGTATAACTCTCTTACTTGTAGTGGTACTGCAACGCGATTTGGGTACAGGCATAGTTATTATTAGTATTGCTCTATCGGTGTTATTGGTGTCGGACGCACCATTGTGGATTTTTGGAGCAGGTTTGGGCTCAATGATCGGGGCGGCTGTTCTAACAATTGTGATGTTTCCGTATCGTTTGGCTCGACTTTCAACTTTCTTGAATCATAAAGACGATGTGACTGGAGCTGATTATCACATTAATCAGGCGCTAATTGCCTTGGGTAGTGGCGGTTTAATTGGTCGAGGGCTAGGCAATAGCTTGCAGTCTTATGGCTATCTACCGGAAGCAACCAATGACTCAGTCTATGCAATTATTGGCGAGCAATTTGGCCTATGGGGGACTATGGGGGTGGTGGCCATATTCTCTTTAATTGGCTGGCGAGGTTTTAGAATTGCTAAAATGGCACCAGATCGGTTTAGTCGAATGGTAGCCGTTGGGCTAACCGTCTGGCTTCTAACTCAAGCTTTTGTCAATATCTCGGCTATGCTTAGTATTATTCCTCTAACCGGCATTCCACTCCCGTTCATAAGTTATGGTGGCACCAGTCTAATTGCAACGATGATTGGGGTGGGGGTTTTGCAGAATATTTCACGTTATACAGAAAGGGAACAGTCTTATGCGGATAGTCGTATCGGGCGGCGGGACCGGCGGTCACGTCACACCGGTTTTGGCCCTGTGCGTGGCGCTCAGAAAACTTTCTAAAGAACCGGTTGCAATAGACTTTATTGGATCTGGTTCAGAAATGGAGCGTCAACTAGCTGAAGAGAATGGCTTGATGTATCACGCTATTCGCAGCGGTAAGTTACGTCGTTATGGGCGTGGCGCAGGGGAACTATTAGACGTACGTACAATCACCGCCAACACGCGCGATGCCTGGCGATTGACTAGGGGCCTGTCAGATGCTCGTCAACTACTAAGAAAGCTCAACCCCGATGTTGTATTTGTGAAGGGTGGTTATGTTGGTCTTCCGGTTGGTTTGGCGGCCCGGCGCTTAAAACTACCCTTGGTAATTCATGAGTCAGATACTGTCATGGGGATGACAAATCGAGTTCTGTCTACATATGCTCAGGTGGTAGCAACTGGCTTTCCGGCCGATAGTCTACACAACATAAAGTCGACGGCTCGAGTGGTTGCTACCGGTAACCCAGTGCGACAGGCGGTTCTAGGTGGTAATCGTGTGCGGGCTCAGCGACATTTCGGACTAGATGGCGCACGCCCCACAATATTATTTATTGGTGGATCATTGGGGGCCCATGCAATTAATCAGGCTGTTTTTAGTGTAATTGATAATCTGGTAGAGACTTATAATGTTATCCATCAGACGGGCGATCGAGAAATTGATGCTGCGATGTTCCGTCGCCAAAAGCTAGCCGATCAGGTGCGTAACCACTATGTTCCCCAGGCTTTTTTCCAAGCCGAACTAGCCGATGCTTACGCGTTAGCGGATATTGTGGTGACACGCTGTGGGGCTAATGTTTTAGCGGAGTTAGCATTACTATCAAAGCCAACTATTCTGGTACCACTACCTAATTCGGCCAATGGTCATCAGCTTAAAAATGCTCAATATTTATTAAAAAAAGGGGCTGCACGTATGATCGAGCAGTCTAAACTCACACCAATTACTCTGCGTGCCACTATCGATAATCTAGCTGATTCAGCTAGCGACCAGAAATATCTCGGACAGGCCTTGCATCGACTAGCCGAGCCTGATGCAGCGGAGCGATTAGCGGAGATAATTTTAAGCATTGGTGGTCAAATATTATGACCCGCAATGATCAGCCCAGGAGTGTAGATCGACAGGTTCAGCGTGGCGCGCGCCAGGTAGTCTATGCGCCTTCTGCCAATGAGGCGCCCAAGCAGCCGTTTAAATGGCGGGTTTATTTACGGCGAGCTGGCTTCCTGGCATTAATTACTAGCCTTATTTGGGTAATTTTCTTCTCTGGCTGGCTCAATATTCGGAGCATAAGCCTGCAAGGGAAGCACTCATTAACTAAGGAGACTGTAGCCAGCGATATCGAATCCTATCTAAAAGAATTTCCAACTCAGCGCAATGTCTTATTCCTCCAACCGAGTGAGTTGGCTCGCTATATCGAAGATCAACATCCCACTATCAATAAAGTGAACATAAACCGAACATTATTATTAGGCGTGAAAGTGAATATTAACGAAACTCAACCGGCTCTAGTTTGGCAGAGTGCCGGAAGACTTTGGTTGGTAGGCGAGGATGGGCATATATTAAGGGTGGCGCAGGCGAGTGATACGAGCTATGGGCGGGTAGTCGATACAGCTCAGATAGAGGTTAGGGAGGGCGATAAAGTAGCTGATGCGAGATTTGTGGAGTTTACTCGATCGCTTTTTAGCCAGGCAAATGAAAAAAATATTACAATTGAATACCTGTCGATAGGAGAGACGACGCGCGAAGTTCTTGCCATGGTGAAGGGAGGGGTGGTGATTAAAATGGCAGTTGAACGTGGGGCAGGGGAGCAGCTGGAGGCTTATCTAGCAACAGTAGCTGATGCCAAGAAAGCGGGTAGGGCAATTAATGAATATGTAGATGTCAGGGTAGTTGGCAAAACATATTATAAATAAAAGTCAATATTTTCTGTGAAACAAGTTTGTTTCACAGGCATTGTAAAACTACCTACATAGCACAAGTTAGATCATCTACTGCGATGCTGGCTTGTGCTGTGTGACGCATCCTGAAATTCAGATGTGTTAGATGTAGTTTATACCTTATAAGCTTGGTTTTCCTTAAGTATTTTTTTGCCTTAATGAGAAGTTTAGCTATGGGGCTTTTAAAGGTGGCTAATCCATTAAATATATTTAAAAGGTATATTGAGCGTACTGAATGTGTAATCAGCATCTATTAAGGAACATTTGAATTAAACCTATATTTACGACGCAAAATATACATTGTGCGACATTATAATATGTAGTTAAAGATATATTAGGTATCGTCTTAAGCATGATGATAAAACTAGACAATGCCCTATTTAGTTATGGGCGAAAGTTAGCATTAGGATAAATCCATAGATTTTATGGATTTATCTCATATTGATAATTTATCGACGTTTACGCTTACGATTAGCTGGTTTGTCAGATGGCTTACGGTTGGTATTGGATTTGTGTTGAGTATTCTGGCGCATCATTTCAGAGTAGTTCTTGGGCTGGGCGCCGGACACTGCAGGAGTAGGGCGGGTTTGTACGTGAGCCGGCTTAGGTTCTCCTTCAGCTGCTGGTAGATTATCTGTGGAGTGTCTACCACCCTGCTCGGTCGGTTTTTCTGACATATTGTTCCATTCGGCAATTACCTGCTCCACCTCTTCCCTATTGCTGTTAAAGCGCTGGCGCGATAGCTCAATAATCTTTTGAGCATTATCCGCTTCAGGGTCTGGCACCCGGAGAGTTTTAGCAGAGAATGGAATACTTGTTTCGCCATCAATCGACATAGTTACATAGATGTTTTGCAAAGACAGGTTGGTTAGATCGCCTGGCTCAAAGATGGGTTCAAAATAGCGTGCTAGCGCAGTAGCATCATCGGCCCCCACTCTAAAGGTAATCATAGAGCCAACATTACCAAAAACAGCGTCTCTCACCTCTTGCTGCATCTGGGCCACGTATTGGTTGGCTACAGTTAAGTACAAGCCATACTTACGGGCTTCAGAGAGAATGACAGCAAAGGAGTCGGTAGCAAAGTTCTGAAACTCATCGACGTAGAGATAAAATGGGCGACGTTGGTCAAGCGGAATGTTGGCTCGGCTCATAGCGGCTAGCTGAATTTTAGTAATTAGGAGTGCCCCGAGTGTAGCAGCATTATCTTCCCCGAGTCGTCCGCGTGATAAATCACAAATTAGAATTTTGCCTTCATCCATTATCTGCCGAATGTCAAAGCTAGATTTTTTTTGTCCGATTACATTACGAATTAATGGGTTGGCGGTGAAGGCCCCAACCTTATTAAGGATTGGCGCCACAGCTTCGGTGGCAAATTTATCATTCCAGCTAGCAAATTCATTTATCCAAAATGCTTTTACAGTAACATCAGTTATTTGGTCGACCACTTTTTTACGGAAGTTTTTATCGGTTAACATGCGAGTGATGCCCATCAGGTTGGCATCAGGAGTTTCAAGTAGAGCTAGGAGTGTAAAGCGCAAGATATGCTCCAGACGAGGCCCCCAAGATTCGGCAAACATCTTCTTTAAAACACCAATAATCTCAGAGGCAATTGAGGCGCGCATATTGGGGTCGGCATTTTCCATCGGGTTAAATGAGATGGGGTGCTCAAAATCTGACGGGTTGAAGTAAACTACATCTTGATGACGGTGTTCGGGGATATATTTTAGGGCATCTTGAGCAAAATCACCGTGTGGATCGACAATTGCAAAACCTTGATTATGATAGATATCGGAGAGAGTTAACAGGAGTAAGGCAAAGCTCTTACCGGAGCCAGATTTTCCGATAATATAGAGGTGTCGTTTGCGGTCGTCCCTTTTAATACCAAATTTTACATTGGTTTGACGGAAGGTAGTGGTGCCAATTAACGATAGCGCTTCCTGTGGAGTGTTAGCCAGGGTTGGTAGATTGGTTGGTGGCTCCCCTACCTTGGTGGTGGTCCAGGCAATATTTGGTGTTTCAACACTGGTGTGCGGTAGGTGGTAGAGACTGGCAAGCTCTTCAACGTTTAAGATAAAACCACCGCCTTCAAAGTAACGAGCTCGGTACTCCTGTAAGCTCTCTGCGGTCGTGTCGTATCCCCCACCGCTTAGACCATTCAGATTTATAGTATTAAACTGCTTGAAGCCACCATAGAGGGCTTGCAGGCGTTGTTTGGCAAGATCGGCTGAGTCGCCAATATAGACGACACGTATTTTTACTTCGTAGCCAATTTTTTCAGCTTTGGTCTCGATAGCGGAAGCTATTGTCGTCTGACCTGGCGTCATCTCTTTCTTTTCTTCCTTCTTTTCCTTGGGCTGAGGTGGGTTTACTAGAGCCTGGATAAAATACAGAATTGCCTCTAGTGGTAATAAGAGGAGGCGTTGCTGCCAATTATCAAAAATACTACTCTTTTTACCATTTTTAAGCTCTGAAACATAAGATAAGCTACGCGCATGCCAAGAATCATCCACGGGGCGCATCATGTATTGTACCCAAAGCTGTTCATTGGGTTGTAAGGTGGCAAGCACCGTAGTAATGCCAGCAAGAGGATCAACTTCAAAGGTAGTAAATGTTTTAATTGGGAAGATAAAGTCTTTAGTTGTTTTAATCTCGCTTACCACACTAAGTTGGTCGCCGATATCGCGCTTGGCATAGTCCTCTACATCGGCAAGGATCTGTACCGTGGGGTACTGGGCATATACCTGGCTTTCGACATAGTCTTTTAAGTGAGTAGGAACCCAAACGTAAAAATTAATTACATTTTGCTCAGAGACAATCTCAAAGCTTATATGTTCCTGGATAGATCCATCACGTTCAATTTCGGATTTAGGGCGTAAAATACCATGTAAACTTGCAAATAACTGTTCGGCTGAAAGTTCTTTTTTATCATTATTTTTAGGTACGATAATTTGCAACATGGTATGTTCGGTAGTTTCAACAAATGCCACTTTGCGTTTATTTTGCCAGATTTGCCAGATAAGATAACCAGCAATTAGAGTCCAGCCCCAGTACTGAAACAGTGCAATACCGATTATTGATAAAACGGCGCCAATTATTGAGAATATTGCTTCCATGGATCAGGTTCTATTGTACCGCACTTTCGAGTAGCCTGCTTTTATATTGCTAGGTTTTAAATGTTTTTATGAGGCGGTAGAGTTGCGCGGTCGACCACGTCGCTTGCGCGGTTCGGCAACAAAACCATCTTGTAATTTGTAAAGTCCCTTACCAACCCGTTCGAATTGAGGCTTTTCCTGTAGGTTTAAGGCAATAGTAGCAACTTTTACTTGTCGTCGCGAAAGTACTCGTTTAATAATCTCTTCCCTGGTGAGTGGGCTTTCTTCGCGTAATATTTGCTCTATAATATCAGCTACAGTTCCGGCTTGGTAGCCCCATTCAGCTAGGGCGTAAATACCGCGTCCAATCAGTACGAAGCGAGCATCTTTAATCAGCTCGTTATGGACGGCTTGAGTGGTAACCTGCTTAGGGTTGGCATCAAGCTTGGAGATTTTATCAGAAATCTCAGTAAAGTGCATTGGGCGACCGGCTTTTTTTAGCACCAGATAGGTTTTATCGCGAATACTACGCGGATTAACCTCTGGCCAGCTGGCCAGTCCCCATTGGCCATCGAGATCGGTGACTAATTTTGAGGCAGTAGCTAGCTCTTCAAGGGCAGTTCGAGCGTGCGGTCCGTCGATTGCTCCAGCAATTTTATTAAACTTAACAGGCTTACCATATGATTTTGTAGCATCATGCAATTGACGATGGAGATGTAGGATGGCTTGACGATTATACGGTTCGGTAATAGTTACAACCGGAGATAGCTCGTCGCTAAGTTCAATTAGTTCAAGATCGGGCATGATGCGGACTAGATAGGTTACGTTGGGGCGTTCTGCTGAATCTAGCTCTAGTTTGTTGAGTAGATTATCTAGCTGGATAATTCCCCCCGTCCCATCAATTGAGGTTAGAATCGAGCTGTGGAGATCATTGCTGGCTATGCCTTGCTCGCGGATTTTTTGGAAGGCTGCTTTTTCAATCTGGCGGACTCTTTCGCGCGTAATGCCAAGTTCACTACCGATTTGCTCCAAAGTATGGGGTTGGAAGTTTTTTAGGCCATGACGTTTGGCCACAACTTCTCGATCACGATCTTTTTTAAGTACACGCAAACTCTCGTCGATCAGAGATTCGACGAGAGGGCGAACATCAATAGTAGTAGTATCTGGCATAGCTTGAATAGACATTTTCCTCACCCTCCCTAACCTATAGTCTTGCGAAATATTATATCATCGCTTTATAGATAGGTCAACAAAACTGCAGGACTTTTTTAAGTAGTTGGTAAAGGCGCTACTGCTTGTAGCTAGCTAGTCTGATAGCTCTTCGGAATCTGGATTTTTAGGCTTTGTCCAGGTGGCGTAATCACAGTCTGGATAACGCATACAGCTCCAAAATCGACGGCCCTTTTTAGTTTTGCGCTCCACTAATTCGCCTTCATGACACTGAGGGCACTCCACGCCGGTTTTTTTGAGGATTGGCTTAGCGTTTTTGCAGTCCGGCCAGCCAGAACAGGCCATAAATTGCCCAAATCGGCCAGATTTAATCACCATCGGTTTACCACAAATTTCACATTTTTCATCAGTTTCAATAACTGGAATTTGAACTTTTTCAATAGTCTCTACTTTTTCATCGATGAGTTTTTTCATAGGCTGGTAGTAATCACGAATTACCGGTTTCCAGGTCTGCTCTCCAGCAGCTACTTTATCTAGAGTATCTTCCATTTTAGCGGTAAATTCGGGTTCGGTAACAAAATCAAAATTTTCCGCCAAAAGGTCGGATACGATCATACCGATAGGTTGCGGGACAAGTCTTTTTTCTTCATTTAAGACGTAGCCACGCGAGATAATAGTAGCAATAGTTGGCGCATAGGTACTTGGACGTCCAATCCCGGCTTCTTCGAGCTTTTTCACGAGCGTCGCTTCGCTGTAGCGAGCTGGAGGTTGGGTGAAGTGTTGTTCGCCAGCTACATCGATTAGTTTGAGCGCTTCCTTGGCTGTAACATCTGGCAGGAGTGGTGCCTCATCCTTGCTTTGTGCGGGATAAATTCTAGTAAAGCCATCAAAGACTAAGACGCGTCCGCTAGCTCGCAATAGTGCTTCGGTTTGTTGAGCTTGAATGTTGATTTTAGTTTGCTCAAATTCAGCTAGCGCCATCTGGGAAGCTAGGGTTCGTTGCCAAATAAGGTTATACAGCTTGGCCTCATCACCGGCTAGGTCAGACATAGTTTGAGGTTCGTGGGTGGGATCAGTTGGTCGGATGGCCTCATGAGCTTCTTGAGCTCCACGGGCCTTAGTTTTAAATATTCGCGGGCTTTTTAAGGCATACTCCTTGCCAATCGATGAGGTGATATATTTGGTGATGGCGGTAAGGGCTTGATCCGATAGAGTGACAGAATCGGTACGCATATATGAGATATGACCAGCTTCATAGAGGGCTTGAGCAGCTCGCATCGTACGGCGAGCGCCAAAGCCTAGTCGTCGGTAGGCGTCTTGCTGTAAGGTACTGGTGGTAAATGGTGCAGGTGGAGTGCGTCGTAGGGGCTTTTTTTCTACATCTAAAACAGAATAACTGTCAGTCTTGAGACTTTTAACAATCGCGCTGGTATCGGCTTCATTGGTGAGGTTTATTTTTTCATTCTTGATGCTTACGAGGTTAGCGGTAATCTGGCCAGCTGGAGCTTCTAAATCAGCTTCAATCGACCAGTACTCCTCTGTTTTGAAGGCTTCAATTTCTTTTTCTCGGTCGGTAATAAACTTTAGCGCCACACTTTGCACTCGCCCAGCTGATAGTCCATAGCGAACTTTCTTCCATAGTACTGGTGAGAGTGAATAGCCCACAAGACGGTCAAGCACTCGCCTGGCTTGCTGAGCATCGACTAGATTCTGGTTAATCTCACGCGGTTCGGAAACGGCTTTTTCTAGAGCCGGTTTAGTAATTTCCGAGAAAGTAATGCGTTGCATGGCTTGGTCCTGGCGGGGCTCCAAGATATTAGCCAAATGCCAGGCAATCGCCTCTCCTTCGCGGTCAAGGTCGGTAGCGAGTAGGATGGTGTCAGCATCTTTAGTAGCATTTTTGAGGGTTTTAATGCGAGATGCACTACCGCGTGGCACCATATACTGCGGTTCGAAATCATGCTCAACATCAATGCCAAGCTTAGATTTTGGTAGGTCTCGAACATGCCCGTAGCTGGCCACAACCTTATAGCCTCGGCCCAAGTAAGACTCGATCGTCTTACCCTTGGCGGGGCTCTCTACTATAAGAACGGTTTTTTTAGGGCGAGCTTTTTTCATCAAAAATTTATTATACACTTTAAATATCTAGCTCGCCGATTGTACGGGGCAAGGCTTTGTTTTGTCAAATAGTTATGGTACTTATCCAGGTGTTACCATGGGTTGATCGGACAAAGTTCTGCATCTCTAAAAGTGTTAATGTGCTCAATAGCTCTGATATGGCCAGTTTGGTTGATGTTGATAAATCATCTGTTGTGGCTGGGTTATTTTGCAGTGATCGTAAGATAATTTGAGCATTTTGACTCAATTCTTTGGTAGATAGAATAGTCTGCTCTTTTTCAGGGCTGTTTGACCCCAATATTGCACAGACATCAGCGGCTGATGTGATTACACTGGCGCCAGCCTTGAGTAGATTATTAGGGCCAGACGATCGAGCACTGGTAATTGGCCCCGGAACAGCAAACACTAGTCTATTTTCATCAAGGGCTAGCTGTGCGGTGATGAGCGACCCAGACTTGGCATCGGCCTCTGGTACAATGGTGGCTTGAGCTAGTCCGGCAATAATACGATTACGGGCTGGAAAATGATGCTTGAGTGGTGGTGTGGCGGCTGGATATTCGCTAATTATAGCGCCACCCGATCGAATAATTTCTCTAGCTAGTGGGCGGTGTTTGGTTGGGTAAATATTTTCTAAGCCCGATCCAAGTACAGCGACGGTTTTTCCATTGGACTCCAGGGCTGCCCTGTGCACAATGCTATCTATTCCATAAGCTAACCCACTCACGATGCAGAAACCCGCTCTAGCTAGGTCAGCTGAAATTTTATAGGCCACCATCTCTCCGTAAGGGGTTGGTTTTCTGGAGCCAACAATTGCAATCATTGGTAGATTAGGTAGATCGCCTGCGACATATAGTTGGGCGGGTGCTTGATAGATCTCGCCCAGGAGTTCTGGATAAAGCTTGTCTGATTTTAGTAAAACTTGCATAGTAGTTGTGCTTGCATAATCTGATGATTGTTCTGTAAAGTAATAATCCTCTAGTAAAAACTATTGACAAAATTATATTATCGTGATAATATACGTCCGTACCACTAAAACCCATTTGATTGGAAGCGAGCGATCTGCTAATTGCGGGGCCATATCCTAAAACTCACCCTCCTTTAGGTTCAACCGCGTTAGCAGATCGCTCTCTTCCATAGTCACGGCTGTATAGAATATTTAGTGACGGCCGCAAAATCCTTTATGGTGATATGGAAGGGGTAAATGAAAAGTCCACATTGGTTTCTTACTGGTGTGGTCTTTTCTTTTACTAAACTAACTCTATCAATAATACGAACAAAAAGCGAGCATGAGTACATTAATTATAATGAGATCACAGGTCAAAATGATCCTCTAGCTCTTTGACGGCATGGTGAATTTGCTCATCTAATAGTGCTTTCTCGAAGGCATTAAAGCTCTGTAAGACAAAAGTTTCTAGCGGCATGTGGGCCATCGTATTATTGCCTATCCCAAAGCGCAGTCGTGTAAAGCTCTTCCCTACTGCAGTGGCAACAGAACGCACACCATTGTGGCTGGCACCAGTTCGAAAGCCCTCAGTCCAGCGCATCTTACCATACGGTAAGTCTCGATCGTCGTAGACAAGGCAAATGTGGTTTTGAGCTACATCAAAATAATTTGCCAGAGCCTTTACGGCACGACCTGATTCATTCATGTAAGTAGTTGGCTTAACGGCAAAAACTTGGGGGGCCAACTCGGCTACCTGAGTGCACCAAGCTGGTTTGTCTTGCCAGCTGGCCTGATGAGCGTGCGCCAGAGCTTCGACAATTAAAAAGCCAGCATTATGTCTGGTATGTTCATATTTTTTACCAGGATTACCAAGCCCAACAATCAGTGCGGGGCGTAGTTTAGTTGTCGATTTTGTGGCCATACTTACTCTTAAAGATAAGCTTTATAGGCACGCCATGCAAATCGAACTTTTGGCGCATCTGGTTTTCTAGATAGCGCCGATAGCTAAAGTGAATGGCATCAGGGTGAGTGCCGTAGATCGTGATCTCTAGGGGTAGATTGCCGGTTTGGGTGGCATAGTTTAATTTGGGGCGTAGATTGCCGGCACTGGCAACTGGCTTGGCGCCAATGGCCATCTGGAGGGCGTCATTAATGTCTTTAGTGCGAAGTTGTTGCTGGGTTTTTTGACCAACTTCAATAATTTGCTCTAAGAGTTTATCAAGATTTTTACCAGTTTGGGCTGAAATAAGTACATATGGCGCCCACCAGACGAATTCAAATTCACGTTGCAGGCGTCGCTCCAGTCGTAGGCTTTGCCGATCTTCACCAGTCAGTTTATCGGATTTATTAACCGCCAGGACCAAGCCTTTGCCAGCTTCACGAATAATACCGGCAATCCTTTGGTCTTGACTGGTGGCTGCCTCGGTAGCGTCAACAACCAGCACGCAGACATCAGCGGCTTTAACAATTTGGCGCGTGCGAGCCAGTGAAAAATACTCAATATCACGACCAATCTTGCCAGGCTTGCGGAGTCCGGCAGTATCGGTGATGAGTAGCTGTTTGCCATTAAGGTCGATTGAAATATTCACCGGATCGCGGGTTGTACCGGCAATTTCCGATACTATCGCAGCTTCTTCTCCTGATAAAAAATTAATCAAGCTAGACTTACCTACATTTGGTCGCCCTAAAATTGCAACCTTGAGACTTGGTGTGGTAGGGATTGCGGTTGACTGATGTGGAAGATTTTTAACCACCATTTGCTTGAGCTCTTCAATCCCTTCGCCATGATGGGCTGATACAGGTAGCATAGTTTCAATACCTAGGCCTTTAAAATGAGCTGTATCAACGGGTGATTTATCGGCCTTATTTAAGAGTAAGAAAGCTGGTTTTTGGAGTGCTCTAACGGTGCGAGCGAGCTTTTTTTCGGCTTCAGTAATGTGAGCTTGGGTGCTATCTACTACAAAAAGGATTAGATCGGCGGATTTTAGGGAGTTTGCTAGTTGATCTTGAGCGGCTTGAGTCAAAATATCTTTTGTATTGCCAAAGCCCGGCGTATCTTGCAGATAAGTCACCCGCCCCTCCCACTCTACCAAGTGGCGCGTGATATCTCGGGTGGTATGGCTTTCATCATGAATAATGGTGGCGCGGCTACCAAGTAGGCGGTTCACCAAACTGGACTTACCAACATTTGGTACGCCAACAAGTGCAATTACGGGGATTTGGGTTGTTTTACTCATAATGTAAACTGAAAGCCAAGTTTATCATATTTCTGGATTCTCCGAAACGGTCCGTGCTCCCTAGAATGACGGTAATTACCTCTCTACCCTCGCGTTCTGAGAGAGTTATTAGGCATTCGCCAGCTGCTTGAGTGTAGCCTGTTTTGACGCCTCGTACACTGGGGGCATTATTAAGTAGTTCATTTGTGGTGTTGAGTACGTACTTTCTCCCCTGCTCTGAGGTGATGGTGGTAGTTTTGGTATTTACCGTGGTGCGGAAAAAATCATCCTCTAATAAATAGTGTGTCAGTAAAGCTAGATCTTGGGCTGTGGAGACATGCCCTATAGTATCAAGCCCAGTGGGGTTTTTGAAGCTAGTGTTATCCATACCGAGCTCGCGCGCTGTATCGTTCATTTTATCGACAAAATCCTGCACAGAGCCACTGTGCCAGATAGCTAGAGCGATTGCAGCATCATTGGCGGATGGAATGAGTGAGGCCTGAACCAGTTGTCTGGCGGTCATTTTATCACCTGGAACAAGGTTAATGACGGCCGATTGACCACCCTGCACGCTGGCTACCTCTTTGGGTATGGTAACCGTATCATCAAGCTTTTTATCGTGCAAGATAAGGTAGACTGTCATTAGCTTGGTCAGGCTGGCGATTGGTAGCTTTTCTTGTGGATTATTTTCATAAATTACTGCACGGGTACGGGCGTCTTCAATGTAGGCTGATTTGGCGATTACACTATAGTCATTCGGGGCTTTTGCGATTGTAATTGGCGCATAATCACCAGTTTTAATAGGTTGGCTGCTGGGCCCGGCTGTAAAAGGTAATACACTAAAGGCCGTAATTGATAGCGACATAATTAAGCTGGCTATTTCTTTCATGCTTGTGCCTCGGTTTTTAGTTCGCGCCATTTACCCGGCTCAAGATTTTCTAGGCCAAAATCTCCATGCTTAATACGAACCAGTCGGGTGACAGTGTGGCCCAGCTCGGCTAAGGTGCGTCGAATTTGTCGATTGCGACCCTCTTCCAGAACAATGCGGATACGGCGGCCATCTTCCCTAGTCGCTTCAACGGCCTTACTAACTCCATCTTCAAGTTCAACTCCGTTGGTCAGTAGACTCAATTGTAGGTCATTAAGGGGCTGTTGGGTGGTCACTAAATATTCACGCCGTACGCCAAACGATGGATGCATCAGTTGATGAGCGAGTGCACCATCATTAGTGAGTAGAACCAGCCCTTCACTTTCGCGGTCAAGTCGACCAACAATAATGTCATGTTGCCAACCGAGAGGCACAAAATCGGCAATAATTTTATTATTTTTACCTTGTCGTACATGTGACGATATCACGCCACGGGGCTTATAAAAGGCCGTTAAACGTACTTCATCAGAGGTGATACGCAGGTTTTCTCCGTCTAGAGTAATGTCATCATGTGGCTGGGCTTGCTCACCAGCCTCGGCCACATGGCCATTACGCACAATTCGCCCTTCGGCGATTAGCTCGTCAGCCTTACGCCTAGAGGTTGCCACACCAGCCAGAACCAACCATTTATTTAGCCTCATGCTGATCCTTTGTCTTTGTTTTGGGCTTGGGTGGTAGTGCATCTCGTCCAGCTAGGCCTAAACACCGCCAAGCAAAGCTGGTGAGCTCATACTGCATCGCTCCATCGTTATTATGTGATTTCTTTTGCGCAATAAGATCTCGACTCATCAGCGCACGCAATGAGTTATCACTTGGTGTAGCTCGTATCTCATCAATTACAGCTTTCTGGCAGGGCCCTTCGTAGGCGATGATTGTCAGTACCTCTAGGCTAGATTGAGATAGGGTTGGGGCTAGATCGCCACTAATTGAGGCAATTTGTTGGCGCAGATTTGGTGCGACAGCCAGCTCGTAGCCGGCACTGCTTTGAATTAGTCGAATACCCCTAGTGGTGAGCTGAGACCTAAGCATATTAATCCCGGCTTGAATTTCTGATGCGCTAAGGTTTAATTTTTTTGCTAGAGTTTGTGCAGACTTTGGTGAGGTGCTAATAAATAAGGCAGCTTCAATTAGTTGGGCGTGTTCAGATGGCGTGGACATACGGCTCCTCTTTTTCGAAAACCAACTCTACTAAATCTTGCTTAATAAGCTCTAAAACTGCCAGTAGATTAAGTGTTTTAGTGCGTCGATCAGATGTCTTTAAGGTGCTTGATAAAGGTTGAGAATTTATCATATTCTTTAGAAGTTGCTGCATGGTTTTTTGGATATCTGACCGAGAAATTAAAACCCGATGAGTTTTATTTTGTTGGGTAGTTTTTTGACTGGCAATATTGCGCCAGGCTGACAGCAGGGATTTGACCGAGAGGTTCTTAGGTGGCTGCTGGACTAAAGTTTCTTGTGCTGGGCGGAGTTGCATCTCAACCGTAAAGTTTTGTCCAAGAAGTCGGGCGGTATTGCGCCAGGCTTGATAGCGCTCCAGCTCACGCGTCAGATCAGTTAATCCCTTAGTATCATCAATTGCAAGCGAGTCTTTTTGAATGGCGCGGGTCTTGTAGGTAACAAGTTTAGATCCAATATCAAGAAACCACTGAAGATCTTCGGTGTGGGCTGCCTTTAGTGCCGAAACAGTAGCGAGATAGTCGCCTGTCACCTGACTAATGGAGAGTTCTGTAATCTCCAGCTCTCGACGCTCTATTAGTGAAATTAGCAATTCCAAAGGTCCTTCAAAATGCGGTAGAGCTACGGTGTAATTTCGTGAAGTAGACATAAGTTTATTATAGCTTTAAAACTATTAGCTCGGATATGGCTTGGTAGAGTTTATGGATCTAAACGATTGATATCGCGCGGGAATAATATCGCCTCTTTAACATTGGCAAGGCCGATAATCTTCTCTACAAAACGATCAATACCAAAACCACAGCCACCATGAGGAGGCAAGCCAAATTTAAAGGCAGTTAGATAGTGCTGGAAACCAGGTGCATCGGGGTTAATGCCCTTATCCTTCATTTGTGAGATAAGCTTGTCATAGTTATGCTCACGCATCGGACAGGTAGCAATCTCCACTCCTCGGAATAGTAGATCAGCTGATAATACGGTTTGTGGGTTTTCTGGGTTAATCATTTGATAAAACTTATGGGTTTCGATCGGCATTTCTGTAACAAAAACCGCTTCACAACCAGCTTGCTTTTTGGCGTATTCACAAATCCAACGTTCCTCGTCTGGACGTAGATCTTTTTCACCGATGGTACTATCGTTGCCGGCATTGGTATATAGTTCATGCACTTCTGCTACAGTGTAGCGTGGGAAAGTTTTAGTTAAGGTTAGCTTTGGGGCATTTAAGCTCTTAAGCTCGTCTGCCATAACGTCATAAATATTATTTAATACGGCATACGTCATGTCTTGAATGGTATTTAGTACATCTTCGTGCCCATCAATAAAGCCCATCTCAATATCTAGCATTGTAACTTCAGAAACATGTCTGGTGGTGGCAGATGGTTCGGCTCGATAAGCTGGACCAATCTCAAAAACACGCTCAAACACACCAACCATAATTTGCTTATAGAACTGAGGACTTTGGGCTAAAGTGGCTTGTTTGCCAAAATAATCTAGCGTAAAGACTTCTGCTCCACCTTCAGTTGCTTCGGCAAGGAGTTTTGGAGTTTGGATTTCAATAAATTCTTGCTTGGCTAGATACGACCGAATATCCGCGTTTACAGCCGCTCGAATACGAAAAATTTTCTGCTCTTGTAGGTTTCTGAGACTGATCACTCGGTTATCAAATAGTGTCTCCAGGTGCTCTGGCTTATGGCTTATGGCTTTATCGATCTCAATAATTGGCTCTTCCGTAACTGGTACCACAATCTCTAGCTTTGGTTCATGTAGCTCTACCCCACCTGGTGCTCGCTCATCTTGCAGAACCTTACCAGTTACTCTCAACACAGTACCGACCTGTAAGCCACGTAGCTTTTCAATCTCAGCTTTTTTTTCAATTAAGATTTGTACAACACCAGTGCGGTCGCGTACAACAATAAAATTTAAACCACCAAGCAAACGACGCTTATGGAGCCAGCCTTCAACTGTGACAGTTTGGTTATTTTGGTTAATTAATTCGCGAACAAGCGTACGAGATGATTTCATGAATCATATTATAGCAGATTTATATCTGAAAATAAGGTTATGAAGCAGTTGGCGTGGAGTTTGGTTTTGTCTCGGCTGCTTGTGTTGGCGTTTCACCAAGTGTTTTCTTTACGGCCACCACGACTTCTTCTAGGCTAACTTGGCTCTTTACGAGATATTCGTCTACCCCAAGACTTTTACCGCGATCCTTATCTGATTGTTCGGAAAGGGCTGTCATCATAATGACTTTTGTGTGCGCAGTTTCTGGTGTTGAGCGTAAGATATCCAATACGTCAAAGCCAGAAATACGTGGCATCATAACGTCGAGAATTATTAAATTTGGCTTTTCTTTGACGGCAGTGGCTAGCGCTTCCTCACCATTGGAAGCTACGGCTAGTTCATAACCTTCAGCTTGAAATCGGGCAAAATAAATATCTCGTAAATTCACATCATCTTCAACCAGTAGTATTTTTGTCATGACCATTCCTCTTTATTAGGTATCTATACTATTTTTTCTTATGTTTATTCTAGTGTAAATAGACTGTTTGACGCAAGTTATACTGGGCGACTTGTATCGAGTGGTAGTGAGAACGAAAATGTACTACCCTTGCCTTCTTGGGATTCAACCCAAATTTTGCCACCAAATTGTTCAATGAGATTGCGGGCAATATACAGGCCCAGTCCAGTTCCGCCAACATCGCGCGTGAATGAGTTGTTAACTCGATAGAACTTTTGAAATAAATGTTTCTGCTCTGTTGCAGTAATACCAATACCCATGTCAGTAACTGAAAAAACAATTATTTTTTTATCAGGCTTTAGCGAGACATCGATTGTGGTGTTTTCTTTGGAGTATTTAATAGCATTGTCAATTAGGTTAGCCATAACTTCTCGCAGGCGATCTGGATCGGCATTGACTTCATAGCTTGGCGCTATAACTTTCTGACGACCTAGTCCGCCACTGTCAAAATGAGTGGAGACTTTAATGTTTTTAGTTTTTGCAATTATCTCCATCTCGCCAATCACTTGGTTCATAAGCTCAGTTATATTGAAACGCCGACGGTTAATTGCCATGCGATTATCTTCAATTTTTGTAACCGATAATAGGTCTCGGAACAATTTGCCTAGATGCAAGCTGGCAGTATGGGCTTTGTCGATGTATGTTTTGGCCCGCTCATCCACTGTGGCTAGTGATGGGTTCATCGCCATCGCCAAATACCCTTCAATGGCGGCTACTGGAGTACGCATTTCATGCGAGGCAGTTGAGATGAATTCATTGCGTTCTCTAGCTACAGCCTTTTGGTCGGAAATATCATGAAAAATGGCAATTGCTCCATTTGTTTGTCCTTTTGAGTCAAAAGATGGCGCTATCACAATAGAGAATGAAATTTTTTGATTATTTTTACTCAACATGTAGTATTTATCAGTCGATACTGGCTGGCCAGTCTGTAATGCCTGTAAAAATGGATCAGTAGTGTCGCTAAGTTCGGTGCCAGCCTGATCTTTTAGTTTAAAAATTAAGTTATAATCAACCCCCATCGCACTTTCCTGATCCCAGCCAGTAATATTCTGGGCCGCTTCATTGAATATGATGATTTGGCGGGCAGTATCAACTGCCACCACTACGTCGGCAATGGAGCTCATCATTAGTTGAGTACGCATTTCAGCTCCATCAAGTTGATGCGTGAGATCTTCTGCGGTACGCATAGTTTTTATTACTCGATTTACACCAAGCCCGATAAAATATGCCGCTGCTAGGCCAATAATGGTGGCCAACATCTTAAAGAGATTTTCTTCTAAGCTCATATTATTAGGAATTAGTAGAGCACTGTAGAGCCAGAATATTGCAGTTAATATTGCAGCCACAGTTGCTCCGAGTGCACCAGCAATACCACTGCACACTATCGCAATCAGCCATAGATAGTACCAATCTGAGTTAATACCTCCAGTTGCAATGGATGCTATCAGAATTGATATAATGGGGGGCAGTACGGCAATCTGCAGGGCTAAATGTGGGCGTTTGTTATGCCACCCCCGCCAAACAAAGCTGTTATAAATAAGGCCGATCGCCAGAAGTGCTATTGCTGGGATAGAATATTGAAGAGGCAGTTGTGCGGTTGGCATGAAAATCTGAATAGTCAGGGCGACCCCAAGTCCGATTATTTCAAATGCCGTACTAATACGTACTAGTGATCGGTACGTATGCTCGTCGACATATTGTCGAGTGGAGTGGATCGGAGGGGTAGCTTTAGGCATATTGAAGTGATAAGTCCAACTAGATTAATTGTAGCATAAGAGGATTGATAAATGACCGAGAAGAAATTTTCAAAAAGAATCCCCATCCTTGCTGTGACAGGGTTTTTAGGTAGTGGTAAAACAACTTTTGTAAATCACTTATTGGCTGAACCACATGGCTTAAAAATCGGTGTAGTAGTGAACGATTTTGGGGCGATCAATATTGATTCAGAACTCGTGGCTGGCAAGACCGATACAAAGCTGGAGCTATCTAATGGTTGTATTTGCTGTTCCTTGGAGACGCTGGATGTGCAGGAAGCGATTGCTCAATTCGCCTATCTAGGCAGTGATATAGATTTAATTGTGATTGAAGCTTCGGGCTTAGCTGAGCCACGCGATTTGGCGCTTAATTTACGCGATATGATTGGCATTGGCGTTAAGTTGGATGCTATTGTAACGCTGATTGATGCTGAGCATGTTATAGAAAATGCCAAAGCCCACAAAAACGCTGCTGACCAGATTGAATTCACAGATTTTGTAATTATCAATAAGATTGACGCAGTCGATAAGGCGCGCATCACAGAGATTCGCCAGCTCATCGAGATGACCAACCCACGGGCGCGGATTTTTGAAGCGGTACGGGCTAATGTAGATATTCGCTTACTGTCTGATCCAGATCGAGTGTGGGACGAAGTAGGGCTTAAAAGACATCAGCATCATAACGAGCCTCATAGGCATGACCATTTTCATGATAAATTTAAGCATATATCTTTGGAGCTAACTTCCCCGCTCCATCCAATGAAGTTTCAAGAGTTTGTGAATAGCCAGATTCCAAAAACTGTATATCGGGCAAAGGGCTTTGTCGATCTTGGCTCCAAGGGTCACTCCCGCAAGTATGTTTTTCAATTGGTCGGCACGCGCTCGGAACTTTTTTGGGATAATTGGCGCGAGGGCGAAGATCACAAAACTCAGATGGTATTTATTGGCACAGATTTTGATGAGAAAAAGCTGGAGGTAGATTTTAAGGCCTGCATTGATGAGGACCCAGGTTCAGAGCTTGAAGGGATAGATTTGCGTCTACCGCAGAAATGGGAAGGTTAGCTTGTGCAGGGTCAAAAATATACAGATGGAGCTTTTGCCCTGGTTTTTAAGGGTGATCACTTTCTTCTTACAAATACCCATATTAAAGATGGCGACTACTGGTCAATCCCCGGTGGCGTCGTTGAACCCGGAGAAAGTCCAGCAGAGGGAGCTATACGGGAAGTATTCGAAGAAACCGGTATACGGTGTGAAATTGTAGAGTTACTTGAAGTGATAGATGCAGTAATTACAAAAGACTTGCGACTCAGTTTTTATCTAGCTAAATATGTGGGTGGGGATATTGTTATCGACCCTACTGAAATCGAAGCTGCTGAATGGTTTCGTATTGAGGATTTGAGTGGTTTAACCTTTGCTTTTGAAAATACTCGTTCAATCATTGATGTGGCCCCAGGTCGTCTTTAGTAGCTCCATCAACTTCGAGTAAAAGCGAAGATTATGAATACTTGCCAGCTGGCTGGCGACGGATTGATCGGCACGGAAGAGGGTGTGCACGTAGGCGCGGGAATAATTTTTGCAAGCACGACAATCGCAGCGTGGATCGATCGGGCCAGAATCATTCTGAAGTGATAGGTTCTTCATAGTTATACTAGAATAAAAGTCGGCGTTGAGGTCGAGCTCCTCTGGTTTGCCGCTCCATACATACAGCTTGCGGTGTCGTGCTTCTCGCGTGGGGATCACAACATCAAACAGGTCGTAACCCATTGCTACGCTCTTCACAATCTGTTCTGGCGTGCCAACCCCCATGGCGTATTTAATTGCTTCAGCTGGAGTGTCGTCCACCACGGCCTGCATGGTCTCGACCTGCAACTCCCCCGCTTCATTAATCGGAAAGCCGCCAAAAGCATAGCCGTCAAAGTTAAGTTTGCTGAGTTCTTGAGCGCAGGTGCGGCGCAATTCTCTATCTCCCCCACCCTGCACAATGCTGAAAAGAAGTGGTTTATGCCCTATCTTTTTTATTGCTTTATCGAAGTGGGTACGAGCGCGCTTTGCCCAGCGGATGGTGCGCTCAACACTTTTAAGCTGTTCGGCCATGGGCATATCTGGCTTAGTGCAATCATCTAAAATCATAATAATATCACTGCCTAGCTTGAGTTGGTAATCGATGCAACTTTCGGGCGTAAGCTCTAACTTATTACCAGCTGAATCTTGAAAAATAATACCGTCTTCGGTAAAACGACCACCGGTATTAAATTCGCGTACCAAGCTCATGGCTTGAAAACCACCAGAGTCGGTAATAATTGGTCGATCCCAGCCAGTAAAATTATGCAAGCCACCTTGCCCCGCGATAATATCTACCAGGCCTAGATTTGCTAAATGATAGGTGTTCATCACCAACCCTGGTGTTTGGGTGGCTAAAACAGCCTGCGTATCGACAGATTTAATGGTGGCGCGAGTGGCATCTGGAAAGAAAGCCGGTAAGCGAACCTCACCATGTTGGGTTTTGAGGACTTTTTTCATAACCGCATTATTCTACATCAAATTACCCCACTTGTCGTGGGGTAATTTGATTTTTTAAAAGTAAAGCGATCTATTTATAATGGTCTTTTATCTGGAATAGAATGTATAGACCAATGATGGTCGAAATAGCTTGCATAACAATATCGAAGAATAAGCCTGACCCTAAGGCGTGTAAGATGCCATAAACAAAGAAGACGATATCAGCCCAAAAGACTAGCTTCCAAGCCGATAGTTTTCGAGCCCGTAAGCCTGGAAATGTAATAAATAGCAAGGCAATTGAGGCTACTAGAACTAGTCCAGAAATTAATATCAGTGGCCCCTGCGTGGCGCCAACTGATATGGCTACAACACTAACAAATCCAGCTAGACCAAGTGCTACCAATGCCAAAGGTATCAGTAATATTCCGATGACTAGATTAACCCATGGCATCCATTCAACTATTAAATTACGCCATTTGGCTGGTATTTGAAATGGTGCTTGCTTAGTAAAGTATGGCTCTAAAAGTGTAATTAGGTCACTAGACTTGGCTTTTGCCATGATATTATCTCCTGGTAAAAATTAATAACTAACATCATTGTAGTACTTATTGGCTGTATAACAAAATGCTTATGTCTATGATGCAATATCGAATTTCTGGAGCTTTTTCTTAGCTGTATCGGCGCTAGCGGTTTGGAGTTGTAAGAGTTCGGCGTAAATACCACCTGACCTACTAGCCAATTCGTCGGGGCTACCCTGCTCTGCAACCTTGCCATTTTTAAGGCCAATAATCATATCGACGTGAGTAATGGTGCTCAATCTGTGCGCAATAATGATCGTTGTGCGTCCCTTCATTAGGCGCTCCAGGGCTTGTTGCACTTGAGCTTCGGCTTTTGCATCGAGTGAGCTAGTGGCTTCATCCAGGATGAGAATTGGTGGGTTTTTTAGTAGAGCGCGAGCAATAATAATCCGTTGTTTTTGCCCGCCAGATAGCTTAACCCCTCGCTCGCCCACTTGCGTCTTAAAGCCTTGCTCCAGCTTAGCAATAAAACCGCTGGCATTAGCCAACTCAACTACCTCTTCTAGCTCTGATTGGGTGTAGCGACGACCCAGTCCGTAGGCAATATTTTCTTCAATAGTGCCAGAAAAAAGTGCCGGATCCTGAAAGACAATACCAATCCCCTTTCGCAGACTAGATTGTGTAACCTGAGTAATTGGTGTGCCATCGATGGTAATGGTGCCTTCGTTAGCTTCGTAAAAGCGCACAATTAGGTTTGCTAGAGTTGACTTCCCTTCACCCGACTCACCAACCAATGCAACTTTACTGTGAGCTGGGATTGTAAAGCTGATGTCATCTAAGACACTATGCTTGCTGTTGTAGCCAAACACTACATGCTCAAAACGCACTTCCCCATCTTTAATTTTAAGCATCTTAGCATTTTCTGCATCGGTAATAGTCGACTTTTTATCCATTATTTCAAAGAAGTCTCGGCTGTCAGCTCGTGCTCGTTGAATACCTTCAATAATAAAGCTCGAGCCAAATAGCGGGAATTGAGCTTGGTTTGCTAGTGTAATCAGTAGTACGGCTGTACCAATTGAGTATTGACCATTTAGCGCCTGCCAAACAATCACAGCAAAAATTGTAAAAAAGACCAAGCCCAGAATTGCTCGCCGGACAGCATCGTACTTATGCCAGGTGATTGATTGCGAGCGAGTTGAAGTTTCTATCTTATTGCGGCGCCTTCGATAATCTGCTAGCTCGCCAACTTCGCGCACAAAAGATTTAACCACTCGAATTTGACCAATCGACTCAACAAACCGACCATTTGCGACATCAAGCGTCTTATTGATTTCTCCTTGCTTTTTTTGCCAAGCCGCACTGGAGAGATGTGTCAGCCAAATGTAGGTGGGAAAAATAATAACCAATAGTAATGCCACAGGCCAGGAGTAGATCGCAATTGCTACGAGCGTTACAACGGTAGTTAGGAAAAATTGAACAAAATTATTTGCTAAGGCGTTCATTAGCTGAGAAAGACTTGATATGGAGCGCTCTAAGCGGGCGGTTATCTTGCCAGTCTGTTCCGAGTCATAGTACTCAATCGGAAGATTCATCAGGTGCTCGTAATAGCTGGTCGAGAGATGAGTATTGAGCTTTTGTGACATATTATCACCCAGATAGCCATTGATATTTGAGAGGACGGCTACAATGAGCGAAGCCACCAGCATGAGACCAAGTGGGACGAGGGCCTGCGTAAATTCAATATTGCCACCCTGAGCATGAGAGCTAATTAAATCCACCAGTTGCTTGGTGAGAAATGGATTAACTAAGTTTAATAAAGCCAATATGATAACTAGCGCACCAATGCCGTAGTAGTACCATTTTAGTTTTGAAGAGAATTTAAGAATTTTAATAAGATCGTTCATAGCTTTGTTATTGTACGGCCAATTTTTGTGTCTGCCTAGCGGATGGGGCTTATTTAGTGCAATAATATTGCTATGAAGCCCGTACGTGCCCTATTTATGAAGCAACCTGCACAGAATTACAAGCGTGGTGATGTTTTACTACACCAGGGTGAAGTTGGTGACGAAGTACTATTTATTACCGATGGCTTTGTAAAAGCTTATACCATAGCTGATGATGGTGATGAAAAACTTATCACTATTCTTGGGCCTGGTGATGTGATTAACTTGGAGGCGGTGTTATTCTTTGACCACACACACCGTTATTATTATGAGGCTATGACAGACGGTAGGGTGCGTATTTTAGAGGCTCCAGCACTTCAAAAAAAGCTTGAAAAAGACTCGGAAGCATTACTTGGCTTGGCACGCTATCTGATGACGCGCAATGATGAGTTAGCTCAAACGCTGGACAATATTTTACAAGCCAAAGCCGATGTAAAGCTAGTAAATATGTTGGCCCTCTTGGTTCAGCGCTTTGGTCAAGAGCTATCAGAGGGCACGGTGACCCTCCCCTTCACCCTTTCGCATGCTCAGCTGGCTAGCATGGTGGGTACCACTCGCGAGACTATGACCGTGCAGGTGCGTCAGCTCACTAAGCGTGGCGTGGTGAAGCCGGCTAAGTCTGGTCTGTTTCGTAATCATAAGTCTGGCTTTGAAATTAATCTGGCGAAATTACGTGAGATGACCGATGTTGATTGATGGCATAAAGGAAAAATTTATATTTAACCCAAGTAGCAGGGTTTCTTGGTTGTTTTTAAGCTATAATAATGCCTTATGAAAAAAGTTATACTCTACTATAAATTTATACCCGTGCAAGACCCTACGATGACAATGCGTTGGCAACGTGAGCTGTGTCGCCGGCTCAACCTCACTGGGCGGATTATCGTCAGCCCGCATGGCATAAACGGCACACTGGGTGGTGATTTAGAGAGCTTAAAGGAATACAAGCGTGAGATGAACCGCTCGGCTATTTTTCGAGGTATTACCTACAAGTGGAGTGAAGGATCGGGTGAAGAGTTCCCTCGCTTGAGTGTTAAGGTGCGCCCAGAGTTAGTGGCATTTGGTGTGCCAGATGAGGTTCGAGTAGATGAAAATGGTGTTGTTGGTGGAGGTAAACACTTAAAACCCGAGGCTCTGCACAGGCTAATGGCAGAACGTGATGACGTGGTATTTTTTGATGGCCGTAATGCGTACGAGGCAGCCGTAGGCCGGTTTAAAGAGGCAGTTGTGCCGGAGACTCGCACCACTCATGATTTTGTAAAGGAAATTGACTCAGATAAGTACGACAAGCTAAAAGATAAGCCGGTGGTTACCTATTGTACTGGTGGTGTGCGCTGTGAAATACTCTCAGCTCTCATGAAAAACCGTGGGTTTAAGGATGTGTATCAGATAGATGGTGGCATTGTAAAATACGGCGAAAAATATGGTGATGAAGGTGCCTGGGAGGGTTCACTCTACATCTTTGATGGTCGCATGGAGCAACGGTTTAGCGATCAATCGGTTGATATTGGCAAGTGTAGTCATTGTGACGGAGCGACCAGTCGATATATTAATTGCGATAATGTCAGTTGTAATGATCTAGTTTTGGTGTGCGAGAAGTGTGCCGAGACAGCAACTTGCGCGAAATGCGTTAAGGATAGGGCTAAATAAAAAAAGGCTTCCCTAGTGTGGGAAGCCGACTATAATTCAGTGGCCGTGCAGGTTGTCTTCTACGAAGATATGCTCTTCGTGGGGTGGTTAACCGATATCAGCACGCCACTTAGGGCTCTAAGTGCCGCTGTTGGGACGACTAACTGAGTCCCCACTCATGCGATTACCCTCTTGGTGAGTACTCGGTTATTGCGAGATCAGCGACCAGGGAGAGGTGGCAGAGGGTACGGACCGGGGCCAGGGCCGGTCGGTCGGCCTGGCGGAGGTGGTCCCGGGGGACCTGGATTGGGGCGTCCTGAACACTTCATTTTGTACCAACTTTCTATTGGTAGGTGCACTGGTAGGTGCATCAACTATTGTTGATGGCTTTATTTTGCATTACTAAGCTACTAAAGACCATAGTGTATAGTGAGAAAAATTGTGCACTACAATATTGCACAATTTCTATATCTATGTTAGGGTAACGGCATGAATATGTTTACTCAAACTACAGGCGAGAAAATCAAACTAGCTCGTCTGCGTCTCGGCATCACTCAACAGCAGTTAGCCGATCTGCTAAACGACAAACTTACCGGTGATGCGATTATCGAGCGATCCCTTATTTCACGCTGGGAACAGGACAAGAATTTTCCTCGTAACTCCCGTAAGATGGCTCTGCAGGATGTGCTTAATATTCAGCTTGGGTCACCACCCAGTCGACGCGATACGTTTTCTTCATACATGACTAATCTAAATGAAATTGAGACTTCTATTTTGCTAGGATTGCAGAATTGCCATGAATTATGGATGACCAATAAGGCTATAGATAGGTCTATATGGCATGAAATGGATCGAGTACAGCGTATTATGCGGAAACTCAAAAATGATAAAACTTGCTATTTTCGTGAGATTTTCTATATAAGAAACCTTGAGGATTTAAAGAATGTAAAGAAGATAATTTCTATTCATCCACCTAATTATGAGATTCGTATACGTGTTGCTCCCGGCCATGCATTTCCAGTTTTATTTGCTCCAAAAAATCGATACGGTGTTATTCTTTCGGGTTTTTTTGATGACATTACCAGTGTTGGTCTAGAGCTGAGTGGACAAGTTTCTGGCTTTAATGAGCATTATTTAAGGCTAATTTGGAATAAGGCCACACCTATATATGAAAATAGCAAGTTCTTAAAGGATAATTATGAGCTTGCATTTGAGATACTACAGTCGCTTGGGGGTAGCGTAAAGAATGAGTTTACGGATAGATTTTAAATAGTAGTAACAAAAATCTCACCATGCAAAAAGCTAATTAAATAATTATTCCGCAAGATGAGTAATTAAAGTGTGTAATTGATCTGGATTTTTTGATAGATCTATCTCTATCCAGCTGTCGAGCGCGTTACGGCGCAATAGTTCTTCCTTCTCAAAGTTAAATAAATAATCGTCAAACCATATGAATGGCCTAGAAAAATCAATCGCCTCTGTCTTTGCTAAGTCCCAATTGGTGGACTTAATATTATTAAGTAAGTGTACAGTTTTTGGGGACAGTATTCTAGATAAATACTCAACTACGTGCTGAGTATCCCCTTTGCAGTGAGTGGTTAGCCAGTAGGTTGAATAATTATTTGTTACGAAATCCAAAAATTCGTGTACATAATTTGCTGGGTGCAGATTGTGTGCAAGCAGGACGCCATCTACGTCTAGGTATATGTTTGGTTGGCTGGGCTCCATCAGTAAACGATTGCTTATATTCCCCTTAATAGTAATATTAGCTCATACATAGTGCAAGGTGTTTAAATTATCATATTGAGTTATATCAAGTATATAATTTAGTGATCCCACGGAGAATATACATATAATTTTCTCAAGTGCTCGAAGCGAGCTTCTGCGTACTTTCGTCATTATCGAACTCCTTCGGAGTCCAGTTTTTACGATAAAACTACCAAGCAAAAAGCCCAGCTTACACTGGACCCTTTGCTTGGTGAACCTAAAGGGTACTCATTCCGAAATCTTTTATTGTGAACTGGAGGAGCTAGCGAATCAACTTACTGCTCAGGAGAATCACAATGTTTAGGTTGCTCCGTAAGACGCCAAAGGCCGTGTTAACAAACACCTCGCTATACAACGAGCAATCCTTCTATAGCGCATTTGTGCGAGATGTGAAAAGAGCACAATCAGCGGTAGTTATTGAAAGCCCGTTCTTGACCGAAAAAAGAGCGCTGTACTTTTCAGGGCTATTCAATAAACTGACCAGAAAAGGTGTGAAAATTCGAGTAAACACCCGAAATCCACGTCACCATGATAAGCTGCTGGAGATACAAGCCTGGAAATCCATCAGAATCCTTAGAGATAACGGCGTCAAAGTCTATTTCTTTAACGATATGCGTCACCGCAAGCTTGCAATTATTGATGGTCAAATATTATGGGAAGGTTCACTGAACATTTTGTCACAAGTACTCAGTCGAGAAATTATGCGTCGTACTAATTCGATTGAGCTAGCTCATCAGATGATTCAGTTTACAAAGATTAACAACAGGTTCTGGTGATATACTAGAGGTTCAAGTATGCACAATGAATACCACATCAATGAAGAAGACATAGCAAAGATTATTAAGTATCTTAAGTTTGAAGATCCTGATAATGCTAACCGTGAATATGCAATTCAGCTTATTGAGTCAATGCAGATAAGTGGCAATGAAATAGCACGATCAGATGAAGCTTTGGCTGAAGCTATCAGGCAATATACGAAGAAGGATGATAAGAGCTAATCTGGAAAAATATCCAATGCTTTAACACCTAAGACAGCAAATATTTCGTATAATGTTTCGACTGATGCAATAGCAGCCCCCTGTTCCAAGGTTGCGTAGTAATTAGTAGAGAGCCCTACTTTTTCAGCAATTTCACGCTGAGTGTAGCGCTTTGCTTTACGAGCCTTCTGTAGATTGGATCCAATTGCTTTTCTCAGTTTAACTTCGTTCATGTTCCTGTAGACTTATTAAAAATATCGTATACAAACTGTATCATATATTGTGTAGTATGTCTAGGTTCAATCATCGGTTTGGTTACATAATTTTCTATGCCTCGTTACATAAGCATAGTGCAAATGGTTACATGTTTCATGAAATATTGACATAAATAACAGATTATAATTTGCTTTTTGGTTACATGTGATATAATGAATAGGTTACATAGTTTATTGAAAAAGATAACATATGAAACTATATATCCCGAAACCAGCCGTAGACACCGAAACTATCAAGCTAGTTATTGAGCTTGAACGTCTTCGTAATCGGCGAGTCAGCGGTTCAACTCCGCCCTGGCTTTTCTTTGAACTTAAATCGCTCTTCCATGCTATCGAGAGTATTGCTTCCGCACGCATAGAAGGTAACCATACGACTGTTGCGAATTTTGTTGAAGCCGTTCGGGACGATGAAGATCAGTCTACAAAGCAGACCGAACAGATCCGTGAAATCACAAACATCGAGAAGGGTATCGACTTTATCGAGAAGCAAGGTTCAGACCTCATCATAAATAAAGCGCTGATCCTCCGTTTGCACCAGATCGTCGTTGATGGCCTAGACCCGTCTAAGGAGGGTGATACGCGTGCTGGAGCGTATAGAAATGAACCACGTAGTATAAGTAAATCGAATATCTCCCTTGCAGCCTGGTCAGATATTCCAGATTTAATGGACAACCTTTTTGATTTTATAAATCAAAAGGTTGATCCACAGTTCGATCTACTGAAAGATGCGGTAGCACACCACTACTTTACGTGGATTCACCCCTTTGGTAATGGCAACGGACGAGTCGTCAGGCTTCTTACTTATGCGATGCTCACAAAACAAGGTTTTATTGATGGGGACGGTATGCGTTTACTAAGCCCTGCAGCCGTATTTGGCAATGATAGAAACCAGTATTACGCTATGCTTGCCGAGGCTGACAAAAACACTGATCCTGGAATACTCAAGTGGTGTGAGTACATGTTACGTGGTGTCAAAAATGAAGTAGACAATGTCAACGAATTACTCGATGCGTCTTTTACAAAAGGAAAAATTATTGTACCTGCCCTTGATTATGCACTAGAAAAACAACGCATTAATGAACTCGAGTACAAAATGCTCAAAATAGCTATAGAAAAAGACATTGTTCAAGCTGCTGATTTCAAGCCACTATTTGCAGACGAAATATCACACGTTAACATCTCGAAAGCCATCCGTAAATTACGACAGCAAAACTTCTTGCGACCATTGGATGGAGACAAGTCTCGTCGCTACACTATCCGGCTAAATCGCAACGCATTGACTCTTGGTGTAGTCATGCAACTCGACACTCAAGGCTATCTACCAATACAAGATTCACAGTTCAGTAAATAACAGCTATTGCCTCCTTAGACCACCTCTGTTACTCTTTATGCAATCAGATTGGAAACTACAGGAGCTGCCATGACGGATAATTCTGGTGGGCAGATAGTTGAAAGACTACAAACCATTTTACCGTGGTTAGGGCTCCTTGTTGTGTTAATCACTGTACTGGCTTTCGTTATTGGTCTTATCCTTAGACTCTATAATTACTACCGAAAGTACAAACAGGAAGCAGTTTTACTTGAGTTGACACCACCGGCTTTTACCAACAAAGCTCCACTTGCCACCACGCAGCTATTCTCAGTACTACATGGCCTCCTTAAATCACGAAGTTTCAAGGATGTAATTTTACGCTATGTACCGTCATTTTCGCTAGAGATAGTATCAACCAAAGACAAAGGTATTCGTTATCTTATACGGTCAAGTAAGGCAGCCGAGGAACTTATCCGGCAGGCAGTTGCTGCCTACAGTCCTGACGTAAAAGTTCAAGTCGTTAAAGATAGTCGTGAGACCAAAGGATTTATGGCTCTGCAAACCTACAAACAAACTGAACACTACGCTATGCCCCTGGATACGTCAAAGTCCCTGCATGAACATGATCCAGTCGCCTACTTAACCAGCTCGATGACAAAGCTTGAAGATAATGAACGGGTTAGTTTACAACTCGTCGTCACGCCAGCTGTTATCTCTGAGGCTTTTGCAATTGATCGTAAGATACGCCAGGGTTACTGGTCGGGATCAAGCCTTGAGAAAAAGTTTGGTCATAAAAGCATCTTTCGGATTATCTTTGCGATTGTAAAGCTACCGTTTGTTATTGCCTGGAGTATGATTTATGGTTTTCTGTATCACGATATACCAGCAAGCTCTAAAGCTACTAACAGTCTACCTACTAATACCCATATCCCTCCGGCCGAACAAGAGCTTTTGGACCGAATGCATGACAAGTTAACCCAAGACTTATTTTATGTCGATATCCGGACTCAGATTGTGGCTACAGATAAAGCCCGAGCTAAATCTAGAGCCCAATCACTAGCTAACTCGATGGCTACCTACGCTACCCCAACCTGGCAAAGACTACGAACCACGAGAGCTTGGATACCGTGGCTTGGTGTGCGACATCGGATATGGGTACTCGATCATCGCTTGCCGTCACTAGTGCATAGAAATAGTAATGTTTTAAGCTCGACTGAACTGAGTGCCTTATACCATTTCCCTCATAGTACGTCAGCTCGCACTGAAAACATCTCAAAGTCACTCAGCAAAACCTTGCCAGCACCAACCTCTCTCAAGAGTGCAAAGTATCTTGATGTGACCTTAGGCAAGAACAGTCACCTTGGCAGCGAAACCTTAATAGGCCTCACTGAGGCTGAACGTGAACGGCATGTCTATATTATTGGCGGAACAGGAAACGGTAAAACCACTATGCTTCAGTACGGTATCATTCAAGATATTAAAGATGGTAAGGGATTAGCCGTCATTGATCCTCACGGAGATATGGCTTTAACACTGCTCAAATACATTCCAAAAGATAGAATCAAAGATGTTATCTACTTTAATCCTGACGATATTGACCATCCACTGGCTATGAACCTGCTAGAAATACCAGATGGTCTGACTGGTAGTGCTTTGGAGCGAGAAAAAGATCGAGTGACTGAATCAGTCATATCGGTACTCCGTAAAATATTCTCCGACGATGATTCAGGAGGACATCGGATTGAGTATGTGCTCCGCAACGCTATACAAACAGCCCTAACAACTGACGATCCCACTATCTTCACTATCTTTGAACTCCTCACTAACGACAACTACCGTAAGAAAATAACCAATGCACTGCCAGCTGGAACCTTAAAGAACTTCTGGCAGAATGAACTCGGTAAAGCCGGTGCGATGCAACGAGTCAAGATGAGCCATGGAGTAACCAGCAAAATTGGTCGCTTTGAATTCTCGCCCAGTACCAAACGAGTTATGTGCAGACCCAAATCGACCATCGACTTTGATGATATCCTGTTTTCTGGCAAGATCCTGATCTGCAACTTCAGCAAGGGCAACCTGGGAGAGGATACGTCAGAACTATTTGGTACAGCTGTGCTGGCCAAGCTACAGTTAGCAGCTTTACGTAGATCTCGGTTAACCCAAGACGAGCGAGAACCATTTTACCTCTACGTCGATGAATTCCAGAACTTTGCGACGATGCCGTTTGTCCAGATGCTATCCGAAGCTCGTAAATACAAGCTGTTTCTGACTATGGCTGAGCAGTCTACAGCACAGCAGGACGAACAAAGACTAGTCCAGATAATCTTAGCCAATGTTGGTACAGTTATTAGCTTTAGGACGGGTAGCCCGGTAGATGAGCAATTGGTACTACCATTATTTAAGCCATTTATCGATGAAGGCGAGATAGCCAATCTACCCAGTTACAATTTCTATGCAAGGCTGAGTGCTATACGATCGCAGGAACCGATGTCTGGGGAGACTTTGCTTCTGGAAGACGAGGGAGATAAGGCTATGGCTCGGAAAGTCATAGAGTCTTCAAGGAAGTTGTATGCGTATGAGTACGAAGATGAAACGAAAAAGAAAAAAGCAGATAAAACCGAGTCTCATGAAACACAAGACGCTAAAGATAATGACTCGGAAGATGAGCCGATTGAGGTGTAGCAAGCCATAGAGCCACCACAAAATATACCGTAAGAGTCAGCGAACAGCTAGCCCGTTGCCCCGAGGAGCGTTGTTGCCTGGATTGACTTCTCCAGCATTGAAGTTCGCGTTGTCTGCGTTGTCGACATTGTCTGGGAAGGCTGAACGAGACCACAAGTTAGCGTTGTCACCCTGGTTGTCGAAGCCCTCGTCCCAGTTGCCAGCAAAACCCGGAACACACCACCGGACTACCTTACAATACTACTCATTATCCTGCACTCAGCGTACCGAATGCAGGCAAGTCTTGGTGGCGCTACTCCCACAGAACTAGTCTTCATCACATCAAGACTAGTGAGTATTGTCTCTTACATATGCTTATCTGCCTGACTACTCACCGGGTAACAAGCAATAGTTGCCACCAAGCATTACCCGGTTGCCGCCAAGCAAAGCATACTGTTATTGTACCCCCCGAAGTTTTAAACCACCAAGAAGCTTTTTGTGTTTATAATGCTTCACCAGCCCTCGATACGATGCTTCGGTTTCTTTTGAGCAATCCGGGTTCGAAAGTGCCGCTAGTAAGTTGCGTTTCAAGCGTTTGCCTGGGTGCAAGCGAAATGGGTAGACAACCGCCCCAAGGAAGGCCACACCACGGCTACATTCCTGCAGGTGTCGCTTATGAGGATGCAGTTTTAGTGCCAACTGATCCTCTACATAGCGCTCTATTGTCCTGGTCGCTTCAACCAGTTCATTTTTATCACTTGAAACGATGTAGAAATCATCAACGTAGCGTCCATAGTGTTTGAAGCCGAGCTCCAGCGTCACAAATCGATCTAGTTGGTCAAGATAGATATTACTCAGTAGCTGTGAGGTTAGGTTGCCAATGGCAATACCACGGCCTTTGGGCTGGTGAAACAAACTCTTGCTGGGCGGCAGACCTTTCCAAGCACTACGCGGACAGTTGAACACTGCCTCTTTCAGTGGGTCGTTAAAGATAATGACCTTCCACAAAAACTTACACAATTGGTAGGCGTAGCCCTGATTAGGGAACTGCCGATTCAGTCCCCACATGGCCCGGCTGTAGAGCTTTTTGCGCTCCAGACTCATGAAGTATCCCTGAAAATCAAGCTTTAGTATGTAGGCTGGACGGGTGTAGTTACGACTGACTGAACGAATGTGGTGGTCAAGCCGGCGAATACCATACAGTGTACCCTTGCCGAGGCGGCAACTGTAGTTATCTTCAATAAACCGGGCATCCCACCAACTACTTACTTGGTTGAACAAAAAGTGATGTACTACTCGATCACGAAAGGCAGCTGCAAATATCTCTCGTTTGATGGGTTTGTTGACAATGAAAGCAGTTGACGGTCGTGGCATGTAGGTACGCGTATGAATTTCTTGTGCCAGCGCCACCAGTTCTGATTTGGCAATTTTGTCGAACTTTTCCACTTCTGGCTTCTTTGTTTTACCACGTCGGGCGTCTACATAAGCTTTCCCGAGTTCTTTTGAGAGCCACGACGTACGGTTGTGTTGGGTGTTTATTTTCATTGTGTTTGCTGACAAATTTTATTTTGAATCTAGACAACTCGGTTAAAAGATTAGTTTTAGATCTGCTGCCCCCCTCGGCTTACGTTAGCCGTATAACTGACTATGCGTACCGACCATTTGGTACAAAAATACTTCGTTATCTACAATTTCATACAGTGCTCGTAAGTCGCCAGCTATATCAATGCTGTAAAAACGGCTCATCTTACCGCTAAGTTTATGTAACCGAAGCGACTCGTCATTGGGCTTTTGCGACCAGAGCTTTATGGCGTCTGTGGTTTTTTGTTGCATCTTTGGAGTAAGTTTTTTGTACTGTTTTCTGAATTTTTTACTATACCTTATAGTCATTTTGCATTAAGCCACGCAAAGCTTTCTTCTATATTATTAAAAGCAGGCGAATAATCATCTAGCTCACCAGCACGTACTTTTTTTGACATAGCCAGTAATTCGGCCTCCACTTCTGGCCTAAGCCGTGGCGAATCCGATATAGTTATGCTCCTGGTATTAACGAACTCTCGCAAACTGGCAGCTACCACTATACTCATAGGCAAGCCGAGCTCTTTGGCAACACTCTGAGCCCTCTTCTTTAGAGCGGGATCAATTTTTACATTCAATACAGTACTCATACTAACCATTGTATACACTTTAGTTAGCATGTCAATACATAGATTTTGTTATTTTCGTTTGCTGGGGCACCCAGTCGACTCGGCGGGGTTAGGGGTGGTCACCCCTAACCGCCATGCCTCGCTTTGTGGGCTACCCAGACAGTAGCCTCAGATGAATCTGATTCTACTGTAAGAGACAGCGAACAGCTAGCCCGACGCCCCGAGGAGCGACGACGCCTGGATAGACTACTCCAGCATTGAAGCCCGCGAGGTCTGCGTCGTCGACATAGTCTGGGAAGGCTGAACGAGACCACAAGCCAGCGGAGACACCCTGGCTGACGAAGCCCTCGTCCCAGCCGCCAGCAAAAGTACCTTTAAACGGTCCATCGTGTTGCCATTTGGCAATGTTTGCACCACTGTCTGCGTACTGGCCAGTACCGCCAAAGGCGATGTCAAGGTTTGAGTAATCACCAGAAGCGGTTGCCGTCTCTGTCTCTTCGTCATAGCTGAAGCCAACGGTTGGCAAGCGCCATCCGCTCGGGCAGATGGAGTATGGTGCATCACCGTCTGTTTCAGTGTGGGAGGCTCTGGATTCACCAGCTGTCACTGCAGGCCAGTTGTAGAGGTAACCGTAGTTGGTTTCGCCCTCTCCAGTATCACCGGTGACCGGGCCGTAGGCTCCGGGGTTGTCAGGGTCAGTAGTGCCGGTGGTGGTGAGTTGCGGCAAGGTGAAGTTGCTGGCTACGTCTGAGTCACTTGGTGTCAGGGTGAGGGTGCCTGTGGTACTACCAAGCTTGAGGTTCTCTAACATCCAGCAGTTGTTGTCGGCTAGTTTGGCTACTTGGTAGGTTTGGTTGTCGCCTCTCGTGTCAGTGAGGGTGATGACAGCTTCTTCATTGGTGCCAGTGTAGATAGGTAGTGCACTACAGTCACTGCTAGTGAAGGCTTGGAGGGTAGATCCTGCTTCACCCTCTGCTTCATTGTCAGCGACAGCGTAGTTGAGCTTTAGTTCTTTTTGCCCGGGCGTAACACTACCATCTATAGCAAAGGTGAGGGTTACGTCGGTTGTATCATTGCTTGATGCAGCGTCGGTAGCTTTGAGAGTCAGTGGAGCGTCTCCAGGGTTGAGACTAGTGTCAGTCGTGACATCACCACCCTTGAGTTTGATGCCAATGCCTGGTTCTGGTTCAGTCAAGCTGGCGGTTAGGGTGTAACCGCTGGCGTTAGCAGTGCCACTGGTGAGAGTTGTAGTAGCCGTAGCCGTACCACCAACTTGAGGAACGGTTATGTGAATGGTGTTCTGGTCGGTACCGAGGGAGAGAGTGGGAGCGGCAGAGGCAATGGGGAGGTTGGTGGTAGAAAGCACAGTAGCAAGGGTAAGCAGGACGAGGATACTGAAGCCCCGAGAGCTCGATTTACGTATGTTGGCTAATTTAAAGTGAGATGAACGACGAGTAGTTTTGTACCACAGGAAGAGGCCGGCTGTCAGGAGGATTAGGGCAATCAGGGTTGGCAGGAATAATGATGTACCAGTGTCGGCCAGGTTGCCACCAGCACCAGAGTCGCCACCAACGATAACGTTAATAGTCTGGGTCACGGTTTGGCTGTCCATGGTCGGCTCCTTTCTTGTTTAGTTATATTTGTAGCTTTATCTATTGAAATAAACTGCTTACGTATATTATACACCATGGTGAAAGGGATGCAAACAGCTTCGTGACCATACGGGATTAGAACTCGATGTTACAGAGGTGGGATACAAAAAAGAAAGTGTCTTGAATATATTTTAGAACACTTTCTTATCTGTTATTAGTTGTATTTTCTACTTGGTGACCTCACGGGGAATAAGCCTAAAGGCTTGCGAACTGCAGCAGTGCTCGGAGTAAACTCCTGTGCGCTGCCTTGTTCTTCGAACCGGTGTTCGATTCGTTTCTCGCGTAGAGAAACCACCAAAACAAAAACCCCACTTTCAGGGGCTCTTGTTTTGGTGATCCCACGGAGAATCGAACTCCGATTTCCAGATTGAGAATCTGGCGTCCTAACCGTTAGACGATGGGACCGAGCGGTGGCTGAAATACTCTTTAGCTTCTTTTGGGGTATATTTGCGGTGCAACACTTCGCGCAAAATATGGTATTGATAGATTTTGAACTTAGAAACTATACCACAATTAGACATATATTACCAGATTGTAGGGCCTTCGTTTAAGGGTGTTTTTTAATATTTGCTCCCTGCTATATTGGTGCGTATTATAGGTAATAGATTGATATGCACGTTTGTAGTGGGGGTTGACACGAATATAAGTATTTTCGTATTATGTTCGTAAGTAAAATATGTGTGCAGTGAGAGTGATACTAATTTAAGTCAAGCAACCATAAATGGTTTGACATCATTATACTACGCTATATATAGTGTAATTAGTTTAATAAACTACACTATATATACAAAAACAATAATCCAGGAGGGTGAGGATGAGTTTTGAGCAAATTAAAAAACGTAATGGTACGGTAGTAGATTTTGATAAACAGCGCATAGCCGATGCTATCTTAAAGGCTAGTCTTTCGGTGGATGGTGAGATTGAGGTGGAGCGTGTTTATGAACTAACCGATGCGGTTATAGATAATCTAGCCGTATTGCATATCGATGCAACGCCAGATGTGGAGAGTATTCAAGACCTTATTGAGCAGGAGCTGATGCGGGCTGGATATTATCAAACTGCTCGTAGCTATATTGTGTATCGCGAAGAGCATAAAAAACAGCGTCAGACTGAGCAGGAAGAGCAAGTTGCAAAGTTAGAAAAAACTGGCATTTCAGTACTGAACTCAAATGGTAAACCAGAGAAATTTGATCCCAAAAAACTTGAAAAAACTATTCAGCGTTTTGCCGCCAATCTAGACGGTGTTGACGTTGCATCAATTATCGAATCGGTTAAGACCAATCTATATGACGGGATTGCTGTTAGTGAGCTTTTTGAAGCTATTGTGATGACATCTAGAAGCTTTATCGAGCGTGACACTGACTACACAAAATTTGCCGCTCGCCTGCTTTTGCATAAACTCCATCAAGAAGTAGCTGGTGAGGCTAGTGAAAAAAAGATTCCATCAGCTTATCGCCAGACTTTTCTTACTAATCTTAGACGCGGTGTTGATGAGGGGCGCTTGCAGGCTGAAATTCTTGATTTTAACTTAGATGAGCTGGCTGAATACATGGATCTTAATCGCGATGATTTGTTTGACTATATGGGGTTACAAGTGCTCTATGATCGTTATTTCCTACGCTCTGCCGGTAGCGAGGATATAATTCTGGAAACACCACAAGCTTTTTGGATGCGCGTAGCTATGGGTATGGCGATGCAGGAATCTAAAAAAGACCGAACCGATTGGGCTAAGAAGTTTTATGACATTATGTCGACCCATCGATATGTACCGTCAACCCCCACCCTCTTTCATTCTGGCACTACCTATCCACAACTCTCATCTTGCTATCTTAATACCGTCAGTGATGACTTGGAGAATATTTTTAAGCTCTTCTCGGATAATGCTCAACTTTCCAAATATTCTGGTGGAATTGGTACAGATTATACCGCTATTCGAGCTACGGGATCGCTAATTAAGACAACAAATGTTAGCTCGCAAGGTGTAATTCCGTTCTTAAAGATAGCCAATGATGTGACGGTAGCTATCAATCGCTCCGGTAAGCGCCGTGGAGCCACTTGTGCCTACCTGGAGACTTGGCATTTGGATATTGAGGAGTTTTTAGAGCTTCGCAAAAATACCGGCGATGAACGTCGGCGCACACATGATATGGATACCGCCCACTGGATTCCGGATCTATTTATGAAACGAGTTCAGGCTGGTGCCATGTGGACCTTATTTTCCCCGGATGAAACACCAGATTTACATGATCTATACGGTAAAAAGTTTGAGCTGGCCTATGAAAATTATGAAAAACAAGTTGAATTGGGCAAACTTAACAATTTCAAGCGAATTCCGGCTGTGGATCTATGGCGTAAGATGCTCACTATGCTTTTTGAAACCGGCCACCCATGGATTACATTTAAGGACCCTTGCAATCTTCGTTCCCCCCAAGATCATGTTGGTGTGGTGCATAGCTCAAACTTGTGCACGGAAATCACTCTCAACACTTCTAGTGAAGAGACTGCCGTTTGTAATTTGGGTAGCGTTAATATGGCCCTTCATATCAACGGTGAAGTGCTAGATCACGATAAAATTAAAGAAACGGTCACCCTGGCGATGCGGATGCTAGATAACGTTGTAGATCTAAACTATTACCCTACTAAAGAAGCTAAGGCCAGTAATATGCGCCATCGCCCAGTTGGTCTTGGCATTATGGGCTTTCAGGATGCCCTCTATCAACTAGATATTGACTTTGCATCGGAAGCAGCCGTTGAATTCGCTGATGTATCAATGGAGTTGATATCATATTATGCCATTATTGGATCCTCGGAGCTCGCTAAAGAAAGAGGCGCTTACGAGAGTTTTAAGGGGTCGAAGTGGGATCGAGGTATATTCCCGATTGATACGCTAGATATTCTAGAGGCAGAGCGCGGTCAAAAGATTGATGTGGCTAGAACGCGTCGTCTCAATTGGGCGCCAGTCTATGAGATGGTTAAGAAAAACGGTATGCGCAACTCAAACACGATGGCGATTGCGCCAACTGCAACAATCTCAAATATTGTTGGTTGCTATCCATGCATTGAGCCAATCTTTAAAAATCTATATGTTAAAGCAAATATGTCGGGAGATTTTACAGTTATTAATCCCTATCTTGTTGAAGATCTAAAAGCCCTAGATTTATGGAACGATGAGATGATTAAGAAACTAAAATTTTATGACGGCAGTGTGGCGCAAATCTCCGAGATACCAGTTAATATTCGTGATAAATATAAGGAAGTGTTTGAGATTTCAGCCGACTGGCTAATTCGTACGGCAGCTTATCGTGGTAAATGGATTGATCAGAGCCAAAGTTTGAATATTTTTATGCGAGGGACTAATGGCAAGATGCTGGCTGACGTTTATAGCTACGCTTGGCGTATGGGACTAAAGACCACTTACTATCTGCGTTCACTGGCTGCTAGTCAGGTTGAAAAATCAACTGTCGATACTGCAGCTTTCGGCGATACGCATAAGCGAGATTTTAGTTCCAGCAGTTCGGTTGGCGGCAATATAATTACATCAATTGATGCTACTGTCGCCACTCAAGTATCAACTCAAACCATGGTGGCTACCAGTCAGGAAACACTAAAAGTTTGCTCAATTCTAGATCCAGACTGCGAAGCTTGTCAGTAAGCTCTTCAAGGAATAACTTAATGCTAGATTAGGAGGATTTATGCCAATCACTAAAACGACAATTCGCCCCGATATTAATGCACGACGCATTATTAATGGAGCTGATGCTGACGTAATTCAGCTTCACCCCATGAAACATGCTTTTGCCTGGGATGCCTATAATGCTGGCAATGCTAATCATTGGCTTCCTACCGAGATTACCATGATGAGCGATATTGAGCAGTTGCGCAATGGTCGTCTCACCGATGATGAAGTGAAGGCTTTAAAAACAGTTTTGGGGTTTTTTACGACGGCCGACTCAATTGCTGCCAATAATATTGTGCTAGCACTTTACAAGCATATTACTAGCCCGGAGTGTCGGATGTACTTATTGCGCCAGGGTTATGAGGAGGCTATTCATACTCATGCCTATCAGTATATCGTGGAAAGCTTGGGTCTGGATGGTGGTGAGATTTTTAATATGTATCGAGAAGTTGATGCAATTTATTCTAAAGCAGAGTTTATCTTAAGCTTTAATGAGGGTATTTTTGACCCTACATTTAAAACTGGTACATTTGAGAGTGATCAAAAATTTCTTGAAAATTTATGTGTATTTTCACTTATCTTGGAGGGTATTTTCTTCTATAGTTCATTTGCTGTTATGTTTGGCTTCCAGCGTCAAAATAAAATGGTTGGTACCGCTGAGCAGATTCAATACATTATGCGCGATGAAACACAACACCTTAATTTTGGCATCAAACTAATTAATACTATAAAGGAAGAACAGCCTGAGTTGTGGACGCCGAAATTTCAAGAGCATATTGTGGAGCTGGTGCGTCGGGCGGCGCAATTAGAGTATACTTTCGCTTCCGAAGTTTTTCCAAGAGGTATTTTTGGCATGAACGCAGATGGTTTTCGGCAGTATATTGAACATATCGCTGATCGCCGTTTGCAACGAGTTGGTTTACCCGCACAATTTAATGTTGATAACCCATTTCCCTGGATGAGCGAAGCGATTGATCTAACTAAAGAAAAAAACTTTTTTGAAACTCGTGTTACAGAATATCAGACAGGAGGCACTTTGAACTGGGACTAGACTTTCCGATGTGGAATAAAGTGCTTGTGCTATAATCATGTACAGTTAATTAGTTGTAGCTAACTATCAATACTATGCGTAAAAAAAATAAAAATATTAATCAATTGCCAGGCCTTAATTCTATCGAGGCGAGTTTAGACCCGACAGCATTACGACCTGTTCCGGTAGAATCGAAAAAACGTGGTGAGTCACTTATTAACGACCATCATCCATCGTCTATATACAATAAAGCTAGCCATAAGAAGCGTTGGCCATGGTTGATTGGTGGTGTTGCACTGTTAATTGTAGTTCTAGGTGGGTATTTTTTATTAACTCGTAAGGCACCGATTGCTAGTCCAGCACCCCAAAAAACAGAAGCCGTTAAGACGGAGGCTAGCCCAGAGCCCACCACCAAGCCAAGCAGTTTAACAGGAGTATTAGTGGAGCCTGCGGTATCAGAAAAACCAGTTATGGCCTCAATTATTGAAAATATGGCCGGCCAACTTGGTGCCCGACCGCAATCTGGCCTATCTAGTGCAGGAGTGGTCTATGAGGCTCTAGCTGAAGGTGGTATAACACGCTATCTGGCTCTCTGGCAAGCTGATACACCAAAAGATATTGGTCCAGTACGAAGTCTGCGGCCAGTGTTCTTTTATTCAGCAATAGAATATGGGGCGCCTACGGCCCATGCCGGTGGATCTATGGATGGACTAGCGTTAGCGCAAAACCCTGATTTTAAAAATATCGAAGCCCTTGCGACAGGTCCATTTCGACGTATTAATACAAAAATAGCCCCTCATAACTTATATATTTATGGCGAACAATACACAAAGCTTATAGCTTCTCGAGGCTGGGATAAGGCACCAGCCTTTACTCCTTGGCCACGCAAGGATGATACTCCGTCCGATACTCCAAGCGCCACAGTTATTACGGCTAGCTTTTCTAGTGCCGATTATAGAGCTATCTTTAAGTATGATACGGTTTCAAATAGCTATTTGCGAGAAGTTGGTGGTAGAGCTGATGTCGATGCTGGGGCTGGTAATAAGCAGGTGAATCCTAAGGTGGTTATTGTATTAAAAGCTTCAACAGTAGCTGGAACGCAGAAAAATGGCAAACCTAAAACGGATATAAATATCATTGGCAAGGGTGCAGGCTATATTTTTCAGGACGGTACGGTCAAAGAAATTAGTTGGGTGAAGAACTCAGCTACTGACCGTATGCAATTTTTGGATAGCGTGGGTGCTCCGGTGTCATTAAACCGTGGTCAGACCTGGATCAGTATTGTACCAACTACAATACCACCTACCTGGAAGTAGATACGCAAAAGCCTTCTTTTTGTGATAAATAATATCTAATAAAGAAGGCTTTAAAGTGTTGCGTTTTGTATTAGCGAACGCGATTTTTGATTGCGTAGAGCATACCCCAAGCAACCAAGCCGGCTGCGATAGCTGCTGCAAGAGCAACCATCCAGCTGTCAGTAGCACCAGTTGCAGGCAAAGCTGCACCAGTAGCAATTCCAACAGTTGTAGGGAGCGTTCCGCCACCTTTTCCGTAAGTCATAGCGACTCCTTAATAAATTCATTACGTGATCTGCATACAAAAAAATGAGGGCAAGTCACAATATGTGATTCACCCTCATTTCTTATGAGTAGTATTGTATCAGACATAAGCAGAATTGTCAATACTTTTAGTTGACCTTTTTGACTTCTTTAGCTTAAACTATAAAAAGCATAAGGGGGGTGAATTGAATAACTTGATATTACGACGAATTCGACTCGGAGTATTAACGCTTTTAGCTACCATATTGTATGTTGGTGGCGCATTATCACTATCCCCCCTGCTCGCTCGCTACTTGCCGACGGCCAGCCAGAGTTTAACGGCCTCGGTACCTCAGCCTCAAGCAACCGCCATACCTGCCCCGACCACCACCGCAAGTCCAGCAGAATCACTCAAAGAAGCCCAGGCTCAAGCCGAGCAAAAAGATTCACAAAGCCATAGTCAGTCAGTATCGGTACGTCAAAACCCCTTTAGTGGTGCGAGGCTATTTGTTGATCCTGACTCCCCTGCTCGTCAACAGGTAAATGCCTGGCAAGCTTCACGGCCAGCTGATGCTGGGATGATTGGAAAAATCGCTAATAATTCAGTTGGTACTTGGCTCGGAGGCTGGTACGGTGATATTGGCTCGGCCACTCGTCAGTGGTTGGGGCAAATGCAATCTCAAGGGGCTCTACCGGTATTTATTTTGTATAATATCCCGATTCGAGACTGCGGTAGCTATTCGGCAGGAGGTGCTAGTAGTGCTTCGGCTTATCGAACTTGGGTGCAGTCTATTGCTAATGCTAGTCAAGGTAGAAAAGCGGTATTTATTCTAGAACCAGATGCTATTGCGGGCTGGGATTGCCTGAATTCAGGCCAGCGTCAGGAGCGAGCTGATGTTTTGCGTACGGCTATTAATACGCTCTCAGCCGATAAAAACCACTATGTATATCTTGACGCCGGTAATGCAAGATGGCATTCAGCAAGTGTTATGGCGGACCGTATTCGTCAGGTTGGCACACAGGGATTACAGGGTATTTCACTAAATGTTTCAAACTTCCTAACTACTGCTGAATCACAAAACTATGGCACGCAGATTAGCCGGCAAACTGGTGGGTTGCATGTTGTGATTGATACTAGTCGTAATGGTCAGGGGCCAGCTCCAAATCTAGAATGGTGCAATCCATCTGGTCGTGGACTTGGCTTGCCGCCAAGTGCACAATCAGGTAACCCGGTGGATGCCTATTTGTGGCTCAAATACCCCGGTGAATCAGATGGTGCCTGCAATGGTGCACCAGCTAGCGGTGAGTGGTGGGCTGATTATGCACTTGGGTTGGCAGCTAGGGCAGCGTTCTAGATTAGCGCCCCTGAGGATAGGTCTCTAGTAGGGCTTCTTCGAAAGTAGCTGTATGAATGCCAGTGTCCTTAACGGCTTTTAGATGGCTTTCGAGCTGTTTAGAATCTACAGAATACTCACCGCCATCCTGGACTTGGTGATAAACTAAAATGAGCCATAAATTATTATCTCGAGCAAATTCAGCCCACCCTTGAATCTGTTCAGGAGTAGTATTAACTTCAACATTCTGTACCTTAATTTGATAGCGGTCATAGCCAGCTGCATTAAAGCCAGTATCGGTTGTACGATGGCTTTGGTAGCACTCGCGGATTGTCCGTGTCACGTCTTGGTTATAGCGACCAAACGGGGCTGCTACGTTATTGATGCCACCAAACTTAGCGTTTAATACTGTTCTCGATCCTGCTATCTCGCGCATTAGATCCTCATCATGGATTTTTGAGTGATCAGCGTGTGAGTAGGAATGTGAACCAATATCATGTCCTTGCTTCTGCATATCAAGAATTTCATCTGTGCTCATGTAAGCTGAGTTTGTGTCATAGCCTGCCACGACAAACTGAGTAGTCTTAATATTGTATTTATTAAATAATGGCAAGCCTTGCTGGTAGATTGATTTCCAGCCATCATCAAAAGTAAAGGTAGCAATTCCGCGCTTGAGCTTTGGGGCATCCATACGCGTGATGCTGTAATTGCGTGTTTCAAGCCAACCAGCCTTGTCTAGGATGGTTGCAAAGCGTATTGACACAGTACCTTTTGGAATTATCATGGTGGAAGTTTGACTACTCCAATCTTCGGAATCAGTTAGCTGTTTGAGAGTTATGTATTTATCACTACCATCAACCTGGCGCAGTGCCGCACTTGTTACAATGTTCTGATTTGAGCGATATTCGTTTTTAAAAGTTAGCATATCACCTGACTGGACCGGAATGCTTTGGGTTTGCCACTTGGCATCACCATCTAGATAGTCAACAATTTCGACACGCAAAGATGCCTGCTCGGAGTTTTGCTGGTTTATGATAAATATAGGTACATTCTTCCCATAATGAGCTGTTTGCCAGCTGGGTTCCGGTAGTGAGTCAACAGATTTTGGGTAAGGGTCTAGTTTAACCGGTAGCGATGCAGTGCGATAGTTGATGATAGAATTCTTTTGATTAAGTGTAGTGATAATCGGATCATGAAGCGGATCTCCAAATGTAGGTATATCCAAGTCGCCACCATAGCAGGTGGTATCTTGAGCTAACTCGAGATTGGTTTTGGGTTTGGGTGTCATAGCTGAGCCAATACTCATTAGCGGAACAAGGTGCCAAATTAAAAATCCAGCCGCCAGTAGGTAAAGCAAGAAATTACGATATTTTGACTTCACGCTTTATGACTCCACCACTTTATAGCGACGATTTTCGGTTGACCAACCAACCTGTGGACCACGAAAACGACGTAAGACTACTACTTCAAAAAAGGCTTTAACATATATGGCCATATTGGTGATGCGCAGTAGATAAAATAATGGGAATGCACTAATAATATCTAACCTGCGATGAGTAATGCAGGCCATAATTGTCATAGCAAAGAAAATGCCAACATCAAGCAGGAAGGTTTGGGCGATAACATGTACTCCTCTACCACTAATTAGTAGGATTGGTAACAGTACTAAAAGGTTAAAGTAATAAGCAAACATCTCTAAAATCTGATAGCCTAAATAGCCATCAATTTTTTGCCAGCCTCGCCCTACTTTGTAGGTTAAAACACCCTGCCAAAAACCACGGTACCAGCGAGTAATTTGCTTAACATAATCGCTATAGTCTTTTGGGTCTTGGGTGAGAGTACGAGCTTGGGCTATAAAACCTATCCGTCCTAATTTCTTACGGTGTATTTGGATAGTAATATCAAAGTCTTCGGTAAAATTGTTGGTTTCAAAGTCTAGATCCTTTAAAATGTCGGTTCTAAAGCAGCTTGTTGGGCCAGGAATAACTGGTATTACACCGAGCATGTGTTGAATACGACGCATAATCTCTTGACCAAAACTATATTCATAAGCACGATACTTAGAGATCCAGCCACCATACATTGATTTTACATAGCCAGTTGCGGCCACATATTTTTTTGGGTCAAGCTCTTTTTTAAGAACAGTAAAATAGCGACCTTCAAAAGCTGAATCAGCATCAGCAATGTGGAGCCAAGTGTATCGACTTTTAATCTTGAAAGCCTTGATGGCTTTTTTTATCGCCAAAGCTTTACCCGATCGACTAACCGTTAATACGTGGGCTGAACCAAGGATTGACTGAGCTATCTCAGCTGTTTTGTCCGACGAATTATCGTCTACAACATAAATATGTCGAACCGACAAGCCAGCAGCAATTGCCGAAAGAATAGTCTTTTCTATAACTAGCTCCTCGTTGTGTCCGGGTATAATAAGAGCTAAATGATGTTTATGCTTAATCTTTTTCATAATAAGATAATCTATTTGTCAATAGAATATGCAATAATAGCATAAACATTATTAAAAGTCAATAGTTTACACCTGTTAAAATTAGTTATGCTTGCGTATAATAAAGGCATGAAATACGGGCATTCCAAGCAGGGTTTTACATTAGTTGAGCAGCTTGTCGCAGCTACTGTAATGTTGGTTGTTTTTGTAGCTGTCACCCAGGCCTTTATTGGGATTGGTGTGGTAAATAATCGCTCAGATGCACAAACCGAAGCAGTTGAACTGATGCAACAGAAGCTTGAGCTGTTACGCAATACACCATTTAATGACCTAGATGTTGGGGTGTCTGATTTTACTACAGAAATGGCACCATTCACCACTCTGCAAAACCCTCGTTCTGCTACGGTTACTATTACAGAGGTTACTCCCAGTACTCTCAAGCGAGTCGATATTCAGCTAAGTTACACACAATCTGGTAAATCACGAACCGTCGGTACATCAACATTGATAGGTTTACACGGGATAAATCGATGAAGCGTCGGCATTATTCTGGGATTACTCTTATCGAGATGTTAGTTAGTATTGCTATTGCTTCCCTGTTATTGCTTATAACACTCCAGGTCATTAGTCGAAGCTATGTAAATTGGCGACGCGAGAGCACTAGAACTCAACTGCAGACCAACACCAAGACGGCTGTGGAGACGGTAGCGCAGGTTATTCGTTCAGCAAAATCGGTAGAAGCCCAAAACTCTCAGCCAGATAGTCATGCTCCAAATCCTGAAAACCCCTATTCCTGGACTAGTGCGACTGGATCTGGCGCAACGCTTATATTGGCTGTCCCTGCTCGTGATGCGAGTGGTAATATAATATATATCGACGCCACTCATACCAGCTTATATACCGATAATGTAATTTTTTACCTGGAGCCTAATACCGATATTTTGTATCGTAGAACGATCGCCAATACAGTTGCGCCTAATAATGCTACGACAACTACTTGTCCACCAGCTCAGTCTACTCCTGCATGTCCACCCGATTCCAAGGTAGTAGCGGATATCGCCAATCTCACCACAACATACTTAGATGCATCAGGTAATGTTGTAGCCTCCCCTAGTGGTACCGAAGCAGTGCGCTATGAGTTATCGCAAACACGCAGTATTGGTAGTCAGATGTTTGAATCTAGCTATGGTACAACCGCAGCTTTAAGGAATAAATGAGGATAAATAATGCGTAAGAAAAAACATTCTATTAATAGGGGCAAAAAGGGCTTTACTCTACTTATTACTTTGGTGATGGGTGGAAGCTTTTTGGTAATCGGTTTGGCAATTTATCGCTCTTCACTAATCAATTACTCAAATGTCCGCCGTGACTATAATTCCCTCAATGCTCTAGCAGTAGCTGAAGCTGGCGCTGATTCAGCAATTGCCAGCTTGAATGCTAATACGAGTTACTCAGGGACCACTGCAACTTGCCCACTCTCTGATAATCCTACCGGTGGTACTGAGCTCTATAATGATGCCATTAAAGGGCGTGCCGTATATGATAGCTGTATTCAGGCAGGTAGCATTCCGAATGAAAAGATCTTGTGGGCTAAGGGTAGGATTTATCGCCCTCAGTCCAGCACTACGCCAACTGCAACTCGTACAGTTAAGATTACCTTGATTGCCTCTACTCTTCCAGCTACCAATTATTCTGTTCAGACTGGACCAGGTGGACTAATTATGACTAATAGTGCACGCATATCGAATGGTGCGGTATATGTTGGTGGAACGTTATCGATGTCTAATACGGCCCAGATTGGATCAGTCGCTACTCCAGTCGCTACCCAGGTAGCTCATTATACCTGCCCCGTGCCCGCCACCAGCGCCTATCCAAGCCTCTGTTCGACTGGACAGCCAATTACTTTGACTAATCAAGCCCATATTTATGGCAATGTATCGGCCAATAACCAGATAAATGGTAATGGTATGACAAATGGTGGATTAGTCGCTAGCTCTGGCGTTCCAGCCCCCACTCTGCCAGATTATGATCGGGCTTCGCATAAAGCAGCTGCTACCAATAATCTAACAGGTTCACAGGCCTCTTGTTGGGGCAATCAGCAAATCACTTGGCCTGCTAATGTTAAGATTACTGGCACAGTAAATCTATCCAATAATTGCCAGGTTACAATGTCGGGCCCGGTCTGGATAACTGGTAATCTTAATATTTCTAACCGCGGGATATTGCGAATTGCTTCGGGGGTTACGACCACACCGGCTATTATGATTGATGGATCGGGCGGGTTAAATCTAGCTAATCAGGGCACGGTAGCTGCTAATAGTGCTGGCATTGGGCCAAAAATAATTACTTTTTGGGCGAACGCTAGCTGTAGTCCGGATTGCACATCGGTAACTGGTACACAGTTGGCGAGTTCACAAAACCAAGCCACAATAAATATTAGTAATCAGGGTCTTGGTGCACCGGCTGAGCTGTATGCTCGCTGGTCGAAAATTCAGGTGTCTAATGGCGGTACGGTTGGTAGACTACTTGGTCAAACTATTCAATTCTCCAACACTGGATCGGTTAGCTTTGGGCTGGGTGTTGGTAGCACCCCTGGTGAAACAGTCTGGAGCGTACAGTTTTACGACCGACAGTAGTATTTAGTTTAATGCTTTTTGCGTGATTTTAAGGCGCTCAATAGTTTCTCCTACGCTTAGAACTGAGATTGTCTCAAATAATCCAGGAGCAGCAGTCTTGCCAGTAATGGCAACTCGAATCACATAAAACATCTGTCCAGCTTTTATATTATGCTCTTGCGCAGAATCTCGCAGTTGAGTTTCAATATCAGCCGCATCAGATGAAGTTAATTCGGAGAGACTCTTTATTGAGGCTTCAAGAATTTTAGAAGCCTCTTCAAGCGTGGCTTTTTTGATAATTAGATTCTTTATCTCGGTGTGATTATTGGGCCTGGTAAAGAAAAAAGCGACCAACTCCGGCAGTTCTTTAAATGTTTTAATACGCTCTCTCTCGAGCAGTACAGCAGATTGAGCTAGTGTGGTATTTGTTAAATTGGCCTGTGGAAGCTCTGCTAAAGCTCGGTTAATATAGTCTTGTTCAGAGAGTTTTTCACGAATAAAAATTCCATTCATCCAGTCTAGGCGATCAACATCAAATTTAGCAGGACTTTTTTGAATACGCTCCAGGCTGAATTTTTGTACCATTTCTTCTAAAGAAAAAATTTCTTGTTCTGTGCCATCATTCCAGCCAAGCTGAGCTAAAAAGTTGAGGATTGCTTCTGGTAGATAGCCTTTTTCTCGGTACTGCAAGGCATCGGTATCGCCGTGTCGCTTGGAAAGCTTTGCTCCATCAGAACCCAAAATAAGAGGTAGATGAGCCCAGATCGGGCGCTCAAGGCCCAGTGCATCATATAGAATAGCATGTTTTGCTGTAGAGCTAATAAACTCATCACCTCGCAGGACATGGGATATCTGCATGGTATGATCATCGATAATATTAGCGAAGTTATAGGTTGGGAAGCCATCAGCTTTGACTAAAATAAAGTCATCTAGGATCGACCAATCTAGCTCAAATTTACCACGAATAGCGTCTTCCCAAACTATATTGGGGGTTGTCAGTTTTTTTTGCAAAGCAAGGATATCCAACCGAATTGGTGCCTTGGAGCTTTGTTCCGAGGCTTGAGGCTCCATACTGCGCCGATAAACAAATGGCTTTTTGGCATCAATGGCGATTTGGCGATTTTTTTGAAAATCATCAGGCGTGATATAGCTACGGTAAGCCACACCCATATCGATCAGTTTTTGAGCGAAGTCATCATAATGAGGTAGGCGCTGGCTTTGAATGTAGGGGCCGGCGTCACCGATATGCTCACCTTCCCAATAGCCTTCATCTGGTATGATGCCTAGCCAATCTAGTACCTCGCTAATTTGGGTAATACCAGACTCTACAAACCGCTCACGGTCAGTGTCTTCTAGTCGTAGAATAAATGTGCCACCGTGTTTTTTGGCAAATAGATAGTTAAAAAGTGCAGTGCGTACTCCTCCAATGTGTAAAAATCCGGTTGGAGATGGTGCAAATCGCACGCGAATAGGGCTTTGGCTACTCATATTACCAGTATATCAGATAGAGCTAGCGACTGTGCTCTTGCATCCAGGCACGCACTGTCGGGACAGTTTTGAGGGGTTGAATTTTTGGCCAGTGAGCTTCAATAGTAAGATCTGGGCTGATCAACACAGCTGAACGAATAATACCCATAAATTTACGTCCATACATCGAGCGCTCACCCCAAGCATGATAGGCTTCAATCATATCTTTTTCTGGGTTAGATAGTACTGGAAAAGGCAAATTATATTTTTCGGCAAACTTCTTATGACTATCAACTGAATCGGCTGAAACACCGAGTACTTCAATGTTGTCACTACGCAGGTCTTCAATGCTATCGCGTAATGAACAGGCTTGAGTTGTGCACCCGGGCGTGTCATCTTTTGGATAAAAATAGATCAGAGTATGCTTGCCAGCTAGGTCTTTTAAACTATGTGATTTTTCATTTTGGTCCAATAGTGTAAAATTGGGGGCTTTTGAGCCAATCTCCATAATCTTTCTCCTTTATACTCGCGGTTTAAAATATCTCTCCCAGTGATCGTAGAGCTTTGCGGTGGCAATAATATCCAAGGCATTATACTGAGCTATTTCTAGGTATTTACCATCGATATAAGCTTGCCCCACCTTATCACCAGCCATTTCGTCAGTTTTGGGTGTATCAATTGAAAAAGCTCGACACCAACGATGCAAACTACCACGATACATAGCCAGACCGTTGAAGCTTAATAGTTCGGCCAGGTCATAATGAGTAGCTGTGGGGGCACCAAGATTGTTATAGCGATTTGACGTTAGATCGCGGGTTGGACGGATGCCATGAATAGCCGATCGGATCATTAGGTATGGTACATCACTGCGCCGGCCAAAAAAGCTAATAAACTCATCATGCACTTCGGCTAATGCCCAAAATTTTGTTAGCATCTCTGGTTCGGTCATGGCGACATATTTAATGTTGTCTATTTCTGTATCTTCTGGCTGAGTTTTGCCAGCATCATAGTAGACTGCCCCTTTGGTCTCATCTGGATTATATACCCCAATAGCTATCACCTTACCAGTTAGTGGTGAGAAAACCAGCTTGCGCTTGAGCTCTTCAAATTCGGAGTCATATTTTTTTTGATCAACTTTAGGATCGGGTAAGCTCTTCATAAGATCTTGCTGGGTCAGCTCGTCCATTGCATCAAAGTCTTCGCCAACCATCTCAATATCAAAGACTAATTTCTTCTTGTTCATTGGTAATACACCTCGTTATAGCGCACTAGGCGCAAGTAGTTTATATCCGCACTATAAGCATACTGCGTTATACTGCAGTTTAGCACATCATCGGTCTCATTGAGCTCTAGAAGTTGAGCTTCGGTTAGCTTTTCCAATATTTTGCGGATCATCTGAACAACATCGGCGTGAGTAATAACTAGTATTCTCTTGCCAGCTTGATGGCGATAGATTGAATGTAGAAAACTATGCAGTCGGTTGCCCATATCGGGGTACGATTCTCCACCTAGAGGTCGATAGTAATAATTGCCCTCAAGCTTTAAGCGAGCGGCCTCAACTGGATAATGCTTTTCAATGCCATAGCTTGTCATTTGTCCAAAAATACCAAATTCACGTTCTCGAATGCGATCTTCTATCTGAAATGGGATATGGTAGTTGATGGCAGACTGAATTTGAGAAAATGTATCACGAGTTCGGAGTGTAGGACTAACATAGGCTTTATCGATCTTTCTGTAGTGGCTTGCAAGAGCTTGACCGGTTCGGGAAGCCTGCTCAAAGCCTATTTTTGTTAGCGGGACATCAGCGTCTCGAATTTGATCAAGTAAAACGCGACTACTATCATGGTGTGCCTTGGCGATTGCTAGACGCACATTTAGCTCAGATAGGCCATGACGAATGATAATTAATTCTGATGGAAAGCCACCTCTGGCGTCATTTATTTCGCTCATGCTTTTATTGTATCAGAAAACTACGCAGTTCTACTCATTGTTATTACACCAAAATACCGCCCTATTGGAGCGGTATTTTGGTGTAATATTTTCTAGCTAGCGAATACTTAGTTGCGCGGAGCCATCGGTCGAGCTTCGTTGACAACAATGCGACGACCATCCATTTCTGAACCATCTAGTTGCTTAATTGCCGATTGAGCCTCTTCGTCTGAGCTCATTTCTACGAACCCAAAGCCCTTTGAGCGCTGGGTATCGCGATCAAAAATTACTTTTGCGCTTACTACTGTACCAACAGCTGAAAAAGCCTCTGAGAGTTCTTCGTCTGTGGTTGAATATGGGAGTGATCCCACGAATAGCTTAGTTGCCATATATCTCCTACTTACCGTTTTTAACGGCCCCGTTACTGCTATACTGCTGGAATAAGATCCATTTAACACCAAGTTCGGGCATCTTGGCATTATCTGGTCGACAGCCTACACTATGGTATCTGTTTCTAGACATTATTATTATACTGTATTTTGTCAATAAAGCGAATTAAATGTGAGGTTTTGTAGATAAAAAATCCTTAATTTGATACGATACTGCCTATGATTGATAGTATTGCTCATGTTATAGCTCAGTTCGGCTATATCGGTATTTTTATAGTTATGTTTATTGAGACTATTTTCCCGCCAATTCCGTCGGAACTAGTTCTACCACTGGCTGGCTATTCGGCTTATCAGGGTGAATTAAATTTGGTGGGGGTAATTATTGCTGGCACACTCGGCTCCTTGGCTGGAGCAGGATGTTTTTATATTCTTGGTCGTAGCTTACAGGAACATAAACTCCGAGCTTTTGTGGCTCAACACGGCAAATGGATGGGGTTAAAAGAAAAAGATGTCGCAAAATCACAGCAGTGGTTCGAAAAACATGGCTTAGTGGCGATCTTTTTTGCTCGCCTGCTTCCTGGTATGCGCTCACTTATATCGGTTCCAGCTGGCCTGCATCGAATTCGCCCCCTACCATTCATCCTGCTGTCATTATTAGGAACAGCTACCTGGACCATCCTATTAGTTTTAGGTGGTTATTTGCTTGGTGATCGGCATCATTTAATCGCTCAGCATGTTAAACCGCTATCCTATTTAGTTTTGGGGTTATTAGTGGTCGGGGTTGGGCTTTTATTATGGCGACGGCTCGGTGGCTATAATAAAAAAGAACTATAATACTAGTTTTTTCGATCTGCTTTACGGCTGGCTACGCGGTCATACTGACGCCTCGCCGAAGTTTGCGCCTTGTCTAGTAGTCCTTGTGCCCAAATAAACTCTCGAGCTAAGATAGCGAGTCCAGCTATTATTATTAACAGCCCCGGTCCTGGAAGCACCAAAAAAGCCAAGCCAATCAAGATGAGAGTTAGACCAACGACAGTAATGATAGAGCGCCAGGCGTGGCGTAGTACAACCCTCAAATACCCTCCTTATACTACACTCTAGCCTAGCGCAAAAATCTAAAAAATAACAGTGAATTATTTCACAAAAAACGCACTAATCGACGAAAGTGAGAGCGTGTCCAGCTTGGCCAGCTCGGCCAGTCCGACCAATGCGATGGATATAATCAGCATAGGTCTGTGGTGTATCATAGTTAATCACCAAATTTACATTTGGAATATCTAAGCCTCGCGCTGCCACATCGGTTGCCACTAAGATGTGCACTCGCCCATCCTTAAAGGCCTTAAGACTACGCTGGCGCTGGGGTTGAGATTTATTACCATGAATCGCTTCGGCTCGCTTGCCAGAACGAGAGAGCGTTTCAGCTAAGCGTTGCACGCCAAATTTCGTTTCACCAAATATCAGAACCCGCTCAAAGTCCGGTTGATTTAGGATCTCCGTAAGTTTTTCAAGCTTATCTTCTCGGCCGTCATAGCGGACAATATTTTGTTCAACATGCTCACTAGTCTCTTGAGTGCGGACCGATACGGTTATGGGATCGTTGAGTAGGGTATCGAGGAGCTGAGAAATATCTGGTGTAATTGTGGCGGAAAAACACAGGGATTGTCGCTTTTCTGGCAAATAAGCCATGATAGCCTTAAGATCCGGCATGAAGCCCATGTCAAGCATACGATCAGCTTCATCTAGAACAAAAAAACTAACTTGCGACAAGCGCAGGACTTTTTGATCCAATAAATCTTTCAGCCGACCAGGTGTCCCGATAATAAGATGTGGATGTCGAGATAACTGTTGGATTTGTGGTCGAATATTCATTCCGCCCACACAGACGGCAGAATATAGCTTTAAGCCATGTGCAAAAGCCCTAAATTCATCGTCAATTTGGGTAGCCAATTCTCGAGTAGGGGCAATAATTAGAGCCGACTGTTTTTGATTATCAGTTTTAAGACGCTGAATAATTGGTAGTAAGAAAGCAGCAGTTTTACCGGTGCCAGTATTAGCTAGGCCAATAATGTCACGACCTTCAATTGCCGAGTGGATAGACTGATCCTGGATGGCAGTTGGAACGGTGTAACCTTTTTGATCTAGGTTGCGTTGCAGGTCTTTAATAAATCCAAAATCGGCAAAGACGTGCTTGGCTTGATACGGTGTTTGGTCGGCCGGCTTGGTCGCAGCGTTAATGAATTTGGTAGGATCAATAAACTGCTTACCAAATTTGGTTGGCTTACGCTTACCGCTACCGTAGCGAGGTTTGTGTGGATTATGCGGTCGACCTGGTCGGGAAGAATAACTACGGCGAGGACCGCCGGGACGTCTAGTTGATGAATTGTGCAAAAGAAAAGAGCCTTTCTATGGAAAAATTATCTCGCTTTAAAACAGCGAGGCCAAAGCGCCGTGCGCTTGCGTTGATTTCTCCTAAGACTCGATATTTATAAAAGAGAGCTGATTAATATGTGCTTATATTCTAACACATATTAACTTTCTACGCAATATTATATGCTACTCAGTGCGAAGTGCCTCAATTGGGTCGAGTTTGGCCGCTTTTCTGGATGGTAGCCAGCCGGCCAATATGGAAACTAGCATTAGTATCAAAATTAGTATAATTATTTCAATGGGACGAAATATCAGTAGACTATTCCCTTCACCCAAATTAATTTTTTGCGTAATCCAAGGGTTTAAAGCTACGCCCAGTACAACTGCAGTTAATGAGCCAATAACACCGCCAATTAACCCAATCCAAGCTGCTTCAAACCGGAAAAGATGGCCAATATCTTGCTTGCGCATCCCCAGGGCTTTCATCAGGCCGATCTCACGCGTACGCTGTAAAACCGAAATATACATAGTATTTACAATACCAAAGACCGATGCAATGATCGCAATTGCCCCAAAGGCAGCTACAATCCCCTGCAATACTCCGATGATATTCGTAAGAAACTCCTGAGTTTCTTTTACGCTTTGTGAAATAAAGCCCAAATTCTTGATTTTATTCTGCACCTCAGCCATACTTTTTTCATTTGTGCCGTCTTTGACTTTCACAAAAACATAGTTAAATTTTCGGTAATTTGTCGTGCCGGCAGTTGTAATGTCATTGAGTTTGCGAGCATCATCAGCACCAATGTAGAGGTAGAGATCTGTACCAGGCTGGGCAGTGACGGGCTTGCGCATAACGGCTGCAATTTTATATTCGAATTGTTGTGAATTAGTTTGAGCCTGGTTGGCGATTTCTTCTGGGGTGGCACCGGAAGTGGTTAAAGCCATCATCTCAGCCGGAGACAACGGTTTTTGAACTGAAAAAATCACTGTCTTGCCAATTGCTTCTTCGGCGCTTGAAAAACCCAGTGCAGAAATATATCCTTCAGGTAGCAAAACTCGCTCCCCATCAAGTGGTTGAGGTATTGAGCCAGCTACTAGCTCTGGTTTTTGAGCAGGGTTAAATGTGGCCGCTGTAGCTACATACTTCTTCTGACCTTCACGTGTAATATAGTGTAAATTTATTTGCAAATCTTCTCGAACCGATTCAACCCCGTCAATCGCTTTAAGCTTAGTGATGTCTTCCTCGGTGAGGCGCTTTACCTGGGTGGTTGCACCACTGTTGGCTACCCCCATACCAAAACTTGGATCATACTCTCGTGGTTTTGTGGTATCTCCTCGCCCAAATATCGATTCATCGGCCGTCACAATAAGTTCAGATGGATCAAAGTTCTCAGCAATGATTTTGTTTACAAAAGCCGTAGCACCATTACTGGCAGCCATTGTTAAAGTAAGGGCAAAGGTTCCAACCGCAATCGCTAAGGCCGTTAAAATAGTGCGCCCTTTTGCACTACGTAAGCTGCGACTAGCTCGATTAATTAGGTCACGTAGGATCATTTTTTAACCACCCGATCTACGCTAGCTGACTTTATTTTTTTTATATCATCTTGAATTTCGCCATCTTTCATATGGATTTGCATACGACATCTTTGTGCTAACTCCAAGTCATGCGTCACGATTATTAATGTACACCCTAGTTTTTTATTGAGGTCGAAAAGTAATTTAATAATTAACTCGCCAGTATTACTGTCAAGATTGCCAGTTGGCTCATCGGCAAAAATTAATTTTGGCTTATTGACGATGGCTCGAGCAATCGCTAGGCGCTGTTTTTGTCCACCCGACAAACTGCTGGCTAAGCTATCGACCTTACCTTCAAGTTCAACCGCCCTTAGAGCATTCATCACTAAGCCCTGACGCTTGCGTCGGGCAACTCGAGCGATTTCTAGCGGTAGCATTACATTTTGGTAGCAAGTTTGATTGGCCTCCACAAAGAAGGCCTGAAATATAAAACTCATCTCCGAGGCACGAAACTTATCAATATAACGTGGCTTCATATCGTGGAGATTTTTTCTATTGACCACTACTTCCCCACTACTAGCCCGATCAAGACCACTCATAATGTGCATCAGAGTCGATTTGCCAGAACCAGACTTGCCAACAATAGCCACCGTAGTACCGGCAGGAATTTGTAGACTAACTTTATGTAGGGCGGTAAAGAGATTATCACCCTTGCCGTAAGTCTTACTTACATCGCGCACTTCAATCATATATTTTAAGTATAGCAAATACTCTTAATTAATACGCCGAGCCTGACGCTGTTAATGTTTGACTTGAGATTTCGTGTACCGTCTGATTAATCGCTTTGACGTAGCGTGAGGTAATAGCATGCGGAGCTAAGATTCTTTTGATATGAGTCTGTGATCGAGAGTCTGCCACCGCATGGATATGCTTGGCAATAACCAAGTGATCGAATGCACCGTACAGGAGATGCACTTTGGTTCGCTGGTTGAGATATTGAATATCTTGACTAAAGCTTTGCTCCTGTACGGTATGCGCTAAGCTACTGAAAATTGGATGCCAGGTTTCTTCACAGAGTCGATTTTTACCCATTAGCTGGGGTGTTCGACGCTGCAAACTAGCTGTAGTCTTAAGTGTGGCTTTTTTGGGTAATTTTGCCAGGGCAGAATACAGCACTTGGTAAGATCGGTCTAGTAGCCTACGATGATCAATCGTTTTTTGTTGATATATTGGTGGGGCTGCAACCACCAATGACTCTACTAAATCTGGATACATCACCGAAAAACGTGTTGCAATTAAGGCACCAATTGAAAAACCAACTATAATGCTGGGGTGTAATAACCCATTTATGGCAAGGGTGTAATGGATTGACTGAGCTTGAATTTGCGCTGTGTATGAAATGTTGGTGGGTTTTGGGCTTTTACCATGTCCTAATAAGTCGAGCACTACAACATGATGGTTGGAGCTAAGCTCGCCAACTAGTTTCTGCCAAATAATTGAGCTAGTAGCAATACCGTGTAGCAGGATAACTCGTGGCTTGTGTGACTCACCATAGGCTTTAAGTTCGAGCTGATAGTGAGGTACTCGTGAGTCTAGTTTTTGCATATACTTACAAATATTAAACCGCTTAACTGAAAAATATCTGAATTTTTAAGATAACCACAACCTATGAATAGTTAGTATATGCCGGGTATAAACCGCTTGGTGGTTTTCTTATATGGTGTGTATTGACGGTAGTGTTTGGCTAGGAGGCGCTCCTCATAATTGGCCTTTAGTATAAGAATTATCACTAATGATATATATACCAATATGCGTATAGTAGTAGCATTTTGTAATAACATTGCTAACCCCAGAATCATTAGTGCGGTATATATTGGGTGCCGGATGTATTTGTATGGTCCAGTGGTGCTGAGTTCTGCTCCGCGAGCAATTTCTGGCATAACGGTTAGGGTTGGCTTAGTCATGGCAAGCATTGCTGTAAGACCAAGTAAAATTGCGCCACCGGCCAGTATAAAGCTCAATATGCGCGGTGTCTGATTGCTACTAAGTGCCAGTATTGCCAAAAGTATGAATTGCAAAATAACATACAAGCTACCCTTTTTCATACTACTATTATACTGGATTTAGAACTAACAGTAATTTTCTTCAACCGTCTCTTGGTTCACGCCATTAACTACACTGCTAAAACCAAGCATTGATATAGAATGACAAGCCATTTCGGCTCGACCACCCGACCGACAATATAATATCAATTCGTCATCAAAATTAGCATTTGGCAAGTATTGGCTTAAATTATTAATATTACTTAGCGGTATGTTAACAGCTCCCACTACATGGCTCTGACTAAATTCTCGAGGCTCTCGAACATCTACAATAATACGCTTTAACTTCATTATTCCCTCATCATACCAGCAGTTATTAGTTTTTGTTTATCTCGACGACTTAATTGCTTAATCCGCCACTCTTCTTGCTGGGCACTTGAGCGGTTTTTTACTTTTTTTCTGAACACTAACTGGACCGGTCGGCGTGAGCGAGTATATTTTGCCCCCTGCTTGCCGGAATTATGGTCAGCAACTCGCCTCTCTACATCGTGGCTAACACCAGTATACAATGACCCGTCGTTACAGCGAACAATATAGACAAAATATGGTTTATCGACAGTAGTCACTGGTTTTACCGCTGGCTGGGTCACCAGAAGGAAGTGCACGGATAATCTTCTCGTCAGCCTCTGGCATCCAGTTAAACCAACAGACTGCATGCCAATCAGTCTCCTTGAATTGGCTATGCGCAGCTTGATAGGTAGCAGATTTACTTATTGCATTTTGACTACGAAAATCATACACGCCAAAATCGAAGAATGTATTCTTTGACTTAACAAAACCGACCGATGTCGCTAGGGTCTCACCAGCTTCAATATGAACCGTAGCTGTGACTGGCTGAGTTTGCGAGCTATCTACTTGAGCTGGCGGCCAAGTTTTCGTAGCATCTTTTAGTTTTGTTGATAGAGTACCTAGGTGGTCCAGTCGATACATTACTCCGCAATTATTCATAATGTCGAACATATACTGAACTTCACCTTGCTCGATGTATTGCGCACCACGCACCACGTAGCCATCGATCGGAGCTGTTACGACAACCAATGAATTTGATGTACCATCCAAGCGAAATCCACCATGCGACTTATAATTACCCCCTCGCTTTTGGCCTGGATATAAGATGCTAGTGACTTTACTAAGATTAGTCGGAGTCTTCAACATGGGTTGGGTCGGGCAATCTGGTGGAGCCTCGGAAGCTTGCCAACCATCTGAGGTTTGTTGCCAGATTAGCTTAGCTTCTTTTTTTACTGCAACTGCAGTTGGCGCTGGTGTTAGTTCATTTTTTTTATTCCCATTTAAGGCATACCAAATGCCTCCACCTATCAAAATTATTACTGCTGCTCCAATAATAATCTCTATTACCCCCATTCCATTTCGCCTACTACGCAGAAGCTTCATTGCAAAAAAATCTCGCTTAAATACTTATGCTTTACAGCATACCCACAATTAGCGCTACTCTCAAGTAGGCATCAAAATATAGACTTTTAATTAGCTATTGTAATATCTTAAAAATCTTTTTATAGAGTAGTACTTCTATGGTGCCTTAACCTATAAATTATTCTTGTAGGTCACGGCTTATCATCAGCTTCGTTTCCGCCCATGTCAAAATCAATTGGTGGCTTACGGAAAACCTGGCGCGGTAAAGGCCCATTTGCTGGCCCTATTACACCTGCTTCCTCTAAGTTGTCTAGTAAGCGTGCGGCACGCGCATAGCCAATATGAAATTGACGTTGAAGTTGCGCTGCACTCGCGGAGCCAGTTTGGATAACATATTTTTCAACTTCAGGATATATTGCATCACTGTCGGCATGAAAGACCATCTGGTTCAAGCCTTCACTATCCAATAACTGTACCGATGAAGTAAACGGATGATACCAATTCTTACCCCGAGCACGAACGTCTTCTTCGGTCAGCGCTTGGTACATAGGTTTTTGTTCAACAATCCCTACTGCAGCCATGGTTTTAAGTAGCTGGCCAGCCTGTTTTTTGGTAATAAAAAGAGCTTTTGCCATTAATGTTGCATCCGTACTGCCAAAATCACGTACGTAGCGAGTTGCCGCCCCTAAGAGCTGATGTATTTCAGCATTAGCTTCATTGGCATTGCTGGCTTTTGAAATGCAGGATTTAAATGTCCCGGGTGTATTTGTTTCATTAATTAGGCCGGCAGACTCCATGTTTAGTAGAATTTTCATAGCTGAGTATGGTGAGATATTAAACTCTTGAGCAAACTCTTCTACGCTGAATTTTTGTTGCCAGACCACAAATTGTTCACCTCGGTAGTAAGAAAAATTTTCCTTGGACATACCTACATTGTAATACCTATCTCAAGCTATTTTCTAGTCCACCCCTCACCCCACTTATGCTTGGTGACTAAAGCTAAAAGTTGTACTGTAATAAGAATATGGCAAAAAAGCGTAAAAATTCTTCAACCAGTAAAGAAACCACTATCAAGCTCTCACGCTGGGCCTTTTTATACTTCTTTGGTTATCACTGGTGGTCGACTTTTAAAAAGTTTATATTATGGGTTCTAATTATTATGGTGGGAGCTACAGCCATTGGTCTAATTCGCTCAGCCAAAATTTTTGGGATGGCCGACCAAGATATTGGGCGAGCATTTTTATCGCCCCTGCCACGCGTTATGGCTGTATTTTTAGTAGCGATAAGTCTATATTCTCTACTGCGCGCAATTATTTCAGCTTTTACAACCAACTACACTTTTACTCCAAAAGGTGTAGTTATCCAGGCTGGCTGGCCGACTCGTCGTACAACCATCGTAGATTATGGCCATATTCAAAAAATGACAATTGTTTCTAACCCATTTGATCGTTTTCTCAAATCAAGCTATGTGCAACTTGACTTAATTGGTGGCGCACAGGGTGTACTATTGGAGGCGGTTGATTCAAAAGTTGCCGAAGATATTCAGGAAAAACTTTCAGCACCGAGTAATTATCTTATTACAGCAACCAGTTCAGCCTTAACGGGCTTAGATCTATCTAAAAAAAATAGTCCAAAATCAACTAATGACAGCCTAAGCAAGAAAACTACCAAGTCGGCCAATAAAAAACCATCTTTAAGTAAGGCTACACCTAAGAGACCGCACACACGTAAAAAAACTGTAAAAAAATAGCCTTCACATATTGCGTGAAAGCTATGGTTTAATTACCCAGATGACTGGGTGAAAAGGCCTCAGATTAGGGTAAAGGTCAGGATGCGGTGACGGGTTGATCGGTGAGATGCCAACGATAGCTATCACCACACGCTACGCGCACGATCTGCCCAGATGCCTGGAGCGACTGGATGGCACTAGTATAAACCCGGCGCGGGAAGCGCATGGTCTGCAGGCGACCAATCAAAGTTGCGTTATGACATCCGTTCTCTTCGCATGATCCCAGGATCTCCAGGATTCGACTACGCACCTGAGCCTTTTGACGTTCTGATGACAAGGTTCCTCCATGGGGTTTGGACGTGAGAAGTATTTTAATATAATTTTTTAATTAACACAATAGTAAAAACCCCACTCTTAATGGGGTTTGCTTTTTTAGTAATACTAGAACTTTATAGGTGATTATCGCCAGCCACCTGCTTGTGAATACGCTTAAGTCTAGCTTGGCCATCTTGTGTGACGCTATAAACTGGGGTATCAACCTTGGGCTGAATAATCTCCACCCTGCCCGTCATCGAGAGGTATCGTAGTGTAAGTACGAAAGATGCGTAACTATAGCGTGATGGTCGTCTAACAAAGGCCACCTGCTTAAATAGCTCATCTTTCGTAGATGATCCACAGGTCTGAAGCACCGTGAGCATGGTGTCGCTACGAGATAGTGCTTTAGTCGAAATACTCAGATCCAATAGCTCATCAAACAGGTAGCTACCATAATGGTTAATCGATATGACAGCCATTGATTCGGCTTGCTCCGGCAAAAAAGCGCGTGCCCGAAAGTTCAAGATTCCAATATCAATCAGGTCACTAATGGCTAGATATGTTTCTTCTATCCCTCTCCCAGACTCATCTGCAACACCCCAACAAATCTGACACATTGGAGTTGCTTTCTGTAGGGTTAGCCCATTTACTATCTGTTTATGTAGTAAATGTGTGCGGTGAACTGCAGACATCATTCTCCTATTGGGTAAGGTGCAAAACGGTTTAGTATCGTACCACACATATAGTCAACTTACAATAAAGGCCTCAGTAGTTCTGGTGGGCTGTACCACTACGCAGTCATTGCTGGCGTGCATCGCATGCGCGCGCTGAAGGTGACTATTTTGTGTTTTGCGCTTACTTCAAGGTGTGCTCGTTATTTATAAAATATGAAGCTATAGTTGTCAATTTTTACACAATAGTATAAGTGGCATACAATATTACATATCATGAATGAAGCACTGCGTACCGCCAAGCGTTTTAGATGGGTTGCTTTTATAGCCGTCTTTGTATTGAGTATTGGTACGGTTTTTTATCACTATACCGAAAGTTTAACCTGGCTTGATGCCTTATATTTTTCCACCATCACCCTTACTACGATTGGTTATGGTGATATTGTTCCAAAGACTGAAATTGGCAAATTATTCACAATCTTCTATGTACTTTTTGGTGTCGGTATCATTGCCGCCACGCTCAATGTCTTAGTAAAAGGGGCAGCAACTCACCGCATCGAACGCTATCAGGCTCGCCAAAATAATAAAAAATAGGCACCCCTACATGGAGTGCCTATTTTTTATTTAACCTATAAACCTAGAAGTTGCCTTTTCTTAGCTGCAAATTCTTCTTCAGTAATGATCCCATCCGCCTTCAGTTGGCCGAGTTTTTCAAGCTCAACATACGGATCATCACCCTGGGATACAGGGGTCTCTTGGGCAGGTGCTTGTAGTTCCTCTTCACTTGCCCATTTATTAGCCTGTCTTCGGCTCACTCGGTTTGAAACTGCTGTGGCAGTTCCGGCAACAACTGCTGTTCTGGCCATACCTCGCAATAATCCCGGCATTAGTTTGCTCCTTTCTCAATTACTTCTGTATATGCATCTGGATGAATACGTCCCTCAGCTAGCAGCACTCCATCGGCATCTAAAATAGCCTTCTTTAATCCCTTTGCCCACAGATGTTCAATAATTAGCAGTCCAGCCGAACAGTTATCATCCAGCACATCTGCAATTTCTGCGATGTCATCTTCGTTAATCAGTTCTTCTCGATTAGCCGGCAGAATATTTTCTAACCCCTCAACATCAACCAATTCTACCTTTGCCACACTCCCATTTTCAGCCTTAGCAATAACAGCTAAGTCAAGCACAGATATTACACCCTGCTCAACTGAAGCTGCTAGCTCAGCTAATATGTCACCTTTAAACCTGTTACCAGTAAAGCCAATAACAATATAGTCGATCGGACCTCTCATCTTTAACTCCTTTACTTACATATATATTATACTACCTCCCCCAACTAATACGACTAATAAAAATTCGAATTTGCGAGTATACTTAGACTTAAGAAATTATATAGAAAGGAATAAGTTTTAATATGAGCGATAAGAAAAACCCCCAGTCAACCTTACAGACAGTTACTTTTGGTCGAGCTGTAGCCTATTTTGCCAACGGCTTTCTATATTTTGCAAACGCACTGCTGTTATTTAGAGTATTCTTCTTACTATTCTCGGCCAACCCTAGTACTCCATTTGTGCAATGGGTTTACAATGTAACAACTGACCTAATGGCGCCGTTCCGCGGTATCTTCCCCACCAAGCCAGTTGGTGAAACCGGCTATCTTGATATCTCAGCTATTTTTGCGATTATTTTCTACTTAGTTCTAAGTGCTGCAATCACAAACTTAATGCACTATCTAGATAATAAAAAGCATAAATTAGAAGAAGAGCTAGCCGAATATAACGCCTCAACAGAACGCTCTGTTAACCGGTAGTGAAGTGCGTTAATTTCCACTATACTTAAAGAGCATAAGCAATTAATTTGTTGTAAGTATGAAACAACATAAACGATATCAGCAACATGGACTGAGGCTATTGCCTGGAATTATTATTGCAATAGCTATACTTGCGGTAATTTCACTACTATATGGATTTTATTTGGGCTTCAGTCGCCCAGTAGCTTCAGACAAGCCCTTCGTTCTGGCGATAACGGGATCCTCGTTATCGGTGCAAGACCCAGCCATGCGCGGGCTGAGTTATAAAGTTGAACCAATTAACTTACCGTCTGGGGTATCCAAACGCTATCTTATTCGAGATAATAATGAATCTTATTTTAATCGCTGTGAGTATCCGGTGGCAATCTGGCCTGTCGATACAGCTATCGCTGAGGCAGTCATAAAAGGATCTGATATGACACTCAAAGAGCAGCATAGGCAAATTCATAATCAGTGGTATCGAGTCTGGCTTGGTACATATTGGCAGAGCGAGTGTGCTGGCGCCACCGATGAGGACGATAAATATATAGAAGACTTGCAAAAATATGTACTTGAGAATATAAGCGAATACACAACCAACCAATAAACATCTCTCCCTAACAAACATCCCCCCTTCCCCTTCCCCTTCCCTCATCAAACAACTATAATTTAAGGATAAGCATTTAGGTATTTTAAGAATGTTGTTGAGGGTGATGGAGAGATATAAACTAAATATAATTACAGCCTTTTGCCAGAGGGGCAGATGTCTTAGGTTAAACCTTAAGTATTCTAGCTATGGCTGGTGTGGCTTAAGTGTCTCTTCTGGTGATGACTCATTAATCTGTGGGAGGCCCCAAGCTTGGATCCTATGAGCAATAAGAAGTCTGTTACTGATGCTGTAAATAAGGCTGAGCACCGGCGTCGTTCTAAGAAGAAGTTAAAACAACGGCTTAATATTACTTCAGGTCAAAGACTCTTCATCTTCTTATCGGCTATTGCAATTACCTTAATTAGCTTTCTATATGCCGGTTTATATAATGACCGTCATGACAGTAAGGCAGCTCCGGGTAGCTTAACTGTATCAATAAATCAAAAAACTGGTACCCCTGATGCTAACCCTTCCTATACTTCTGTCTTTACCGTGCAGTTTAATGAAGCTATTGATGAGGCTACCTTTACTAACCCAGACATAACTCTAGGTGGTACTGCACCAGGACAACAAATCCAATCAATTACCGAAGCCGGAACCTTCAACAAAACAACCTATGAAGTACGTATCCAAGCTACCAGTGCAGGAACCATCATCCCAACCATAGCCCAAGAACTAATCTCAGCCCAGAACATAGCTAGTGGCACTAACCAAGCATCAACTTCAACTGACAACTCGGTTACTTACAACGGCGATTGGGCGCCTGGGGAGTTTATAATTAGGGTTAAGACAGATAACCCAGGTTCAAACGGTAATAATCAGTTTACAATAGGAGTTACAGCTTCACCCTATAACTACACCGTTGACTGTAATAATGACGGTACTCCAGAAGCCACAAATCAAACCAGCAACTATACCTGCAATTACGGAGTACCAGGCCAATATGAAATAAGTATTACAGGTTTATTCCCAAGCTTTCACGCATACACTGCAGTCGGACAGAGAAAGGTTCTTGATGTATTACAATGGGGAACGAACCAGTGGAAATCTATGGGCCAGTCATTTGAATATCAGGGTGATGTTCCGGGTGTATTCCAGATATCAGCACTTGATGCTCCCGACTTAAGTCAAGTAACCGATATGTCATCTATGTTCACTGGTGCGGGTGTTGCGAACAGTTTCAATAGTAATATAAACCACTGGGATGTCAGTAATGTAACTAATATAAGTGGCATGTTCCACAATGCAAAATCATTCAACCAACCCCTAAATAATTGGGACGTAAGCAATGTGATATATATGCACATGTTATTTTATGGTGCGCAGTCGTTTAATCAATCCATTAACAATTGGGATACAGGTAACGTTATTAATATGAGGGAAATGTTTAATAACACTACCTTTAATCAATCTATTGATAATTGGAACGTCAGTAACGTAACTAATATGTCAAATATGTTTAATTATGCTACATCTTTCAATCAATCGCTAAATGACTGGAATGTTAGTAGTGTTACTAATATGTCGGGTATGTTTAATTATGCTACATCTTTCAATCAATCGTTAAATAACTGGAATGTTAGTAACGTAACTAATATGTCAAATATGTTTTCCGGTGGATCAGGGCTTTCAACAAGTAATTATGACACAACGCTAACCGCATGGAGTCAGCAAGCTTTAAATAACGGAATTACATTTAACGGAGGCACCAGCAAATACTGTGTCTCTACTACTGAGCGCCAGAATATTATAACCAATCATTCATGGACAATTAGTGATGGCGGGCAGGATTGTGCCTCTACTCGCGCACCGCAAGTTGATACAAATTCGGCAACAAATATTACAGATGTATCCGCTACCCTAAACGGTGTTACTTCGCCAGATGCAATTACAGCTCGTGGATTTCAATATGGTACAACTAACAGCTATGGCTCAACAGCCACCGACAGTAGTGCCACAATTACCACTCATGGCTCTAGCGGAACTGGCGATGGTCAGTTTGGCTTTGCTTATGGTATTACTACAGACTCTAGTGGTAATGTCTACGTTGCAGATTCAGAGAGACACCGTATTCAAAAATTTGATGCTGACGGTAACTTTTTAATGAAGTTTGGCGTCAGTGGTAGTGGTGATGGACAATTAAGTGCTATAAACGACGTGGCAGTTGACAGCGCAGGCAGTATATACGTTGCAGACACACACAATCATCGAGTTCAGAAATTTAACCCTAGTGGGGTATATGTTTCTAAGTGGGGCTCTAGCGGAACGGGCGATGGACAGTTCAATGCTCTGACCAGTATTTACATAGATGATAGCGATAATATATTTATTGCCGACACGGATAATAATCGTATTCAAAAATTCGATTCTAATGGCAACTTCCTCATGAAATTTGGTTCAAATGGTAGTGGTAACGGTCAGTTCAGTCAACCACATGGTGTAACTGTAGATGGATCTGGCTATATATATGTATCCGATACATATAATAATCGCATTCAAAAATTTGATTCTACAGGTGCATACGTTACTAAGTGGGGTAGCGGTGGTAGCGGTAACGGACAATTCAATCATCCTAGCAATGCAGCGATTGACAAAGACGGCAATGTCTATGTTATGGATTTCTTTAATCACCGTGTCCAAAAGTTTAGCAGTAATGGTTTTTACATATCGCAGTTCGGCAGTGGTGGCTCAGGGCTAACAGAATTTACATTCCCGCATGATCTTGCATTTAGTCCTAACGGTAATCTCTACATCCAAGACAACTTAGGTTATAGACTGAAGCGTTATGTTGGGACAATAACTGCTAATATAAGTGGGCTAACCTGTGGCACAACATATCATTACCGAGCATATGCTACCAACGGTTATGGCACTGGCTATGGCCAAGACCAAACTTTTACAACCAGTGCTTGTGCTCAACAACCTTTCATAATGCGCGTCAAAACTGATAACCCCGGTGCCAGTAACAATAACCAATACACCATTCCTGCTAATAACAACTATACATATAATTACGCCGTAGATTGCAATAACGATGGTACTCCAGAATACACCAACCAAACTGGCAATGTTACTTGCACATATGGTTCTGCCGGGGAGTACGACATTGCTATAACTGGCACTTTTCCACATATGTATCAACCTAGTAGTGGCGATCAAGAAAAGATTATAGACGTCAAACAATGGGGTGATATTGAATGGCAAGATATGACTGGAATGTTCTCTGGTGCTTCAAATATATCTGTGTTTACCGCTACAGATACCCCAAACTTAAGCCAGGTAACCAGTATGGATAACGTCTTTGCTAACGCGACAAACTTTGATACAAATATAAATAATTGGGATGTTAGTAACATTACCAGTATGCACCGGGTGTTTCAAGATGCCGATGCCTTCAATCAACCCCTCAATGACTGGGATGTTAGTAGTGTTGTTGATATGTTCGGCTTATTTTATGGAACAGACAGCTTTAACCAACCTTTAAATAACTGGGATGTTAGTAACGTTACAAATATGAGTCAATTGTTTATGGAAACTAGTGCCTTTAATCAACCTCTCAATAACTGGGACGTTAGCAATGTTGTTGATATGTCTTGGATGTTTGGATGGGAAATGGCCGAAAGCAGCGTACCATTCAACCAGCCCCTCAATAACTGGGACACAAGCAGTGTTGTAACAATGGAGAACATGTTTACCGGTGCTCAATATTTTAATCAAAATATAAATAATTGGGATACGAGTGTTGTGACTAATATGGAAGGTATGTTTGCCTTTGCTACATCTTTTAATCAACCACTCAACGGCTGGAATGTTAGCAATGTAACAGATATGAGCTTTATGTTATGGCGAACCAGTGCCTTCAATCAACCTCTCAATGACTGGGATGTTAGCAATGTAACAAATATGAGTTTAATGTTTGCAGTCAATACTAGTTTCAATCAACCCCTAAATAACTGGAACGTTAGCAATGTAACAGTCATGACGGGTATGTTTGCTAACACAACAAGCTTCGATCAATCGCTAGCTAACTGGAATGTTAGTAATGTAGCAAGTTTGCAAGGCATGTTTAGCGATTATATATTACTTGCTAAACAAGGCTTTGAACAGCAACTTGGTAAATCCTACGCTCAATGGACTCAAGCTGAAAAAGATAATTTTTGGTGGCAAATGTCTTGGTATATAGGCTACCCTGTCGATGAGTCCTATGTACCCAATCCATCCGGCCTCTCCACCCCCAACTACGACGCTACTTTAATTGCTTGGTCTGCTCAAAACCTAGAAAGCTCGGTCACATTTGACGCTGGCACTAGCAAATACTGTAATTCTGAAGCTCAACGCCAAAGTATCATCACTAACTTTAGCTGGACAATCAACGATAGTGGAGAAAGCTGCCCTCAAGATCCTTTCATAATGCGTGTCAAAACCGACAACCCCGGCATTAGCAACAATAACCAATACACCATTCCTACTAATGGCAACTACGCATATAACTACAACGTAGATTGCAATAACGATGGGACTCCAGAACACTCCAATCAAACCGGTAACGTAACTTGTACCTATGGTTCTGCCGGTGAATATGACATTGCCATAACTGGCACTTTCCCACACATGTATCAATCTAATGGCGATCAAGAAAAGATTATAGATGTCAAACAATGGGGCGATATTGCCTGGCAGGATATGAGTCAAATGTTCCGTGACGCTAAGAATATTACAACCTTTACTGCCACTGATACGCCAGACTTAAGTCAGGTAACAGGCATGGTTAGTATGTTTGAAGGGGCATCAAGTTTTAATTCTAATATTGAAAATTGGGATGTTAGTAATGTTACCGATGTATCAAATTTGTTCACGGAAGCAGGTTCATTCAACCAGCCCTTAAATAATTGGGATGTCAGCAATGTAACAGGCATGCAATATATGTTTACACAAAGCAGCGCCTTCAACCAGCCCTTAAATAGCTGGGATGTTGGCAATGTGACAGATATGAGATTTATGTTTGCACAAAGCAGCGCCTTCAATCAACCCCTAAATAATTGGAATGTCAGCAATTCAACAAATATGAAAGGTATGTTTGCAGGTGGTACTAGCTTCAATCAACCACTAAATAATTGGGATGTCAGCAATTCAACAAATATGGAAGGTATGTTTTTTGAAACCGATGCCTTCAACCAACCCTTAAATAATTGGGATGTCAGCAATGTAACAGGCATGCAATATATGTTTACACAAAGCAGCGCCTTCAACCAGCCCTTAAATAGCTGGGATGTTGGCAATGTGACAGATATGAGATTTATGTTTGCACAAAGCAGCGCCTTCAATCAACCCCTAAATAATTGGAATGTCAGCAATGTAACCAGGATGGACGGTATGTTTATGCAAAGTAGCGCCTTCAACCAGCCCTTAAATAGCTGGGATGTTGGCAATGTGACAGATATGGGAGGTATGTTTGCTTATACTAGATTCAATCAACCTCTAAATAACTGGAATGTTGGCAATGTGACAGATATGATCAGTATGTTTTTTAAAGCCGATACCTTCAACCAACCTTTAAATGACTGGAATGTTGGCAGCGTAACCAGTATGAATGGTATGTTTGCAGGTGCTACTGACTTCAACCAGCCCCTTAATAATTGGGATGTTAGCAGTGCAATAGAAATGCAAGGCATGTTTTCTAGCACAACGAGCTTTGACCAATCACTAGATAGTTGGAATATCAGTAATGTAGTAAGTATGCAGGGTATGTTTGGTGACATAGTACAAGCTTCTATTACTGATAATGAAATACAGCTAGGTAAGTCTTATAGCCAATGGACTCAACAAGAAAAGGATGATTTTTGGATTATGATGTCGTCAGTACTAGGATATCCCGTCGATGAATCTTATACGCCAAATCCATCTGGCCTCTCCACCCCCAACTACGATGCTACTCTCATTGCTTGGTCTGCTCAAAACCTAGAAAGCTCAGTTATTTTTGATGCTGGCACTAGCAAATACTGTAATGCTGAAGCTCAACGCCAAAGCATCATCACTAACAAAAGCTGGACAATAAATGATGCCGGTAAAGACTGCCCAGCTACAGCCCCCTCCGCCCCTCTCTCTCCCTCCATCACGGATGTAACCACTACATCCATGAAGCTCAACTGGCAACCACCAGCTGACGATGGTAATAGCCCCATCACCAGCTACCAAGTCCAGTACAAAGCCTCTTCTAGTAGTACCTGGATTAATGCTCCAACCCAAGGTCCATTACCAACTACCCATGTACTAACTAACCTAAACCCCAGCACTAGCTATGACTTTAGAGTGGCAGCCATTAATAGTGTAGGTACTAGCCCTTACACTAGCCCGGTGTCTGGCACTACCCTCACTCCATCCACCCCATCACCATCTCCAAGCGTTACACCAGACCCCACCCCATCACCAACCACTACTGTTACCCCAACCCCGGATCCCGAAGTTCCAACCACTGACACCAGAACCAACACGCCAGTTCCTGGTACACCAGTGTATAAGCCAAAGCCAAGTGTTACTCCAGCTCCCCAACGAGTGCAAGATGGTAGTGGTAGCTTCACCGAAAAACTTCGTGGCTACATCGGAGCCCTCGGTCCCAGTGCTAGTTATGCACCAGCTAGTTTACTCATTCTGTTAGTAGCGCTAGCTATCTTCTACCTCTACCAAACCTGGCGCGAACAGCAAGTGTATAATCACTTAGACAAACTCTTAAGACGCTACCGAGTTAGTAAGCAGTTGCGAGCAGACTTTGTTAACCTAAGCTCGCATTACCTCAATACACCATTGCAAATTATGCGAGGTAGCTTAGAGTTAGCTCAGACTGCCCTACCCCACATGGCCCATGAGATTAAAGTAATTGGTGCCTCATTAGAGATTATGAGTCATGATACCGCTAACTTGCTCCAAGCTAACCAAGACTCCACTGAAGCCAGTGCTGGCTTAGTTCAACTAGATAAACAAGATCTCCCCCACTTAATGCGACGAACTGGAGTTTGGTTGCCAGTAGTTAGTACAGTGGCACTAATGTTAATCTTTGAGATTGTTATTCTAGTAGTTGGCCGCATGGGCTTGAACCCTTACACTGTGGGAGTCTTCATCTGTCTAACTATCTTTGCTGGCTTAATGGTACTGTTTACCTACCGGGCTCGCTGGCGCTTACGTTCCTTAAACAAACAAGCTCAAGCTACTCTCAGCTTTGAACGTAATATTGACAGTCAACGAGTTAGCTTCATGGAGACTACTACTAAGGAATTAAATGACCAGATTGATGCTATGCGCTTGCCAGCTGAGAAGCTCTTAGCTACTGGTCAAGTTCCAACCTTCGCTAATGGCTATGCCATGCTTGGTCAGGTAGCCGCTAAGCTCAGTCAGATTACTACAGTTGGTCAAGTCTCAGCCGAAACTGCCCTCACCCCACTCAAGCCTTGGTTAGAGTCACACTTGCCGGTCATGACGGAGTATGTTGAAAGTCAGGGTATGAAGTTTAACTCTAAGATTGAACCAAATCTAGCTGTTAACCTTACTCCTGGGAGGCACTAGCCCAGATAGTTAGCTCACTGATTGGTAATGCGGTGAAGTTCTCTAAGGCCGGAGCTGAGATTGGCCTAACTATTGTGGCTCAGGGCGATATGATTCATCTTGCTGTTCAAGACACTGGTGTAGGTATTGCTAAAGACAAGCTTGCTCAACTCATGCAACCCTTTGCTAGAGGGACAGATGTCCTAGCCTATGACTATGAAGGGATTGGTTTGTCACTGTACTTAGATAGACTGATTGTAGAGCGAGTTGGTGGTGAACTTACCATGCGGTCAGTGGTTGGTAAGGGCACCACTGTTAGTTTGCTGCTGCCTCGGGCTGGGAAGTAGTGGGGAGGGGTAAATGTAATGTGCAAGTGCGGTATACTGTAAGTTAATATTTAAAGGAATAGATTAAACGCAATGATTGAAAATAAATTTCGCTCCATCCTATATTATGTAATGCAGAAATTTAGCCTGATCTTACCAGAGATGGAAGTGCGACCAATATTAATTAGCGGTACGCATCGTGGAGGCACCACTTTTGTTGGGACTATTCTGGCTCAAGCTAATGAACTGCGCTATGTTTATGAACCACTATCACCCTGGTTTGATGACCTCTCGCGTGACACCTATTGCCCAATTTGCGGACTCAACCTCAATACATGGTACCCCTATATATACGAGGGTAATGAAAAGCCATACCGCACACATTTTAAACATTTTAATAACTCTAAACGACTAATGGGCAAACAGCCCCTCTACAAAGATCCCTTAAGTCCATTTGCGGCTGAGTGGCTATATAAAGCATACGATACTCAAGTAATATTCCTTTTGCGTAACCCACTGGCACTGGTAGCCAGCTGTAAACAAGTTGATTGGGGTGTACCATTTGATCGTCTCGCCCACCAAAATGAGCTATTAAATACCTATTTACCTCAATATAAAAAAGAAGCTAAAGAGTTTGCAAAAGGCAATCATACAAAGCTCGAGGAAACAGCCCTACTTTATAATATGGTCTATGAAAAAGCTTATGAGTTGTCGCAGAAATATCCAGACTGGATTTTTATTAAGCATGAAGATATTAGTAGCAACCCCGAGCAAGAGTTTAAGCAACTTTTTAAGCGTTTGGGATTAGAATATTCCACCACGGTTAAAGCTAAAGTTGACGAACTGACCAATGCCAAAAATAAAGCCGAAGGTAAGGATACGAAAATTCACTCCATACACCGTAAATCAAAAGACTTAACCGAGCTATGGAAAAAGCGTTTAACAAAAACTGAGATAGACTACGTTACAAAGACCTGTAAAAGAGTGGCGGGCCTCCATGGCTATGATCTGTAAACACTATTGCTTGATGGTCGTAATATAATATAAGTATGAAAATTTCAGTTGGATGGAGACTACTCATCGCTACCGCACTAGGGGTATTCGGCCTAATCGTACTAACAGTCATCGATTTGGCATTCTCTAGTCCTGGTATATTTGCCATCACCCTAATTGCATTTGCATTGAGTTGCTATGCGGCATGGCTTATTTTTACCGGCACTAAAGCCCGACTTTTGACTGGATGGGCAGTTTTACTATTTAGCAGTGGTGTTCTTATCTATAGTATCTACTACTTTCATTTAGATAATAATAATTTTCTTTTACTGCGCATTATCGGTCTCGCCATAATATATGCCATACTTGTTGGAATTTTGCGACGCGAATACTGGCGCCAAAAACGTGAGCAAGCCATACTAGCCACTCAATCCGCTAAGTTTAGTAACGCTGTCCTTATTATTAATCCAAAATCTGGCGATGGACGGGCAATCAAGGCTGATATTCCACAACAAGCCAAAAAATTGGGTATTAAAGTGGTAGTTACCAAAAAATCTGACAACATTGAGCGGTTAGCCCAAGACGCAGTAGTAAGTGGAGCTGACGTACTTGGTGTCTCTGGAGGAGACGGCACCCTCGGGGCAGTTGCAAAAGTAGCCATCGAACATGATTTGCCGCTAGTGGTGTTGCCCGGCGGTACTCGCTGTCATTTTGCGCGAGATGCCGGCTTTAAGCCTGAAGAAATTAGTGATGCCCTTGTTAGCTTTCGTGGAGTTGAACGCAGGGTCGATGTTGGTTCGATTAATGGTCGGATATTCTTAAATAATGTTTCGTTTGGCTTATACGCTGATATAGTTGACAATCCTGAATATCGTGATAACAAAATCCGTACAACACGGGGGGTTTTACAGAATTTACTTAATGGTACTAAAAAATATTATCCGCTCGCTTTCGTGGATGCATCCAATAAAAAACATAGGTATACTACTCAAATCTTAGTTGGTGTTAATGAATATGAAACAGCTAACGTATTCGAGCTAGGTAGACGCAATCATCTAGATAAAGGCATCCTTCAAATTACTGCTATTACTAAATTAACCGACCAACTTATTCGACAGATGGTGGATGCCGTGATAATTAATAAATCATTTGCAGACAATAATATTGGTAGTGTATATCAATGGACTGCAAAAAATTTTAAAGTTAATTCTCCAGGCCAAAAGCTTGTAGTTGGCGTGGATGGTGAACGTGAAGAATATACGAATCCAGTTTTAATAGAAATTCTACCAAAAGCTCTACGCCTAATGGTGCCACCAGAAGGCCCCCGTCAAAGACAGAGTGGTATATTCTCACCGAAGTTACTTAAAAAACTATGGAAAGAACTATTCTCTAAATAGCATATAGGCTATATTTAGTATCCTGAAACTTTGTCGCACCATACAAATTTAAGTATGAGTAATATCCCCCCTTCCCCTTCCCCCATCTAACGACTATAATTTAAGGATAAGCACTTAGGTATTTTCAAAATGTTGTTATTGAGGGTGATGGAGAGATATAAACTAAATACAATGTTAGACCTTGAGCATTCCAGCTATGGCTGGTGTGGATTAAATGTCTCTTCTGGTGACGACTCATTAATCTGTGGGAGGCCCCAAGCTTGGATCCTATGAGCAATAAGAAGTCTGTTACTGATGCTGTAGATAAGGCTGAACACCGGCGTCGTTCTAAGAAGAAGTTAAAACAACGGCTTAATATTACTTCAGGTCAAAGACTCTTCATCTTCTTATCGGCTATTGCGATTACCTTAATTAGTTTTTTATACGCTGGACTATATAACGATAAGCATGGCGGTAAGGCAGCACCGGGTAGCTTAACTGTATCAATAGATCAAAAGACTGGTACCCCTGATGCTAACCCCTCCTATACTTCTGTCTTTACCGTACAATTCAATGAAGCTATTGATGAGTCTACTTTTACTAATACCGACATCACTCTAGCTGGTACAGCTCCTGGGCAAGCAATCCAATCTATTACTGAAGCTGGAACCTTCAACAAAACAACTTATGAAGTACGTATTCAAGCCACTGGAGCTGGTACAATCACCCCAACCATCGCTCAAGAAGTGATTACAGCTCAGAACATAGCTAGTGGCACTAACCAAGTTAGTACTTCAACCGACAATTCAGTTACTTACAATGGAGATTGGGCGCCGGGGGAGTTTGTGACTACTTGGAAGACGGATAATCCGGGCGTTAGTGGGCCAAACCAAATTACGATTCCAACTACTGGTGGTGGCTACAACTATAATGTTGACTGGGGTGATGGCAATACTAGTACTGGTCTAACAGGGAACTCTACACATACCTACGCTAGTACCGGTACGTACACAGTAAGTATTACAGGAACGTTTCCGAGAATTGCATTTAACAACGGTGGCGATAGGCAAAAAATACTCACTGTTGAGCAGTGGAGCACTAATGCATGGGCATCAATGGAATATGCATTTATGGGATGTGCAAATCTTTCAGTTGCTGCAATAGATGCTCCAGATTTCTCATTATTAACAAGCTTGGATACGATGTTTGCAAATAGCACAAACCTAAACTCAAACTTAAATCACTGGGATGTAAGTCATATTACCAGCATACATAGTGTTTTTAATGGAGCATCATCTTTTAATCAGCCATTAAATAGCTGGGATGTGAGCAATGTGACGGATATGAATAGTATGTTTTATGGTGCTAGCGCCTTTGATCAACCTCTAAACAATTGGGATGTAGGAAATGTTACTAGTATGTGGGCATCATTTTATAATGCTACATCATTTAATCAACCACTAGATAATTGGGATGTAGGAAATGTTACTAGTATGAGCGTTATGTTTAGTGGGGCCTCTTCATTCAACCAGCCGCTAAACAATTGGAATACGGGCAGTGTTACTAGTATAGGCGGTATTTTTACAGGAGCATCAGCATTTAATCAACCGCTAAACAATTGGAATACGGGCAATGTTACTTATATGGGTAATGCATTTAAGAATGCTACATCATTCAACCAACCGCTAAACAATTGGGATGTGAGTCATGTTACTAATACTGATTCAATGTTTAGTGGGGCATCTTCATTCAATCAACCGCTAAACAATTGGAATACGGGCAACATAACGTTTATGTATGGCATGTTCAAAAATACCAGCTCATTTAATCAATCACTTGCGGCTTGGGATGTTAGTAATGTAACCGGCACAACAGGTATGTATGACATGCTTAATTACACTGCCCTTTCTGTCGCCAACTATGACGCGACTCTTATTGGCTGGTCATCACAAAATCTAAAAAATGGAGTCCATCTTAATGCCTTCAGCAGAAAATACTGTACTTCAGCTGCAGAACGTCAAAGCATTATAACTAACCACTCATGGACAATTATTGATGGCGGGCAAGACTGTGCTTCTACTCGCGCACCTCAAGTTAGCACTAATTCGGCAACAAATATTACAGATGTATCCGCTACCCTAAACGGTGTTACCTCGCCAGATAGTATTACTGCCCGAGGATTTCAATATGGCACAACCAACAGCTATGGCTCAACAGCTACTGATAGTAGCTCAACAATAACTACATATGGTTCACAAGGTAGCGGTAATGGGCAATTTGGTTTTGCTTATGGTGTTGCTACAGACTCTAGTGGCAATGTGTATGTAGCTGATTCGGCAAATCACAGAATCCAAAAATTCGATGCCGACGGTAACTTTTTAATGAAGTTTGGCACATTTGGTAGCGGTAATGGGCAATTAAATGCCCCAGATGATGTATCTATTGATAGTTCCGGTAATATTTATGTAGCTGATTCACAAAATCACAGAATCCAGAAGTTTAATTCTAGTGGCACATACTTGTCGCAATTTGGTACAAATGGCGCAGGAGACGGGCAGTTTAGTACACCTGCTGGTATTACGTTTGACACCAGTGGCAATATATATGTAGCCGATCAAGATAATCATCGTATTCAGAAATTCGATGCCAACGGTAGCTTTTTAATGAAATTTGGCAGTAATGGTAACGGTAATGGGCAGTTTGCAAATCCTCATGGTGTCACCGTTGATTCTAGTGGATATATATATGTAGCTGATACCAACAATCACCGAATCCAAAAATTTAATTCTAGCGGAGTTTTCGTTACCAAGTGGGGTAGTTATGGTACCGGTGATGGGCAACTCAACCATCCAAGCAATGCAGCAATTGACAAAGACGGCAATGTCTATGTTATGGATTTCTTTAATCACCGTGTCCAAAAGTTTAGCAGTAATGGCTTTTACATATCGCAGTTCGGTAGTGGTGGCCCAGGGCTAACAGAATTTACATTCCCGCATGATCTTGCATTTAGTCCTAACGGTAATCTCTACATCCAAGACAACTTAGGTTATAGGCTGAAGCGTTATGTTGGGACAATAACTGCTAATATAAGTGGGCTTACTTGTGGCACAACATACCACTATCGTGCTTATGCTGCAAATAATAATGGTACTAGCTATGGCCAAGACCAGACCTTCGCAACCAGTGCCTGCCCTCAAGATCCTTTCATCATGAGAGTTAAAACCGACAACCCGGGCACTAGCAACAGCAATCAATATACTATACCCACCAACACAATTGATTATTCTTATAATTACAATGTAGATTGCAATAACGATGGGACTCCAGAATTCACCAACCAAACCGGTGACGTAACTTGTACCTACGGCTCAGCTGGAGAATACGACATTGCCATAACTGGTACCTTCCCGCATATGATACAGGCAGTTGGTGATCAAGAAAAAATAATTGACGTCAAGCAGTGGGGTGATATTGAATGGCAAAGCATGAGCGGTATGTTTATGGGTGCATCAGGTATAACAATATTTACAGCTAGCGATACGCCAGACCTTAGTGAAGTGGTGGATATGAGCAGAATGTTCGAACGTGCTACTTTATTTGATTCTGACGTTAATAACTGGGACGTAAGTAATGTGATGAGCATGGAACTAATGTTTACTTTTACGGACTCGTTTGATCAGCCATTGGATAACTGGGACGTAAGTAATGTAACAATAATGAGAGGTATGTTCCTAGATGCTCATGCGTTCAACCAGCCCATCAATAGTTGGGATACAAGTGCTGTCATAAACATGGATCTTATGTTTTATGATGAGTATATGAATAACCCGTCTCCATTTAACCAACCATTGGATAATTGGGACACCAGTAATGTAACAAGTATGGAACAGATGTTTACTAACGCTACCTCGTTCAATCAACCACTTAATAACTGGAACGTGAACAACGTAACTAATATGTTAGGTATATTTGCTCTTGCAACTTCATTCAATCAGCCACTGAATAATTGGGATGTTAGTAATGCGACTACTATGCAAGGTATGTTTGCCGGAGCTTCATCGTTTAATCAGAGTTTAAACAGCTGGGATACGAGCAATGTCACTGATATGCAAATTATGTTTGCTGGTGCATCTTCTTTTGATCAGTCTTTAGAAACCTGGGATTTATCGAACGTAACAGACATGAACAATATGTTTGGGGACTTTAACGGCTTTATGCCTGATAGCTCTGGTCTATCCACTCCCAACTATGACGCTACTCTCATTGCTTGGTCTGCTCAAAACCTAGAAAGCTCAGTTATTTTTGATGCTGGCACTAGCAAATACTGTAATGCTGAAGCTCAACGCCAAAGCATCATCACCAACTTTAGCTGGACAATCAACGATAGTGGAGAAAGCTGCCCTCAAGATCCTTTCATCATGCGAGTCAAAACCGATAACCCCGGCATTAGTAACAATAACCAATACACCATTCCTACTAATGGCAACTACACATATAACTACAACGTAGATTGTAATAACGATGGTACCCCAGAACACTCCAATCAAACCGGTAACGTAACTTGTACCTATGGTTCTGCCGGTGAATATGACATTGCCATAACTGGCACCTTCCCACACATGTATCAATCTAGTAATGGTGATCAAGAAAAGATTATAGACGTCAAACAATGGGGCGATATTGAGTGGCAAGATATGAGTAGCATGTTTTACAACGCTACGAATATAACAACTTTTACTGCCACTGATACGCCAGACTTAAGTCAGGTAACAGGCATGGTTAGTATGTTTGAAGGGGCATCAAGTTTTAATTCTAATATTGAAAATTGGGATGTTAGTAATGTTACCGATGTATCAAATTTGTTCACGGAAGCAGGTTCATTCAACCAGCCCTTAAATAATTGGGATGTCAGTAATGTTATAGATATGAGTGGTATGTTTGCAGGTGGTACTAGCTTCAATCAACCACTAAATAATTGGGATGTCAGCAATTCAACAAATATGGAAGGTATGTTTGCAGGTGGTACTAGCTTCAATCAACCACTAAATAATTGGGATGTCAGCAATTCAACAAATATGGAAGGTATGTTTGCAGGTGGTACTAGCTTCAATCAACCACTAAATAATTGGGATGTCAGCAATGTAACAGGCATGCAATATATGTTTACACAAAGCAGCGCCTTCAACCAGCCCTTAAATAGCTGGGATGTTGGCAATGTGACAGATATGAGATTTATGTTTGCACAAAGCAGCGCCTTCAATCAACCCCCTAAATAATTGGAATGTCAGCAATGTAACCAGGATGGACGGTATGTTTATGCAAAGTAGCGCCTTCAACCAGCCCTTAAATAGCTGGGATGTTGGCAATGTGACAGATATGGGAGGTATGTTTGCTTATACTAGATTCAACCAACCTTTAAATAACTGGAATGTTGGCAATGTGACAGATATGATCAGTATGTTTTTTAAAGCCGATACCTTCAACCAACCTTTAAATGACTGGAATGTTGGCAGCGTAACCAGTATGAATGGTATGTTTGCAGGTGCTACTGACTTCAACCAGCCCCTTAATAATTGGGATGTTAGCAGTGCAATAGAAATGCAAGGCATGTTTTCTAGCACAACGAGCTTTGACCAATCACTAGCTAACTGGAACGTAAGTAATGTAGCAAGCTTGCAGGGTATGTTTGGTGACACAGTGCAAGTTTTTATTACTTATAATGAAATACAGCTAGGTAAGTCTTATAGCCAATGGACTCAACAAGAAAAGGATGATTTTTGGATTATGATGTCGTCAGTACTAGGATATCCCGTCGATGAATCTTATACGCCAAATCCATCTGGCCTCTCCACCCCAACTACGATGCTACTCTCATTGCTTGGTCTGCTCAAAACCTAGAAAGCTCAGTTATTTTTGATGCTGGCACTAGCAAATACTGTAATGCTGAAGCTCAACGCCAAAGCATCATCACCAACTTTAGCTGGACAATCAACGATGCTGGAGAAGAATGCCCAGCTACAGCCCCCTCCGCCCCCCTCTCCCCCTCCATTACTGAAGTGACCACCAGTTCCATGAAGTTCAACTGGCAGCCACCAAGCTCAGATGGTGGTAGTGCTATCACTAGCTACCAAGTCCAATACAAGGCTAGTTCTTCTGGGACCTGGATTAACGCACCAGTTCAAGGCCCAAGCCCCACTTCTCATGTCCTAACCAATCTAAACCCCAGCACTAGCTATGACTTTAGAGTAGCAGCCATTAATAGTGTAGGTACAAGCCCCTACACAAGTCCTGTTTCAGCTACTACCCTCACTCCATCCACTCCATCTCCAAGCCCATCTCCAAGTGTCACACCAGACCCCACTCCAACTCCAACTCCAACCACAACCACCACACCAGACCCACCAGTTGTTGTCGATCCCGAAGTCCCAACCACCGACACCCGAACCAACACACCAGTTCCCGGTACACCAGTGTATAAACCAAAGCCAAGTGCCACTCCAGCCCCCCAGCAAGCCAGCATTAATAGTGGTAGCTTCACCGAAAAACTCCGTGGCTACATTGGAGCAGTTGGCCCCAGTGCTAGTTATGCCCCAGCTAGTTTACTCATTCTGTTAGTGGCTCTAGCTATCTTCTACCTCTACCAAACCTGGCGCGAACAGCAAGTGTATAACCAGCTAGATAAGCTCTTAAGGCGCTACCGAGTTAGTAAGCAGTTGCGAGCAGACTTTGTTAACTTAAGCTCGCACTACCTCAATACACCATTACAAATTATGCGAGGTAGCTTAGAGTTAGCTCAGACTGCTCTACCCCACATGGCCCATGAGATTAAAGTAATTGGTGCTTCATTAGAGATTATGAGTCATGATACCGCTAACTTACTCCAAGCTAACCAAGACTCCACTGAAGCTAGTGCTAGCTTAGTCCAACTAGATAAACAAGATCTCCCCCACTTAATGCGACGAACTGGAGTTTGGTTGCCAGTAGTTAGTACAGTGGCACTAATGTTAATCTTTGAGATTGTTATTCTAGTAGTTGGCCGCATGGGCTTGAACCCTTACACTGTGGGAGTCTTCATCTGTCTAACTATCTTTGCTGGCTTAATGGTACTGTTTACCTACCGGGCTCGCTGGCGCTTACGTTCCTTAAACAAACAAGCTCAAGCTACTCTCAGCTTTGAACGTAATATTGACAGTCAACGAGTTAGCTTCATGGAGACTACTACTAAGGAATTAAATGACCAGATTGATGCTATGCGCTTGCCAGCTGAGAAGCTCTTAGCTACTGGTCAAGTTCCAACCTTCGCTAATGGCTATGCCATGCTTGGTCAGGTAGCCGCTAAGCTCAGTCAGATTACTACAGTTGGTCAAGTCTCAGCCGAAACTGCCCTCACCCCACTCAAGCCTTGGTTAGAGTCACACTTGCCGGTCATGACGGAGTATGTTGAAAGTCAGGGTATGAAGTTTAACTCTAAGATTGAACCAAATCTAGCTGTTAACCTTACTCGGGAGGCACTAGCCCAGATAGTTAGCTCACTGATTGGTAATGCGGTGAAGTTCTCTAAGGCCGGAGCTGAGATTGGCCTAACTATTGTGGCTCAGGGCGATATGATTCATCTTGCTGTTCAAGACACTGGTGTAGGTATTGCTAAAGACAAGCTTGCTCAACTCATGCAACCCTTTGCTAGAGGGACAGATGTCCTAGCCTATGACTATGAAGGGATTGGTTTGTCACTGTACTTAGATAGACTGATTGTAGAGCGAGTTGGTGGTGAACTTACCATGCGGTCAGTGGTTGGTAAGGGCACCACTGTTAGTTTGCTGCTGCCTCGGGCTGGGAAGTAGTGGGGAGGGGTAAATGTAATGTGCAAGTGCGGTATACTGTAGGTTAATATTTAAAGGAATAGATTAAACGCAATGATTGAAAATGTAATTGCCATTCGCGCCTTTACCAACAAGGAATAAGAATTGTAAAGCTATCTCACTCTCTAATATTTCCACAAGGTTATAGTTACCAAGTAAATTTAGTAGATAATTATAACCACTCTTTTTCTTAAAGAGTCAGTTAATCTGCTCCACACTAGGCAACTCCATATAATATGGATCACTTGCTTCAATGACGTTTTCGGGCGCTTTTTCGGCATCAAGCACTTGGCAAGTCACATTATCAGCACCTACTTGCTTGTACATAAAATACGAATTGTAATCATCGCACATGACGAACTTGCCGTCATCCCGTTGATGCACTAGCATTCCAGGTGGTCTACCAGCTTGATACTTGTCTTTGAAGTATTTAACTTAATCTTCACTTATACTCGGTACATAATCAGAAAACGGAACGACGTTATCGATAGCTACAATTACAGTACGGCAGTAAATCTTCTTTGTATAAGCAAGCTTGAGTAGATCTATGAGGCGGTTATCCTTTGGCTCTGTATCGTCAGAAAACCCAGCGTTCTGAATATCAGAAATGTTTACCATCTTTTGGTCTTGCTTTGAGTTGTCATCCATGGCCTCATTATACATTCTTCATGGTTCTAGTCCCAGGTTTGAACAGATTAGGGCACCAACAAGGATTCAAACTAAAAAAACCAGCCTTTCAACCAGAATTTTAGACTAACAATTCGTTCGTACCTTCTTGGGCAAGATGTGAACCATTCAGATCATGTTTGGTGCAAGTTTTGGCTGGGGCGAAGGTTCCTTAATAGAACTTTTTCGATCCAGGATGATGACCAAATTGTCGATGTAGAAGAGATTCGAGAACTACTCGATGAGGAAACCAAGGAGGCTGATGATGAATAACTCATCCCTCTTTGATAACAACACCTTCTATAAAGCATTTGAGCGCGACTTAAAACATGCAAAGCAATCTGTAATCATAGAAAGCCCCTTCATAACCAGGAGGAGGATGGAGCACCTGTTGCCGATACTGAAAAAGTTGCGCCGTAAGGGTGTAAGGATAGTAGTGAATACAAGGAGCCCAGAGGAGCATAACGAAGAATATGCTATCCAAGCAGAGAATGCCGTAGCGTCAATGCAGGATATTGGCATAAAAGTACTCTACACCGTCAAACATCATCGTAAACTGGCCATAATTGACGAAGAAATACTTTGGGAAGGTAGCTTAAACATTCTATCTCAGGGCGATAGTTGCGAGATTATGCGCCGAACGTTCTCCGATAGCCTTGCTCTTCAGATGCTACATTTTACCAAGCTTGATAAGCTAGCTACTCTGGAAAGTCGTTGATGTCTATATCGAGTACTTTAGATAGCTTCTTGATAGTCGGGTAGGAAGGCTGCTGGATGCCCTGTTCAATCTTGGCGATGGTATTTGAATGCACGCTGGTTTTCTCGGCAAGCTCAGTTTGAGTCAGGCCTTTAGAGATTCGAGCATCTTTAACTAGTTTTGCTGCTGATTTATTACTCATAGGTTTCTTATCTGTATTATATCACTACAAAAATAGCTCATGCCCTCTCGCAAGGCGCACAAGCTATTCATTTCAATAGTAGCATATTCTATGCAGGTAGCTCTTCTACTGTTGGAGGAGGCATTATAAACGGATCGCCATGGTACTCAACGCCATCAATCTCAGGTGTATCACCTAAGACAATACAGACAGCCCGCTCGAATCCAAGTTCGTTATACATGGCAAAGGCGTTAAAGTCGTCACTCATGATAAGCTTTCCGTCTTTTACATAGACCTGTAGACCTGGCGGAACGTCGTCCCTAGCCTTAATAGTGAAGTACTTGCGGTAGTCTTCGTGAACTGTTGGCTTGTAGTCTGAGAACGGTTTTATAGCGCTCATATCTGCTAAAGCCATTCGGCAAGTTATTTTACCAGTGTAGGCTTGTTTCAAAAGCTCTATCAGGTAATCGTCGCGTGGTTCTGTATCCGCGGTAAAGTCTGCATTAGATATATCTGATATTTTCATAGCTCAATCTTAGCACTTTTATATCTTGTCGATAAGATCAAGAGTCTGCGAAGTGTTTTGCGCCAATATGTCCCAACGCTCAGTGAAGGCAGCATACTTCTGTGCATCTAGTCCAATATGGACTTGATAACATAACAGTCGATTCTCTATATTCGGAATGTTTAGCCCAATCTTTTTGTAGTGTTCTAATACCTCGTGCATGATGTCGATGTCTTTCCACTCTGGATACCATGGCCACCAGTAGATCAACCATGCTATATCGTAGAGAAAATCACCGTACATAGAGTTGCCCCAATCAATTACCACATCAATCCTGTCATTTTGTACGAGAACGTTGCGATATAGAAGATCGCCGTGAATAAGGTAGCGATCAGCTGGCAAGTCACAAAGTAGCTTCTCAAACACTAGCTTAACGCTGTCAAAAGACTCCGCTCCCGTTGGTGATGACTCTAATTTCTTCCGCCATCCACTTACTCGATTGGTTGGTTTATCTTCAAAACCACCTAACAAGTATTCTTGCCAAGTTGCATAGCTAGCTGATCCTTTGGCTTCCCAAGAGCCATAGCCACTCGTATCCGAGAGGTCTATTGTACGAATTTCATCTAGAGTCGCGAGTAGACTTGGTAGTGTATTTTTCATCTGTTCGCCATCTAGATCATCTAGAAATATTCCGTGATTACGCTCAGAAATCGCAAAATATCCTCGAAGCGCTTTTCCAATCTCAACTAGCTTTGGTACACGAAGCGTGGGTGTAGCGTAGCTACTAATTTTCTGGTCTTTCTCGAAATCTTCTTTGCTGGCAGCAAATCGAATAACATATTCTTTACCGTCATGCAGATAGGCGTAGGCTGCAGACCAGTCACCACCAGTTAGCAGCTCAACATCTTTAGTCTTTGACTTGAGATGGTTGTCTAGGAAGCTTCTTGCTTCATCCAGGTTAATAATGTAGTGTTTCATGATTCTATTACCTTTCCGTCTACTAGGTTAAGTGTTTTGTCTATTTGTAGCTGTTGTAAGAAGTATACATCGTGCGAGGCAACCAGTATTGCTCCGGCATAGTTTTGCAAGGCATTTTCAAGCTGCTCTTTCGTAGCGATATCAAGGTGGTTTGTTGGTTCATCCAATATTAGGAGATCATGGTTAGCTAGTAGCAACTTTGCAAATGCCAGCTTTGACTGTTGCCCACGAGACAGCTCGGCTGGCATTTTCTGAAGACTTTCTGCGTCAATTCCTAGGCTTCGGGCCCGTCTATACACTGCTTCCTGATTTGTCTCATATGTACTCAGGTTATCTATCGCCGATTTTGCGTAGTCTAAACCTTCAGTATCCTGCGAGAAGTAACCGACAGTCACATCACTACCGTAAGTTATGTCCCCAGAACTGGGCTCAAGTTGCTTAGCGATAAGCCTTAGTAGAGTAGATTTACCTGAGCCGTTTAGACCTTTGAGGTGTATGTGCGAATTTCCTCTAATCTCGAAATTATTGTCCTTTAGAATCGTGTTGTCTTCGTACGACTTTGATACATTTTCGACCTCGACAAGCAACTTACTGTTATGCACTGAGCCACCGAGACTAAACCTGTAGCCCACGCTGAACTCAGGACGTTCGACTTCTTCGAGTTTATCCAGCCTTGTTTCTATATTCTTGGCTTTCTGACCTAGTTTCACCGAAACTCTATTTCGAAAGAAGTCACGCTGGTACTTGTCATTATCCGCACGCTTAATGTGCTCATGAACATGTTTGGTAGCTTCTTTCTGCGCGACCATCGCTTTCTTGAGTCGCTTCTTTTCTTCTTGCTGTTTTTCATACTTCTCAAGTGCAGCCTGAAGCTCAATATCTTTCTGTTCTTTGTAAAAATCATAGTTGCCACCGTATTGTCTTGTCACCCCATCCTTGAGTTCAACAACTTTTGTTGCCACAGCGTTAATGAAGCGACGGTCGTGGCTTACGAAGAGAATCGCTCCTTTGAAGCGTTTAACAAAGTCCTCAAGCCAATCAAGTCCTTCGGTGTCAAGGTTATTGGTGGGTTCATCTAGTAGCAGTACTGTTGGTTCTGGATCTTGAGCCAATACCTGAGCAACAGCAACTCGTGTTTTTTGACCACCACTCATGTTACCCAGAAATCCATCTTTAGATATAGTCTCTAAGCCCACCAGATTTAGGGCATAGTCAATACGCCAGGGCTCTACAGAACCGAAGCTTTCCTCGATAGTACTGGTAAGATTGTCCATCTCCTGCGGAATATAACCGATCACATCATGATGATTTGTAATCTGTCCTTCATCCGACTTAACTTCGCCGAGTAAAATCTTAAGTAGCGTGGTCTTACCAGCACCATTGGCACCAATAAGAGCAATTACCTCACCGGATTTAACCGACAGGGTAACATCTTTAAGAACGGGGTTATCTTTATATGATTTTGCAATTTTATATAGATTAAACATAGTTTTCTCCAAAACAAAAAGCCGAGCATTCAGGTGAGTAGTCACGCAAGTGCTCGGCTTTTTTACAAGAAGTTAAACTAATAGGAAAGAATCATACGAAAAAAGACGCTTGTGCGACTACTTTGCTCGTGCGATTCTTATCATCTATATGTTCTCCTGAATTAAATACTAACTTAGATATTACCATAAGTGTGATGTGCTGTCAAACATTTTTGAGAGTTTTATATATCTCAACCATAGCAAGTGTATCTAGCTTACAATATTCAAGGAGTGACTCATACGTCTTGCTGGCTAGCTCAGTATCATCCGACGTCACTGCCTCGTACCAGCGTAGCGCCGCTGCTTGGCCATTGGATATATCCATATCGTCATAGCTAAACCCATCAACCAGCACGGGAAGCACTTTCTTAATCGAGCTACTGCCCTTGAACTTATGATGAACAAAGTGCTGTTTACTGAATATCTCCATCAAATCAAAGACTCTGTCATTGATACTGTTCATGAGACCAGCAAATTCAGGATATTGCTCGGCCATTTCACGATTTCTACCCATTTCAAACGACTTATTCCAGGTGATGACGCTGCCGCTCGGTCCAATTTGCTGCTTAAGGTTACTTAAGAGCTCGTGCGCTGGCAAAGTGGTTGAGTCATGAGAAAGGTACTCATAATGCTCCAAGGTAGCGCCAGGCTCCTTTAAAACATGCAGTGAATACTGAAATGGTATCTGTTGATAGGGCTTACAGTTTTCGTATAGGGGGAGTGCGGTAGATACCGTCTCATAGTCGAGAAAGTACAATGGGTATTCAAGTTCGCTCAATACCTCTGCGATAGCGGCTTTGTCTATCTTTGGCTGCTTAGTTTTCTCAGCATCAACCTGATTCTGTTGGATTAGTGATAGCTTTATGTCTTCCGGCACGTCGTGAACATTAACAATGTCATTATCTATAAGCAGTGCCAGCTTCTTGCCGTTTATTCTGCTGATATTAAATACCGAATATTCTGGGATGTCTGGGTTAAGGTAGTGGAATGTTGGGCAATGTTTAGATCTTGAATTGAGCCGGCAACTACAGCCGTTCGGTTCGTCGGTTTTCTTAAGATATTCCAGAGCGTCACGGGTCTGAGCGCGGACGGTTTCAACCAGTTCGGCGACCTCTTTTGTAACATCTGACTCCATCAACAGATCATCGGGGACAACAGTGGCACGACGCTTGTAGTCCTTATTGAGATAGATGATCTTAACTTTACCAATAGTGTAGCCGGCGTCTTCAAAGGCAACGCGCTGAAAAGAAAGGTCGAGAATATGCTCTTTTTTGATAGAGTTGGTTGATTTAACTTCGTATAGCGTCCAGGTATCTGAAGTATCTTCTCGAGTGATGATGTCGGCCATGGCAAGCAAGCCTTCGTTTGTAATAACCGTAGCCTGGAAGATAGTTTCGGCGCCGCTAGCTACAAGTTTTTCAGTATCGACCTTAGCGGTTGCTCCATGCGAGATAACGAGCTCAGCTTCGGGGAACAGAAGTCGAGCGTAGCGCTCAATCTCGTTACCTTGCTCAAGGCGCTGTTTGATAGCTTCATCTTCATCAGTTGGCACAACCTCGGGTTTGTTCTTCCATAGCCAAAGATAGCTAGGGCAGATGAGGTATTTTAGGTAGTCAGATTTAGATATATTCATCAAACCTCCTTTTCCAGTAACAAATCGATCCATTTTTGCGTATACACATAGTCACTATGCGGGGAGTCATAGACACAATACTCTGTCTTGCAGCCAATCTTGTTTGAAGCGCTACCATTTGGCCTGACTTTATATTTCTGCCACATTGATGTGTGCCATGCCATATTCTTTTTCTTTTTACTAAGCTCATTAATTTTTTCGAGAACTTTTGTGGGCTTATATCTATCAGCATTGGCGACCGGGACACCTTTTTCTTTAATTGCAATGATGGCCTTGTCGTATTTTTCCATCTCTTCTTTATTGGTCTCGTCGTATCTGACAAACTCGATCGCTAGATCAGACGAATTACGATGGTTCCCAATCTTAGGCACAAAGAATGCCTTGAACTCATACTTTTGCGAATTAACAACATCTACGCTTAGTAGATTTCGGTAATCTTTAACAAAACTAATCACATCCCGCTCGAGTTTCGACTTAGGTAAAGTTCTTCTACTGCTAGAAAGCTGGATAGGCACAAACATAGTATCGATAATTGATGATCCTTTTCCAAATTCGTTAACTAGCCAAGTCTCGTAATTTAGTACTAATGCTTGGCATTCGCCCAAAACAAACTGGTCAAGTGACGGTAGGTTTCTGTGCTCAACCTTATTCCTCAACTTTATGAATAATTCAACATTCTTCCTAACAGGATCATTCTCTTCGAAAACCTTTTTGAGAGACTGCTGAAGGTCCCATGTTGCTTTGTCGCCATCAATGTATTCATATCGACCGTTACTTTTTTTGTAGTAGTAATTTATCTTATGTTTTTCGAAGTATGCATGCATTAGAGAGGTCCAGGCTATAGTCATCAAAACAGTAAAGTTACCCGCCCTAAAGATGCTTCGCGGATCGTTATAAGTAGACACAGCTTGTAGTGCAGAGTCTTGCGACTTTTCCAAGAGGGACTTACATTGCCTAGAAAGTCTTTGCATTATCACTCTTTAAAACAGCGTCTGAATTCAAAAGTATGGAATTTGCATTGGTGCAACTTTTCCTATAGGTCATCGTATTCATCACGAGCTCTCGACTATGGATATCTCTTCGTCAGTAAGACCGTATATCTCATAAATTAATTGGTCAACGCGTTGCTCGGTATCATGCGTATCTGCTCTTGAATCTTTTGATCTTTCCACAATTATTTCATCAACTAATGCTATTATCATTTTCTGCTGATCTTCAGAGCAGCTGGCTATTGGAATTTTTGACAGTGGATCGTAGAAGAGTTCAAGAGTGTCTCCTTTACGCTTACCTCTGTTATATAACCAAAATAGTGCAAGTTTTGAATTAAGTATACCCAATAAGTACTTTAGTGGGTATTCACTGTTTTTCGTAATGACCGAATAGGCATCGGTTCGGAAGTACCATGGCTCATTTGTGTACCCAAAAACATTTGTTTTAGAACGGTAGGGTACCATGATCTTTTCAGATTCAAAGATTGAACGTTCACGAGCTCGGTGCAGAGAATACCATGGGTAGCTCTCGTTATACGTTGTAAGGCGATTCGTCAGTAGGGCTTTGAATTTATGCAAATGCGCTGCTATATTCGGGAGACCATCGATACCGTCTGTCCTTGAAAGGTAAATCACAAACTTAGTGGGTTCGGTATCACACGAATACTTATAGATATTTGAGTTTTTGTAAAATGGATGTACGAATTGTAATTCTTTGGGCGTGAAACTTTCAAGCACTTCAGCGTCGGTTCTTCTTGTAGCATCTAGGACAAATATTCCATCTCCAGCCTCACTTACCAAGTCAAATTTTTCTTTATGTTTTTTTGTTACTGTGTCGGCGCCTGATAGGAGCCCCTGATTGATTGATGCGACGTGCTCAAGTGCGTATTGGTTATTTTTTATCTTTGACAATACCAAGTCAGCAGCAGAAGACCCTTCTGTATCGTCGCCACTAAATCTGATCGAATAATCATCTTCGTCAAAGAGATCATCCTTTGAATTAGCACTGTAAGTTGCTATGGGTGAATCCTTAGCTAACAACTGCGCTAGAGTATCTGCCCCAGCTAGACCACCTGATTGCGCCATTGTAATTAAGGTAGGCTGGTCATCCTTACACTTCTCAAGAACAGTTATCATATTGTGCTGGCCAAGAGCTGACTCAAATATCTTTAGTTCGTTGAAGTTGATTAATTCTCTAATCTGAGTACGTTCAAAGATATCTTTACGTAGCTTTTTAGCTCCACTCGCTGTTGGATAATAGTTTGTGGTGATGAACGTGGTGACACCTCCATCTCGATTAAGATTGATGGCCAGATGGAAGAAGAAATAGAACAAATCCATTTTTCCCATGTAATAATCCTTCAACCCATCTTCTCGAATCTTTCTAAATAGTTCTTTATGGCCTTTTTCTCCAAGATACGGTGGGTTGGCAATAACAATATCAAAATCGGGTATGCCAAACATCCATTCTGCGTCAAACCAATCAACCATATTATGCTCAAAGGGTTTCCAGCGTGTAAGTGAATTATATAGCCTAGATGCCGCTCCCTTGTATTCATCTATGTTCTTTAGGGCCATCTCTGTCTGCAATGCATTAAACTTACTTTGCAGCTCTAGTCGCTCCATCGCGGTTGCCCCAAAGTACTTGTTTCGTATATCTTTAAGCTGATCTATATGTGACGTATCTTCAAATATTTGCTGCTGTTGCTTTGAACTAGACTTCGCGCCGTGTACAGGAAGTTGAACGAGTGAGTTTGCACAAACAAATTTAAAATCTAGATTTGGCAAGGGCTCGATACCTCGGTTGGGCAAGTCATCGTCAACTTTTTCTTCCACAATGAGAGTCAGGAAGCAGCGTAGTTTTGCAATTTCAACCGCAATAGGCTGTATGTCGACACCATATATACTCTCCCTTATAACCCCTAATTTTCTGAGATAATCGAAATTTTTATTAGTATATTGCTCCTCTAGATGTCTTCTGAGTTCTGGCGTAGCGCTAGAAAGCTGACTGTCCAGCCAGTATCTTGCCTCAGTATCAAGTTGCTGCAGTACATATACGATTTTCTGTAGAACACCTATAGGGAAAGCACCGGATCCACAAGCAGGGTCCAGCACAGTCAATCTCGAGAGCGCAACCAATACTTGCTTGACCTCGTCTGGACTGAGAGGGTGTTCGCTATCATCTAGGCGGTCGTAACTAATTAACGCATCAATCTTATCCGGCTCAATGTTGGTTTTTGATTTTATAGAATATGCGAGGCTTCTATCTACCATGTACTCGACGATGGAACGAGGAGTATAAAAGCTCCCTGTGCTCTTTCGTGCACTTTCTCCAGTTTCAGGATTAATCTCTGCTAAAAGATTTTCGAATATCCGCCCTAACATTTCTGGATCGACAGACAGATCTACGTCGTAAGTGGTATTTTCATCAACTGTAAAGTTATACCTATCGAGTAGCTCTGTGAATTCTTGAAGCCACACATCTGGGATCTCTACCATCTGTGAAACTGGGACTCCGCCGTTGTATTGGTAATGGTCACCACTTGGACCCTCCTGCGGGCTAAACAGGCCACCGTTTAAGTACGGAACGAGGTCATAGTCGTTATTTTTATACTCATCGTGTCGGTCTTTTGACTTTTTGTTGAGTACTTCGAAGAATAATGGGGCCAATACGCCATGGTAATATTCTGATTGCCTTGAAGCAGCATGCGATAGAATTGACTCGGGGATAAGGGACGTGCCCTTGTCGCTCTTTTTCTGTCTTAGAAACCAGCAGAATACAAGTCTGCCTATCAGCCTTACTGCGAATTCCTGGTGCTCAATTGACTGACTAGATTTTCCAGATATCTTCAACATACCTGAGTATTCCACAAGCTTCTTGCCGTTCTTTCTTTTGCCGCCGACCAGTTTGGTGTAAAGGTCTGCAATAGAGTTGTAAAACTCTTTATTTACAACCTCTACAGAAAAGCGCTTCTGGAGATCGTCGTAATCAACTACGCTACCATTCTTTACCAGGTACTTATATGGAGTTACTGTTTTTGTATTCTCGCCCAAAAGATAGGAGTAGCGGCGAGGGTTGGATAACTTAGTTATGATTTTTCCATCCTCTATAGTTGCCGTAGATGTCATGAGTGAAAAACGCCACTGAGGATCGTTTTCATTACGAAAGACAATCAATGCTCGATATGCTTGGTATTGTTTCATTAGCTTGAAGGCATCAGTTGTAATTGCAATTCTCTTATCGATAGATGCGCTTAGCGTTACTTCAAAAACAAGTAAATCCAAGTCAGTAGAACTACCTAATTGGGTCGCGGAATCAAACAATTTAGATGTCGATGCTACCTCGCGAGTATCTTTGGTGTAGCCAGGTAAAAAGTCTGCCAAGAACGTTTGGAGTGACTGCCTTTCATATGCCTGATCTAGCTTCATGCATCAAGCTCCTCAGCGAGCAAGAGTAACTCCCTGCCTTCGTCCGCGCGGTGTGCGCGGTCGATGACATTACGTATGAACTGAACGGGAACATTTTCTTGTAGCTGAGAATACGCTTGCTCAACATTCCTAATATCCATCTGCGCAATATCCTTGAGAGTACCCTCGCTAACGTCATCATACTCCTTGATGATTTTAATGAGATCTGCACAGTAGCTTTCGCTTGATGGGATAGTTTCTTTTAGGGCCATGAGCATTTTTATTGCATCCTGTCGTCGGCCCTTGATAGGGGGGAGCGGGTTCTTGGCAAAAAGTTTCTCTTTCGCTTTATTAAATACTGGAGCAAACTTGTCTGGAACTTCGTAACTAACTTCTTCAGGTGTTGCTTCTAGAAGAGGTACTGCCTGTTCTGCGCCAACGACTACAGGCTCAGTTGTTTCTCCGGCAAGTGTGAAGATCGACTGCTCTCCCTTTTTCCCAAAGACGAGCACGGTCTTCTCCTTGCGATCCTTTCGTAGAATTCGTGATCTACGAGGAACTTGCAGTATCTGTTTTATTAGATTCTCGTCTTTTAATGCTTGGTCGTATGCTTCCTTGTGCTTAGCATCCCACGACAATACCTCTGAGTCTTCTTCAGCCTTACTAAATTCATCCTTGAAGTATGTTTGGACTTGTTCGTCGCTTGTTAGTGTTTTTGTGTCACTCCCTACGATAGAGTTAATAAGGCTCATCTTTAGGGTAGATACCTGCTTAACGCGTGTTTCGGCTTCACCTATAGCAGTCGGGAACGAGTTGTACACATAGAGGGTATCAAACACCTTCTTATTTATACGATTAATACGGCCAACACGCTGAATAACTCTTGTTGGGTTGTATGGAATATCATAGTTTATAATCACGCCAGCACGGTGCAGGTTGAAACCTTCACTCAAAGCGTCAGTGGCTAGCAAAATATCGAAGTCGTTTGTCTGTTGATCTGATGGATGTGAGGCATCAAACTCTTCCTTGATAAGTTTTCTCGATGCTGGGCTAGCGTCTCCAGCGGTGTACTTAAAGATACGGTTAACGCCACGCTGTCTAAGCGCGTCATATAAGTAATTGACGGTATCAGCATAGCCCGAAAATACCACTATCTTTCGCTGAGGATTATCTTGAATTAGGGCATGAATTCTCTTTGCAAGGTCGTCTGACTTGGGGTCATCATTTCTAAATTCTGAATCGCCGAACCACTTGGACTGTATGCGCTTTAGGATCTGAGTGTCGTGCATGACATCGGCAATGAACTTAGGATCAAGCATCTCCTTGGGTATGGCAATGAGACCTTTTTGCTCACGCAGCTCATCTAGCTGTTCGTCGAGCTTATTACCATCTTCGCCATCCTCTTGGCTAAAGTCTTCTGTATCTGGAATTTGGCCTTTCTTCATGATCGGTACTTTACCGAGGTCATTCCACCAGCGCTCTACGAGTTCATTAGTTTGAATCATTTTATTAAGCGTACTCTCAAAGGCGTACTTAGAGCTTTCAAAGCGCATCACAAGTAATTTGCGCATGAAGTTTGCGAGGTTAGTCTGAGCAGTTTGAAGGTCTGATTCGTCAAGATCCTTACCGTACTTCTCAATAAACTCTTGTCTGTTCTGGATATAAATAGCTGGCTTGTATCGGGCGCCGATGAAGCCATCGCCTGCTTCGCCACTAATTGCGTTCAATGTCTCAACATAAAGATCAAGAAGCGGGCCAAGATCATATTCCATAAGCTCAGGTCCCTCAACCTCAGCAAAGGCAATGTTTTGCCTCTTTAGATCCTCACGGTACCTTGTTATATGTTTCAGATCTAATCTAGATCTTCTAATCACAACGCTCTCGATGAGCCTACGCTGCTCAGCTGCGATTGCCTCTGCCTCGGAATCGATTTCAGGTTGCTCCATGCCCTTGGTCATATTCTTTCGGAGTTTTTTGTAACGATCGATTAGTTCACGGAATCTGAGGCTCAGATTATCCACTGATCGAATAGTTGCTTGTCCTGGGGTCTGGAAAAGCTTAATGAGTGCAAAGATATCTTTAGGGGCGTTATTAAACGGAGTTGCAGTTAATACCAGTATTTTGTTTTCTGGGTTGCTTCTACAGACCTGGTGCAGCAGTTTGTAGTCGTTAGTATCTTCGTTCCTGTACCGGTGAGCTTCGTCGAGAATAATCAAAAGTGGTTCGTTTGAATTCTTATAACGATCGTAGACTTGCTGAATATTACCCGAACTAAAAACCCTGGAGCCTCGTATACCAAATTGCTCTTTATAATCTTCCCACTGAGGAATGAGGTGCGGTGGAGCAATGATTACGGTATTCATATCCATGTTACGGGCGATACCGGAGGCTATGATACTTTTTCCGAGACCCACAACATCTGCTATCAATACACCGTCATATTTCTGAAGACGTTCCATACCCATCTTAATGGCATCGAGTTGATATTCTAGATCCGAAAATTGGCCGTTCGTGATTTTGCTCGGGCTTAGAATTTCCTCGGCTTGCTCGTGACCAAATAGCTCATGAAGTACACGAATATACATCTCATACGGCGAAGGCGTCTGATACTTCCAAACACGCTTTTTAAGCTCCTTTAAGAATTCATCTTTCCTGTTTATATCAGCTACTGCAATTGATTTTGAGCCGTCCCAGAGATCTTCGAATTTTCTTTGATACTCTTCGAATTTTGATTTATCTCGATAGGTGTCATTAAGCTCTCCCTGGCCTACAAGACCCCGATACGTCATGTTGCTTGAGCCAGTAAAGACTGTGCCTGGAAAGTCTCCGTTTTGTGATAACTCTGTATTGTTATGAATTAAGTAAAACTTACCGTGTTCGTCGGTAAGTGTCTTTCTAATTTCAAGCGTGCCGTTCTCGAGTTTGCTTGTAAATATGTCGAAAGCCTTCTCGGCCTTAGGATCATCAAAAGTATCACTATCGTTCAAGAAGCCAACAAGAGCATCTGTATAGTTTTGAATGAGGCCCAACGAGGACCTTGTGGGTTGTCTTGGCTGCCACCTTGAGAGGTCTTCATCAGCTTCTTTAGAAAACTGCACTATATCTGGTATGCAAGTAGGGTCGACTTCCATGCCGACCAGTACGCGCACATGCTTGTCCTTGAGCTGCTCAGCTAGCGCCTCAAAGCCTGAGAAGTAAAAATAACCAACTGAAATATCTACTTTATCAGCGTTGGTTAAAGCATTCGAAAGTGCAGACTGCATCGTTTGACTATTGTTGTCGATAATTCCCATTACAGTTTAGTATATCGCTTTACTCCCTGTATGAGAAGCGAGTATTTGCATAAGTCACTGTTTGATTATTTGATGAACTTAGCGGTGGAGCTAAAGTGTTGAAAGTGGTTATGTTATAAAATAACTCTTGCAATTTTGCAAATCTTTGATCTATGATGAAATTACATTAATTTATCGACGGAGGGTCATATGATCAGAAGGTCCACAGATATTAAAATAACTTTGCTCATTGTAGCACTGGGATTGCCACTCGTGCTCCCGGGCACAGCGCTTGCAGCCACCGCGGGGGTAAGCAACGTCGAAAACTTTATAAGAAGTATAATCACGGTCTTTGCAGGACTAGCCGGTCTCGTAGCGACCGGTTTTTTAGTTGCAGGTGGTTTTACTTACATCACCAGCTCAGGTAACCCGGAGCATTTAGATCGAGCCAAGCGCACAATTACCTATGCGCTCATTGGTCTCGCTATCACAATAGGGGCGTTTGTGATTAGCAACATCGTGACCACACTCGCAAGCAGCGCCTTCGGGGGATAGCATAATGATCAATCCAACGCTTAGCGGTCTGTCGCTCCTGGCAGATACGTCTGGTGCTATTTCGGTAATGCGCGACTACATAGCGCCGACCGTACAAATACTGGTTGGTCTTGCTTCAATTGCCTGCGTCTTCTTTCTTGTCCATGGCGGCTATCTTTACATTACCAGTCGTGGCAATCCTGAATCATTAGAAAATGCCAAGCGAATCCTTCGCAATGCGCTTGTCGGGCTTGTACTTGTTATTGGTGCAGCAACACTTACGACCATCTTATCCAGCGCCTATGGCAATCCATCCAATACAGCAGGTGCGTCACTACCAAACCTGCAGGCGATCCAGCCTCAAGACGCGGGCAACGGACTCGTTGAAGTACTTATTAGGGCGGTGACTGGTTTCTTAAATAACATCATTCAAACCGTAGCCGCACCATTTCTCTCCGCCCTAGACTATTTCACCAAAGAAACACCATTGATGGCCAGTAATTCCGGGGTCTTTAACTTGTGGCTTGCTATGGTTGCCATTACAGATGTGCTGTTCATCCTCATTGTGGCCTTGCTCGGCTTCCACGTTATGAGTGCCGCCAGCTTTGGCTTTGATGAACTTGAATTCAAACACTTATTGCCAAGAATTGCGCTGGCATTCCTGCTGATTAATACATCAATCTTCTTTATTGATGCCATTATTCAGCTTTCTAACGTACTCATAACAGCCGCCGGAAAGATTACCGGCACAATTTCGGTCTGGGTGACACTGACAGCCGTTGTCAAAGAGAGTGGTGGCCAAGGTGCAGCAGCGCTGCTGGTGATGCTGGCGTTTCTTATCTTTGCTGTTATTCTCCTAGTTTATTATGTTGGCCGTATCGTTGTTCTGTTCCTTGGAGCAGTATTGTCTCCGCTTGTCATCGCCCTGTGGCTACTACCAAGCTTCCGTGACTTTTCAGTATCAGCCATCAAAACCTACATCATGACCATCTTTGTTCTGTTCGTACATGTCGTGACCCTGATGTTGGCGGCCACCTTATTCGTGGGCATGTCGGCAACAGATGGTAACAACGGCATCCCAAATGTATTGATGTCGATGGTAATCGGTCTAGCCACCGTGCTAACACTTCTTAAGACTCAAGGTGTCATGATGCAGTTTAGCTATGTCGGCATGGGAGCACGAAACGCTCGTAAGCTTGGTGCACAGTTCATGAACGGCGTCAGTTATCTCACCGGCAAAGGACGCGCTGCAGTGGCCAGCGCCAGTGGCGCAGCTTCGGGTCGTGGTTCAATGCAACTCGCTACTGCAGGCGCGTCAAGTAGAACTGGAGGTGGGACGACCACCGTGTACAAGTCTCCGAGCAGTAAGCAACTCTCAAAAGCATCCAATAAGTCTAATCGCGCACCTACCGGGACCACCACGGAAGCGCCCAAAGCAACTCCGCGCAGTGAAGCACTAAAGCAGTCCTCAAAGAACAATAAGGAGACCAAATCATGAGAAGTACGGTTGTCCCAGCACAAGTAACCACAGTCGAGGATAGGATCATGGGCAGTCTCGGATTCTCCCAGCTTGCCCTCCTGGTGATACCTGTATTCATCGCAGCAGCTTTGTTTGTCATCCTACCGCCAGTCATGCACAGCAGTGCTTACAAGTACGCCGTCATGATAGTTATTGGCTTACTCATGGGTATACTGGCAATCCGCATCAAAGGCAAAATTATCTTGTTTTGGCTAATCACCATACTGCGCTATAACTTGCGACCAAAATACTATCTGTTCAATAAAAACACCGACACGTTAAGAGATAATCCGCAGCCCAATATGCAAACAGAAGAAGAAAAGGCTAAGTCAGTCACGAAACGAGACACCGCGAAACTGCCGAGGCTGGCACTGCATGATGCTACTAGAGTTCTAGAAACTATTCAGCGGCAAAACAGTAACCTGAGATTTGAAATGACTAAGAAAGGAGGCCTACGTGTTCGCTTTACAGAAGTCGACAAGTAAAACTACCAGCCGACAACAGATTGCCATCAAGGGCGTAAGGGATAATATCCTGATGCTCCCGAATGATCAGTACCGGGCAATACTGAGCGTTTCTTCACTGAACTTTGAGCTTAAGAGTGAAGAAGAACAAGATGCGATTATCGACACCTATGAGAGCTTCTTAAACTCAGTTGGCTCGAATTTGCAGATCCTGATTCGTACCCGTGAGATCGACATGGATAAATATTTGGAGGATCTAACCGAACGGTTAGATGGCGAAGCGGAGCCAGTCTACCGCAAACAACTTAAAAACTACGATGAGTTTATTCGTTCACTCATAACGACTAATAAGATTCTGACGCGTCATTTCTATTTAGTAATACCATACGGGGCGAGTAAAAAAGCAGACTTTGAACTCATCAAAGAACAACTGAGTCTAAAAGTAGATATCGTATCTAAAGGCATGACAAGACTTGGTATGCACACCAAACAACTTAGTAGCCTAGAGGCACTCGATCTCTTCTATAGCTTCTACAACCCTGCTCAGGCAAAAATTCAACCACTGACTGAACAAGCTCTGCAGCTGATCCACACTGCCTTGGTAGAGAAAGGAGATGAATAATGAACGCAGTACTAGAAAAAATACAGCATCGTAAGAAGCTTCGAGAGGAAAAACAAAAAGAACTAAGCCTGACGTTTGGAGAACAGGATGCCGTTGATGTACTGAGCTATGCCGGACTTGAGGAGGACACAGACCACCTTCTTATTGACGGTGTATATATTCGTACACTGTATATTTCTGGGTATCCGTTTGTAGCAAGTTCTGGTTGGCTCGATAGTCTAATCAACTTCAATCATGACACAGATATTAGCTACCATCTTCACGAAGTTAATGCCCTGCACGCTCTACCCAAACTACATCGTAAAATTACCGAGCTAGAGTCTACTCGCCGGGCGATGATGAAAGCTGGCAAGATCGTCGGCTCCGAGGTGACTGATCCGCTTGAATCTGCCATTGAGCTGCGAGACAAGATTCAACGTGGCCAAGAGAAGCTGTTTCAGATGTCCATCTATATTGCTATTCGAGCGGATAGTTTAGAGGGACTTAATAAAACAACCAAGCTGCTTGAAGCCACAATGTCAGCACGACTATTTTACTCCAAAGTTGCCCGTTACCAGCAACTTGAAGCATTGCAATCTATCTTGCCGAGAGGAGAAGACCAATTAGCACAGAAGCGGAACCTGGACAGTAGTTCAGCCGCGCTTACGTTCCCATTCATGAGCTCAGAGCTGGTACAAGAGTCTGGTATTTTGTACGGCGTAAACAAGTCCAACAACTCCTTAGTAATACTAGATCGCTTTAGTCTCCACAACGCTAACTCAATTGTCTTCGCGCAAAGTGGTTCAGGTAAAAGCTATACGACAAAAGTAGAAATATTACGCCAGCTCATGCAAGGCACCAAGGTACTCGTCATCGACCCAGAACGTGAGTACAAACGACTGAGCGAAACAGTTGGTGGCACCTATATTAAACTCTCAGCCAAAAGCAAAGAGAAGATTAATCCCTTCGATCTTGCTACCACCTTTCATACTAAAGGTGATCTTGCAGAGCACGTCCAAGACCTAACGGCCGTTATAGACCTTATGGCTGAAGGACTAGATAAGCGCGAAAAAGCCGCAGTAGATAAAGCGATCTTGAAGGTCTATAAGAAAGCCAAGAAAGAACAGCCGCTACTTGAAGATCTTTATGCAGAGCTTCACAGCCTGGGACAACTTCAGCTTTGCGAGCGACTAGAAAAATACATTAGTGGCTCAAGTTCTGAGATTTTCAATTCTCACACTAATATTCAACTAGATAACCGTTTAGTAATTTTCGACATCAAAGATATGCCCGCCAATCTGCGGCCAATCATGATGCTGATCATTTCGAACTTCATTCAGAATCAGGTGAAAGCAAAGCCTGAAAAACGAATGCTAGTAATTGATGAGGGCTGGCTTCTTCTTCAACACGAACAAAGTGCACGCTTTATTGCCGGCTTAGTTCGTCGGGCCAGAAAGTATTACCTCGGTGTTTCGTTCATCTCCCAGCAAGCCGACGATTTCCTAAAAAGTGACTATGGTCGCGCAATCGCATCGCAGTCAGCTCTGCGTATCCTCATGCGCCAAGACACAACGACGATTAAAACCGTAGTCAGCGAGTTTAGTTTATCTGAGTATGAACAACAGTTCCTACTTACTTGTGAACGTGGTGACGCGCTGATCATTGCTGATCAGAATCACGTTGCAGTTAAGGTTGTGGCTTCAGATAAAGAACATCCGCTCATAACTACTGATCCAACGGAGTTGTACGCATGAATGGAGGCCTGCTCGCACTGAATGTGGTGACGGGCGGGAATCTCAAGAAACAAGCAGCGTTAGTGCTCGCTACAATGGCCATTATTGTTGCCCTGCCATTTGCGGCCGTCTTTTCCATGGGCGAAAGCGTTGTATCGTTTTTGTCGGGCGTACCAAGCCTTGCAGCAGCTGAGTCACAAGGGTTCTATACTGGTGGGCCAGTTGAGGGTGATACCTATGCTTGGGGCAACTGTACATACTGGGCATTTGCTATGCGACTATGGGCAGGCTACCCGATACCAACCAGTTGGGGTAATGCCAACACTTGGGACGACCGAGCGATTCGTGATGGTTACATTGTAAATCATACGCCTGAAGTCGGTGCAGTATTTCAAACTGATAACGGTGAATGGGGGCATGTCGCGTACGTGGCTAGCGTAAATAATCAGTCTGGCGAATGGGCAATCTCTGAGATGAATTTTCTAGGGCTTAATATTCTAAGCAGACGAACATTCTCGGCAGACGCAGCCTCGTCGTATACCTTCATTCACGGCAAGAAAGGAGCAGCTTCGTGGAGCCCACTACCTATCTCGCTACCGTAGCTTACTATGCAGTTCAAGTAGCTTTACTGCTCGCTGTGATAGCGCTTGCGTATTGTCTCGTCCAACTCATTACAATGATAATCAATCGTCTTTACTTGCATCGTCGCACCATGGTATGGCTAGAACTAACGCCGCCGGCGTCTATATCTAAAACGCCTGAATCAACTACGCAGTTATTCTCGGTCATACATGGGTTTAGAAGCGCGAGAACGCTCAAAGAAAAATTACTTCGCAGAACACCTGCACTATCTTTTGAGATTGTTTCAACCAAACAAGAAGGTATCCGGTTCCTGGTGCAAGTTGAGGCGCGCAGTGCAAACTCACTACAAAAAGTAATTGCTGCATATATTCCAGAAGCAAAGACAAAGATAGTAGAGCATGCCGCAGACAATCCAGATCTTATTAATGAGTTTACGCTGGAACGCCACTTTGTCTTGCCACTTGCACTAAGCAAAGCGTTTGAGCAACATGATCCTTTGTCATACATTACTGCCGCCATGACTAAACTCGAAGATAATGAACGTCTTTCCATGCAACTTATTGTCCAGCCAATAAAGCTTGTTGAAGCGAGCAGACTTTCTCGTAGAATCTTGGGCAACGAAGATATTTTAAGGCGTGTATCTTACGGCAAGCTATCTCCACTCGCTAAAGTTAGTGAATTGTTTTCAGGTGCAGTGCTAGGTGCAACCGAAACGATTGGTGAAGTATACAATGGCTCAACCTCTAGTTATTACCAGAATAAGTCTGCAAAAGACGCCACCCTCCAGGCGCAAGTTCAAAAACGACAACGTCCTGCCAGAACTCTTAGTGCGTTTGAGCTTGAGCTCATGGAGTCTATGCATCAGAAAGTTTCTCAGCCCTTATTTCAGGTTGACTTGCGACTAATTGCTAACAGTCCTCACTCCAAAGAGCAACTTACCACCCTCCGATCGGCGCTTGATGGCTATTCTGTCCCACAGTACCAGGCGTTACGCGTTAAGGCACGATTGCCACTCATTCAAACCTACCGTACGCGACTTGCAGCCCTGCGGCTACCAAATCTAACCAGAAAACAGTCCTTAGTCCTGTCTGCTAGCGAGGTGTCGAGCCTGTTCCATTTTCCAGCCAGCCACATTAGTAAGACTGATAATCTTATTACTTCACTTAGTCGCACCCTCCCAGCTCCTGTTTCACTCAAAACAAACAAAAAACTATCGCTCTACATTGGTGAGAATCACCATCATGGAATAACTACGCCAATCGGACTTACCGATGCTGAACGGCAACGCCACATGTATATTGTCGGTGGTACAGGTAATGGTAAAACAACTCTGCTGCTTTACAGTATCTTGCAAGATATAAACAACGGCCAAGGCATTGCAGTGATTGATCCGCACGGGGACTTAGCAGAAACGATCTTACATCATATTCCAAAAGAGAGGATGGATGATGTTATCTACATGAACCCTGATGATCTCGCGTACCCGATTGGTGTGAACTTGCTTGAGCTAACGCCAGGACTTGAAGGGGACGATCTCCTGCGCGAAAAAGATCTTATCACTGAATCAACTATCTCAGTCCTACGTAAGATATTCTCGGAAGATGATTCGGGTGGTCACCGTATTGAGTACGTACTGCGTAATACCATCCAGACTGCACTCACGATGGAGAATCCTAATTTGTTCACCATCTTCCGACTTCTCAACGATAACAAGTATCGTCGAGAGATAGTAAAAAAACTAGATGACGTCGACCTGGCAAACTTTTGGAAGAACGAGCTTGGTAAAGCTGGTGAGTTTCAGAAAGTTAAGATGGTAGCAGGTATTACCGCCAAGATCGGTCGTTTCCTGTTTTCGGCATCCGCCAAACGAATACTAGAACAGGATAAGTCCACGATTGATTTTGGTGACATCCTCGATTCCGGCAAGATCCTCATATGTAATTTCTCAAAGGGCAATTTAGGCGAAGATACTTCAGCACTATTTGGCACTACAATCCTTGCCAAACTTCAAGTCGCTTCGCTGAGACGTTCACGGCTCAAGCAAACCGATCGTCGACCATTCTACCTATATGTCGATGAGTTCCAAAACTTCGCCACGATGAGCTTTGTACAGATGCTCAGTGAAGCTCGTAAGTATAAGTTGTTCCTTATCATGGCAGAGCAATCTACTAGCCAGCAGGATCAACAAAGATTAGTAGACATTATTCTTGCTAACGTGGGTACAGTTATTTGTTTCCGTTCTGGTAGTCCGGCTGACGAACGGTATGTATTGCCACTGTTCTATCCGTACATTGAACAGGGAGAGATTGCTAACTTACCAGCCTATAACTTCTATATGCGTATCGCCGCTATAAGCGCCCAGGAACCACTGTCTGGTGAGACAGTGGTAGTAGAGGAAGCGGCGGATGAAATCGTGTTTAAAGAGGTTATCCGCTCTTCACGAAAGAAGTACGCTAAGAAGGTTGTTGCAAAAACTGAAACTAAAAAGACCAGCGCTGTTCCTGCATCTAAAACTGCAGATACCAAAAAACAACGTGTTAAAAACCATAGGGTACGAGACAGGGACAAGAAGCCTAGTTAGACGAAGTTTCTTTAAGTTCTCGTATGATCTGATTGGCCTGCTCATCGCACAGGTTTGCAAAATCTTGCCATGTATCAGCAAGTTGATGCAGCACCTCGGCCAGTGTTGGATCTTGATTATTGTTACTCATATTTCCAGTGTAGCAACCAAATATTAAAAAATTCTTAAATATATCGGTGTTTTTCGAAAAAAGATAAAAAAGTCGTCTGTATATAGACTTCCTTCCTCTGTCTCTTAATTGTACGGGTGAACCAAGAGTATCAAGGTAGTACAAAGTCTCCACCTTGACACTCTTGGCCTACGCCCGAATCTCCTTTGGCAGAGAGGCAGAAAGTCCTCTCAAGAATTAACAAAGGAGGGTTTCATGGAAACTCAAGTTCAAGACATAGCAAAATTAAATGATAGGTTCCGCGGGATGTGCCTAGATGTGTTTTACACAGCGGGGGTACGTGATGGCATTATGGATCTCATTGGATTATCGCAGGCGGTTGAGAGTTTCAATAACTTCAATGAGAGTAATGATCCGCATGGAGAACATGACTTTGGATCACTATTCTTCGAGGGTAAGAAGATCTTCTGGAAGATAGATTACTACGATCAGGATCTGAAGTTCTGGTGCGATCCACTGGATAAGGCATGCCGTCGTGTACTCACGATAATGCTAGCCGAGGACTATTAGGTTCGCTGTCCTGAGCATGACGATAAACTGCTCAAAGCACAGAAGCACCAGCAAGTAAGCTCTCCAAACTTACCGCTAATACCTTTATATCGTCTATACCCGTGGACTCGAATACCGACTCGGTGTATTCAAGAAATGTTTTTGCCTGTCGATCATTGGCTAGAATAAATAGTAGTGCTGGATAATTGCCATCCGGCCAGCCTTCATCATCATAGTGTTCTAGCAGTTTGTTGAACCGCTTTCGAACCAAGAATGGCTGGCTGTCATGATTAACTTCAACAAAGAACTCATCGGGCTTAGTATCGATCGGCTCCTGCCTTCGTAAGTAGAGATGCGGGCGAGGCAACGGGAAGTCACCGTCGCCAGCGATTTCAGTTGAACTGTAGATATAGAATTCTTCGGGATAGGCTTGCTTGATGTAGTTAGCAAGCTGGAATGTAGCCAGGCAATGATTAATAAACGATTCGGATTTCTGGTTATACATTGCGTGCAGTGCCTTCTTGGATAAGTCGGTATTCTTGGTAAGGTAAATAATACCTTTTGAAGCGAGACTGTATCGGGCACCTTTACGGTCAATACGGAATGAATCGTTATTCTGCTTTTTAATGTACTTTCGATCTACTAGGTTTTGAAGCATTCGGTTAAGACTGTCTTTATTTACTCCACGATATGTAGCTAACAATGAAGAGGTTACAACGCGGAATTTGAATATGATCTTTAAGGTATGTAGTTGTTTACTACTCAGGTTTTCTGAGACTTGCTGCTTTGCCATGAACTACCTGCACTTTCTTTCTCTCACTTATATATACTATATATAAGAGGATGAGTAAATATGTATGTTCTGTATCTGTTGATTGCTTATTAAAAAGGCATTATGCACAACGCCTTTTATTGTGGATAAAATTGTACGTAAAACCCTTGCAACTATCCGTGCTCGGATAGTATAATAAGAGCGTAAGGATAACAATTATGTCTGTAGAGGGTACAGTCGGAACAATTCCTAAAGAAACAATCGAGGCACTACGCCTTATCCTTGAACGTGAGCAGTCAAGGGATATTGATGAGGCCGAAGCTAGTGAGATCGGCGAGTCTCTACTAACGTTTTATGAGCTACTAGGGCAACAAAGCGAGACAGATGATGAGCGATGCGAATAAAGCCGTAATCATCGCCCGCGTGTCCAGTAAGCGCCAAGAGGATGAGGGCTACTCACTCCCGGCACAAAAGCGCTTACTTAATAGCTACGCCATAGACAAAGGTCTTAAGCCTCTTAAGAGCTACGAGATTGCCGAGTCTGCTTCGAAGAACGAGCAGCGCCGCATATTTAGAGAGGCGATGAAATTTATTGAAGACAACGGCGTGAAACACTTAGTTGTCGAAAAGGTTGATCGGCACGTCCGCAACTTACATGACGCGGTAGAAACCAATGATTGGTTGATGGCGGATGAAGCAAAGCGAGTCCACTTCGTAAAAGACTCTCTTATCATGCACAAGAACTCCAGATCTCAAGAGTGGCTTAACTGGGGCATCCGTGTCGTTATGGCCAAAAACTACATCGATAACTTGCGAGAAGAAGCCATGAAAGGCTGGGCAGAGAAACTAGCACAAGGCTGGCTTCCCGGCGTGCCTCCTCCTGGATATATGACGGTCACCGAGAATGGTAAACGTGTTCACATACCAAATCCCGATACAGCAGGGCTTATACGTAAAGCGTTTGAACTTTACTTAGAGCCGAGTCAGTCTATCGCATCGGTTGCGCAGGAAATGGCGCGTATGGGTATCAGAACCCGTAAGGGTCACCCGTACTATAAAAGCCAGGTACAGCGCATACTTACTAATCCGTTCTACATCGGGATCAATCGACATAACGGCAAAGACTATCCCGGCGTGCAAGAAACGTTCATCTCAAAAAAGGTCTTTGATCAAGTTCAAACAAAGATGCGTCGAAAGATACCAACGAGGTACCGTAAACACAATCCTGTATTTAAGAATCTGATCACATGCAAGGGTTGTAATGGCCTTGTAACTTGGCAGCTACAAAAAGGTCGTTATTATGGTGCCTGCCAACGCAAGAGTCAGCAGTGCAAGGATTCCAAATTCCTACGCGAAGATGCTATCGAGGAAGAGATAGCTCGCATGCTTCAAAACCTCGTGAGCCCATCTCCAGAAGTCATCGAATGGGTCGCTGATGCAATGAGGAACAAGCACCACAGCACGATAGAAGACAACTCTAAGCTTATCGCATCCATCGAAACGCAGCTTGAACGTATTAAGCGCATGGATAGCAACCTATATGACGACAAGCTTGCCGGAGAGATCAACGAAGAGAGATACAGCCAGAAGCATCAAGAGTTCAACAATAGTAGGCTTGAGCTTGAGGAGCGTCTTAGTAAAGTAGACAAAACGCTATCGGCCATACTCGACAAGAAGCTCGTACTGCTTGAACTCTCGCAGAAGGCCTCCGAAATATACGCCAAGAAGACTCCAGAGCAGAAACGTACGATAATAACCAAACTTTTCCGAAAACTAGAATACACAGGAGGATCCGTATCTGTTAGCTACACGAATTTTAGCCGAGCAATCGCTCAAAATGTAACATTAACGCGAAATATAATGGGAGGTACGAAATGAGTAATCGAACTAACAAAAAAGCCCCTGACAACAGGGGAAATAATGAAGAAAAGGAGCTAGAAATGTTATTGCGTTCTATTTGGCTGGGGTGGAGGGATTCGAACCCCCGAATGGCGGCACCAAAAACCGCTGCCTTACCACTTGGCGACACCCCATTATGCTTCTAAACGAAATATATTATATAACGAATTATGCTTTTACTCAATGAGCTCTACTCTGCTTAATTTAGCATCTCTTTCCCACCACACACGTAAGAACATTAATAATTAATATTATTTTATAAATCAAGTTTGAATTATAAACCCGCGCGACTGATTAAATATTAATCTTTAATCTCCTACTATTCCAACCAACACCAGATTAATAAACATTGAGCTTTTGCCGATGCAGAGGATGCGACAGAAATATTATTTGCCTTATCGCGAGCCTTAATTTCATATTTATAAACCTGATTAGCTACAACTGTGTTATCTGTAAATATCGGCGAAATAGTGGTCCAACTTTTACCATCCTGTCGCGTCACCAAATAATCTTTTATCCCTGACTCAACATCGGTACTTGCCTGCCACTTTAACTGGAGATTATAGGCTACACGCAAGGGATCGAGTACTAGCGAGCGCTTAATTTTTATAGGTTCGGTTGGCGGTATCTTGTCTGCAGTTGGAGTTGGTGTAGGTGTAGGGTTGGTACCCGGTGATTGAGTAGGGGTAACTGTTGGTGGTACTGTACTAGTAGTTGGTGTCGGGGTACTGGTGGTTGATGGTTCGGGTGTAATTGAGCCTTCAATAACATATCGACTTGAATCATACTTGCAATAAAACTTACTCTTAGTGCCATCAATACAATTACTTATTGGTGGATCAAGAGCCACCATATTATGTTCGGTAAACAAGCCTTGCAACAATTTTTTATCGGAGTCTTGAGTGATACCCAGCTGGCTCCAAAGTTCTTTATTTGTAGGATTCAAAACACCAGACACCTGAAAGCTTGCCGATCCTCCAGTATCTACCGGCATAAAGCCATAATCCCGTAGAGCTCGAATTATAATTTTAGCTGTATTAGCTTTTGCTCCAGTATAGTTTTTAGATTTTATAAAACTATCAATTTCCCCGTCAGTAATCCTTAATACAAAGCGCATCCCTTCGGGAATCGTCTGCGAAAGTGGCGTTGATGTATCATAGGCGGTATATGCATCCCCGCCAGATCGATCCGACACTTTAAGCGCACTTAACCATTCATATTTTGAAGCTGGAGCAAAAGCCGTACCACACTGTTTTCCAATAATATTCCAATCGTTGCTAGCTAGCTGCGATGCAGAACATGCAGGACCAATGGCCGTATTAAAAATACCAATACCTAGAGCATGCCTTATTTCTCCGGCGGCAACCTCCTGTGGGGTTAGCATTGTAGCATAATTGGGTATACCGGCCCCTCTTGCCCCCTGACTACCCTCATACGTAAAGTAGTTTGCTACTTTACCGGTATGATCTCGTAATATTCTAGCACTAGCAACGCATAGACGCTCCGGATGGATAATACCACACTGACCAGTTGCACCACTGGCTATATCGCCAAGGGCGTTACCAGTTGATTTCTTAACTTGACTTAGCGTAATTAATTCGCCTGTCGCCGGATCCAATATCACTATCTCATTATCACCACCCTCAGATATAGACCAACTTGAGCCCCAAGGTATCTCTCGATCTGGTAAATACCCCTTTGGATCTGAGCTACTCAATTCACCATCTAGATTTGAAGGATTACAGTGTGATGAACCACAGACTCGCACCTTAATAGTCTTACCACCTGCTTCGTCTTTCGTGTATACAGCCTTAGAGAAAGATGACTTTGCATCCCCAAAGCCAAACCCAAATGTAAAATAGCCACGACGTGACATTTGTAACTCAGTGCCAGAATTTGGAATCGCATGATTAAAAAGACGCGACACATAATCGGCAGACTGACTAAAGACCGGCAATTTACACGCAGGTATATTCCACGGTGCATTACCGAACGGAACTTTATATGAATAGTTGGCAACCGTAGCTCCACAGGTGCTAGTTCGCCCAGATGCAGGTGTTAATACTGTTGGAGCAGCTTGAGATGAAAGTACTACCCATATTCCAACTACGGCTACAGCCACCACCACAGCCAACCCCCAGGGGCTCCTTAATAACCCAGAAACCCTTGATGATAGTGCTGTCGTTTTGGCTATATTGGCTTTTGTCTTCACAATATTTCTCTTTTTATTCTTTGAGCTAGTTTTAGTATTTGACATGATAATCCTTGTGCTTATATTGGATTTATCATACATACTACGATTGCTTTGTGCAATCTTAAAATGACTATTGACATTTAACTATTATTAGCGTATCGTAGTCTGGTTTGCCTTTTTTAGGTGAGCCATAAGGAAATGGTCAGCTCCACCGGAAATCCTGCTGGGGTGAGCGAGTTAGGAGGCTCTTATGACCAAACGATACCTTATGCTCCTTACGGGGGGAATTGGACTATGCCTTGCGGTACTAGTCGGACCGTCTTCGCAAGCTGGAGCCACTGCTCGTGATATCATAGCGGTTCAACATACCGTAAAGACTATCGAGCGGGGGTTTCAAAACACCAGTTCACGCACAATCAACACCCGTGTGGCCAATGCGAGTATGGTCTCTGCTCAGATCCAGCTATCCCCACAGATGGCTACGATCCTTGCGGCCAGCGACCCCAGTGGCACCTTTATGGACTGTGGAATCGTCACCTGCACCGTATACTTCAGTTGGAATCGTACGGTTTGGCTGAATGACCTATTTAATGGCCCAATGAAGCCAAGCAAACAAATTGCTGCCAGTCTAGCTGGCGGAGCTCTGTGTGCATTTATCAGTGGGCCAGCCGGGGCTTTATGTGCTGGCGCGGTGCTTTTGCGCTATTCAACCATCGCCGACCACCTGGAACACAGCATCAAATCAGCCAAGTGCTCGGCTTGGCAATTCAATCGACCAGCTGTACTTCCACTTGGCCCACCTGCACCCATCATAACTATTACTGGTCTCAAGAGCTGGAGCAAGTATAGTGGAAGGACCTGCAAATGAGTGATCACACAAAAACTAGAGCATCGCATTCAATTCTTCTAACTGTAGTTGGTGTAATCCTAGTTGCTTGTAGTGTAATTACCAACATCATCTTCCAGAACGGCGACGAGTACACTAACTGGTATTTGGCGATTGGTATCCCTGGAGTCCTTTTGATCGTCTGGAATGGTCCAAAATGGCTTCACGAATATCGAACACCTCGTAACTAGTGCTATGGGCGGGACAAATATTGTCCTGCCCTATTTTTTACTTCATAATATGGTATAATATACCGTAGTTGTACCTCTCACTTAAGGAGCCCAAATGGAATGGGTCTGGCTCTTGATAGGCTTTGTCATTGGCCGCTTCGGTAAGTTCATCCTTACCCTAACTCTCATACTTATCGCAATCGGTTTCATCTCATCCGTCCTCAATCCAACGTAGTTAGGAGATGCTATGCCGACCTGTGACCGCTGTCACGCCATCACCTCAAAATGCACTACCTGCAAAGGTAGAGGTTGTAACGGTTGCTATAAAGGCCAAGTCTGCTCAGCCTCATGCGCTGGCTCCAATGGTGGTAAGTGGTGGAGTAAGAGCCACCGCTAACCACCTACCGAGTCCTGACTTATCGGGACTCTTTTATTTTGAAAATATCTGCCAAACTATCTGACCACTTGCAGTATCTTCAACCCCCACGCCGAGTTCACTAAGCTGAGATCGCAACACATCGCTTCTGGCGTAATCACTCTTGCTACGAGCTAATTCTCGTTCGTCTAGCAGTTCTTGCACATCTGGTCGAGCTGATACTCGCTCCATTTTCTCTAGAAGATGCAAACCAAAAACTTGATCGGCATGCAGGATAAATTTATATACATCCTCACCACGCCAAGCAGTTGATTCAATCGACGCTAAAATCGCTAAAGCCTTTGGGGTATTTATATCATCAACTAGGGCTCGATCAAAGTTGGCTATTAGCTGACTAACCTTACTATTCTTGCCGAGCTGAGGATTATTGATAACTTTGCTCGCCCACTCGCGCAAACGATTTAGGCGTACTTCTGCTGAGATAAGACCACCATTGGAGTAATCCATCGGTGAGCGATAATGAGCTGATAAAAACATGTAGCGCAAAGCTAATGGATCAGCAATATCATCTAGCTTAACAAAGTTGCCAACACTCTTGGCCATTTTTGCTGACTCAACAGTCAGATGTTCATTGTGAATCCAATATCGAGCAAGTCTGCCACCACATTGAGCTATCTCATTTTCATGATGCGGAAATTTTAAATCTACCCCACCGGTATGAATATCAAACTCGGCCCCCAAAAGATCAGTACTCATCGCCGAACATTCAATGTGCCAACCTGGACGACCGGGGTAATTCTCACCATTTAACTCAAAATCCCACTTTGGCTCATCTGGTCGATGCGCTTTCCAAAGTACAAAATCCCCAACCCCTTGCTTTTGATCCTGGTCATCTATCCGGGCCTTGGTAGTCTCGGCAATATGAGCTAGTCGACCATACTCACCACCTTGCTCAGCATAAGCTTCTAGCGAAAAATAGATGCTACCATTTGCCACATAGGCAATGTTTTTTTGATACAATTCAGCAATAAGCTTCTGCATTTTATTGATATAGTCGGTAGCATGTGGAAAAGCTGAGATATCATCTAGCTCCACGCCAACGTCCTCTAAATCTTGCAAGAATTTAGCTTCGTATTTATCGCCCAACTTCCTCAGTGCTACAGCTGGCTGATCATTAGGATATTGCTGATTGGCACGGGCAATCATCTTATCATCCACATCAGTAATATTCATCACCCAACGCACTTCGTAGCCAGCCACATAGCGCATGACTCGAGCTACAGTATCAGCCATCACAAAAGATCGAAGATTGCCAACATGTACAGCATCATACACCGTCGGTCCACACGAATACATCGCAACTAGACCAGTATCAACTGGTAAGAAAGCCTCTTTTTTATGCGAGAGTGAGTTATATAAAGTTATTTTTTTCATGGTTGCACTCCCGTATCAAATAGTACTGCCCGTAAGACCTCAGCGGTTCTTCGGCAGTCATCTAGGGCATTATGAGCCGATCGATCGGACTGACCGAAGAGCTTAAAAGTCGTTTCACTGCGGATAACATCCGAATGCCCCCGGCTTGATAAGTAACTGTAAGCTAAACTCCAAACATCAAGATGATGATAATCATACATAGTAGCACGTCGCTCAACAGATTGCATCAGCTTGTCTAGCCAGAATTGGTCAAATACCACGTTCCAGCTTGCCAAATACACCTCCACACCAAACTGATCCACAAACCGACCAGCCACCTCTCTGGCCTCGGGTGCCTGACGTAGACGCTCGGCAGTAATATTAGTATGTTCTAACACCCACGGATCAAGCTTATCTGGATCGGCCTGTATATCTGAAATAAAGTAGCTTTCTTCGATAAGAGTTTTGGGGTGCAATAAAACCGCCCCCAGCTGAGTTGGCTGGCCAGGATCTACCACATCACCATGCTCGTTGCGTACAAAGCCGGTCGATTCAAAATCAAATAATAAAACTGGCTTAGAAAAACCACCAAACTTACTCATACTGTAATTTCCGTACGGCCGGCTAAAGCCCGACCCAAGGTAACTTGATCGGCGTATTCAACATCCGCCCCAACTGGCAAACCATGTGCCAGGCGCGTCACTTTAATGTTCTGCGGCGCCAACAACCGCGCTACATACAAGGCCGTAGTCTCCCCTTCAATGGTGGCGTTGGTAGCTAAAATCACCTCGCGCGGAGCCACTACCTGTACCCGCGTTAATAATGAGTCAAGCTTGAGCTGAGCTGGGCCAACCCCATCAATTGGTGACAACACACCATGCAGAACATGGTAGAGCCCCTTATAAGAGCCAACTTTCTCAATAGCAACAATATCCAGGGGCTGAGCTACTACCACAATGCTTGTGCCGTCCCGACTATTGTCCTGACACAGCACACACAACTCATCAGTCGCATAGCTATGACACTGGGCGCAAAACCCCAATCCTTCACGCACATCACCTAGAGCGCTGGCTAACCGTTGCGGGTCGCCGTGACGTACCAAATACATTGTTAGACGCTCGGCTGTTTTCGGGCCAATTGATGGTAGTTTTGCAAATTCATCAACCAACGAGATAATTTGCTGTGGCAGTATCTTAGCCATTCCCCTCCTTTTATATCGCTACATACCAGGCAAGTTGAGGCCACCCAACTTACCCTTCATACGGTCTGCCACTTCTCTCTGCAGGGCACTATTAGCCTGATTAACAGCTGACTCAATCAATTTTTCTAATCGACCAGTATCCTGCACGTCAAACTTCTCCGGATCGAGTTTCACGCTGGTAACTTTTTGCTCTCCATTCATTACAATAACTACTGCGCCATTACCGGCATCAGCCTCAACCTCAACTTTTTTTAACTCTTTCTGAATTTTACGCAACTCATTAGCTGCCTTAATTTGATCTAACATATCTAATATGCCCCTTTCTTATTCGTAAAAAAGCGATACTACTATTGTACCGCGATACAGAATTTACTGCACCTGGTATAGGCGAACTTCCGAAGAATTGGTCTGATATCGATCTAGTTCCGTCCAGTTAACTGGAGTCTCTTGCCAATATGGCTTATCGCCTGGCTTGCCAACTAACCACACTCTTCCACTACCGGGATGAATCTGACTCCAGTCATCGAGATAAATTTTTTCTGATCGATCATATAAAAGCGCTGATTCACCGTAGCCATTTGGTCGTCCGCCAACAGTGTTAAGCTGTAATTGCACATAACTTGGTAAAGCCACCGCCAAATCCTCAAAGCCTTCCGGCAGTGGCGTTTGGCGATTTCTCACATCAAGACACTGCTTGCAGTAGTAGCTAAAGTCAAAGTAGGTGTATAGTTCAGCTGATATAATCTCATCACCAACTTGAAACTTTTGATCAACATAGGTACCAACTTTCCCCATGCTGTGGCTAGCTTGTCGCGCAACATTCATAGCACCAACAACACATACCGCCACCAGTAAACCAAGCACCGTGTAGCCAATCGTTCGCTGGCGTTTAATTAACTCATACACTGCAATACCCATTAGTACAACCAGCCCATTGGCGGCAAAAACTAAATAGCGATCTTGATACACTGGCTTCACAACCGAAACAACTATGGTTAGTAAAATCGGCAAGAAAGTATAGAAATAGAGCATTTTTATCTGTGGCACTTTATTGCGTAGACGCCAAGCCAGATATGAGACACCAGCAAAAATCATTAGTGGTATTAACCAGTAAACCAGTTGTGGCAATTGTCCACCATCGGTAAAAGTTAGATTTTGCCACATACTATTAGTAAAAGTACGTTCGGTTGTTCTTGGAATCCAGCTAATGCCTTGCCCACGGCTAAACTGACCATAAAAGCTTGGCAGCCACGGTGACCACAAGATCAGAATAGCGATATTCGTTATAATCCAATGCCAAGATAACCAAAAACTTTTACCAAACCGCCATCGCCACGGGGTCTCTAGGCTCATCACATAAAGCCAATGTGCCACCACTACTAAAGCTGTAAAATAGTGCGTAAATAATCCTGCTGCCATTAAAAATGCATAAGCTACTAACCAGCGATTATTGTTACGCTTTTCTAGATAGCGAAGCAGCATATAAGTAGCACCAATCGTAAATAACCCCAACAGTCCATACATTCTAGCTTCTTGGCTATAGCGAATTAGGAAGGGTGCCAAAGCCAGCAAGAGCAGGACAATCGTAGCGGATTGACGCGAGAAATAACGCTTAACCAATAAGTAGCAAATAAATATTGTTGCTAGCCCAGCTACGGCACTCATTGAACGGGCGGCCAATTCTGATCGACCAAAAATTTGTGTCCAACCATGCAGGAGTTCATAAAACAGTGGTGGATGTACATCACGAGCCGAGCCAGCCCATATCTCAGCTGGATTACGGGCAATTAACATCATCGTAAAACCTTCATCATGCCAAATACTTGCCTTAGTGATGGTGGCAAAACGTACTACCGTAGCAATCAGCATCAGTGCAGGTACAATAATTTTTTCTTGGGTTAACTGTAGCCAGACTGTCTGTCGAGCTTTACGATTTTTAGTCTTTGTATGCGACATAACGAAAGCTTACTTTATTATATCTACCAATAATAAGCCCCCATTTAATCTTTAATAGATCACCAAATGTCTGGATTGCTACCTTCATAGCACCATTACCAGAAATCTTACTTCCCTCCACAACATCACGCCAATCTGGCACATCAATTAGCTCTATAGGATAGCCCATCTTACGCGCCACTGCCAAAACTTCCATATCAAAGCCCCAGCCAACAATGCGCTGGCGACCAAAAACTTCTTGCGCCGCTGTTCGCTCAAAAACTTTAAAGCCACATTGCGTATCTTTAATACCCGGCACAATTAAGGTTTGAGTGAGCCAGTTACCAAAAGTCGAAATAAACTTACGAATTCCTTTGTGGGATTCACCTAAATTACGCACACAAATACCCACTTTACCCTTTTTCTCAATCAAATCATAAACTTGATCCAAGTATTTTAGTGGAGTTGCCAAATCGGCATCCATAAACATCACATAGTCAGTCTTAGCTGATAGCATTCCATCACGCACCTGCTTGCCCTTACCAACTTTTGGGCCAGTCTGCAAAAACTCATAATGACTAAAGCGCTTACCAGCCGTATCGGCAACTGCCTTTGTTTTATCCGTACTATTGGCATCAACCACCGCAACAATTGCATTATATTTATGCTTTTTTAAATATTCAGCTAGTGTATTGAGAGTTTTGCCAATCCGCTTTTCTTCATTTAAGGTAGGGATTAAAATCGTTAAACGTGGTTCGTGGTTGGTGGTCATTATCGGTTTACCTCAAACGTGTAGTATAAAATTCGATCCGGAAATTGCGGTGAACGAGATTGATTGAGTTTACCTTGTGGATACTTAACTTTTAGCACATCTAAAACACTCTGAGCATGCTGATTGTTTTGTACAACATAAATAGTTGCCTGATCAGAAATCGCAATCGAATCTACCTGATCCCACTCTAATCGTTCCCAGCCAGACCCTCGCTTGAGACCAAAATCAGCATCATTTTTTTGCTTAGTATAATCACCTTTTATGCGAGTTAGATAATCGATGGTACGGATTGAATAGCCATCAACCACCATATACACTTTGGCGTTGGACGTAGTCGCCAACTGAGCATTATAGTAGTTACTAATCGCCACCATGTCATCTGCATAAGCTTCATAGGTACCCGGCGCTCCAGCCCAGGCTCTAAAGTAAGCAAAATAGCTCTGTACAAAAGTTGCTGTCATCAAGAGTAGAATCAGTGCTAAGCCGATATTACGGGCAAGGCTATTGATTGGGAAAATTGCATACCACCGACCGATAAAGTAAGACAGGCCGATGGCTGCCAGTATCATAATTGCCGGGGCACTGCCGATTGAACGCAAGCCATGTGGCAAGCCTTCGGCTGTTAGAGCAGCTGGAAGCATCATGGCGCCAGCAATAAAAAGTAGTGCAAAGTAGCGGGCATGACGCAAGGAATACAATGCCACCAAAACCCCCAGAATAAACATAATGCCTACAAACGTATTGAGATACGGCTCACCTGGCACATTATGTCGAGCGTTATCGTCACCAGTGAAATTATATTGCAATAGAGTCTTTTGGGTACTATCAAGTAAAGTCTGCATAGGCTTACCTTTATTAAGATCTTTATTTAAAAAGCTTGTACCTCCAGCCCTTGCTCCGGCATCTGGGTTCTTAACCGAGTAAAAAATTAACGGCGATAGTACTAATAAGAAAGCAATCAAAGCAGCCGCAATATTCTTTCCCTGCCCCTTGAGCCACTGACGCCTAAACAATGCGATATAACACAGTAGCCCCACCACAGCCGCCAGCATTAACTGATAGGCCGTATAAGTATAAGATCCGAGCCCAAGAAAGATACCGGCTCCGATAAAATAACCAATTTTGCGAGTCTTAATAGCTCGCCCACCCAAATATGCCACCATTGCTACCATCAACGGAGTCATGCTGGCTCTAAAGCCATCGCGTGAAATAATTACCACCCAAGGATTAACTGCTAAAAAGAAGGCTGCAATTAGTCCAACCCGCTGACCAAACCAATCTTTCGCCCAGAAGTAAACTGCAATAATCGCCAATGTTCCCATCAGGGCTGGAGCCATACGGATTGCCAATAGTGTGTTGCCTAATAACTTCACAAAAGCTGCCTGAATGAAGAAGAATAGTGACTCACGCGGACCGTTAGTAGCATACAGAGCGCGAATATCACCTGAAAAAATTCTAAAAATGTCTTGCCCATTAGCTGCCTCATCGGGGTGAAGTCCAGGTGGTAAGCTAGCTAGTGAATAGAACCTAAAAAATACTCCAATCAGTACAATCCCCGCTAAAACTAGCCAGACACCATATTTTTTTGTAAAATTCTGAAACTTCTTTTGCCGTTTGGCTTTCTTTGCGCTCATTGCTTAGCCCCCGATTTAAATACCACTTTCTTATACATCAAATAATTCCAAACTAAACTCGCTCCAGTTGCCACTATCTTAACACCATTAGTCTCCACGAACTGTGCGGTAATACCGGCTGTGCCAATAATATGTGTCCAATTAGCAAAAGCTATTCCTAATTCCACCGGATATCGCCAAACGTCTTCAAATATGTAAAATACAACCCCTTGAATTACAATTAAGCCAAAGGCTGTGATTGGGAAAAACTCTAATGCCTGTCGACCAATATCTTTTTTTTGATTACCACGAAAAACAAAAAGACGATTAGCAAAAAAGCTAAAAATCATCGCCACCATGACGGCTGGGATGTTTGCTACGACATCCGACCAGCCCGTCATATTTTTTACAATGTTTAAAATAATAAAATCTATCAGGGTATTGATAATGCCAACAATACCAAAGCGTCCAACTTGAGCCACTTCTCGCTTGGCATTTTTTGCCACCAGTTTTTGTTCTTTCAAAAGTTTTTCCTTATTTCAAATACTAGTATACGTGACATAGCTGATTTAATGCAATCCAGTTATGCTAGGGATTACTCTAGAGAACTGCCTTCGCGCTTACGATCAAGTGACCGAAACAACATCAGCTCCGGACTAAAGAAGAGCTCCACATCACCAGTTGGTCCATTGCGATGCTTGCGCACCAAGATATCTGAAATATTACGGCGCTCACTCTCCTTATTGTAGTAATCCTCGCGGTAAATAAACATCACCACATCAGCATCCTGTTCAATTGAACCAGATTCACGCAGATCTGAAAGCTGAGGAATCTGTGGATGACGTTGCTCCACAGCTCGCGACAGCTGAGACAAAGCAATTACCGGCACATCCAGCTCACGCGCTAAACCTTTTAGAGAGCGAGAGATTTCAGAAATTTCATTAACTCGACTACCATCACTAGAAGCACGTCCACTCATAAGCTGCAGGTAATCAATAATAATCAGACCCAAACCATGCTCAGTTTGCAAACGGCGTGCCTTGGTGCGCATCTCAAGGGCATTCGCCATAGCTGAGTCGTCAATAAAAATTGGCGCTTCAGCCATCACACCCATCGCTCGATTAAGCTTTTCAAAATCTTTATCTTCTAAATTTCCAGTCCGCAATTTCCAAGAATCAATACCCGACTCTGACGCCAAAAGACGGTCAATTAACTGCTCCTTACTCATCTCCAAAGAGAAAATACCAACAGGAATACCCTCTTTGATGGCCACATGGGCAGCAATATTCATGGCAAAACTTGTTTTTCCCATACTAGGCCGAGCCGCCAGAATAATTAGATCTGAGCGCTGTAAACCAGCTAATAAGCGATCCATCTCCTTAAAACCTGTCGGTACACCGCGTAATTGTTGCTTATCTTTATGGAGCGCATCTAAGCGATCAAAACTATCAGCTAAAACATCCTTGATTGAAATAAAATTTTGCTTTAAATGCTTTTGACTAACCGAGAATAATGCCTGCTCGGCTTCATCCAATAAGCCCTCTAGTTCGCGTGTTTCATCGTGCGCTAAGCCAGAAATAGCATGGCCAGCCACATCAAGTCGACGCAGTGTTGCCTTACCAGCAACTAGCCGAGCATACTCAGCCGCATGGGCAGTAGTAGCTTCACTACCTGCTAACTCTGTTAAGTAAGTCATGCCACCAATATTTTCAAGCTCTTTATTACTTTTTAGATCTTCAGATAAAGTTACTAAATCAATCGGTCGGCGCTTTTCATAAAGCTTCACAAATGTCTCATAAATAATGCCATTACGCCGATCATAAAAATCATCAGCTACCACTATATCGGCCACTTTAATTAGTGAGTCGGCATCTAAAAGTATGGTCCCTAAAAGAGATCGCTCGGCCTGAATGCTGTGAGGTGGCGACAATTTGGCTAGCTCGGCCTCAGTCGGTGGGGGTGGTGGCATATCACGCTTTACCATACCCTAATCCTGCACCACTTCCCCGCCCAATATCTCTATGGCGCTGGCCACCAACTCTTCCTCGGGCTGAGCTGAGACTACCGCTGACTCATCTGTAGCATGCCGAACGATCATCTCAATTGGACGGTTAGCTACTTTTGTAAAAACAGCCTCAATAAACTGCTGGTTTTTGGGCTCTTCAATCCGCTCTTTATGGAAGCGGAAACGACACCGTATAATTAATTTATTTGCTTGCAAAGCTGGGTCACCGGATCGTAAAACTGCATATAAAGAGTTATTTTTAGACTTGATTAACGATAGGGCCTTAGCCGTTATCTTATCGGCACGCAGTATAGCCTCAGGTAAGTCCTGGGCTTTAACTGTAGCTTTTACGGTTCGTCTGGGTGGTACCACATTAATAGATTTGGCAACACTACCCTCCGATACTACACTGCTCGATTCAGTAGACAATCGCCAAACTGCTAATTCTAGCGGTAGAGTTGGAATTGGGACTGTTTTGAGCTCTCGTGCCGCTTGAGTGAATTCAGCCAGCAGTCGAGCCAATTGCTCTCTTGAAAGGTCATCCTCTTTACTGGGTTTTAAAAACTGCTTGCGTGCAATTAGTAATATATGCTCCACTAAGAGCGTAGGCTCAGCGCCACTATTCCACAACTCTTCTAGTATAGATAAAGCACCATTTAGGTCACCTTGTCCAACAGTAACAATCAGCCTACACACAACCGCTTCGTCTCCAATCCCCGCCACTTCGGCTACTAATTGTCGCGAAACTTTACTTTGTGTGCTACCAATCTGATCGAGTAAGCTGAGCGCATCACGAAAACCACCGCCCGATAATTCAGCAATCAATGTTAGAGCATCATCATCAATCTGCATCGATTCAGCTTGTGCGACGGACTGTAAATGGTCCAGCATACCAGATGGTTGAACGGGACGAAAATCATAGCGCTGAGTACGGCTCACCACTGTGTCTGGCAATTTGTGAACTTCGGTAGTTGCTAAAATAAAAATTACATGTGCTGGAGGTTCTTCCAGGGTTTTTAATAAGGCGTTAAAAGCCTCGCGCGTCAGCATATGAGCCTCATCGATAATAAAGACCTTATACTGCAAGCGCGTGGGGGCTGTTGTAATTTTTTCCCGTAACGAACGAATCTCATCAATACCTCGATTTGAAGCAGCATCAATCTCGATGATATCAAGCTCAGCATCAAGAACAGCACTAGCTGGCAATTCATTTACTCGCCGAGCCAAGATCCGTGCCACACTGGTTTTGCCGGTTCCGCGTGGTCCTGTAAATAAATAAGCATGGCTCAATTTCTGCTGAGCTAAGGCTGTCTCTAAAAGTTGCGTGATATGACCCTGACCAACCACATCTGATAAATCAGTCGGTCGATATTCACGATATAGCGCAAAGCGACTCAATTCCCCTCCTCATACTAACTCTCAAAAGTTACTTACTATTATAGCGCTACATTAAACAGCAAGCTAGCACATTAATATGAGCTTTAGCCAATCACAGCTTCAATCGCCGCCCAGGAAGCTGGTCGATCGGCCGGAATAACGACAGTCACTTCATCACCTGGCTGAGCCTTAAAATACGTAACACTAGCAAACAACACATGATAGAGCTTACCACCAGCCTCAACCATGTAGGTGCCATCTTGCAAGGTAACCGCACCTATTAACTTCTTACGTTCAATTGGGCCAATTTGTTTATAGATAAAGCTGCCATCTTCTGAAATTGTGAGCTTCAGAATATCTCCTTCAACAAGCTTTGATTTTGAAGCATAGTTAGCAGGAATGGGATAAGTTTTTTCGTTTGGTCCAACCATGTTTTGACCATCAAAGATACCCTCAATAACTTTTCCACCAAGATGCAAGCTAGTATCGGCTGATGGTGCTGAATGCACAGGTACCGGTGGAGCGTCAGGTAGCTCCTCTGGCTTGATACCCATGGCATCTAACTGCTCATGAATTTTTTGCATATTTTCTTCAGCAGCCTTAAGTTGGCTGGCTAGTTGTAATAATTTAGCATCATTTTGATTGTTCGTTGACATATATTACTCACTTTTTGCTTATTTTTTATAACCCACAGATTCAGGTGGAGTATACCACCTGACCATACATAAATGCAAATATTTTTAATTATTTAAACTAAAAGCCACTCTTTCGAGTGGCAATTAGTTTAAATTTAACTGACCTCTTGCTTACTGAAGTTCTACAGTGGCACCAGCAGCTTCGAGCTTAGTCTTAGCTTCTTCAGCCTCTTCCTTTGGTGCATTTTCTTTCACCATAGTTGGAGCGCCATCAACTACCGCCTTTGACTCAGCCAAGCCAAGTCCGGTAATTTCACGAACTGCCTTAATGACATCAATCTTCTTTTCACCAGCAGACTGAAGGAAGATGTTGTACTGGCTCTTCTCCTCGGCAGCTTCTGCAGCTTCACCAGCAGGAGCAGCTACACCAGCTACTGCAACTGGGGCAGCGGCCGACACACCGTAGTGGTCTTCAAGGGTGGTTACAAACTCAGAAAGATCGAGTACGCTCATCTTATCTAGTTCAGCTACAAGTTTTGCAAACTTTTCTGGAACTTCTTTCTTTTCTTCTTTTTTATCAGCTGCTTCTACAGCTTCGTTTTTGGTCTCTTCGGCCATAATATTCTCCTTAATTTAGAAGTAGCTTTAAGCAGCTGCTTCTTTCTTTTCCTTAATAGCATTAAGTGCATACACTAATCCTGACAAATTACCGTTCAACACTCGGACCATGCCCGAAAGTGGAGCGGCAACTGTACCAACTACCTGCGCCAAAAGCTGTTCGCGGCTTGGGAGCTGTGCTAATGCCATCACAGCCTCACGAGTGAGGATCTCACCAGCTTCATCAATTCCGCCAACAATCTCGAGGGCGTCATTTGTTTTCGCAAAATCAGCCATGAGCTTAGCCGCCTCTACCTCGTCTGCACCAAACGCAATTGCCATAGGGCCAGAAAATACTTCAAGTTGAGTGATTTCTTTGGCACTCTGCTCGGCAGCTTTTCTTACTAGCGTATTTTTAGCAACCGTAAATGTGATGCCATTTTCGCGCAAAATATTACGCAAATCACTGATTGCTGGCACATCGAGGCCACGGTAGTCGGCCAGGACAGCAAGTTTAGCACTATCTAGGTTCTCAACCAACTTCTGGAGGTCTTGTTCCTTTTGAATGCGAGTCTTTGCCATACTGACTCCTTTATTTAATTTTTAATGAAAATCTTAGTGCGAGCACTTTAAGACACGGGGGACGTAATCAAATAGATATTCGTCATCGCCTCGGGAGCAAATTAAGGTTTAAATATATTAAAAACCAGCGCCTGTCTTCGGTTCGTACTTTATGTATAGTACCAGATTTAGATGTCTTGGTCAATAAGCCCGATGAAGCTCGCACGACAAAGGCTATTTAACTTCCAATTGCATAGTGCTACTGTCATTAAAATGATCGTGCAACTTAAACTCACCAACTTCACTTAGAATTATCACCGTCTTATCACTTGGATTTAAGTCGGTTTCTTTATAAACCCCATAGCTTCCGTGGGCACTATGATTACCAAAAGCTACCTTATGCATTGAACCACCAGTGTTTTGAATAACCAGTATATCGCAGATATTCACACTTAGCTCATTCTTGCTAAAACCATTTTCATCAACCGTAACATCAACCACTCGACCAAGTGCACCACAGCTAGAGCTATGGCTAGGTGGTGTTGGATTTTGATATAGAAGTAATGTTAATCCTGCGCTACACAGACAAATTGTAATCACACTATATAGTACCTTAGAATACCGCCCCTGCATCAGTACTAATATTCCATGAGCTACACCAACAATAAACAATAATCCAGCAAGGCTTTGGTGATAGATTGTAAGCCAGGTCGCATGGTCATGCCCGCCGACATGTCCTTGATCGTGAAAAGCCAATATAGCGGCAGTAATTAGAAAGCCAATACTTTTTATAATATGGGTTAGCTTATACTGTTTCGCATACAGCAAAATCACCAAACCAACAAACAAACTCAACATATCAATTAAATAATGCTGTTGGTTAGACAGCATCATGAAGTTGTAATTACGAAAAATAAAATCAAAACCATTGAATAACAACTGATTATACGTGACACCCGCTATAAATAAAATAAAAACAAAGCCCAAGTTATAACGTCGTAATGAAATTTTTTCGAAACCCACAAGAGCCGTAATACAAGCTAGTGCGACTAATCCAATGCCCCATAAGTAATGAGCTAGCATATCAATTGTCATTTTGCTTTTCTCTTTGCCTGTTTACGCACTGGCCAGATAACTAGCAGTACAATAATCACCACTATTATGACGGCAACTGTTGTTACAATCATTATATCTTCCTGAATAAAACTATCATCTTGATGACCACTACTATCACCTAACACTAAACTTTGCGTGGAACTAGTTTCTGAGCTATTACCATCGCCATGAGCAATTTGATTTTGGCCTAACATAAACATCACTATAGGTGTAAGCATAATAATAATCAAGATTTAAACCCAGTCTATTGTTCTCATGTCTCTTCTATGCTTATGGTTTATCTATATCTAGATAGTTGATACGATAATGCTGTTCTATTGACCCTTGAAAACAGAGGTAGCTATGACTGAACCTGAACTGCAATATCGCAACGTCCTGCAGACTATTCTGCAGACTGGCGAGTGGCAAACCACCCGTCAGGGACCAGCAACCAAGGTAGCGTTAGGGCTAACCATGCGCTTCGACCTTTCTGAGTGTTTTCCAATGATTACCGAGCGTGATATATCGGGCTTTTGGCGAGGTGCAATCGGTGAGCTCTGCGCCATGATTAATGGCGCTAGAACTCTCGAGCAATTTGCCGAGTTTGGCTGTACTTGGTGGGGGCCATGGGCGACTGAGAATAAATGCGCCAAGCGTGGTCTTACCACTGGCGATATCGGTCCTGCTTCGTACGGCGATGTCTTTGCGAACTATCCCGGACCAGATGGTAGTCCGTTCCAGCAATGGTTGGCTCTTGTGGATCAAATCAAGCGTGAACCTTCCCTCAAGACACACGTTATTACGAACTGGCTGGCTGGTCACCTTACTCGAGCTTATGGGCACCAGCCCACACCAACTATTGCGCCTTGCCACGGTCACGTGCAGGTTACAATCCTGGCTGGCCGGCTGAATCTGGAAATGGTCCAGCGTTCGGGCGATGTACCGGTGGGTGTCCCCTCGAACATGGTGCAGTATGGCGCCATCGCGCTGGCGCTTGCACACTTGACGGGTTATAAGCCTGGTTGGTTTGTGCACCACGTTGCCAATGCCCACATCTACGAAGATCAGCTAGACTCGGTCGACGAGATGCTATCTCGAGTACCACGCCAGCTCCCTACTGTGAGCACCAACTTCCAAGGAGTCAGCTTGATAACAGATGTGAGGTCGAGTCACTTTGCCGTCGCAAATTACAACCCTCATCCAGCCATCCGTTCCATACCGGTGGCAGTATGACTATCGCCATGATCGTAGCCGTCGGACAAAACGACGAAATTGGCCTAAGCGGTGAACTACCGTGGGGACATGTACCTGAAGACATGAAGCGCTTCGTCGCCCTAACTTCAGGGCACGCAATCTTGATGGGGCGAAAAACTCATCAATCAATCGGCAGACTACTGCCCAAGCGACAAAACTACGTCGCCACCCGAACCGGAGAAGTGCCGTCAGGAGCAATTCCAGTCCGAGATCTTGATCCTTTCTTGGCTGACTGGCGCGACTCGGATGAACTGCTCTGGGTGATTGGTGGAGCTGAGCTCTACGCCTACGCCGAAGAGTTTGCCGAGCGCCTTGAGATTACTCGTTTTTCGGGCAAATTTCAGGCCGACACCTACTTTCCGGCCATGCACTGGTCGTGGTGGGAGTGTCTGTATCGTGAGAGTGAGCCATCTTTTTCAAACCACGAGATAACCGGCATCGTGTTTGAGTCATGGAGAAAAGTTGCCGGCTGGCAAGCACCGCTCTACAATCACGCAGCAGCTCGAACTGATGCGCAACGTGCTGAAATGGTTCGGTTAGAAGAAAATCGTCAATGTCATTTCTGCAACAGAACGGATGTTGACAAGATAATCCTCGAAAATACCAGCTGGTTTGTGCTGGCCAACACCTTCCCTTATGCCAACACCAAACTTCACCTGCTGGTAATTCCCAAAAAGCACTACCTGACACTGGCTGAAATACCCCAATCTGTCAGGCAGAGCTATTTGGAGATTATCACCGAGGTCGAAAGCCGGTTTCGACTGGAGGCCTACTCCCATTTCATGCGGGTTGGAACCATGGCTAGAACTGGAGCCTCAATTGCCCATCTACATGGTCACATTGTCGTTGGCGACAATGAAGAGCCAGGTTTTGAGCCAGTACGAGTAAAGCTGGCAACCTAAATAGAACACCCCCTGCTTGTTTACAGGGGGATTTTTTACTGAACATGGATTATCTCCACTCCAGCACCGGCTAAGACATCTTCTCCGTCCAAAACGGAGTAGCCTTCTTGATAGAAAAGTCGAGCAATGCCAGCCGAAGCCAGCAACTTAGCACAACCCGGACACGGAAAGGTAGTAACATAGAGATCTGCACCAGCTGTGGCAACCCCTTGTCGGGCGGCTTCGGCAATCACCCCAGCTTCAGCGTGTAAGTATGATGAGACCTCAATATTGACGCCCTTCTTAAACAAACCTCTCGGATCCCCCCTCATCATCACGGCCTCAATATTCGGTAGCGGTCGATTGTAAGAGGCAATCACAACTTCCCCGTCAATCACGAGAGCCGAAGCGACTTGGCGCCAAAAATCTGGACTCCAGGACGTAATTTCGTCCAAATCCTGCCAAATACTCTGCATACTGACAGTCGAGTGACCTTGAGTCGGCTCTGGTTCAGCCAGCTCAACATTGCCATTATTCCAGCGCAGGAAAGCCGACTCAAAAACTGGTGTCACCGATGGCGGAAGATACTCTATAACCGATACCAACAACTCATCCTTGGGCATAACCAATGAACCAACTTCACCATCGAGTGTGGTAAGCTCATCAAACTCCAAAACACATATCTTACCATGAAGATGCAGGGCTCGAAGCGCTACTACCACATCATCAATCGGCAATCGACGAATATCTTTGACGATTGGTCGAAACTGCCCCAGTGTCTCGGGGCCCACCAAGGCAATAAATCGTGCATCACCGTGCCTTAATAGCCAGCGCCGTATCCCTTCATGGATAACCGGCGCGTAGAGGTACACACCGTATGGCTTCTTACTTTGATTCGCCATCATGCACCCCATCTGTAATCCCTAGCACCTGATTCATCACGTCGGTAACGATATCTGGTGCGACCGACTGAAGCGCATCCGCAAGGGCCGAACTAAGCCGATCCTTCATACCGATTTGGGCCCGTCGAATCTTGGCGCTGGTCGAGGTACTGGAGCGCGGTTCGAGCACCACCACCCTGCTGCACAGTTGCCTCAGCTCGATAAGTTCCTGGTCGGTATAGGTTTCTTCGGTAGCCAACAGCACATCGGGTTGAATCCGCCGGATTAGCTCCCAATGCTGAAAGTTCTGCTGCTTAACAATTACCAAGTCTACCGGCCTCTGGTAGCACAGCATGGCAGTGCGCTCATCCTCGGGAACGATTGGTCGCCCCTCACCCTTACGAGCCCTAACTTTCTCATCGCTATCGAGTCCAACTATCAAAACGTCACCCAATCGCTTGGCTTCAGCAAGATAGAGAACGTGGCCGATATGCAGCAAATCAAATGTGCCTTGAGTTAGCACAATCTGCTGATTCAGTGCTCGCAGGCCACTGACGATTTCTGAGAGGCGCTCAAGGTCTGGGATGATCCGGCCAGTTGGATCGCCTTCGAATTGCTCAAGATGGAATCCAGCCATCTACCTTTCCTTACACTAGTAGGTACAAATACCTATCTAGTGTAGCGGTTTGGCTCACACTCTACCAAGCATAAGAAAAACACCCACTAAACTAGAGGGTGTTTTTCTAAGCTCCTATCCTATAAAAGTACTATTTTTTAGCTAGCTCAGCTGGATCTAGCTTAATACCGGGAGTCATCGTAGCTGAAACAGAGATACTTTTTACGTATGTACCCTTCACACCACTAGGACGATTAGTCTGTACGCAATTCAAAACCGCTTTAAGGTTTACCAACAGATCCTCATCCTTAAATGAAAGCTTACCAACCGCAGCATGAACTATACCATTGGCATCATTCTTAATTTCCAAGCGACCTTTTTTAATCTCACCAACGGCTGTCGCTGGATCGGCCGAGACTGTACCACTCTTTGGTGATGGCATCAGGCCCTTTGGCCCAAGTGTCTTGGCGTGCCGACCGAGCTGAGGCATCATATCTGGAGTAGCCACCAATACATCAAACTCAAAGCTACCCTTACTAATGGCTGTGAGTAAATCTTCAGAATTGGTTAAGTCGGCGCCAGCTTCTTTAGCTGCCTTAGCCTTCTTCTCGTCACTTGTTAGTACCGCAATACGGACTGATTTACCAGTTCCAGCCGGCAACACAGTAGAGGCTCGTAGCATCTGATCGGCCTGACGTGGATCAATACCCAAACGCACATGTACCTCAAAAGTTGGGTCAAATTTTGCCTGATTGATTTTCTTAACTAATGTCACTGCTTCTTCAGTGGTATAAAGCTTAGTAAAATCAATTTCCTCACGCATAGCCTTCTGCTTTTTAGAATATTTCTTGACACGAGGCTTTTGCTTAGGCTTTGGAGTATCTTCTTTAGCTGAATTTTCAACCTTACGAGCTTTCTTTTCAGCTTCAGCCTCTGCTTCTTTAACAGCTTTTGCGCTACGCTTACCGGCCTTAGTAGTACTCTTTTTTGTAGGTTCTTTTGCAAGAGTATCGCCTTTAATATTTTCTTCAACTACTTCCTCGGTAATCACTTGTTCTTCTGGAGTAATCTCAGAAGTTTCTTCTTGTTTCTTTACCATAATATTCTCCTTGTGGTGCAATCAGCTTAGCCCTGTAAGCCTCCCACGGTTAAATTATTCTGCCTCAACCTCAACACCCATCGAACGAGCCGTACCAGCAATCACTTTTTTAGCGGCTTCAATGTCATTGGCATTTAAATCATCAATCTTTTTCTCAGCAATTTCAGTCAACTGAGCTTGCGTAAGCTTACCAACCTTCTCTTTATTTGGCACTCCACTAGCCTTTTGCAAGCCAAGTGCCTGCTTAATAAGAACCTTAGCTGGTGTACCTTTCACAACAAAATCAAAGCTCTTATCTTCATAGATATAAATCTTAGTTGGACACTGCGCGCCCTTCATATCTTTAGTTTTTTCATTGAAGGCGTTAATAAAGTCCATCATGTTCACGCCATGCTGACCAAGTGATGAACCAACTGGTGGAGCTGGTGATGCGCCACCTGCCGGAATAACCATCTTTAAACTTGCTGTAATTTTCTTCTTTTCTGCCATTATTCTACTCCTTTATGTGGTGCAAACAGCTTCACAACATGTGAGCCTCCCACAGATTATTTATACGCGCCTTACCTGCAAACTATCCAATTCAACTGGTGTCTCTCGACCAAACATCGAAACCAATACTTTAATTTTCCCTTTTGACTCATCAATTTCAGCAATCTGCCCATCAAACCCCTTAAACGGACCATCGGTAATATTCACCAGCTCACCAACCGAATAATCGATATTAAATTTTGGCTCTTCAACTCCCATACGCTTTTGAATCACCTTAATTTCATCCTCACTCATTGGGCTTGGCGTAGTGCCAGTACCAACAAAGCCAGTTACGTTTGGCGTATTGCGCACAATGTACCAAGAGTCTTCCGTTACCAGCATATTAACTAATATATAGCCAGGAAAAATCTTGCGCTCTACAATTCGACGCTTACCATTCTTAATTTCAATTTGATTTTCCTTGGGCACAATTACGTCAAATACCTTATCTTTTAAGCCCAATGTATCAATGCGATGCTTAAGATTTTGTGCAACCTGATCTTCATACCCAGAGTAGGTGTGAATTACATACCAATGTGATCCTGGGGGTGTATTCTTCATACGATAAATTATTCCTTACTTTAACGAGTGATAAGACGCTCAAGCCCGAGCCGAAAGATATAGTCAAAAACTGCTAAATAGAGAGCCACCGCTGCCGTAAACCCAAGGACCACAACCGTAAGAACAGTTGCTTGCTTGCGTGTTGGCCATATAACACGCTTCAGCTCATCCATGGAACTCTTAATATAGCGAGTAATCTTCTTCATATAATCAGTTTTTAAAGACTTGCCTGCAACTTAAAAAAGCCGCCGAGGCTTTGCCTTAATACTCTACCTATTTTATCAAAATAAGTCAATCCCATCACCACGTACTTACCAGTCATCATTGTAGTAGCTCTTGCATCGATGTTGGTATATCTTGCACCAAATCTTGATACGCAGTATTAAAGCCTGGCCAAACTAGAGCAATACTACCAACCAGCAACAATACATAAACAACCAATAAAAGACCTACCTCTACAATTATTCTGCGACGCGACTTCTGGTGCGCAACATCGCTCATCATCTGTGAAATCTGCTTTGGATAAGCTCGACGAATCAACCACTGATAAGCTCGAGGCCAATAACCAACCGACCAAATTGTAAATAGCGATAACACAAAAAGCACCAAACTAGATGCAAAAATAAACAACAGCACTCGCCCAGTCGTCGTGGTAATCTGCAACAATCCATAAACCACAGTGGCCCAACTAATGCCAGCCACCAATCCCACAGTTACCGCAGTCATCAAGAGCCAAAAAAAGCCGATACCCAAAGCTGGGAGCCAATTGCGAAAAATCAGACCAAATGAACGCACGATTATAAAGCTGGCCGGACGGTTTGTCAGCGACAACATAACTCGAGTAATTGGACGATGAGCTGTTACTAGCCAGACCAACATCCAACTCATGACAATCAATACATTCAACATCAGGCTCCAGCTAGTTCGCAAAGTATCGGTCTTTGCAAGATGTATGTACCAAACTGCACTAGCCATGATTACCGTCAAAGCAGTGGCAAATAACATATCAAAAGCAGCCACCCCAGCAAATCGCCAAATTTTACCAGCAGCCTGAAGCCAAAGATGACGCACATTAGTATTGCGATGATCAATCTTGCGGGCAGTCAAGCCATAGGCAACAATCAAGCAGAGATGACGCACAAACCAAATAATCCCCATAACTGAAGCAACTCCAGTTAGAAACCATAGAATGTGCGTCGGATTAGTGTGTTGCAAGAAGCCAACAGCTTGAGCATACAGCTCGCCCAGAGGTTTTTTCTGGATCTCAGCAACTAACATAATAAGTGCGGGCAAGAATATATAGAGCCATGTCATCGGCGATAAAACAACAATACCAAGACTGGCTAAAATACTCTTTTTTGTTCGTCCCGCTAGCAATGATGGCACAACCACTCCCGACCATAAAGATTGCTGGGGCATCCCCGTGGATTGGTCTTTTTCCATATGAACTACCTGCTGTGACTTCAACGCTTGAATTGCCCCAATTTGTGGCTCTGGATGCATCACCGCCTGATGATGAGCTGTGAACTGGATTGCCTTAGGTAGCGGCTTCTCACCAACCCGCACAGCCCTACGCTTAGCCGATTGAGCTTTTGGCACTGCCTCAACTCGACGAGCGACAGCCGGGCCCAGCTTATCCCCCGTACTTAAGGAATAACGTATGCCATCAACCGTTACCATACGTTTAGCGCGTGGGGATGGAGGGTTATTTGATAATTGCTTCACCATAAAAATTACTGTCTAAAATATCCGCTAAACACCAACTTTAATTTAAAAAATAGCATACCTACCCTCTATTATACTGCTTTTGCTTCATCAGTTCGAGTAATAATATTGCTTTTCAGATATCCAATGACTACTTGGTTCTGTTAACAATATACTCCGCCAAATCCATAAATAATTGTGGTAGTTCACCCGGAAGAGCTAGTTTAGAAATCGCCTTTTTGGCTGTATCGGCCTCAGCCTGAGCTGTAAAAATTGTTTTTGCCTTAGCTCCATTATCGGTTAGAATTTTACGAACTTGTTTTAAGTCTTGGGTATTGATATTTTTATTTCCTAACTTGGATTTAATGATTGCTCGATCTGCATCGTTAGCAAACTGTAAACCATAATGCATTAAAAGCGTTCGCTTACCTTCACGTAGATCTGAAATAGTTGGTTTACCAATTTCTTTGGCTGAGCCAAACATACCAAGTAAGTCATCGGCTATTTGAAAAGCTACCCCGGCATGCAAACCATAACGCTCCAATATTGATAAAATTGTATCATTTGCACCAGCCAGTACTGCGCCCGATCGCAAAGGTGCCACCATAGAGTAATGACCAGATTTATTAACATAAATACGTCGTATCTGCTGAGGAGTTTGTCTTGATGAGAGCGTTGCAAAATCCTCCACAAACTGACCGCCAACTAATCGAAAATGCATCTTTAAAAAATCTGCTAGTAGTCTTTCACGTATCTCTGGCTCGGTTGGAATTGTCGTAATCAGCTCCACCGCTAGTAAAAATGCCGCATCACCAGCCATTAGGGCAGCATTTAAGGCATGCTTATGGGTCACCTCTTCTGGAAATTTACGCCTAAGCTGCCTCTCATAAACTCCAGCGATATTTAACCCACCATAACGCTGATAGTCCTGATCCATAATATCGTCATGAATTAAAGCCCCTAAATGATAGACCTCCCAAGCTAAGGCTAGGCGGGCAAAAGCTTCATCATTTCTACCACCACCCAATTTGTATCCTAAATAAGCCATAAAAGGACGGAGGCGCTTGCCTCCGCGCAGTGAAAATTTCTTCATCTCTTGTAATAGGCGCTTGTACTGAGCATCAAATTTACCTGCTTCAGAGGCTCGTAAATCAAAAAAGATTGCTAGCTCACGATCAGTCAAGGCCTTCACCTCAGCAATTGTATTTACCAGTTCAGGAGATTTTTCTAACTTTACCATCTATAACTCCATTATAAATAAGCTTACCAGATAGGATGATAGTCCGCATAGCTTAGTCCAATATTATGCCTTCACCGCCTATTAAGTTCAAGACAATTTATCTCACCAGGACAACTCTTCACGTGACTGAATAATTTTAGTATCTAGCCGACCAAACAAAATAGCCTATAAATAACCGCTCACCACTGGCATTATTTTTATCCAACTATGGTGTTAGTATTATATGTACGACAGTTTAGTGGAGTTATTTTATTTTTTAGCATGAACAGATTGAAGAACATTATTCATAAAATTATAGCCAACCCAAAGCTACAAAGAGTTAGCCAGATCATAGCTATATCCAGGCCGGTCAGATGGATAAATTCAGCTATTCCATTTGCTATGGCCTATCTTCTATCCGGTGGACAGCTAGACCAGATATTTTGGGCTGGGGTGACATACTTCCTACTACCATACAATCTGCTACTATATGGCCTAAATGATATTTATGACTATCAGGCCGACCTAAAAAACCCACGCAAGAAAACCCGCAATAACTCCCTATTAGCCCCATCATCACGTAGCCTGTTATGGGCGTCTATCTTAACTACAAATATTGTCAGTCTGCTCTGGCTGGGTTCACTCATTCCCGACAATAGCAAACTTAGCTTAGCTCTGGCAGTCCTACTGGCAGTAGCTTACTCAATTAAAGGCCTGCGCTTTAAAGCCATTCCTTTACTCGACTCAATAACTGCCTCCTGTCATTTTGTATTACCAGCAGTTTTTGGCTTTTTAGTCAGCCCTCAAGCCAGTATTTTATGGCCACCGACTATTGCCTTATTTTTATGGGGAGTAGCCTCTCATGCCATGGGCGCAATCCAAGATATCACATCAGACAGAATTGCAAAAACTAAAACTATCGCCACTCAATGGGGGACTCGCAAGACTATTCGATTTGTCTTTTGGTTATATGTTGCAAGTGCCATAATCACCAGCCTGATCTTTTGGCCATCATCACTACTAGCTGGCTTGCTAGCCGGAGCCTATGCGCTTAATGCTGCCATGTTTCTCAAATATACTTCAGACGCTCAAGCCAAGCAGTTTCGCCGAGCTTGGACAAATTTCCTTTGGCTCAATTATGTCGTTGCGGTTTGGCTCATCTTCCTTACCTTATTCATTGCCGATCCTCTAAGTTTAGGCCCCTCAAAAATTGACTATATCCTCACTTTTTGTACATTATTTTCAATTGGGCAGATACTATTAATAGCTCATAATTTTGCAGTATTTCGCCGTCCCAAAACTCAACGCCTTGACGAATGGCCAAGGCTCACCATTATGACCCATGCCTACAACCAAGCAGAAAATATTTCGTCCACCCTACTCGCTGCAATTGGTCAAAACTATCCTGACTTTGAAGTTCTTTTCACCGACCTCGGTAGCGATGATAATACCAAAAAGATTGCTGAAAATTTTACCGATAAGCACCTACGCATCGTAGCGATCGATCCAATCAAGCCAGGCTGGGGAGTTAACGCTTGGGCCGCTGACCAACTCTTAAGACACGCAACTGGTGAATATGCTGTACTAATCTCAGCCGATACGATACTACTGCCTAATACGCTTGCTCAAATTGCCACCTTACTGGAACAAGAAAAGCTAGATGTTTTATCACTACTATCGGCCGATCAAAATAAATCACTCGCCCAAAAAGCAATCTTAAGCCACAACCAATACCTAATGCTAGCCGCTTTCCCGAGTGGTTTTCTCCAAGAGTATGCCCCTGAGCGCTCAACAACCCATGGTGCTATCATTGCATTTGATAGTGCGAAAATCCGCCGCCTCAATGGCTTTGCAGACGTAAAAGCTAGCCCACTTGAAGACCAGGAGCTCTTCCATCGCGCTAAAGCCAAAGGGCTCCAAGCTCGGTTATTCCGAGCCAGTGATCTTGCTACCAGCCAGAATCATCTCGGTTGGCGCGGTATTGTTGAAGATAATTTACAACGCTTCTATCCAGCCCTACGCTTTCATTTCCCGCTAACAATCTTTCTAGTATTAAGTGGACTATTGGTATTCTCAGCTCCAGCCATAATTCTTATCTATAGTGTAATTAAAGAAACTCAAGTTCACCTTATTCCAATCATTATTGCTCTTGCTACGGCAATGCTAACACGATTTTTAATTGCGCTAGAAACCAAGCAAGATGTTTTGATACAAATTACAGCACCGATAACCAATATAGCTGTTATGCTCATGATATTTGGATCCATGGTGCGCTATGAACTACGCAAGCCACGCTATAAAAATCGCACTGGCATCGTTTAATTTTGAGTTGGCCCACCTTTATTAATATTGGTGGCAGCTACCGAACTATTGGTTTGACTTACTTGGTTTTGCGCAGTGGTAATTTGTGTTGTTGGTGGAGGTGCAATTGGATTAGCTGGCGGTGAAGCCACGGTAGATGATTTTATAATATATGACAGGCCATATAGACCAGCTCCAAACAGTAAGGACCCCAAGCTATACCACACCACAATCGACGATATGCTTCGGATTACACGCAAGCCAATCGCAAGTTCAGGTTGCGATGGGTTGATTGGTACCCCATTTGATACAACCCAGATTAGAGTTGCAAGTAAGCCAGCTGATATACATATCCAAGCTGGGCGCCGCAACATAGCTCGCCCATCCTTACGCCCCAAAAATATCAGCCAAGCCAACAAAGCTATAAATACCAGAAAGCCATAAAGAGCAAAAGCTTTCAAGACATGTAATCCAGACTTAATGGTTTTTAACATCACCGTAGCTTGTGAGGCAGATTCAGTTGTAGCTTCAGGTGTCTGAACCTGCCGTTGAGAGGCCAAGCCCTGCACCTGAGTAATATCAATCTGGTCAGGTATCTGTTTGCCAATCTGTGCCACTAAAGCTGTTTTTTCTATTTCCGAAATTTGTGATTGCGTTAGCTCACTGGCTAGCGAAGTTTTTAACGGTGCAAGATTAATAATAAGCTGTGGTGGTGGTGTATCGTCGGGTTGATCCAACCAGCCAACGATATCTACCAGCAATGGCTTCATGATTATCTCAACTTGCTGAGCGGTCATGCTCTTTTCAAAGGCCTGAGTTATCACCTCACGATATTGATCAGGTAGATTGGCGCTCGAAAGCATTGCCGTACGGGTTTGTGTGGCCATCATTTCATAAAGATTACCGGCTACAATTAGCTGATTAATAGCAGTGGCCGAACCAACAATGGCGAGTATGCTCCATGCAGCAATCAGGGAGGTCAATAATAATGATAGGATAACTACTAATGAGCGTTTTAAAAACTTCATTGTTTAACATTGTGTCATAGCCATCCAAATATCGCCACCTACTAAAATCATCAACCAAAACGCCAGTTTGTTTTGCTATAATAAGCTTATGCACAGTAGAGATTTACGCAGTCTGCGTGACTATCAAGATCATGCCCAAAACTCTCAACCAATAATCGATGAAACTACCGAACGACTCGACCGTATTGAGACAGAGTTTCGATTAGCTTTTGACTTTTTAAGCAATTTACCAGATAGTGTGTCAATCTTTGGTTCGACACGCGCTCAACCCAATTCGGTCGAGTATACGACAGCCCGCAAACTTGCCACCCGACTTGTTCAGGAGAAAGATCTGGCCATCGTAACAGGAGGCGGTCCGGGTATCATGGAGGCGGCCAACCGTGGAGCCCTGGAGGCTGGTGGAATTTCAGCTGGGCTAACTATTGAATTGCAAACCGGTGAACCGATTAATCCCTACATCAATAAGTCATTAAGCTTCCACTATTTTTTTGCCCGCAAAATGGCCTTAAGCTTTGCTGCTTCGATGTATATTTTCTTTCCTGGTGGTTTTGGTACTATGGATGAATTTTTTGAACTCATCACCCTAGTACAAACTAAAAAAATTGAACGTATACCAATCTTTTGTATTGGTACGTCATACTGGCAACCACTCCTAAGGTTTATGGAGCACTATATGTTCAGGTCAGATAGCTACATTGCAGAAGCAGATCTCGGCCTTTTTACTGTTACTGACGACCTAGATCTAGTTTTGGAATGCACTAAATACTGCCAAGTTCGTCATTAAACACGGCGAGTCTTGATGATTTTTAATGAGCGACTACCGTTAGTAACGAAATAATCCACAATATTATGTACCGTCACTTCAGGCAATGCAAAATGGGCCGCAAGCTGCTCAAGCTGTATATTGGGCGATAAAATCGTAAAGACAATTACTGTTGGTAGTTTATAGTGACGCAAATGCTCAAATAGGGTCCGTGATAATTCCAACTGAGTTGTTAATAAATTATCTTTTATATTTGCGTGTAGTGGTAATTGCAATTCACAGGTGGCACTATCTAGCCGACAACGACTCTCATGGGTGGGTATTACCAAAATGCTCTCAAAGCCCAGCTGAGCACCACCTCGCTGGTAAATAAGGTCTGGATTTTCATCGTAGAACGCAAACTCGTACTCGTCAAAATCTGGCGTTACGGCAAGGAATTGATCAATTAAATATCTCTCGCGTTGCTTTTTAGCTGGAATCATCATTTTCTTGATCCAATCTTCATATTCAAGGCTGTATACCAAGGGTCTTCCTTGGTCTTAATAGCTCGCACAACCGCCCGACAGTAACGAGCAGTTAGCTCATGAGGTACCATCACCCGAATAATTCTGGTATGGGGGCGACCCAAAAACGCCCGTTTTAAGTTATTAGCCAAAACTAATTGGTCCAATGTTCCATAAAGTACAGTTATAGGCAACTCTTCTGGAAGTTGCTTAATATCGGTGCTGGTTGTCTGCAATTCAATGGTATTTTGCAAAGAACTAACAACTGGATACCAGGTAGCTTCATTCAAGGTTGCCTGCCCTACAAGATTTGGTGAACGTCGCAATAAGGCTTTTGCTGATCGAATTGCCCAACGCTGTGGCGTGGCGCGTAGCGCACGGTAGAATAGCAGGTAGCCAGCATCTACTAGCCCTTCCAGCCTTTTCTTGCCGCTATCCGAGCTACGTGACTCATAAATTGGCATCGCCAATAGCACTAATCGCTCAATAGCACGAGGATGAGTCGAAGCCCAATGAGTCGCCAGTAGCGCCCCCATCGAGTGACCGACAACAATTGGACGCCCCCACACACCATGCCAAAACAATGTCCAGCGGATGGAACGCAGATGCTCCTGGGGCGTATAACGCACATGCGTTGGCTTAGGGCTATCTCCATGGCCCAATAAATCGAGTGTGATACAGCGGTAATTATGCGATAAATCTTCCACAACAGGCGACCATATCTCGCCAAATGAAGCTATACCATGAAGAAATACCAGTGTCTTACCACGCCCCACCTTAGTGGTCTTTAATAGATACGGTATACGTAAAGTGTGGTGAACCCATTCCGGCAATAACATAACATCTATTATAAAGATTCCCACCCATTCTCGCGAGCAAATCTCCCTTTTATAGACTGAATCATACTTCTGTTATGCTAAGTTGTCATGGTAAAATATTTTAACAGCACAATACCTATTAACTTTTAAAGAGGAAAAATGGAAGAACCCAAAACTACACCAACAAACCCCGATAATGACACTACGGCCACACTTGAATCAATCCATCGCTTAATGCAAGACGCAGCCGAAACACGCGAAAAAGTAGGTGCCCTACGCGATCAGCTAAAAGATGCTATGGAGCAGAATGAAGAATATCGCGCTATTGCCGAAGAAATTAAGGAGCTAACAAAAAAGCGCTCTGATGCCAAACGTGCCCTACAGGAGGATAAAGACTATCAGGTCATATCAGCTGATCTCGATGATTATCGCCTCAAATTACGCGACATCCAAGATATCCTCTCACAACACCTCGTACTCTACTACAATCAAACTCAGCAGACTAAGATTGTTGACCAAGGTGGCGAAACACGAAGCGTCATCCTAAGTGCAAAAGTTGGTAAAACTGAAGCCTAGTAGCTAAGCTAGTTCTTCTGGGGAGATCTCATGCCAGGCATCCGCACCTGTCTGCTTATAAAACTCCACTCGATGCACAAGCTCGGCCGGATCATATTCATGCTCTACTTGCTGAGCTGTTCCTCGATGCGCGTAGCGTGTTTTGGTGCTTATTACCGCGGGTGAGCTAATTCTAATAACCTTATATTTATCACCTTCTTTTTCAAAAATTATTTCGTCGTGTAGCCGTTCCAGCTTTTGCTTACCCGGAATATCCTCGGTAAATTTTTTATGTTTCGCAATACCATACTTCTGATCAATAAGGTCAACTAATTGCTCCCAAGCTTGGTCGCTCATAAGCTTGTAGCCATGCGAATAATGTCGTCCTGATCAATACCATGATCACCAGACAGCGTATAAAGTGTACCCTGGTTAACCCAGGCAGCCTGATTATTACCAAAGACATAGATCGTCAAGCCCTGTGACTGTAGAGCTAGATAGTCTGTAGCGTGCTTTAAAACGTACTGTTCGAGCACAGCCTGACTATCCCAGTCACTCTTCTGCTGTTCAACCTTTAGAGTCTTACCATCTTTTTCAAGCTCGTAGCTCACATTCCCATCACCAGATTTCAGAGACTGCGCCTTCCCCCAACCGCCTGGTACAAAGCCAGGTACCGAGGCCGATAAACCAGACCGTAGAGAAGCAATCTTAACATTAATGTCATTAGCATTTACTTGCCACAAAAATACCCCTAACAAAGCCAAGCCAACTACAGTCATCACTACCGCTGTTGGACGAGCCGGACCAGATTTTTGCGTCGCTTCCGAGACAGCACTATCACCGAGTGCTAACTTTAACGCATCCTCTCGACTCATCGTCACGCCAGCCACGGTAGTGGTTGTTGATGAGCTATCCGTCGAAGGTGAAGGTGTCGATGGGGGCTGCGATGGAGTAGCTTCTACGGTGGTAGGTGCGGCTGCACTACTGGCTGACGGTGCAACAATGTCGTTTAGTACCCGTCCATTTGTAGCGGGGCTCGCTACTACGGGCGGTTGAGGTGCACTAGGGGCTGGGGCTAATTCCGTTGATGCTGGGGTTACGACAGGAATCGATTGCCGGTCCGGAGTTGGTGGAGGTGACGCTATTGCGGCCATTTCTTTTATCTGCGCATCAGATAAAACTGACTCATCCTTAGCATCTAGGCTATGTATTTCAGCACCAATTCTCGATTGTAGCTCTGTAGTTGGCGAACTAGAAACAGTTGGAGCCTGAACAGTATTACTTACTGGTGCCGGTACTGGAGCAACAGGTGCTGGTACTGGAGGAAGTGGGGCTGAAGCTGTAGTGGGTGGGGGTGGGGCTGGGGCAGATGGAGGAGGAGTCGGCACTGGAGCGGCGGATGCTGATGTCGAAACAGCTGGAACGGGGGGTGCAGTCGACGCAACTTCAATAGGACCTACCTCTGGTACTGGCGTGAGAGTCTCTAATACTGCAGGAGGAACAACTGGTTCTGGTGAAGTCTGAGGTGGGGCTGGTGGTGGAACGACTGAGGTAGGCGGTGTCGATGTGACTACAGGTTCTGACTGTGGCACCTGTACGGCTGACTGAGGATCAGTAGGTGCCGAGGTCGCTACCGTACCAGAAGTGTTGGTCTGCGTTACTAAACCATCTGCACTAGGGCTACTAACAGACCCACCTAAACCAACCTTCTGTTTGTAAGTCGCTTCTTCATTAGAGTCGGCTGGTTGCCATGGCGTACCACAATTAGCACAAAATATTTTACCGGCAATAACTACACGATCTTTTTCTTCACAGTCTGGACACTGACGCATAAACCCCTCGAGTTACTTAAGCTTAACCCTTATTATGCCGACTTATATCATAAGCGTAAAGAGGTAATGCCTACTTTTGTTGTCCAAGCTTGTAAATTCCCCATATAAACTTAGGTAATGCTAGTTGCCGACGCCATCTTTGTGGCTCTAAAATTAACCGCCATAACCATTCAAGACCAATTTGTCGGAGCCATTTTGGAGCTCGTTTTAGCGATCCGCCCATCGAGTCAAAATCAAATGTACCACCTTCACCAATCAATATTTTTGCTATAGATTTCGATTTATTACGATTGATAAACATTTCCTGACGCGGAAAGCCTTGTGCTACAAACAATATATCTGGATGTTGGGTACGAATTTCATCTACCAGGTGCGGCTCATCGACTAAATCATAATACCCGCTCCAAACCTTCAAAAGCTTAAGTTTTGGATAAAGCCGGCGTAGCGATTCCTGTGTCTGCCCGACATCCCTAGGTCCACCTAAAATACCCACCGTCCAGCCTTTATTGCTAGCCACTCGTAGCAGCCTTTTTGTAGCATCCACACCCGCCCCTCGCTCTGGAATAATCTGCTCCCGCCACTGCTTATTCTGCACATCAACTACCAGCGAGTACACCCAGCGCCAAAATCCAGTCTTACCAGCTAAATAACTAGCCGCCCACTGAACACCCACGCCATCAGCAACCACACGATCCATTTCGGTGAGTATTATAGTCAATTTTGGATCTTGCCAAGCCTGCGTAAAAAACTCAACATATGGCTTTGCTATACAAAAACTCTGTTTAGCTGAGCTCTCTAAGTGTCTTTCAATATCATGAATTAAATCATCTTGAGTAATAGCATCAAACCACAATCCCCCAACATTAACTCTCTTATTAGTTGAATGTTTCATAGCATCTTATCCATAGCTTGCTGTATGCCAGCTCGAAATTTTTCATAACTAAACTTATTCGCCTGACGGTGCATCTTAGCCCTATCCCAGCTCTGTGCCTCAACTCGATCTAGTGCCTGCCTAACCTGCTCAACCATAGGTTCATCAAAAAATTCAGCAGTCACATGTTCTTGCATGGTTTCCGTCACTCCACCCGATCGCAATGCTACCACTGGAGCCCCGCTAGCTATGGCCTCTACCGGCGCAATACCAAAATCCTCTACATTGCAAAAAATAAAACCTTGTGCCGTAGACAACAATTTAAGCTTATCGGCCTGACTAACTCGTCCAAGAAAACGAATATTAGTTGCACTGCCAGCTAATTGTTCTAAATTTTCGCGCTCTGGACCATCACCAGCAATCAGTAGTTTTCGCTTCGTCCCTTTAAAAGCGCGTATCGCCAAATCAATCTGCTTATACCCTGCTAGCACCGAAACAATCATATAGTCATCACTTCGATCGGTAGCAGCCACTGGTGGAATATGTACTGGCGGGTAAATAATGGCCGATTGTCGTCCATAGAATTTTTTAATCCGCCCAGCGACAGTTCTACTAATTGCAATAAACTCTCGTCGAATTTCCTGCGACGAGTAAAAATCCCACAACCTCAGCTTTGATGCCAACTGAGTAACATACGCTTTCACCAGTGGGTTTCGGGTGCGTTCATTTAAGGCTTGAGGCCAATAATCCCACAGCATCCGCGCTGGCGAATAGCAATACACCAGCATTTTTGTAGAGCCCGATAATGGCGCGTTCTTCACCCAGGCCGAAGATGAAGCTAGCACTATATCATAGCCGGCGGTCGATATGGAGAGTACCGCTCGACGCACAAAAGGCAAGAGCAGTTCTGGTCTCTCGCGTATTTTTTTGGGAAAGTGCTGTAAAAAGCTAGTTCGGACTCGCCTCGTGCCTAGTTTTGCACCAAATTTTTCTCTATTACATATCAGTGTAGCCACATCGGCTTGTGGGTACATTTTTAAAAGCTCAAAAAAAACCTGCTCTGCACCACCTTCTTTAGTATTTAGCCAATCATGTAAGATCAGGATTTTTGGAGAATATGTCTTCATAATACATTTCCTTCTTTTGGTAATTTTGCAGCATAGAGAAGACCGCCCACCCCAAACAATATAATTGCCAATGTCGAGTCGGCTAAAGAGTGCAAGAAAAGAGCCGACACCATTATTCCTAAAACTGCCCCCACAAAGCCAATCCGCAGCGGACTATATATCTCTAACTGCCTAACACGACGCATGACATGAGCCAGCAGTAACAGCATCAGACCCAGACCGATTAAGCCAACTTCTATCGCAATTTGTAAGTACCAATTTTCGGTCAGCAACGTTCGTGTAGCATAAAAACTAGCTGGTCCAGCCATACCAAAACCCAATCCGCCCGGATGCGCCACTAAGGCTACGTAACCCTGCGCTAAAGCTGTAATATGCCCCTCATCACCACCTAGTAGGCCAGTTGATGTCAGGTCCCCACGCACGAGAAATCGATCAAAAATAGTGGCCTGGCTATTTGTTAATGCGCTCCATATAATTAGCCCCACACCCAATCCAATTACCACAAAAATCAATATAGTAGTCAGTCGATATTTTCTAGGTACTGCAAGCAAGACTGTCATCGCTACCGCAACCCCTAGGCCCACCAGAGCACTGCGTGAAAATGTCGTAATCATCGCTAAAATAAATAATATAAATAAACTCGCACTCACCAGTCGTTGTTGTCGTGACGCTCCACGCACAGCAAAAGCTAAAGCTATGGCTGACGGAATAATCAAATATGTCCCAAGCTGATTAGGGCCACCTAAAGTTGAAAATGTACGGCCAAACGGAAAATCTGGATGAACTCCCTGAAATGGCAAAATAGTTGCCGAATTATAGCCAATGCTGGCCATAAAACTAGTTGGCACTACAAAAAACTGAATTAGAGCCAATACAGCCACCACTACCGCCGACCCCAGTATTACACGAGTTAATTTTTGTCCTGAAACAGACTTTGCAAATGGTTGAACTGCCAAAAATAACACCAATGGAACTACAGTAGTTTTAGCTCCCACCAAAAATGCCCTACCATAGCTGGCATTTACTATGTTAGCCAATAGTCCAGCTAACAAGATAAGCCCCACCAGCACTACGGCTGGCTGGCGCACCAACAAGCGCCACTGCTTACTTTTACCAATCACCAACTTCGATACAATCAAAAAAGATGCCAGACCTGTAATTACTAAAGTTATCAGCTCCTTCCAAACCGATAATAATTCCCCCTGTCCTGTCATTGACCCACCCCAAACCACCAGTAAGGCATGAAATGGTACGAGAGCCAAAAGTACAAGCACCAACTGACCACCAAATTGCCGGAGGTTAGCGCTACTAATATGCTGGCGGAATCTTATCATGTTATCGATTAGAAATTACGCTACGTATATAATCGTCAAGATTTTCTAGGGCAATACCAGTCCCTCGCGCCACACATAGCATTGGTTCATCAGCCACATAGGCCGGTACGCCAGTAACTTTGGTCATTAACTTATCAATATTACGCAACTTCGAACCGCCACCAGTCATTACCATACCTCGATCGATAATATCGCTCGACAGCTCAGGTGGGGTTTGCTCCAATACAGCCTTTACCGCCCCAATGATTCCGTCCAGCTCATCTGATATTGCTTGGGTCACCTCATCGGAGTCCAGCTTGATAGTTTTTGGCAAGCCAGCAATCATATCACGGCCACGTATCTGCATCGTCAGCGGTACCTCTAGCGGCAGAGCCGAGCCAATCTCCTGCTTAATATCTTCGGCTGTTTGATCGCCAATAATAAGCCCATATTTACGCCTAATGTAGTCAGCAATGGCCATATCAAGCTTATTTCCACCAATCCGAATGGAGTTCTGTGCCACAATTCCACCTAAAGACAGGATTGCCACTTCCGTTGTGCCACCACCAATATCAACAATTAAATTACCAGCCGGTGCCGCAATTGGCACTCCAGCACCAATGGCCGCCGCTACTGGCTCGCGAATAATATGAGCCTTTCTCGCACCAGCCGCTAGAGCCGCATCAATTACTGCTCGTCTTTCTGTAGACGTTACTCCGGCTGGCACAGATATCATCAGCTCTGGCCGACTCAAGCGAATCGTTCCAGAAACTTTATCAATAAAGTGCTTGAGCATGGCCTGCGTAATTCGATAATCAGCAATCACTCCATCGCGCAGGGGTCGATTAGCGGTAATAATATCTGGCGTTCGACCCAACATTTCCTTAGCTTCATTACCAATCGCTACAATCCGATTGTCATCTACTGAAACCGCCACCACACTCGGCTCATTGGCTACAATCCCCTTTTTGGGTACATACACCAAAGTATTGGCTGTGCCTAGGTCAATCGCAATGCGTCGTTTTATCATAACTACCATTGTATCGAAAAAAACCGCCACACTCCAGATAGACTATAATCACCCGACGAATCCAGCTTTTCTGGTATAATTTAGACCACTAAGTTCTAACTTGCAAGTATTTATGAAGATATCTAAAAGAACTCGTGATTTCATCTCTTATTTAGTCGGCGGTACAGTTGTTGTCGCTGGCACATTGCTATTAATAGCAATCGCCAATGGCTGGCAATACAATATTTTTACAGGAGAAATTACCGAAACAGGCCTAATTCTAATGGGTAGTGAGCCAACTGGGGCAACCATTACTATAAATAATGAACGTCTACCACAAAAAACGAATTTCCGCTATTCCAATGCACCAATAGGCAATTATGAGATACGCTATGAAAAAGATAAATTCCGGCCCTGGACCAGCCTTACTGCAGTTCAAGCCGGCCAAGTTACCTTTGCCGATCATGCCTGGCTTATCCCAAATGAAATTCCGGCCCGCAGGCGATATGAAGAACTGCAAATAACTCAAGCCACCCAAACTCAAGACCGCAAGCGCTTTGTGTTTGTCGATAACACCACACCAACCGAACCTCAGCTATTTACTTCAACCGACCTAAAGCGTCCACCTGTCCCGATGGCTACAAATGCCCAACTTACCGCCTCGGTCGGTTCACCTGTTACTGGCATCGATTCCATACAATTTTCCGATGACTCCACGAAAATCCTCTTTCGAGCTACTTTAGCCAGTAACACCAATCAATGGCTAACTGCTACAGTAAATAATAACGATCAACCAGCTATTGTGAATATATCGCAAACCCTGCTAATTACGCCAACTTGGATTAGCTGGGTACCACGAGGTAACAACGAAATTATCTACACCGAAAAAAATATTTTACGGCGTGCCCAAATTCATGAAAAAACATCTCTGGCATACTGGCTGAGAATGTGATTTTTGCCGAATGGTCTGACGACTGGCTAATCTTTATTACTAATCAAGCCTCGGCTAGCCAAACCACCGCCACTCAAAAGCTCTTTATTCGTCCTATTAACGCATCAGCCAATGAGGAGGTCACAACCCTAACAACCGTAGGCCAAGCCTTTACAGCCCGCTACATCCGCACAACCGACCGCGATTATATTTCCTTACTTAACAAAGATCAAAGCACCCTCACGCTATATACCGGTATTTTCCGCAATCGAGACCGACGCACCGAAAGTATTATTGGGCACAATGTCAGCGCAATTAATCTGAGCCCTAATAATCGCTTCCTGGTACACAATGCCGGAAACCACATGGTAACGCTCGATCTTGAACGCTTCAAGCGCTATCACTCCGATACTTCGCTCGAAGGCCTAACGGATTGGTCTTGGATGAATGATCAACATCTAGCCATCAAACTGGGAACCGATCTAAAACTAGTTGATTATGACGGGCAAAATAGCGAACTTATCACTAAAATTAGTCCCACTTCCCCAATCCTCTTTTTTGAAAATAAAACCCTCCTCTATTTACAACAGGAAAATTCTCGCTCCTACTTAACACAATCTTATCTAGATCCTGAAAAATTTACTGAATAAAAAAGAGTATACCCCGCTGATGGATATACTCTTTGGTGCCAAAGGTGGGAGTCGAACCCACACGCGGTTTCCCGCACACGATTTTGAGTCGTGCGTGTCTGCCAGTTCCACCACTCTGGCCTGTATCTGTTAAAAAGGGTGCGAATGCATTATAATACGATAGACTATGTCTACGCCATACCCAGATGAAGAAAAAGACCACACAAAAGGTGCCCAAAATCAACACGGGACACTGAGCTTTAGCGATCTCTCGAGTACGCCACCGCCTATTCAGCCAACCACCCATATTCCTCAAAATCCAAATTTTGAGACTCCCAAAGCACCAGAACACCCCGAAACTATAAAAAAGACCGAAATACCAGCAATTCCAGTTTTTCGTAATCCTAACGGTAACGCCCATACAGCTGATCTAGCTGAGCTTGGCGCCCCAATAGAAGTGCCTCCAGCCAACATTGAGCAACCTGCTACTGAATTGCCAAAAATTCGCTTTAATCTATCACCTAACTTCGATACTTTTTCCGCCCACGGCTTGCAAGCCGAAAAAGAAAAGAGCTCCGCTACCACCCTACTTGGTAAGATCGCCCTAAAACTTAAGCTAGCAACCATATTTTCCAGACGTAATTTACGCTACGCCGGTGTCGGCTTGGTTTCATTTGCTGTTTTTATGCTGGTATTTAACTTCGGCACAATTGGTGTTCAGCTCTGCTACCAAACTAAAATCGATGCCATATGTAATGTTTTTGGTGCTACTCCACCGCAAGTAGCTACTGCACCAGTCTCCACACCCACTGTTACCCCGGTTGCTTCAACTAACGCCGCCCAACCAATTGATTCACCAGATGTTATTATCATCCCTAAACTTAACGTTAATGCTCCAATCGTCTTTGAGCCATCCATTGCTGAAAACGCCATCCAAAATGCCCTACGTAATGGTGTAGTTCACTATGCTGGAACAGCCCTACCTGGCGAGCCAAGTAATGCCGTGATCGTGGGTCACTCATCTAATGATTGGTGGGAGCCGGGCAATTATAAATTTGTCTTCGCACTATTAGAAAAACTCGAGCCAGGCGATCAAATTCAAGTAAACTACCAAAAGAAACGCTATGTTTATCAGGTGGCTAGTAAAAAGATTGTCGCTCCAACCGAAATATCTGTCTTGCAACCAACAACTGATCCAATCCTAACTCTCATTACTTGCACTCCTCCCGGTACAAGCTGGAAGCGCCTAATTATTACGGCTAATCAGATAGAACCGTCGCCAACCAGACCAGAGCAGAAGCCACAAATAGCCACAGCTCAAAATACCAATGATGCTGCCCTACCTGGTAATGCCCCATCTTTCTTTGATCAGCTTCTGCGCATGATTGGCTTGGGTAGCCGAGAGTCAGACTCAACCCCAAGTACATCTCCAGCTCCAAGTACAGCACCAGAACGTAATTATTTGCCAGAAGCGGTCTAGCTAAGTTTTTGCCTGATAATGCGCACCCATTCAGACGAAGTCTGCTCTGGTGCTTGCGATATCTGGACAAATAAAGTACACATTACTCGAGCTCGATCCTCAAGACTGACACTGCGCGAACGAACATACAACGTAATTGGTAATAAGCTGACAATCAAATTCTTAACCTGAGCTACCGACCCTATGAGGGGCGTATGAATAAGGGTGTCACTAGAGCGAATATAGACATACAGACGCACCGCATCATAAACAATACAGATATCCGAAGCCACTGGTAGATCCCGCATAAATTCCTGCACACCAAAGATACCTCTTTCAATAATAGGCTTAGATCTAGTAGTTATTTTTGCTACTGATTCAGTATTAGCAAACAGTACAATCACAGGGTTGTCTTGTATTGCTCGATCAATCCGCCACAGTGGTAGAGCTTCATCGGTCAACACTGTTGGTACCGATATAGTTGGTAATAGTTTTGAAAAAAATACCTGCTGAGCACTGGTTAATTGCATATTTGGCCCCACTATCACCATTCCGGCCGAATTCAATACGCGCCAAGCCTCGCTAGCCTGTGCTGATCCTACTGGCAAGCCACTAACTGCATGTGGCACTCCTGCTGGAATATAGCTTTCCATATTAGGCGGTGTAATAAAGGCAACCGGAATACGCAAACTCTGCCAAACCTCATAAATATAGGAAATATCAGCAAAACCACGTGGGCTACCTCCGCATAAAGCTACACTGGTGCGGTTTACGGGGCCAAGCGCTAATTCAAATAAAGCTCTGTCGTCATGAAGGTCAGCAGTTTGCTGAATTTGTGGCATCATCCCTCCTTTTTATGACAAGCTTAGGCCATAAAATCGACTGCTCGTAAATAGGCTCGTAAAACATCACCTTCACAAACAGTGGCGAACTCTAGACGTGCGCTATTGGTCATCAAATTAATATGACTACGCATATAAGCATCAAAATACATCTCTGCTTCGCTATTGTCAGTTAGACCTAAGTCTTTGCGCACTCGATCTAAAAATATGTCGTACATCACAGCATCACCCTTAGGTACTGGACGATGCAAGCCAAAGCGACTGCCTAGACGACGGCGATTCAAGCCAGGTAGGAGTTGCTGAGCAAGATCTCTTTTTTCTGTTGAGAATAATTCTAATACTCGGCGGTCAAGCACCTTCATAGCATGAGCTGCAGTGCGCTCGGAAGCGACATTAGCATGTTGTTTTAATAAGATAGTGGCATAATCATGATACATAATCATGCACTATACCATATTTATAAATTTTTGTCTAGTCTTTTTTCTCAGACTTTACGGATTGGATTTCTTGGACTCGCAACTGAGCTGTTTCAAGTTGCTGCTTGAGCTTTGCAACTAATTCATTGCCACGCTCAAACGACTTGAGGGCATCTTCCAGATCCACTACATCACCTTCAAGCGCCTGAGTAATTTCTTCAAGCTCATTTAAGTCCTCACGAAAACTTGAGGCTGGTTTGGTCTTCGTCATCAGCTATCTCCTTATCATCTACCATTAACTGAACGGTACCTTTATGTAATTGTACCAGAATAGGCTCATCAGGGCGCAACTCCTCTGGATCATGAATGACTTGAGAGCTTTGACGAACTATTGCATACCCCTGAGCCAAGATCCGTTCTGGATTAATTCCGGTCAGTGTCTGGCTAGCTAGTAAAACACGATGATGTAGTTTTTCAATACTCTTTTCAATAGCCATCCGAATTCTAGTCTCCTGCCAGCTAATACGATCAAAAAGTCGCCCCGTCAACCGCGACTGCTGCTGACTAAACTGATTAATTACCCTATCAATCTGCTCCAAAATCTTATCCATAGCCATGCCACCACGATCCTGTAATCTTTGTAGATGCCGAGTTACTTCACGCCGATCAGGTAGCAGACGCCGAGCCGCATCAGTTGGAGTGGAAGCTCGAACGTCAGCAACCAATTCTGCCAAACTAACATCATCCTCATGGCCAATACCTACCACAACCGGAATATGACTAGCATATACCGCTCGCACCACATCCTCGTGGTTAAAAGCTTGCAAATCCTCTGCACTACCGCCACCACGAATTAACACTATCGCTTCCAAATCAGTATCATCGCAATTGAGTTGCCGAAGTGCCGAAACAACGTCCACTGGTGCCTGCATCCCCTGAACATGCACATGAATATGCCGAATATCCGCTAGTGGCCAACGATCCTGAGCGATAGTTACAAAATCATTATAAGCAGCAGCATCACGACTAGTAATCAGTCCTATTTTCTGTGGATATTCGGGTAAAGATCGCTTACGGGCCACATCAAATAAACCTTCTTTCTCAAATTGAGCCTTTAAAAGCTCATAGGCTCGCATCACCTCGCCCGCACCAGCAAGCTCAACCTCTTTAACCGTCAATGAAAATTTACCCCACTTAGTCAAATTAGGTGTAGCTGCTACGCGCACTAGCATTCCGTCTTCTAGCACCGTCTTGAGTTGATATTTTGTCATAAAACAGCTAATCGTCGTCTCACTGTCCTTAAGGTCGAAAAACACCCATTTCCCCTGATTAATCCGAAAACCCGATATCTCACCCTCCACCACAACTAGCGGATAGGCATAACTTAAAGTCTGATTTACAAACTCTCGTAATTCAGTTACCGAGAGGACTTGATCATCCATTAGCCCTACCCTCTTCATCTAAAACTTGGCGCTTATAGAACCACAAACCAACTGGAATAAACAGCCACAGAGCTACTAACCGATAAATAGTTGTTACCGAAAAAGCCAAACCAAACGGCACACCCAAAGCTACCTCTACGGCCACCATAGTGGCTTCATACATACCTACTCCAGATGTAAAAAATGATACGGTCGACATCAGCAGAGCAAAAATATATGCCGCCCCAATCATACCTGGATTAACCACTTGTCCAAAAGCCAAAAATACAATAAAAATACTCAGTACCTCAAACGTAATACACAAAAGCGCATCGCTAAGCGGTCGCAAAGCCCGCCGAGGATCTTTGGCAAAAAGCTGAATTAACGTCCGATAGCCATCAACAAACTGCGATGTTTGCCTCTCGCCAATCTTGCCTTTGCGCAGTAGTTTTAATACCCAGTTAATGGGTCGTGTCAGATAAAATAGTACTCGCTCAAACAATCGAGGGTTTAGTGTCATTGCAATTACCGAAAGGGCTATAAACAACAGTAAGCTCACAACAATTAAAACCAACCGATAACTAACCTGAATAATCGCCTTCGAGAAAAATAACACCAAAAAGCTTATTGCCAACACAATTACTAAGCTTAAAAAAGTCGCAATATACCAAAAAAACTGGGCAATAAATGATTGTTTTTGGGATATTTTAGTACGAAATATCTGCGCAAAGTAAGCCGCCCCCGATACTCCACCGGTAGGTACAACAGTATTGACAAAGTTCATACTCACCACACCTTCAAATAAGTGCCAAAATGGAATTCTTTTCTTATAAATTCCACCAAAAAAATGATCATAAAACCGCGTACTCGCCCAGTAGTAGCCAAACCGAACTGGCAACACTAAAAGCAATACCCAGATATTTAGTTCCTTAATGAGACTAATAAACTGCTCAAGCTGTCCGGCATTGCGTAAAAACAACAACCCCAAGAGTATCAACGCCACAAAAAATACAAAATGACGCAATTTCATACTCATATACTACGGTGTTTTAGATATTTTTGCGACTTTATACAGTAGCTAAGTGCTATGATAAATAATATGCAATGGTTTGCCCTTCTGGGTCGAGAAAAATCTCTAGTTCAGGCAGAATTGGCTGTAGCTACCCATAATACTAAAGTCGATTTTATCGAGTCTCTTGCCATTGGTGCAAATACACCCCCCATCTGGGATGATCTTGGTGGGGTCATCCGGGCTGGAGAAATCACCGGTCAGGCCACTGATACTACCACGCTAGCTCAAGACGCAGTAAAAATCTTAGCCGACCCCCCACCAACAGGAAAAGTTACAATTGGTATATCTTCCGCTAACTTATCCCCGCTCGAGTTACGCAACATCGGTAAAGAGCTAAAAAAATATTACACCCAAGTACACAATAAGCGCCCAAGAATCATCTTTCCTCAAACCGGCACAATCTTAAATGCCGGCCACATAAAAGGTGGTAAATTACTAAACAAACCAAATAGCGAAATATTTTTTATTAAATATCATAATAGCTGGCTTATTGGAGTTACCACTTGGCAGCAGGATATACCCTCCTACACTCAACGAGACCGAGATCGCCCAGCTAGAGACGCTCGAGTTGGTATGCTACCGCCTAAGTTAGCTCAAATTATGCTTAATTTAGGTGGCATAACCAACACAAGCCATATCCACGACCCATTCTGTGGTACTGGTGTAATCCTAACCGAAACTCTCCTAAAACAAGCCTACGTAAGTGGTAGCGATATTTCTGCCGATATGATTGATGCAACTCGCAAAAACCTTAACTGGTTTAGTAGTCTCCATCATACTCCACAAACAAATTTTGAGGTCTTTCAAGCTGATGCCAGAACAATACAATTACCACCCTCCACAACACACATAATTAGCGAAGGCTATCTGGGAAACCCCGACTTACATAATAACTCAAACCAAAGACTAAAAGATGAGGCCTCCAACCTATCTCCCCTCTACCACAATGTTTTCAAGAACTTTCTCAACTTCCCCAAACCACTAACAATTATTTTCGCTCTACCAGTTTGGTTTACATCCGACACCCAATCTCCAATACATCTGCCAATCCTTGACGATTTATCAGATATGGGGTATACTGTTGAGCAGTTTGCGCCAGATAACACAACTAGACTTGTGTATCGACGACCACACCAAACGGTCGGGCGCGCAATAATCAAACTCAAGAAAGGATAAGCGCTAAAACCATGTCAAAGACTAAAGCTGGTGGCTCTACAAAAAACGGTCGCGATTCACGCTCGAAGCGCCTTGGTGTTAAACTTTTTGGTGGTCAAGAAGTTACTACTGGAGATATTATTATCCGTCAGCGTGGCAATAAGTATGAAGCAGGTGAAAATACCTTTCTTGGTAAAGACTATACTATCCACGCCGGAATAGATGGTCAGGTAAGCTTCCGACAAACCCGTAAGACTCTTTTTTCTGGCGCAAAGCGACGTAAGACTGTCGTCTTTGTTACGCCAATCGAAGCTTAATCACCTCTTAAAAAAATACCCCTTAATTATAGGGGTATTTTTTGTATATTAAATTTTATCTACTAGCTTAATCTAGGCCTGGCTTGCATTTGCTTCAGGCCCCTTAGTCATACCTAAATGCTTACGTACAATATGCACCACATCGGCCATCGCTACCTGGCTTTTTACCAAATAATCATCCACCCCGAGTGATTTTGCCTTAGCAATATCCTTATCACTAGACAGGGCAGACATCATGATGATCTTGGCATGTTGTGTCTGCGGAGTATTGCGCAATATATCTAACACATCAAACCCAGAAACACGAGGCATCATGATGTCTAATAAAATTATGTCTGGCTTAGACTCAACCACACGAGCTAAGGCATTCTCTCCATTCTCCGCCCAAGCTGTATTAAAGCCCTCGGCCTCAAAGCGCGCTCGATACACACTAGCCAGCTCCGCATCATCTTCTACTAATAAAATAGTTGGTGTTTTATCAGACATTACCTAGCCCTTCCTTTTCTGTACAGTTGTTATATCCATTGTAGCGCTGTCCATTGCAGATTGCAAAAGTCCCGCTGATGCCCCAACGAACCCATCAAAAAGTGGTGCTGGTCGCATCGGTCGAGAACTAAACTCAGGATGGAATTGGCTGGCAACAAAAAATCTGTGCTGCGGATATTCTATTATTTCTACTAACTGCCCATCTGGTGAAAGGCCAGAAAACCGCATCCCTACTGACTCCAGTTCATCACGATAGCTATTATTTACCTCATATCGATGACGATGACGTTCCGAAATATGATTAACGCCATAGAGTCGATGAGCCAATGAGCTTTCCGTCAAGGCTGTCGGGTAATCACCTAATCGCATCGACCCACCCAGGCGAACACCTGTCTGGTCCTCCATCAAGCTCACCACATGGTGCGGGGCATCATGATCAAACTCAAGTGAATGAGCACCCTCTAATTTTAGAATATTCCTAGCCGCCTCAATCACTGCTATCTGTAAACCTAAACATATACCGAGATAAGGCACATTATTTTCACGAGCATACTGTGTGGCAATAATCTTACCCTCAACCCCACGCTCACCAAAACCACCCGGTACCAATATGCCATCAACTTCTTTTAGGGCTTTCTGATTTACTGTAAGTTTTTCGGCATCAATCCAGCGCACCTTAACATTCCTGGAATGCTTCCAACCGGCTGACTTAAGTGCCTCCACAACCGACATATAAGTGTCTTCATGGTCTAGATATTTTGCCACTATACCAATAGTTACCTCAGGCTTGTCTTCTAGCACTCGATCGGCCAAATCGTACCAATCATCTAACTTAGCCGATTGAGCCGGCAGACCCAGTCGTTCCACAATATAGTCGCCAATCCCGGACTCTTCCATCCGCAATGGTACCTCATAGACGCTCTTAAGTGTAGGAAGGCCAACAATCGCCTCCTTATCAACATCACAATACATCGATAACTTATCAAAAACTGATGCCTTGAGCTCATAGTCACTACGAACCGCCAAGATATCGGGCTGGATTCCGGCTTCTCGCAAGTCTCGGACTGAATTCTGAGCAGGTTTAGTCTTTATCTCTTTGCTGGCAGCTAAATACGGCAAAAATACAACATGAGTATAAAGTACATTATCGGCACCCACACGTCGCTTAAACTGACGCAACGCCTCAATAACAGCAAGCGACTCATAATCGCCAATTGTCCCACCAACCTCGCAAATCAAAACATCAAAACCCTTGGCGGCATCTTGGATACGGCGCTGATATTCATCAGTAATATGAGGAATTACCTGGACTGTCTTACCTAAAAACAATCCATCGCGCTCATCGGCAAACACTTTTGAGTAAACCTGCCCACTCATCACCGAGCTACTCCGATTTAGCTGCTGGTCTATAAATCGCTCATAATGGCCTAAATCTAAATCTGCCTCTCCACCATCGGCCGTTACAAACACCTCACCGTGCTCGGCCGGATTTAACGTACCGGCATCAAAATTAAAATACGGGTCCATTTTTTGAATGTTTACCCGCAAGCCTCGAGATTTTAAAATGACGCCGATTGACGCCGCCGTAATGCCTTTTCCAGACCCTGAAACTACTCCTCCTGTAATAAAAATATATTTTGGTATTGTTGCAGTTTTTGCCACTTCACTCCCCTCCGTTTATTCTAGTTTAGCGAGCTGACACACTAAACACAAGGGTTATTGGCGCACTACCTCCAAAGCCTTATCGAGCTGTGGATCACGCCCATTATCGGAGTCTTCCTTACTAAACTTTACTTCAATATCTGGCTTAATTCCCTCTTTTGAAATATTCACTCCATTTGGCGTAAACCAACTTGCAACTGTCACTTTAAGCTGAGCGCCACTCGATAAGCTCTTCACTTCCTGCACGCTACCCTTACCATAAGTTTTCTCGCCCACTAACGTAGCCCGCCCGTTATCTTTCAGGGCACCAGCTGTAATTTCTGAAGCTGAAGCTGAGCCATCATTAATAAGAATTACTAGCTTAGCGTCAGTCAAGTTACCACCTGGATTAGCCACCAATTGCTTATTTTCCATATGCCGTCCGCGCTCTTCAACAACCACTCCATTAGCCAAAAATTCTGAAGTAACCGAAACTGCACTATTTAAGTACCCACCTGGATTATCACGTAAATCTAACACGATCTTATTTACCCCCTGCTTAGCTAAATCGGCCGTTGCATTTCGTATTGCAGCATCAGTATCATCACCAAATCGTCGCACCCTAATGTAGCCCACTCCACCATCTTTTACCTCATACTTAACGCTAGATACCTTGATTTGATCTCGTGTAATTGTCAAATCTTTAGGCTCTTCGCCTTCCCGCACAATAGTAAGCTTCACCTGAGTGCCTTTCTCGCCACGGATCTTTTTAACGGCCTCATCCAGACTCATCTCGGCTGTACTCTGCCCTTCGATACTAGCTATCACATCGCCAGCTCGAATACCAGCCTGATCAGCCGGGGTCTCATCAATTGGTGAAATTACCGTCAAGCGATTGCCCTTAAGTCCAACTTCCACCCCAATACCAGACAACTGGCCAGCTAAGTCATCAGAAAGCTCTTGCGCCTCTTTAGCACTCAAGAAAACCGTGTATGGATCACCCAGACTAGCGACATAGCCTCGCAATGCTCCCTCTGCTTGCTTTTCATCATTTAAATCACCATTAAAGCTAGATTTTAGAATTGAATGAATTTCTCGAAATTGTTCGGCTGTAGCAGTTGCCGTACTCGTACGACCTAGGTAAATTTTATAGCCAAATATGCCAACCAAGCCACCAAGCAAAATAAGCCCTAGAGCCCAACCAATAAGTCGAAGCCGAGTTATATTTACGCCAGGCTTATTTGGCGCCGACTGTGTAATTTTCTCACCCATATTTTCTACTATTGTACAGAGTTAAGATCCAATCTACCAGCCCTAGTTTTGCAATATCTGATTATCAACCGTAGCTTATAGCCCGATTTTACCTACCTCTTCTTCCGTCCCCGCCTAAAATACCACACTCCTACTATGCCACTTACTAGAAGCAACACAGCAGCTAATAGTATTGGTTGAGTATTCTCCCCGGTACTCGCTAGTTGGTCATAGGTAGAGTTAGATACTGCTAAACCAACTGGGTCAGAGATAGTACCTGCTGCTGGATCGAGGTCTAGTTCGCCATTGTCTATTAGGGTATAGGTTAGGGTTAGAGCGTGTTTACCATCTATGGTAGTTTCAGTAATAGCTGGGTTAGCATTGGTTGGTAGGTTGTTATAGCTATTAGTATTAGGGTTGTACTTGCGAGCGGTTACTTGGCTTGGTTTTAGATCAGTTATAAAGTCTAGGGTTACTTGGTTGTTTGTTTGGTTAGTAGTAAAGCAGAAGTCCACAAAGCCCATGGTGTACTGGTAATCGTTATCTGGATGAGCTACAGACTCTTTAGTAGTATTAGAGCAAGTTATGTTTGTAGTGGCGGGAGTTGTTATGGTCATGTTCTTACCATCTACTGCATTTGGTAAAGTGACAGTGTTATTAGATGGGTTATTGTTATTTCCATAATTAGCTGTATAGATATAGTCTATGGAGTTATTACCAGCTGTTAGGCTAGCTATGTTACTTGGTGTGGTTTGGATGGTATAGTCAGCTATGGTTGGGGCTGGTGGTACAGTGTAGCTATTACCGGCTTTGTAGTACAAGCTTAGATTATTAGTTGGGTTATCTACTACTAGGTAAGAAGACAAGCCTGTGCCAGTAGCTGTGGTGCTAGGGGCAATGGTATTACCGCCTGTGTCTTTATAGGTGGCGGTTATGTGGGCAGGGTTGATAAGGTGGCCAGACATTATGTCGGTTTGATCGCCATCGGCGTTGTAATCATAGCCATCATATGATTCAGTTATTGTTGAATCTGTTAGATTTAATGCCGTTACTTGGCTAGGGCTAGCGTAGATATTAGTGTAGATAACACTATCTAGGAAGGTTTGGCCGTTTTGAGAACTCTGATCCGAATTCCAGAAGTCATTATAGCCTGTCCCACCTGGTTTAGTTTGGAACACAAACGCATATGGGCTTAGTGAAGTAACAGAGTCTGGAATAGTCACACCGGCAATTTGGTTGTTAAAGAAGGCATACTCGCCAATAGAAGTTATGGAGTTTAGGATAGTTAGACTGGTGAGTTGGTTGTCGCGGAAAGCCTCACCGTCAAGAACAGTTACGGAGTTTGGGATTGTAACGCTGGTGAGTTGGTTGTAAGAGAAGGCATTGGCGCCAATAGAAGTTATGGAGTTACCACCTATTGTACTAGGTATATTTATATTAGGGTTTAAGCAAGCATTACTGTGGTCTCTAATTGTAGTTATGTCTGCTTTATTAAAACTTGTTATGGTATCTACTCCATCAAAGGCGAAGCAATCATCTGTTATAGGGCTTGAAGATGTATAGGTATCTAGGCCGTAAGTGAAGGCTTGGATGGGGTTACTTCTAAATTCATTACCTCCTGCAGTTGTGATATCACCCTCAATTGTAACGCCGGTGAGTTGGTTGTCAAAGAAGGCTTCGTAACCAATAGAAGTCACGGAGCTTGGAATAGCTAGACCGGTGAGTTGGTTGTCATAAAAAGCATAGTCGCCAATAGAAGTTACAGAGTTACCGCCAATAATGCTAGGTATAATAACTTCTCTGGTACAGGCGGGATTGGAGTTGTTGTTGGCTTCGTGGTCGTAGTAATCGGTAATTGTTACTTCACCTAGGTTGGTGGTGTAGTCAAAGCAACTATCTGGTGGGGTGGATGGGGCAGCATTAGCTGTAGCTGGTAGTAGTATTGGCAGTATTGAGGTTAGGCTTATTAGTAGGCTAAGAGTTAGGTAGTTTAGTCTTTTGGTTGTGTTAGTTATACTGTCGGTTTTGATGGACTGGGTAGCTGTAGATAGATTAGTTTTAAGCTTGGTTGTTGGCTGGTGTATTAACTTAGCTATTAGTTGGTTCATTAAAAGTATAAATCCCTTTATTAGAGTGCTTTATTAGTACTTAAGTGCTAATGCTTAGTTAAAGTTTAGCATAGAGGTTATGTTTTGCATATTCACTATATGCCAGCGGTTTAAAATCCCCTACTATGGGGCTCACTTTCTACCGCCGACTGTACTGACGGACTAGATAGCTACCAGCACCAAGTAGGCTGATGGCTCCAACTACATAGAGCCAGAAGTTTAGACCAGTACTAGCTAGAAAGGCAGAGGTAGTAGCTAGACCAACTGGGTCTACTACGTGGCCTGGAGTAGGATCTTGATCGAGTGGTCCATTGTCTGTGATGGAGTAAGTTAGCTTTAGACGACTCTTACCGCTGTAGTCTTCTCGGGTAATGGTAGCTCCTGGAATATCGGCATAGGTTTGATTGGCGGTATTGTATTTACGAGCTGTGTAGCCTGTTGGAGCACCGGGTAGATCGTAGTAGATAGTAATGGTGGTAGCAGAGTTAGGGGTGGCGTCAAAGTTAAAGCTTGTGAGACCAGCTGGGAAGAGATTAGATCCATCTTTTTGTAAACTAGCGTAGTCTACACCAGACAGAGAGAAGTTAGTAGCAGTGTCTGGGGCTATTAGATAAGTGATGGAATCATTGGATGAGTTGTTGTAGAAGTAGGTACTAGATTCCTCTCCACCACCAGAGTTGCCACCACCATCGTTAGGGCCAGAGCAGTTATTGGTGGAGACATCGGTGTCGCAGAGGAAGACAACTTTATTCTGCATCACACTAGGCACCGCCAAGCGTCCATCAATCTCCGGATCGATTGCTGGGAGCATAGGCATAAATTCATCCATACGATACCCATCATCCCATACGCCCACCTGATTGCCGCTTGAATCAAATTTTAGTAACCGACCACCAGGGCCACTGTCATTAAATTGCCCAATATAAACATTATTATCCTTATCCACCCTAACTCCGATGCTCATATACGTAAAGCCATCTGAAATATCCCAATTTTGAATTGGCTCTAGATTGGCGCTGTATTTAAGTAGCTTACCATACGTCAGCGCCCAAACATTTCCATCTGGTCCAACCGCCACAGATACCGGCCCTCCAGCTTCACTAGCATCAACACCGCCAAGCATCTGAACATCACCAAAACTTTCAGCCGACACCACTCCACCCAGTGAAGACACAGCACTAGTAGTCTTAGCAAGATAGTTCCCACTCGAATCAAACTTCTGCAAACGGTCATTGGACATATCGGCAACATATATATTGCCCGTCCCATCCAAGGCAACGTCGAATGGCATCATAAGTTGACCATCCCCACTACCACCTCCATATGGTCCGTTGCCACCAAAGCTAAGTTGATGAGCTCCTGAGCTGTTAAATTTCTGGATGCGGTTATTGCCAACATCTGCAACATAAAGGTTATTGCTAGCATCGGTCACCATACCCATAGGATACTCAAACTCTCCATTATTCGAACCATTGGATGGCTCGCCATATGAGCCCACTGAGCTACTAGCAATCTGGCTAACAAAATTACCAGCGCTATTAAACTTCATAATCCTACTATTATCTGCATCACTCACATAGGTATTACCATCATGATCTACTGCTGTTCCAGCGGGTGTATTGAAACGCACATTATTACCAGACCCACCATTACCATAAGAGTCTTCATAGCCACCGTATGAGCTTAATCCTGTAGTTCCATATTGGGTAATTAGGCTACCAGTTGAAGTAAATTTCTGTACGCGATTGTTATATTGATCGGCGATATATATATTATTACTACTATCGTGTGCTATACCTTTAGGCCCGCTCATCTCTCCCGGTTCAGCACCATAAGAACTTGCGCTACTACCCCATTCCGTCTGGAATACATGAGAGCTATTAAACTTTTGAATGCGATTATTAGAGGTGTCTGCAACATAAATATTATCTGCACTATCTATTGTAATCCCGCGTGGATAACTAAACTGCCCATCACCAGTACCATTACTGCCAAACTGTGACTGATACACGCCTGAGCTGTTAAACTTTTGAATACGATGATTGTCGGTATCTGCAACATAAATATTACCACTGGAGTCCACCGTGAGATCGGAAGGATAACTAAACTGCCCATCACCAGTACCATTACTGCCAAAATCTGATTGATACACGCCTGAGCTGTTAAACTTTTGAATACGATTATTATTGGTATCTACCACAAGGATATTACCACTGGAGTCCACCGCGAGATCGGCAGGATTACTGAGTTGACCGCCAGCACCTGCACTACCGTCCCACTCTAAAACAAATGTACCGTCTGAATTAAACTTTTTAACCTTATTATATGTACCCTCTATCACATAAATACTATTGGAGCTATCAACTGCAATTCCCCGAACCCCCTCAAACTCAGCGTTACCAGTTCCGTATGGCCCGAATGAACTAACCATATTACCGGCAGAGTCAAGCTTAACTATATGGCTCGTATTATCATTGCGCGTAACATATACATTACCACTCGTGTCGATAGCTACATCGCCAGCATCTCGTAAGCCAAATGCCCCATCTGGCGGACAGTTAATACACCCTATTTGGTTAATTTCACCAGCAGCCCGTACATATGGTAGAGCAAAATAACCAACTGCCAATGAGAGCACCACAAATACAGCCACTAGTAGCCATAGATTGTTCCAGCGTAAACTGATGTTGGATCTACTATTGATTAGACTGGGAGTTTTTGTTGGCATATGTCCTTATCCTTAACTGACTACGATTAATATATCTTCCATGTAATCATAACTAGTTTAATACCAATAAACAAGGTCTTCTATTTAATGAGTCGGCCCGGCAGCATTAGGTGGCACAAGTTTAGAGCTCAAGTCGTAAATTTCCCAGTCTTTAAACTCCACCTCGCCAATACGACTGTGTTGTTGCGCCCAAACAGCAATATTATTGGATGATTTTTCATCATGATCTAGTTTGGCTACATCACACTGCTCAACTCGCGTGCGGCTATTATTTTCCTTGCGAGCATCAAATCGAAAAGTCAGCCCACATTGCCTAACCTCACTAGATTGGCGCCGATTAACTATAAAATAACGTACCTCACCAGACTTAACTTTATCTATAAACTCATTCAAACTCATCGGGTTATCAACACCACTAAAGCCACCAATTGCCATAGCCGGCTGGCCAGTTGAAATCTCTACTGCCGATACATCATAGCTAGTAATTGAAGTGGCAATCCACTTGGTAGACCCCCTATTCTGCTCCAAAAAGTCCTTTATCAATGGCGGTAACTCAGTAGCTGGAGGCCAAAGCTTTAACACATCTGCCGATAGTGGCTCGGCTGAAATAATAAACCCACTCTGCTGAGATTGTGCCGATGCTAAGCTTGATACGGCCGGTGCAAAAATCAGCGCCAAGCTAGCTAGCCAGCAAGTAATCAACAATAATCTACTACTTTTCCGTAATCGCCCTACCACGTAAAAACCAAACACCAATACCGCCAGGCCAATCGATACCGCAACTATCCATAGAGGCCATACTCTTCCCTTCCAGAAAAACAGAGGCAATAAACTAGCGCTAAAAACAATAATTAATATCCCTAAGAGTAGCCCCCATGAATCATAGTCGCGCAATAAAATTATTTCGCGAAAATACCAAAAAGCCACCGCAACTAACGAGGCTACCATAGGAGCTATCACAACAGCATAGTGGGGGTGAATTGTACCTTTTGTAAAGCTAATCGTTAGAATATGCAAACCGACGAATAATAGCCAAACCACAACTGCCCGAAATTGCTTCGAAGCTCTTGCTTGCCACATCTGCGTCACCAACAATCCTCCAAGCAATAACGCTAACGGGAGTGCCCAGGCTATCACCGAGCCAAAAGCCTCATTAAAAAATCGCAAGATTCCAATATGGCCACCAAATGCTGCCCCCAGCAATTCGCCAGTGGGCTGATACCAATCCTTGCCAAGTAACCGATTTAATCCGTTATAACCAACAATCAATTCCCATATATTATTCGTAACCGTTCCGCCGATGTATGGCCTACTGCTTGCTGGCGTTACCCACACTACAATCGGCCACCACAAAGAGGCAATTAAGAATGCTGATGACGCCACAATTAGATCGCGCCAGCGCTGACGCCAATTTGGCTTGGCAAACATAAAATAACCCACTATAAATACCGGAACCACTATCAGCGCTTGGAGCATCTTCGTCATAAAGGCCGCACCAACCATACTGCCGGCCAATATTGACCAGCGCCAACTTGGCCGTTCGAGGGTTCGCAAAAAAGCGTAAGTGGCTAATGTTAGGCAAAGAGTTAAAACGGCATCAGGATTGTTGTATCTAAAAACCACTACCGCAATTGGCGTAAAGGCAAAAAACACACCTGCCACCCAAGCTGATAATGTACCAAAATAACGCCTCACCATCACATAAACTACAGCCATTGTCGCTATGCCGGCTAAAACATGGGGCAAAAGCACCGCCCAACCATGCGTTCCTAAAATCCGCACCGATAAGGCCGATACCCATATTGCAAGAGGCGGCTTATCTACGGATATATAACCAGCCATATCAAAACCCCCAAAGAAAAAGGCTTGCCAACTTTTAGCGCCCGCTAATGCCGCGGCTGTATAGTAAGAATTTGCCCAACCATTTTTTAACAGTGCGGGTATTGTCAGGCCTGAAAACAATATTAGTAGAGAGGCCAAAATTACTGCATCCAGATGGCGCCACTTACTGCGTTCATGTGCCAAACGATTCAACCCGCGTAGAAATCTATAAATCGTTGAGCCATACCGTACGCTTGTCCGGCTTGACTCTTGCCAGTGTGCTGGCAGCTCCACTAGGCTATATCCATCTTGTCGCGCCCTATAAAAAAGCTCTGTATCAAAAAACCACTGATTATCCTGCACCTTAGCCAATATCGGCTTCACGTCACTCACGCGAAAACCCTTACAGCCACACTGCAGGTCTTTAACGTTAATTGATAAAAATATCCGTGCTAGCCACGAATAGCCAATCGACATAACCCGCCTTAACCAACTACGACGAACTACCGACTCTCGCATGAATCGACTAGCAGTTATAAAAGTCTTTGGTTGCTTATCAAGTGCTTCTAGTATCTGAGGAACAATTTCCAAATCGGTCGACAAATCTTCATCCATGTATACTAGAAATTCTGCCCGACTGGCTCGAATTGCCATCCGAAGCGCCAACCCTCGACCAGGCTCATTTATAGTAAGTACTTTCACCGACTTATAATTATGAGCTAAATCTTGAGCGATCTTTCGCGTGTCATCAGTACTACCACTATCTACGATGGATATATACCAGTCATCAGAAAAATTTTGCGCCAAAAACGCAACAACTTTTTCAATATTATCCCGTAGCGTCTCGGCTTCGTTATGGCACGGAATAACTACTTCCAGCCGAGCCACAATATGACTTTTAACTACTGCTGTTCTTCGTTGTAACTTTTTCTTCACCCACCCACCTTATTTACTAATACCAATTCTAAGATATAGCTAGAAAACATAGCAAGCAAGTCAACACCCTAAAGCATCATTTGAATTATTCAAATATACCTTGCTAACCTATAGCCCAAAGAAGCTAAGAATTGTAGCAACCCAACTACTCTCCCATCGCCCCACTCCAGTCTGTGGTGCACCAACTGTGTTAGTAGCTAAACCTACTGGGTCTATGATTGTTCCGTTGACTGTGTGGTCTTGATCTAGGTTGTCTCCGTCTGTGATGTTGTAGGTTAGTTTTAGTAGAGATTTGTTGTTATAGGTTTCTCTAGTTATGGTTGCCGAGGCTATGGTACTAAAGCTATGGTTATTGGTGTCGTACTTTCTGGCTGTGTAGTCTGATGGGTTACCGGGAAGATCAAAGTACAGAGTTATAGCTTTAGTTGATCCAGGTGTGGTGTCGAATTGAAAGGATACTAGGCTAGTTGGGAAGGAGTAGGCTGTATCACTGGGGATAGTGTTAGTTGGTGTAGTAGTAAAGCTAGGGTTAGTTACATCATCTGGTAGGACTAGGTAGCTAGTGGTGCTGTTGGAGAGTGGGGTGGAGAGTGTGTTGTCTTCATTGTTACTGTTAGCTGTATAGATATAGTCTATAGAGTTATTACCAGCTGTTAGGCTAGCTATGTTACTTGGTGTGGTTTGGATGGTGTAGCCAGGTATAAATGGGGCTGGTGGTACGGTGTAGCTATTACCAGCTTTGTAGTACAAGCTTAGGTTATTAGTTGGGTTGTCTACTGCTAGGTAGGAAGATAAACCTGTGCCAGTAGCTGTGGTGCTGGGGGCAATGGTGTTGCCATTTGTGTCTTTGTAGTTGGTGGTTACTCTACTTGGGTTGATGAGGTGGCCACCAATTGAGTCGTTCATATCACCATCAGAGTTCATATCCATACCAAAGACACTCTCCACAGCATAAGAATCTGTAAGATTATTAGGATTCCCCGGGCTAGTAAACAACCGAGCATACCAACTAGTCGCCATGTATTGGTTTAGAGCAGAGTAATCATTATTCATAAAAGCATAATAAGAGCCTGCACCTATTGGCGACTGTGCAAAAAAAGTATAAGTATCAATAAGTGTTATTGAATCAGGTATTTGCATTTCTTGGATCTTATTATTGGTAAAAATTGTACCACTCGTAAGACCCGACAAATTACTAGATAAAGTTACAGTTTCAAGCATATTGGCATTAAAAGCAGAGCCACCAATAGAAGCTACAGAGTTACCAATGATGACGCTGGTGAGTTGGTTGCCAGCGAAGGCACCTTCATCAATAGAAGTTACAGAGTTACCAATTGTAACGCTGGTGAGTTGTTTGCTAGAGAAGGCAGAGCTACCAATTACAGTTACTACATTGCCACCAATCGTGCCGGGTATAATGGGTTCTCTGGTGCAGGCGGGGTTAGAGTTGTTGTTGCCCTCATAGTCATAATAATCGGTAATAGTGCCTGTACCTGAATCAAAGTTAAAGCAAGAATCTGGTGGGGTGGATGGAGCAGCATTTGCCGAGGCTGGTAGTAGTATGGGTAGAATTGAGGTTAGGCTTATTATTAGGCTAAGGGCTAGGTAGTTAGTTCTCTTAAATAAACTTGTTAGTCTATTTAGTGTAGTTAATTTAGTCAGTCTTAGATTACTCACAGTTATTGCCTTCCCACTTGGATATGCATCTTCCTTCTACTAAATACCCCTAGAACTCCAGCAACTATAATTATGCCACTTACTAGAAATAGTACCGTAGCTAGTAGTATTGGTTGAGTATTCTCCCCAGTACTCGCTAGTTGGTCATAGGTAGAGTTAGATACGGCTAGTCCGACTAGGTCAGAGATAGTACCAGCTGCTGGATCGAGGTCTAGTTCACCATTGTCTATGATGGTATAGGTTAGAACTAGATAGTGTTTATTATTTATAGTGGTTTCGGTTATAGATACATTAGCGTTAGTAGGTAAGTTGGTATAGGTCTTAGAGTTAGGATTATACTTTCTGGGTGTTACTTGGTTTGGTTTTAAGTCTGTTTCAAAGTTTAATACTACTTGGTTAGAGCTTTGGTTAGTGGTAAAGCTAAAGTTTACTAGGCCTAGTGGGTATTGGTTGTTGTTGTCTTGGGTTACTAGGGAAGATTCTGGGACAGTAGAGCTAGAGTTAATGGTAGTGCCAGTGGGGGTGGTTAGAGATACTGGTTTTAGAGAGAAGGTAGAGAGAGGGCTAGTGGGGGTGGTGAGTTGAGCGGTGTTGGAGCTTGGTGGTGGAGTTGGTGGATCTACTACTTCGCCTTCTATGCTGCCGGTGTAGATGGAGCCGCCACTTACTACAGCAGCTAGTTTGGTGCCGTCAGCGGAGCTGGTGATGGAGATCCAATACTTTGAAGAGTTTGGCATAGATATATCGGTAAGAGTCTGACCGTTGTCATTTGAAGTGTAGAGGGCATTTTCAAATATCATATTATCCATATCTATTATCTTGGCTCCTCCAATAAATAGCTGGCTATTAGAACTGGCATATGTAGCAGTAAGCGGGTAAATATCTGGAGCTAAACTTACCAATAACCAAGTTACGCCAGAATCAGCCGAGGTGTAGATGGAGCCATCATTTACTACAGCAGCTAGTTTGGTGCCGTCGGCGGAACTGGTGATGGATTGCCAGCTTCTGGAGCCAGCGCTAGTTTGTTCGGTCCAGGTGGTGCCGGAGTCGGTGGAGGTGTAGATGGAGCCACCGCTTACTACAGCAACTAGTTTAGTGCCATCAGCCGAGCTGGTGATGGAGCGCCAGTTTCTGGAGCCAGCCGCCGTTTGTTCACTCCAGGTAGCGCCAGAATCAGTGGAGGTGTAGATGGAGCCGCCGTATGTTGCAGCAGCTAGCTTAGTGCCGTCGGCGGAGCTGGTGATGGAGGACCAGTCTCTGGAACCGGCCGCTGTTTGTTCACTCCAGGTAGCGCCAGAATCAGCCGAGGTGTAGATGGAGCCACCGTCATTATCTACTGCAGCTAGTTTGGTGCCGTCGGCGGAGCTGGTGATGGAGTACCAGTTTCTGGAGCCAGCCGCGGTTTGTTCTGTCCAGGTAACGCCAGAGTCGGTGGAGGTGTAGATGTAGCCGTTATATGCTACGGCTGCTAGTTTAGTGCCGTCAGCGGAGCTGGCGATGGAGATCCAGTATCTGGATCCAGCCGCCGTTTGCTCTGTCCAGGTGGCACCAGAGTCAGTAGAGGTGTAGATGGAGCCGTTCCTAGCTACAGCAGCTAGTTTAGTGCCGTCGGCGGAGCTGGTGATGGAGTACCAGCTTCTGGAGCCAGCCGCCGTTTGTTCACTCCAGGTAGCGCCAGAATCAGTGGAGGTGTAGATGGAGCCGCCGTATGTTGCAGCAGCTAGCTTAGTGCCGTCGGCGGAGCTGGTGATGGAGTACCAGTATCTGGATCCAGCCGCCGTTTGCTCTGTCCAGGTGGTGCCAGAATCAGCCGAGGTGTAGATGGAGCCACCATTTGCTACTGCAGCTAGTTTGGTGCCGTCAGCGGAGCTGGCGATGGAGATCCAGTATCTGGATCCAGCCGCCGTTTGCTCTGTCCAGGTGGTGCCAGAATCAGCCGAGGTGTAGATGCTGCCGCCATTTGCTACAGCGGCTAGCTTAGTGCCATCAGCGGAGCTGGCGATGGATGTCCAGTATCTGGATCCAGCCGCTGTTTGTTCACTCCAGGTAGCGCCAGAATCAGCCGAGGTGTAGATGGAGCCACCGTCATTATCTACTGCAGCTAGTTTGGTGCCGTCAGCGGAGCTGGCGATGGAGATCCAGTATCTGGATCCAGCCGCCGTTTGCTCTGTCCAGGTGGTGCCGGAGTCGGTGGAGGTGTAGATGGAGCCACCGCTTACTACAGCAACTAGTTTAGTGCCATCAGCCGAGCTGGTGATGGAGAGCCAGTCTCTGGAGCCAGCCGCCGTTTGTTCAGTCCAGGTGGTGCCAGAATCAGCCGAGGTGTAGATGGAGCCGTTCCTAGCTACAGCAGCTAGTTTGGTGCCGTCGGCGGAGCTGGTGATAGAGGACCAGCTCATTTGATCGCCAACAAACCCATTCTTGCGTTGGGTCCAGGTGTAGTTGTTGTTTACTTCTGCTAATGCTTTGGATTGGTGGTTGATGCCTATTAGTACAGCAGAGAATAAGACTAGGCCTAGAGTTAGACGGAAGGCTAGAGATAGTTTGTTAGTTTTGATGGACTGGGTAGTTGTAGATAGATTAGTTTTGAGATTGGTTGATGGCTGATGTATTAACTTTGCTATTAGTTGGTTCATTAAAAAGTATAGCTCCCTCATTAGAATACTTTATTAGTACTTAAGTACTAATGCTTAGTTAAAGTTTAGCATAAGAATTTAAAAATACCCAAAAAACTTAATTTTACAAATCTGTAAAGAGTGTCCGTATATGAACTATATGTGTTGGTAGAGTGCTTAGTGAACAAGCTGTTAATTACCCTCTCTTCTGGTTCTGGTATAGTGATTAAGTTAAATAGTAAATAATGACATTCTAATGGATAAAAATAAGAGAGCTTACTGGCCACAGCGACTGTGAATAATGCCCACCCCAATCAGCATTAAACTCCGAAACTAACACTTGCGCACCATTTGATACTATACCCTCTACAATCATGACATGCCCATACTCTCCCACTGGATAAACTGCAGCTGCTCCTACTTCTGGAGTTGTATCTACACGCATACCAAATTTACCAGCCCATTCTGGCCACTGCTTAGCATTAGCCGGCCCCAAAAATCCCCAAGCTGGTAATGGTCGGCCAATTGAGGCTCGTTTCCAGGCCGCATAGCTAGTACATTGTCGATAATAAAAGCCCCAAGGGTCTACACCGCGACTCGGGAATGGCTCAACCGCAGTCCAAGGATATTCCGTAGTTAATGAAAAGTTACGCCCCAAACTCTGAGCCGCAATAGCGGCCGACTGCTGAGCCCGCAAGGTAGCAAGCCGCGTCGTATCGGCTTCAACTAATGCGCGATAAATTGCCTCATCGCCCCGCGTCTTAGCCAGTAACTCTGCCTGCTCTGTTTCTTTGGCAGCAATTGCCTTTTCTTCTAAGCGCTGTTGCTCTTCCTTGATTTTTAATTGGCGCGAAAATTCTTCCAGCTGTTTCTTGGCTAGCTTTATGCTATCCACATTTTCGGTAATTTTCTTACGTAGTGCATCATAATACTCCTGACGGCCAACAAAATCTGACAGATTTTCGCTCGAGGCTAAGATCTCAATTGGCGATATATCCCCCTGCTTATAAGCAGCTGCGATATTCTGACGTAATAACTCGGTAGTCTTTTTAAGATCAGCTTCGGTATTCTTGCGATCTAGTTTGGTTTGATCGATACGCAGACGAGTTAGCTCTAGATTTGATCGAGCAGCCGACAGTTCAGCTTGAATCGCGGTCAGCCGATTTTGCAATGTGTCACCTTCGGCTTGTTTTTGGTTAACTATAGCTTGATTATCTTGAATTTGACGCGTTACAGCATCTATTAAAGGCTGTAAATCATCGGCATGAGCTGGTTGAGCTTGGTACCACACCGTCGCCGACACCACTGCTACAAACAGAAATAATCCACCAAATATAGCGCGAAATAACCGGCCTGATTTATTTTTATTTTTGTGTAGCATGTTGATAATTTATTCTATAGATAGCTCATTTAATGTAGCGTGCGTTGCCTAACTGACTAAATGGAATTGTCCGTGTCGAAAAGCCACCACGCGGACTGTAATTGTATTCGCTAATAGTAATAGAGTCACCATTATTAGATTCTACGATTGCAACATGCCCCCAAGGACCATTGGGCCAAGCCACGATATCTCCGTAGGCGGGGGTTACACTAGCACTTCCACGAGGCCACCACTGATTAGCATTACCCCAATAGCGCGGCACCATACGCCCAATTGACGCTCGTTTCCAGGCCGCATAGCTGACGCACTCACGATTGTAATAGCCATAATCATCCACTAGGCTATCTTGCGCAGCACGACACCACACGTCTGGATATCCACCACCACACTGACCACCCGGCCTAAAACTACCACCAGCTGCGGCATTGCGTCGAATTTCTTCAGCCCGGGCTGCAAACACGGCTGCCAACTGCGACTCATTCTGTTTTACTATATTTTGATAAGCAGCTTCTTCACCCCTGGTCTGCGCTAGTAGTGCTTGTTGCTCTGCTCGCTTTTCGGCAATATTTGCAACCTGGGCTTTCTCGGCCGTAGCTTTTTCTGTCAATGCAACTTTTTTCTGTTCCAATTCCGCCTTTAAGCGACTAATTTCTGCAATATTAGACTCTATCTTATCCTTTAGGTCGTCCATGTACTGCTGTTTACCAACAAAATCAGACAGGTTCTCACTTGAAGCCAGCACCTCCATAGGTGTCACATCGCGATCCTTATACATTGTCTTTAGATTTTGCTTCAAGTTTTCAATTTGCTGATTTAATTCAGCATTTTGACGGTCTAACTCCTCAGTAGTCTTAGTAATTTCAGTTCGAGTCAAATTTAACGCACTCTGTGCAGCCGAAATCTCAGCATTTAATGCCGCTACTTTGGCTTGTAATGTATTACCCTCAGCACGTTTTTGATTGGCAGAGTTTTTATTCTGATTAATCTGATCTCTTAGGGCATTGATTTGTGAGTCATAATCAACTGCCAGTGCCGTTGGTGCTAGAACGCCAAAAACACCAACTGCGATTAAAATAGAGATTATGCGTCCATAGCGTTGGTATTTATTTGTGGCTTTTTGATGTCGACTTAAGATCATCACCCTCCTTTTTGCTTCTACCCCCTTGTTTATTTCAAAGCAGTAAGCATCGCCATTAGTCTAACACAAAAACCGCTAAAGCTTCAAGTGCCTCGAAATAGCTAGAAAACTAGATAATGTACCAATGACAATCCCAAGTGTATACATCGCCAGTGTCACTAAAAAGATCCGATCGGTCACAAAAGTTACCACTTCGCTAGCATTAAAATAGCTGGTAAATAGTGGTTTAGCAACGTTAATTAGTGGCAGAGTAATGGCCATCGCAATAGTTGCACCAATCACCCCATACATCGCTCCTTCAATGAGGAAAGGCCCTCGAATATACCAGTTTGTTGCACCAACTAACTTCATAATCTCAATTTCTTCGCGCCGGGTAAAAATCGCCATGCGAATAGTATTAAAGATAATCATTAGACTAATTAGTAAAAAGGCTGCCGAAATTACTGTTCCAACCTGGGAAACTCCGCGTGAGATAGAAACAATTCTATCCACCACCTTACGTCGTACATCACTATCGTCATTGCTGGTACTTGCCACAATGGTAGCGGCTCCATCCGATTTTATCTGACTATTTAACGAGTCTAAATCTTCCAAAGTGGCAGTCCGCACCTCCAAAGAAGCTGGGAGTGGGTTGCCAATATCAGCCGCCGTTTTAGCTAATTGTTCGCCATCTTTAGAGCTATTGCGCAAACGCTCCAAAGCATCAGTTTTTGAAACATATTTAACTTCTTTAACATTGGGCATTACCTGAATATTGGCCTGCAATTTCTTGACTTGGTCTGGAGTAGCTTCATCCTTCAAGAAAACAGTCAGGTCGATCTTGTCACGCACAGCTGCTAGCTGGTTCTGTAAAAATAATGCTGAGAAGGCAAAGAATGCCACAATTACCAAAGTCACCACCATAATGGCAGTAGCGGCAATCGAAAGCCAGGCATTACGAAACAGATTTCTAAACCCAGTTTTAAACATGCGCCACAGCGTTATCATTATGGTTTCACCCTCCTACTCGCTTCCACTATAGAACGTACCGCCCGACTTTTTCATCTTTTAAGATGCGTCCATTCTGGATTGTAATTACTCGACGCTTCAAGGCATTGACAATTTCTTTATTATGGGTTGTGAGAAGTACTGTTGTGCCAAATTTATTGATTTTTAAGAGTAGTTCGATGATATCCCAAGAGTTTTTGGGATCAAGATTACCAGTTGGCTCATCGGCAATCAAAATTTTTGGATTACGCACCAAAGCACGGGCAATCGCAACACGTTGCTTTTCACCGCCAGAAATCTCACGCGGATAGTTGTTAGCTTTTTCAGCCAACCCAACCAACTGCAAGATCTTCGGCACAGCCCGCTTAATTTCCGAAGTCCGTACCCCACTGGCCTCCAGCGCAAAAGCTACATTTTCATACACGGTAAGGTTTGGTAGTAGTTTAAAGTCCTGAAACACCACCCCAATCCGACGCCTCAAATGAGGAATACTAGTTTTTCCAATAGTATCGTAATCAATTGAGCCAACTATTATCTTGCCACTGGTTGGAGATTCTTCTTTTATAAGTAAGCGAATCAGTGTCGATTTACCAGCCCCAGATGAGCCAACTACTGTAACGAATTCTTTTGGCTGAATATGCAAACTAACGCCCGACAGAGCGACCGTCTTATTTGGATACATCACTGAAACTCGATCAAGTAAAATCACGTATGCACTTATTTTAGCATACACGCTTGAGCTTGTGGACTTGTCACCAACAATAAAAAGCCTGCTACAATATAATTATGACAAAGCTTGCCATCACTGGCCCCACTCACCTGCGCGGAGAATGGTTTACGGCTGGGTCTAAAAATGCCGTTTTGCCAATGCTGGCTACCAGCCTCCTAACAGATGAGCCGCTAACGTTAGAAAATGTCCCTCAAATATCTGATGTTGATGTGATGCTCAACATCCTTGCTTCACTCGGCGCTTCAGTTCGGCGCGAAGGCCACACTGTCACTATTCAAGCCAACTCACTAGCCACCGCCACTATACCAGACGAATTAACAGCAAAAATGCGAGCCTCCGTACTGGTACTTGGGTCGGCCGTTGCACGACTTGGTAAGATCACTGCCGCCCAGCCAGGTGGCGATATTATTGGCGCCCGACCACTTGCCTCCCACCTCAAGGCATTTCAAGCTATGGGGCTAACTGTGGAGCGCAATCGTAGCCATATTACTATCTCTGGTCAGCCTCAAGGAGGTCGAATTGTCCTCGGTGAACTAACTGTAACTGGTGCTGAAAATGCCATAATGGCCGCTGTGCTAGCCAGTGGCACGACCGAGCTACGCATGGTAGCACTCGAACCCCATGTCGTCGAGCTCTGTAATCTTTTGTGTCAAATGGGTGCGCAAATTGAAGGAGTTGGCACTCACAACCTAATCATTCATGGTGTCGCCAAGCTACATGGTGCCCACTTTCGCGTCCCACCCGATCAGCTAGAGAGTGGCACCATCGCCATTGCAGCGGCGGCTTCGCGCGGTGATGTCGTGGTGCATGATTTTTTGCGTGATGAACACGACGTATTGCTTACGCTATTTGACCAGATCGGTGTGGAATACCGTTTACCTGATGACAAAACTATTCACATTCTGTCCGGTGGCGACTATCAAGCTGTTAGTGTCCGCACTCAACCCTACCCGAATTTTCCTTCCGACCTCCAAGCACCACTGGCCGTTCTACTTACCCAATGTGCTGGTACATCAGAAATATTTGAAACTCTCTATGAAGGTCGCTTACAGTATCTGTTTGAGCTCCAACGTATGGGAGCAGCCGTAGCTATCCGCGACACTCACACTGGACTAATTACCGGCCCCACACCACTGGCTGGCGCCGATCTTATTAGCTTTGACATTCGCGCTGGAGCTACTATTCTTATTGCCGCTCTGATTGCCCAAGGCACCACTATGATTGACCGTATTGAACACATCGATCGTGGTTACGAACGGATTGAAGAACGCCTACAAGCCCTCGGTGCCACCTTAGAACGAATCGAATAACTTAAAAAACCCTCCTACATAATTGCAGAAGGGTAAGTACCTCACAAGCTCTCTCGGCGCTTGAGATCGCAGTAAATGCCATTAAAGGCTTCATGCTCTTCGGCTGTGCCAACAAACTCGACTCGACCGTCTTGCATTGAAACAATCCGATCGGCCGGCTCAATCGTCGACAGGCGATGAGCAATAATTAGCACCGACAAATCCTGACTCTCAGCCAGCTTACGCAGTGTAATCTTAACGAAATCCTGACTTTGGGCATCCAAAGCACTAGTTGGCTCATCGAGAACCAACAAGGCTGGTCGCTTGATCAAAGCGCGAGCTAGAGCCAATCGTTGCCGCTGACCACCACTGAGCTTGATACCACGCTCACCAACAATCGTGTCATATCCTTCTGGAAGAGACTCGATAAAATCAGCAATTGCGCTCATCTCAGCGGCCTGACGCACAGCATCTTCTGCGGCATCAATACAGCCCAAGCGGATATTGTCACCAATCGAGCGGTCAAACAGCACGTTGTCTTGTGCTACATAACCAATTAATTCGCGTCGCAGATACTGCGGACAGATTTCTAGCAAATCTACGCCATCAAAACTAACTTTTCCAGTAGTAGGGTCATACAGGCGCATCACCAGACGCGCCAAAGTTGACTTACCACTACCAGAACGCCCTACCAGCGCAACCATCTCACCTGGGTGAATTGTAAAGTTGATGCCACTCAAAGCTGGCTGACCACTATCACCATAACGATATGTAACATCGGAAAAAGCAATTTCACCACGTGGATTTGTGATGAGCACTGGCTTGAGTGGTGCAACCACTTCAGGCTGAGTCTTAAAAAGCTCCGTCAGCTCATCGAGAGCCGGCAAACCTTCACGCAAAACACGCTGCAATTCCTGGAAGCGATTGAGATTGCTCCACATACGCTCCAAAATACCAGACAGTAGAATCAAAGTACCAACTGATACACCACCCCTCCAGGCCAGCAGGGCAACTGGATAGTAAGTGGCGCGCAAGAAGGCCAAACAAATCATCTGATAACCGAGGTGCTGACGCCATTTCGGCACAGCTACCCGCTCCGAAGCCACCAGCTCGTCCATGCTCTCGGCATGACGATCGGCAAACTCTCGCGTCAAACCTTGCTCATCAATGGTGATGGCATGGTGCGAAAGCTCGGCTTCAGACTTTTCCAGATACTTCATTTGCGCCCGGTATTTTACGAAATGCGGACGGCTCAAACTCTGCGACCACAACATCGTTGCGCCATAGAGAATAACTGAGCTCAAGGCCAAAAGCCCGGCTCGCCAATCAGCCGTAAAACTGAAAACAAGAATTGCTACAATCCGAAAGCACAGTGGTACGACATTAAAACAGATCTGATCTGTCAAAACATCAACCTTTTTATGGTTACGTGCCACAATCGAATCCTTCTCACCAGCCGAATTCTCGGTGTGATAAGTCGTGCCAAGTGCCAGCAAATGCTGTGCACCCAGTACATTGATGAGGGCATAATTCCCCCACAGAGCGCGAAAACGGTAGCGGTCGGCCAAACGGTCAAAAGCTTCCTCAATCCCGTAAGCCACCAGAACCGCAATCGTTACACCAATTGTCCAACGTAACACCCGATCGCTGTGCAAGCCGGTATCGATGTACATCTTCAAGGGATAAGCCTGAAAAAGCAACATCGTCTCACCAACCAACATAAAGGCCAGGGTGAGCCAGATGTTCCGCACAATAGCACCGCGTTCTTGCTGGCAACGCTCGTACTGTCCCATCGCTCTGTATAGAGCTAGGTATCGTCGTAGCATAGCAATCCTTTCATCAGTGGATGGTCGGCTAATCTTTACTTGTGAAGATTCGGAGTGAAGTTTTAAAGCTCTAGGCTAAGAGAAAAACCACCTCCGTGGCGGTGCGTATGCATCAGCACCACCCCAGAAAAGGCCACTAAAAATATTCTTTATTTTTAAAATCAATCAAAAACAGATATTTTTACCAAAATTCACAAAGTTGTTAAAGAGACATAATATAGACCATAGAACCAAGATTTGTTATCCTCGTGGATAAGTCCTGATCTATTCTTGAAAAATATGTCTGATTCAACAGATGTTTTATAAAAAGAGTTCAGTTGCTACAGCTAAGTAGCTCAAATAACCACGAGTCTTACGACGCGAGAAACAGTCGCTTCATCGACGTACGCTGAAAACAAGCCAGGTGTTGGCAGTTGGATAATAAGACTTATAGTATTCATAATGCACCTATATTACACGCTTATGCTTGTTATGTCAACAGTTAATTTGATATTTTATGACTTTTTATCGAGAGTCTTTAATAAGTAAGCTTCAATAAATGGCTCAATCTCACCAGCTAAAACCGCTTCGGTATCGCTGGTTTCATAGCCAGTGCGATGATCTTTAACCTTTTTATAAGGGTGTAAGACATAGCTCCGGATCTGTTGACCCCAATCAGCTGACTGTACTTTACCACGTAATTCAGCGATTGATTCCAGATGTTGTTCACGCGCCAATTCCGCCAACTTAGCCCCTAAAATAGATAGTGCCTTAGCCTTATTTTTGAGTTGCGAGCGCTCATTTTGAATAGAAACCACAATTCCGGTCGGAAGATGAGTAACTCGCACCGCTGAATCGGTTGTATTAACACTCTGGCCGCCATGTCCACCAGCTCGATACACATCAATCCGCAGATCCTTCTCATCTAAATCAATTCCCTCCATTGGAATTTCTGGTACCACATCTACCAACGCAAAACTGGTCTGACGTAAGCTATCACTATTAAATGGTGAAAGACGCACCAGCCGATGCACCCCTTTTTCACTCTTAAGCTTACCAAAAGCAAATGGACCAGTAATTTCTAGCGTGGCCGACTTTATCCCCGCCTCTTCACCGCGTGAGATATCCACCAAACTAGCAACCAAATCGAGCTTTTCAGCTGCTCGCGAGTACATCGTAAGTAGCATCTCAGCCCAATCTTGAGCATCTGTGCCACCAACTCCAGCCGAAATCTGCACAATAGCCGTATTCTTATCATAATCACCAGCCAGCTTAACAGTAATCATCATCTGCCGAACCGAGTCTTCAATCTCGTCTGTAGACTTAGTTAAAGCGTCAAGCAATGATTCGTCAGATATCTGAGCCAGTTCAAGCATGGTTTTAATCGAATCTTCCATAACGCGCCAGCTATCAATAAATTTTCGAAGCATAGCCACTTCTTGGCTAATTTTTTGCGCCTCACCCTGGTCGGACCAAAAATCAGGCGCCAGCATGCGAGCCTCCAGCTCGTCAAGCACCTTTTGCTCAGAGTCCAGATGAAGTTGGCTGATTGCCCCCTGCACCTGCTCTAAAAGCCTCGTTAAACGATCAATTATTGGTTTCATCAGTAATTATTATACCTGCTATAGCTTTTCCTATAAACCAAAACTCCCCGCATGAGATTTTCCTCACTTGGGGAGTTTGGCCGTAAGACTACAAGCTGTAGTCTGTTACTTTACAACGTTTTTAAGCGCAGTACTCAAACCTTTACGGCTCTTTCGGTAGAAATAACCAGCATAGGTGAGACCACCCGTTCCCAACAGACCTGCTACGCCAGTTTCGATACCAGTCTGAGGCAAGCTAGGCTGCTCAGGGGTTACCGGAGTTACTGGAGTTGTAGGCTTTGGAGTAATTGGCGTAGGTGGAGTAGTAGGTGGGGTAGTTGGCTTCGGTGCAACAACAACCGTAGTTTTTGCTGCATTGAAGTATTCACCCATACCTTCTGGCTTCACAATACCAACGTTCTTGAAGGTATAGTTACCTGGTTTTAGATTTGAATCAATCTTAGCCTGGAACCATACAAAACCATTGCTACCTGGGGTGTAATTTCCGACATTAATACCACCTTTGGTGATATTGTCAGAGTTTACTTTTGTACCAGTTGGATTTGATGCATTTTTAATCATCGTAGTACCTGGTACGTAGGTAACGTTAGCTGGCATGTTATCAGCAATGATAACGTTCTTGAGAGTTGTATTGCCTTCGTTTTTGTAGGAAATCAAGTACTCAAGTGTGTCACCAGCTTTGGCGGTGTTTTCAGTCTTCCACTCTTTTTCACCAAGTACACGAACTTGTTTAGTGATCGAAACTGCAGGAGTTTTAACCCGAGCAAGTACTGTAACATTGGCTTCGTAGTTGAAGCAAGGCTTTGCGTTCTCAAGAACAATTCCAGTTCCAACAACTTGGTCACTGATAGATTCAGTTACCCAGTTGGGCTGCTCGTTGGTACCCTTGTTGTGGCGCCACTGAGCGGAACCTGGAATATATTCCAGACGGCTCTGATCCAGAGCGAGGTTGACGTTTGCAGTGTCGGTAACGGTATTAGCGTTATCAGCACTTATGGTTCCCTTAACAACTTGGCTTTTGCCAGTTTGAGTTGGGAGATCGATTTTTACTTTAAGATTGTTTGCTACTTTACCAGAGTTGGCTTCTTCTTTGTTGTGGTACCAAATCTGTACTTTTACCACTTCATCGGTTTTAGCACTAGTCGATTTTGTATAGGTGGTAGCACCAGCAGTTTGGTTAGCAACTGCAGTACGACCCTCTAAGGCAACCTGACTAGTAGCACCAGCTACGGCCGGAACTGCAATAAGAGCAGTTGCCAGCACAGCATAACGGAGCTTAGCCGAAATTTTCATGTGCTTCTCCTTTCACCACTCAAAATTTGAGCGGAAAAAGCTTACGGTTATTTGATAATTTCTTACAGTCGTCAAGAACTTTTGCTTCTGTTGGGAAACGATATTCGCGCTGTTAAGTAACTCCATCACACCTGGTGTGAATGACTTAAGTATTGTATCAGAATTATAGTATTTTGTCAATGGTTTTGGTTATGCTTTTATTTCTGGCTTAACCCAATAAAAGGAAAAACCCCAGGGCGCACGAGGCGCCCTGGGGCTAGAAAGACCTGAACATCCGAAAGCTCAGGCCACGGTCACGGAGGCGGAGCCACTGTGCCCGTATTGGTCTGGCCACCGACATTGGTGTTCATGTCGGGGTTGGAGGCCCCGGCACTTCCACCGGTGGTGGTGCCAGACGGCCCGTCGGTTGCACCAGATGGCGTGGTGACGCCAGAGCCAGTGCCCGTGCCGGGTGTGCCGTACTGGGTCGGCCGGTAGGGATCGGCGCCGTTCCGAGTCGCTTCCGCGTCTCGGTTCTGCTGGTCGATCACCCGCTCGGCGTTGCCGGGCACGTAGCCCGGGGTCGGCTTTTGCGGGTTGGAGTTGACGGGGTCGAACTCCGGACCGGAGTCTGGCTTGCCACAGTACGGCCCGGTCTGTCCGGCGCACTTGCCGGGCTTGACCGTTGTCGGCACCGTGGTGGTCGGCCGTCCGGGCTTACCGGGCTTTGCCGGCTTGACCGGGTGCGACGGCTGGTTCGGCGCCGGCGGAGCTCCCGATCCTGGCACACTGGCCGGGAAGTTCTGCTCCACCGGCTGATACCCACAGTTCAGCTTGAACTGCTTCACGGACCCGTCCGGGAACGTGTAGCGGATCACGCGGAACGGCTTGGCTTCGACCGGGATCTGGTAGATTTCAGGGATGATTCTCCCCTGGTCCACCATGTCCATGGTCTGATAGCGGCCACCCATCTCGACGATCTCCACCTTGGTGGCCTCGTTGAGACGCGCCTGGAAGCGGAGTTCAGCCAGAGACCAGGCGTCCGGGTTGGCCATCAAATCGATGGTCTTCTGGACGCGGATGGCGGGATCCGAGAACTCGTTGAAGAGATACTCGGAGTCACCCACCAATAGGGCGGCGTCAGCGCAGCGTCGCGCGGCGAAGTCCGCCTGCGTGGCTGCCACGTTGGCCGGATCCTCCGGAGCCGGAGGGCCGAACTGGTTACCTGCGGTATCGCGAGCAAAGAAGTGCGGCGTGGCGCCACACGTGGCCGGAGCCACCGTGGTGGTGGTTGGGTCGGCGCCGGCATCGGGCGGACCTGGGTCGGCGATCGCCGTGATGACGGGGAAGGCTAGCAGCAGTGCTGCCGCTGCCCCCAGAAGCCCAAAGAAGAACTTCTGCTGAGGTGACTTGGGTGCGCGCATGGCGCACCTCCTTTCGGATCGGTGTCGCTCTCGGCGACACATGGATGTTCAGGTTCTGGTTCTGACTTTGAGAACTTACCTCTGCTTTACCAGAGATTTGTACTCCAGGCCAGAATAAAACTTGAAAGAGTTTCCTCTAGGGCCCGAAGGCCCTAGAGGAGCGAGTCAGTTCGTCTGTGCGACGGCTGCGGCTGCAGCCTGCACGGTCGGAAACTGACCAGTGGGAGGGGGTGGCGGTGCCACCTGACCTGCCGGTGCCGGTGCCGGTGTTGCCACCACCTGTGTGGCGGTAACCGGCTGGTCGGCCGGTGGGAGTGCGGGTGTGGTGCCCGCTCCCGCCGATGCCGACGAGCTAGTCCGGGCACTGATGTGCCCTTCACCCGTCAGCAGGCTCGTGATGAGCCCAACGATCGCGGCGACAGCCAGAGTCCAGGCCCACTGGATGTGGGTGGACACCTGGCCAACGCGCCAAGCGTCCACCACCCACTCGATGAAGAGGTAGGTGATGAAGCCGGCGACCGCAGCAGCAGCCGGCGGGATCCAGCCGTTGGCAGCCTGGATCTGCGAGATCGCCGAGGCATGCGCCTCAGAATGGGCCTGCAGCCCGTCGACATCGCCGCGCAGGCAGGTCGTCCTGCTCTCCAGCGTGCCGAGGCGACGGTCGTGGTTCGCCACGGTGGTGCGGAGCGTACCGAGCTGCTGCAGGATGTCCTGCTGCTCGGCGCCACGCTCAGCCAGCTGGCGCTCCAACTGTGCCACCTCCTCACGGAGGATGGTTCGGAACGTCTGGCTGGCCGCCTGGGTCAGCTCGTCGTTCCGGTCGGCGATGGCCGCGTTCAAGCGGGCGATCTCGACGCCCACCTCTTCGAGCTGACGCTCGAAGTTGTCATGCTCGGCACGGTGGTGCCGGGCCAGGGCGATCTCAGCCGCCTCAGTCCTTGCTGTGCGATTGGTCATTTCCCCTCCTGGGGTTGTTGTGCCGGGAGTCTCTGACACCCGGGCTAGGTACGATTACTCACGCATAATAGCATAAAAGTAGTAATTTTGCAATAGTTTTTAATAAAGTCAATATGCTTATGCCAAAGATTGTTAACAAAAAAATAGGGCGAGTTGGTATTACCCAGCCCACCCCAGCGAAATATCAAGCAGCACTCAGCTGACGATACTCCACAAGTAGACGCCGGTCGGCCTCCTCACGCACCGCTAGCGGTGAACGATAGGCCCAACACTGCTCTGGGTCGGAGTCCGCCAGAACAGTATCGATGGCCGCAAGCACCACCTCATCCGGTAGGTTGGCCAGAATCGACTCATCCGAGCGCTCTCGCCCACCGATTGCGCCACCCAAAGGCGACTCGTCACTAGCCGGCGTCTCAATATCGGAATCATCCGTTGCCGCATCGTCAACCGTGGCTGCCAAGCTATCACGCAAAGCATCGAGCCGCTCGCGCACCGACCTCTCAGTCGAAGGCTTCGGCCCGCCACCATACACAATATGACGCGGATGCGGAGGGATATCGCCACTAGAAACTCGGCGACGCCCATCAACTTCGTCGACAACGATCGGGCCAGGCTCAATCACCACCGACTCAGCCTCATCAGCTGGCGGTAGTGCATCACCCTCATCAGCCCAAGCCGTATCGCTCACCACATCGGCCAGATCTTCATCAGAAGGAAGCTCCTGATTATCCGGCTGCTGCGCGGGCGCTGGCTTACGTCGAGCTAGCCCTGGGAACTTGAACTCGGCCAAGAACTGCTCTGGCGTCTTGGTCTCTTGACGGAACATGGCGTGCGCCGTCCGCTGGAACCAAGCAAACCGCATCCGATTGGGATCGGTTACGATTTCGCTATCCTTACCCTTGCAGAGCTGAGCTTCGATGCGCTCGTCATCCCAGCCGGCAGTGCGGTATATGACGGTGGCAAAGTACCACAGCATCTTGGCTAGTTCGCCAGCAACCGCATTGGCCTCATGCTCCTGCTTGTTATGCAGATATTCGTAGGCCTGATTGGCTACTGGTAACAACCTCTGCTTGGCTTGAGTGATGAGCTCGTCCAAGGACAATGGCTCATCGCCGAGCAACTCCACGACGTAGATCGGCTCGTCGTGATCCGAATCTTCATTCGGAACCTGAAAATCCTGCGTGGGCACATCGCCGTAAAAAGGCGGTGGCTCATCGCTGGATTCTGAAGTGCCTTCGTGCGACTCTTCAGCCAGATTGGCATCCGAAGTCATCGACTCAACTGACAGACCGGCGATGTAGACATCAACCGCATCAGCCAGCGAAGCCGGCACGAATTGACTGCCACTACGCAAGACTACTGGCTGTTGCTGTGGCTCGGTCCGACCCTCATTGAGGATCTGCTCGAGCACTCGCAGTGCCGACGCCTCGTCTAGCGTTGAGTCAGCCTCGATGAGGCGTGCCACCAGCGTTCCAGCCTTGAGCTGGACGCGTCGAGGTGTAGTGCCAGACTTAGTGCCGTTCGAATCGGCATCCGACAACGCACCACACTGAGCAACCAGCTCAGCCGGATCGGCCTGCTGGAATTCCTCCCAGCTCATACTCTTGTCGTTCATTGCTCTTCCCTTCGTAGGGTCGTAGATTGTCAGGTACAAATAACAAAAGAACCATACCATAAATACATAGCATGGTCAATGTTTTTATTGGTTATTCTTAGTGTTGCTGAGCGGCTTTTTCACGCATTTTAGCAAGTACAGCCTGCTGATCGGCAACCAATTTATCGCCAACCTCTCGAGCAGTTGAGGCCACTAGCTCATCATAACCTGGTACTAACTGACGCAATCGATCATCCACCTGATCGCCACCGGCGTCGATTAAGCGCTCCAGTTCGGCCATCTGCTCTTCTGAAATTTGGTCAGCTACTTTACTCAAAACTCGTGTCATAGTCAGGTCTGCCAACTGCTCGGCTAACTGTTGTTTTTGCTCATCGCTAGCCGAAGCCATACCGAGCCTGGTGAAAATATCTGGTTGATTTGTCTGTACTGGATTCATATTTTACTCCTTTACCTTAAAAACTTATCAAGCTCCAGTTAAGCGATCTGTCGGCATACCGTAAAGCTTTAAAATACTCTCAGTTGATGCGCCATTCTGAACTTGCTGTGCGATACTACGCGTAATTTGCGTCATCTGCTCATTACCAACATCAAAGGATCCTCGACCTAATATAAAGTTAACCCTATCTAATTCAGCATGCGACAAGTGCATGCCCTTTAATGCGGCTTCGTAGCCCTTATCGTAGGCTTGCTCTGCAGCTTTATATACAGCCTGCTCAGAAGGACTTAACGTGCGATAGTGATCTGTCATGGTTTGCCAGTTCTGAGCCGCGCTCTCATCGGTACTCAAGATCCCCCTCATACGGGCCGCATTAGGATCATATGGAGAATCTGGAGTAGGTGGCTTTGGTGGGCCTTTTGGTGGCTCATGGGTTGGTGGACCATCTAGGAAATGCCTGAGAACAAACGGTGCTGCAGCTGCCGCCACACCAACCACGGCGGCTCCTCGCTTAGCTCGACGGTTAGACTTAGCGTCACTATTAACGCGATCGAGCTGAGATTGCAATAATGCGCCAGCCACCGCCGCAGATGATTCTACATTACCAGCTAGAGCACCACGTAGTATTCGCTCACCATATAGCGCCCCGGCATTTGCCTCTAAAAATGCCGCCAGTTCAGCTTCAGACATATTCTCAGCCCCTAAAGCCTCGGCATGTTCAGTCATATAGCCCATATCACGGCCGGCCTCAAATTGTGTTCTAGCCGTCTGAGCACCCCATCTATCTTGGCGGCCACGCAAATCCGCCTTATCAGCTCGGCGATTATGCAACATATTCCAGCCAGCTTCAGTAGCCATAAAACCACCTGTACCGCGCATCACAGCACCGGCTCCAGCTACCATAGCACTACCCACCCCAGCGCCAACACCTGTCATGGCAATCATCGCACCAGTTATACCAAGGGCGGCACCAACTGCCAAACGCGCCCGACGACCATTCTTAGACCGCCAGAAAGTACGGAATTTCTCAGATTTAGTACCCACCTTGAGTGCGCACTGGGCTGCCTCAATCTTTGAGCGAGTCTGCGCCATCTCCAGCGTCATTTCTATTTCAATTTGCCTCACCACACTCTCCACACCTCGATGTAGGGCTTCAATTTGCTGATCGCACTTCTGTATAGCTGCGCGAGCCTCTAGCATACGCTCACGACGAATATTAATCCGATATTGACGCAACTCTGGTGGCAGAGTAGTATTGGCCTCCAGTCGTGCAATAGACTGATCTAATACTGTAATTTTCTCCTGCATGTCTGTCTTATAATCATTTAAGTCGTTTTCAACTCCACGATAGTCCGCCAATACAGCCGACCAATTATCCATATACTGCGCATAAGCATTCTCTAGGCCTTGGTTAGCAGAATCCAGCCCTGCCTGATCAGGCTCATTACGACCAAAGAATTTTTCCCGCTGCTCCTTGGCCTGAGCTACTGCCTGAATTTGTGCGTCAACATTTAAGCGTGCCCCTTCAGCAAGAGCTAAAACCTCACCTGGAGCAGGGACCTTCGGTACTCCATCAATGTAGCTTCCACGCTGGTATGGCTCTCCACCTTCACGCCTTCTACCTTCACCATCGTCATCATCATCTTCAGGCGGCCTGCCACCAGCATCTTGCAGCTTTTCAATACGCGAAATACTCTGCTCGCTAATAGCAAATTCTGTACCAGTTTCCAAATTAAGTAGTTTTAAGTTGGGTGGATTTTCGCCAATCTTCTGAATTACCATATGTCGAGCCTTATCGCCATCGGCTTCCGTATAATCAACTATTTCACCATTTTTAAACGTCACGCCACCAATTTCGAACTCATAATTATTCTCAATCGACTCCCGACGCTCAACCCGACTCATGGGCTGAGGCTGGGCTTCGGTATTACCAGCTGGGGTTGGTGGAGTGGGTCGATCAAAATTAGTCTGCACACCTGACGCTCCAGTTCTAGTTGTCTGCGTGCCACGTGAAGTTGAATAATAAGCTTCGGTATCATTCTCATCAATAATACGGTCAGTTTCATTGGCAATCGGGCTAGGTGGTGCACCATAGAAAGCCTCAGTGTCATTATCTTCTAGCGCACGCCTTTGCTCTTCACCACCACTGCGCCCTTCCAGGATATCACGCAAGTCACCACTTAAATCACTGTCGAGATGGCGCATCGGATCTCTTGTCTCTGAGTCAGGTTCAGGTTCAGTTCCAGTTTCAGGTCCAGTTCCTCCAGATGATCGCATTTTGTCTCTCCTATCTAATATATCGTCCTCATCATAACCACTTTCACTACCACCGTGCAAGACCTCGTCGTGAGTTGATTGCCTCCACTCTTCAGGTGGCACATTATACCGTTCGGCTTCATCGGCTGGATCGTGATCATCTGGGTCAAAATACCTAACTCGCTGAGTAGTTTTTGTTCCTTGCGTCTTAGTTTGAGCTTTTTTAGCTTGAGCCTGTGGCTGATATTTATCTGAATTATTTTTTGGTTGCTTTTTAGCTGGCTCGGGATTCACCGTACCGTCTGGATTATAGCGATCATAATATTCGGACCACAGCGACCGCGTAACAGGCCTCATCCCATCTTTTACTTCGCGTGCTAACTCATTAAGAAAAATCTCTGCTGGCGCCACACTACCACCCAACGAATCACCAAATCGACGATTAACTCGTGTCTCAACACCGCGCCAGCCCTTCATTCCACGCAAGCTACGCTTTATCTCATCAGTTGGTCGGCCGGCAAAGCGATAGGGGTCATCGGGGCTAATTTCGGGCTTGGTAGTTAGTGTTGGCTGAACTTCTGGCCGAGTGGTTCCATCTTTAACCGGTATTAGGGGCTCATCACCACTCTGGCCCTCAAACCGACCGGCCATTTCGTTTAAAACACGACTCCGCTCACTCTTCAAGCGTTCTAAGTCTGTATCAGCCCGCTCCAGCGAAGCATTACCTCGATCAATATCCGGATCTTCAATCGCCCACTCGCGCTCATCAAAGGCTCTTTGCATCTTTTGCTCAATCTCGCGCAGTTCACGAGCTAGTTTCCCAACACCTTCTGGTGTGGCGTCGCCAATATTAGGGCCTTGTTTTTCTACCATACTACTTATGATAGCAAGAAAGCTTAAGTTAAATAAAGTCTAGCGTCGCTTCTTCTTCTTTTTAGACTTCTTTTTAGTAATTGATGCCGTCCGCCGAATTGGCCCCACTTCACGCCCAGAACGCTCCGAATCTCTGAGGGCTTTTTGTCGTGACACCTTACCAGATTCAGTTGGTCCAGACGTCACAGCCTGCTGTGCTCCCTGAGTAATTTCGGTTTCGATTGCCTCATCTTCAGGTTGAGCCGTAATATCAACTCGTACCTTAAATAAGGTATGGACTATCTCTGAATCAATTCGACGTGTCAAAATCTTAAACATTCGAAAAGCTTCAGCTTTATATTCAACCAGCGGATCACGTTGCCCATAGCCACGCAAGCCAATGCCGTCACGCAAATGATCCATTGCTTCCAGATGTTCCAGCCAGGCCGTATCAATCGTCTTGAGGTTCACTAAACGCTCAATCACCATCACACCCTCATCGCCAAATTCCATCTCGCGCGAACGATATAGATCTTTGGTTATCCCCATAAACTCCGTTGCTAGAGCCTCTTTATCACGACTCTCAACTGATTTCTCCCAGTCTTTCGGCAAATGAATAACATCACGCACCGCTTCGGCAAGCGTAGTAATATTTAAAATTTCAGTTTGTGGGTCGGTATGAGACTCTAAAAGCGCCTGAAACTCCGCGTCAAACAACGGTAAAATGTCATCTTTGAGTGAGTCTTGCTTGAGTACGCGTCGGCGACGAGCATAAATAATCTCACGATGCTGGTTCATCACGTCGTCATAGTCAACCAAATGCTTGCGCGTATCAAAGTTATGACCTTCAACTTTCTTCTGGGCCGACTCCAAAGAACGCGAAACCATCCGATTTTCTATCGGCGTATCCTCCGGTAGACCCAAAGCCCCCATCATCGAAGCAAGCTTTTCACTCCCAAAAATCCGCATTAGATCATCTTCTAACGAAACATAAAATTGGCTCGAGCCAGCATCGCCCTGTCGTCCAGCCCGCCCACGCAACTGATTATCAATTCGTCGCGACTCATGACGTTCGGTACCGATTACATGCAACCCACCCAGGTCATTAACACCTTCACCCAGCACAATATCAGTTCCTCGACCGGCAATATTAGTTGCCAAAGTAACCGCCCCTGGCTGACCGGCAGATGCCACGATCTCTGCTTCCGCCTCATTATTTTTAGCATTTAAAACTCGATGTGGCACCCCAGCCTTAGTTAGCATTCGGCTCAGCAGTTCGTTCTTCTCAATTGATACCGTACCCAAGAGTACTGGCTGACCTTTCTCATGACGCTCTCGCACATCCTCAACCACAGCCTGAAATTTACCAACTAGCGTTTTATAAATCCGGTCTGGCATATCTTGACGGACCATTGGGCGATGGGTGGGAATAGTGGTGACATCCAGCTTGTAGATCTTGCCAAACTCCTCAGCTTCAGTAGCAGCCGTACCAGTCATACCAGCCAGCTTGTCATATAAACGGAATAAATTCTGGAAAGAAATAGTGGCTAAGGTTTGGCTTTCCTGCTGAATAGTCACACCTTCTTTGGCTTCAATAGCCTGATGTAAGCCTTCGCTGTAGCGTCGACCAGGTAAAAGACGCCCAGTAAACTCGTCTACAATTACAATCTCGCCATCAGGAGTAACAACATAATCTTTCTCTTTCTGAAAAATAGCCTCGGCCTTTAAAGCCGACTCGATGTGATGTACATCCTCAATCCGTCCGGCCTCATAGACATTATCAACCCCCAAAGCCTTTTCAATTCTAGTAATTCCTTTTTCCGACAAGCTAACGGCGCGCTGTTTTTCATCAACAGTATAATCTTCATCCCGCTTGAGCGACTGAGCAATTTTAGCAAAAGTATAGTACCGATCGGTTGGCTTGGCATTAGCCTGGGAAATAATCAATGGTGTACGAGCCTCATCAATTAAAATTGAGTCAACCTCATCAACAATTACAAAGTTCAAGCTACGCTGCACCATCTGATCAACGTGTTGAACCATATTATCGCGCAAATAATCAAAGCCAAATTCGTTATTTGTGCCATAGGTAATATCAGCCCCATACGCTTCCTTGCGCGTAACTGGGCGCAAGTGTCGTAAGCGCTCGTCGGCGTGCTGATCATCGGTATACTCAGGGTCATAAAGATAGGCGGCATCATGCATAATCACCCCGCAGGACAAGCCAAGAAAATGATAAACTTGCCCCATCCAACCAGCGCCAATCCGAGCCAAATAATCATTGACGGTAACCAAATGCGCACCTTCACCCTTCAAGGCGTTCAGATACAATGGGGCTGTAGCAACCAAAGTTTTACCCTCACCGGTGCGCATCTCAGCAATCTTACCCTCGTGCAACACAATTCCACCAACTAATTGCACATCAAAGTGTTTTTGGTTAATAACGCGTGCACTAGCTTCGCGTACCACAGCAAAAGCTCGCTCCAAAATACCATCTAAACTCTTACCATCTTGAAGTTGTTGCTTAAACTTATCTGTTTCAGACCGCAGTGCCTTATCGGAAAGTTTTTGGATCTCAGAATCGAGTGTGTTAATACGATCCACACGTACTCGTGCTTTTTTAATTTCACGCGCATTTGGATCGCCAAAAAGTGTTTTTAGATTAATCGCCATAGCTAACCTTTCTATTGTACCAGATACAACCTGTGAACCCCCTTAAATTCATATGAAGTTTTATTCTGATTCCAATATTCTGCTGCGCTTTAGAGTCACTCTTTTTGGTGCATGCTTTGCTTTGTATTTACGAATCTGCTCCTTAAGCTTAGCCTCTAAAATATCAATCGCACTATGCGGATTGATGGTCGCTGTTTCAGCAAATATATCTGGACCCTGAACCTCTATACGAGCCGACACAACATACCGCCTGTCAGGTGTGGCGGACTCATCACGATGCAACTCAATACTCACACCAACTGGCCGATGTTGTCTGGGAAAATAACGGTCTAATTTGGCAATTTTACGCTCAATGTAGCCCGTTAGCTCGCGATCCACCTCAAGCTTACGTGCAGCAATAGTATATTTCATCATAAGTATTCCTCCCCATAATAACTTGCTAAAGCTGAAGGTAGGCGGACTCGCCCATCTTCGGTTTGATGATTCTCCAAAAGCGCAATCAAGGTTCGGCTCGAAGTAACCGCCGTGCCATTTAAGGTGTGTGGGTGGACCAGTGTACCGTCTGCTGACCGATAACGAATATTGAGTCGGCGAGCCTGATAATCCGTACAATTACTACAACTCGTCAACTCACGATAACTCTCATCGACTGGACTCCAATATTCAAGATCATACTTTTTATAGGCCGGCGCCGACAAGTCACCATCGGGAATACGGATAACATGGTACGGAATCTCTAAACGCTCACACAGCGCTTCCTCTATAGCTAGAATTTCTTCTAAAAGCCGTTCGCTCTCATTTGGTTGGCAATAAATATACATTTCCAACTTTTCAAACTGATGCACTCGATAAAGCCCCTTAGAAAATTTGCCATAGGCCCCAGCTTCCAAACGGTAGCAAGGTGAAGATGCCGAAAGCAATAGAGGCGCAGTCACATCAATTACCTCATCCATAGCAAAGCCGGTGAGGGGCAGCTCAGCGGTAGCAATCATATTTAGATCCTCACCTTCCGCCTGATAAATTTGCCGCTCCTCGCCACGCGGTAAAAACCCAGTACCTGCAGCTACCCGAGAATTTACCATATGCGGCACATACAAAAGCTCAAAACCGCGCTGATGCAATTCTGCCTTAGCTAAAGCCTGCACAGCATCCCATAGACGCACCCCTTTATCGCGTAAATAATAAAATCGGCTACCGGCTACTTTTGCGCCAAGCTCGAAGTCGATAAAGTTAAGTTTTTCATTCAATGCCAGGTGGTCCTTTGGCGGAAAACTAAAAACTGGCTTAGTTCCGCCGGTACGGATCTCCACGCTAGCATCTTCACCTCCTTCTGGAGTGCCGTCGGCAATTAAATTTGGAATATCTTCTAGTAGTCGTTGCCACTCGGCTTCAATATACTTAAGCTCCTCTTCATGACGAGCCAGATCTTGCTTATCTTTCTGAAGCTGAATAAGTTGCTCTTCAGTTGGCTTACCATCTAGCTTGAGTTTGGAGCGAGCTGTATCGACAAGCGGAATAAGCTCGGCTCGACGGACATCTAATTTCAGCCATCGATCCAAATCAACGTTCATGCCACGACGCGCAATTACAGTACGCACCTCATCAGTATTTTCTCGAATATAGGCGGGAGCTAACATATACTTATATTATACCACCCTAGAGTAAATCTCTCAGTCGAGCCAAAACAAAATCTTTTTCCAGGCTAACTAAAAATGGCCCTAGCTTTGGTCCAGCAGTTTTGCCAATAAACGCTTCGTATAGAGTTGAAAAGGCCTGCTTGGGCTGCAATTCGACCGCCTGAGCCACAGCAAAGATTGTGGCCTGTAAGACATCTCCCTCCCAGGCAACTTGATTAAGTCGCTCAACTAAGCCACTCAAGAAATCCTGCTGAGATACACTCAAATCCAACTTGGGGGTAGTCTCTAAAACAGTGAACTTAATTGACTCTGGTGCAAACTTTTCTAACCAGGCCGCCACATATTCCAGCTCGCGCTCAATTACGGTAGCATCTTCTCGTACGGCTTGAGCGTGCCCGGTCTTAGTTAATAGCTCCAACACCCTTTCATTATCACCTTGAGCCGCCTGATAGACGGTGGCCAGGTGCGTAAAAGGTACTGTCGAAACTGTGGCATGACTCTGATCTAAAACCGATATCTCCCAAGCCTCACGAAAGACGGTTGGCTCTCCAGCACGTACTGCCATCTCAGTTGTAGCATACTCGTCAATTAATTGCGCCATACCAACTCCAGTATCAAAGGCTAAGACTTTCTGCGGTAAGCTCTTAAAGACAAAGTAGCGCAAAATATCAGGAGGTATAACCTTAAGAGCATCACCAATTGTCACTAAATTCCCCAAAGAAGAGCTCATTTTCTGATTGTCTCCCTTTAGGTTAATCGGATTGAATGGCACCGGAATTGGTGGCTCAGCATCAAATATCTCACGCACAATAGCTGCTCCGGTATCATAACTACCACCCTTAGTAGCGTGTTCTTTACCGAAACCTTCCACATCCACACCTAAAATAGCCCAACGCGCCGGCCAATCCACACGCCAATCCAACTTCACGGCGCCCGTCCGAACATCAGCCTGATGGATAGCACCATCCGAAGCGCGATACTCCACCATATAAGTACCCGCATCAAAGCCTAAAAACTCAGCCGTTCGTAAGTTATTAGTAGTGATGTCTAGAATCTGAATCGGTTGCCAATCTCTAGCGACTTCACGTTGAGAAACAACTTCTAAAATCTTAGCAATCTCATCGCGCCGAGTCAGTGCAGTAATAATCGCATCGGCAAACACGCCACGCTGATACTCCTCGTGCGAGCGCCAGATCTCCATCGGTATCTCCAGCTTTTTTGCTGCACTAGCATACTCCGAGAAATAATAATCAGCATAGCTACCAGTACTGCCATCTGGTGCAGGGACTAAATAGACTGGCTTACCCACCTCTTTTTCAAAAGACTCCGGTAAATACGGATAGCGCTTGCGTAGAACATCCGAGTCGTCAACATTATGGATATGTAAGGCTTCTCGGTTCTGCCCCTCCAATCCGCGACGTATGGCCTCAGCAGTTAGAATCTCGCGTGCATGACCCACGTGATAGGGCCCAGATGGAGTAATGCCCGAAGCCACTAAAATCCTACCGCTCGACTTACGAGCAGTAATTTTGTCTAAAATTGTATTAAGCCAATATTTTGAAGTCTGATTATCCATATCCTTACTATCTTACCAGTTTTCTATTATATCTACCCTAAAAAAAAGCCACTCTGTTCCGCTTAGAGTGGCCTTAATCCTAAATGATTCTATTTTATTAGCTAATTTTTTGAATCTTATATACGATTATGCCAGCCGGAACTTCCACCTCTACCTCGTCACCAGGTTTTTTCCCGAGTAGAGCTTTGCCAATCGGACTTTCATTTGAAATCTTGCCAGCCGTAGGATCAGCTTCGGTCGATCCAACAATCTGAAACTCTTGGGTGCCACTTTCTAGTTCAACATGCACCGTTGAGCCGACGTCAACTTTATTAGCATTACCTTTTTCGATGGCTACAACATTCTTTAGGATATTTTCAATCTCAGCAATTCGCCCCTCAATAAAAGCTTGGCGCTCCTTAGCATCATCCCAGCTTGCGTTCTCAGATAGATCACCAAACTCCTTGGCTTCCTTTAAAGAGGTGGCTATCTTCTTACGTTGCACATTAACCAAATCATCAAGCTCGGCTCGTAATTTTTCTATTCCCTCACGAGTAACATAAATTGCTTTTTTATTCATAATAACTCCTTGTACCCTCCTCCATATGGAACATCTCTAAGAAAAAAAGGCCTCAAATCACTGAGCCTTACAGAATTTGCTCCACCAGGTTTTAATCCTTGTCGGAACGTATTATTGCACGCTACATATCTCTACGTCAAGCAAATTTTAGCAGTTATTTCTTCCCTTCTGTAAAATACCATTTCAATGAATCGCGTACCACCGGCAAAGCAAATTCTGCACCCTCACCAGAATATTCTACCAAGGCTACTACTAAAATTTCTGGCTTATCATACGGCGCATAAGCCTCAAACCAGGCATGCGGACGTGAGCGCTTATTTTTTACGTCAAACCCCTCCGAGCTAGTTTCGGCCGTCCCACTCTTGCCAGCCACCGGTACTGGCACTTCTCGATTTGTTGAACAACAGCCAGTACCCGATTCCATAGTTTGACGCATGCCTTTTTGCACCATATTGATGTATTCTGGCTTAATAAAGTCGGAGCGCACCACTTGAGGTTTTAGCTCTCGAACAACTTTCCCATTTTCGTCAACCACCTCCTTTACCATATACGGTTTATAAAGAGTCCCCCCATTAGCGATAGTCGAAAGTGCTGTTGCTAGCTGGAGCGGGCTAGCCATAAAATTACCCTGACCAATCGAAACGTTATAAGTGTCTCCCACATACCAATCTTCACCAGTATTTTTCTTCTTAATAGCCGGACTTGGCAAATAACCGGCTGTTTCATCACCAATATCTAGGCCAGTCTTTGTGCCAAAGCCAAATTTTTTGTAATACTCCAACAAGCGATTAATACCCAGCCCCTTAAAGTTCTGATAGCCACCGCCAACCATATAATAAAAAATATCCGAACTCATCGATATTGCCCGATATACATCAACCGTTCCCAGACCTTCGGGCTTCCATCCCTTAAAAGTATAAACGATTGACGGGTCGTACTGATTCGGAATGTCTAACTTGCCCTGGTCTACCACTGTAGTGGAGGCATTGATGATATTCTCCTGAAAAGCTGCCGCCGAAACAAATGGCTTGATCGTCGAACCAACCGGATAGTTTCCACCCGCCACTTTATTAAAAAGCGGCCGGTTTGGATCATTTAAAAGCGACTGATAAACATCCTGCTTAATACCTTTAGCAAATAGATTATTGTCGTAGTTTGGATAATTAGCTGCAGCTAAAATCTGCCCGTTGCGTGGATCTATCGCCACGGCCGCCCCACGCCCCGAGCCAGCTGTCGTGGCTTCCCGCGCTAATGCCTCACTCATTGCCTTCTGCAAGCCAAAGTTAATTGTTAAATTAAGAGAATTTCCAGCCGTCGGATCTTTGGCAGCTAACACTTTAATTGGCTTGCCAGTTGCATCAACCTCCGACTGCTCCGCTCCAGCCTCACCTTTTAGATCGTCTTCATAAGCTCGTTCAATACCGACCTTACCTATGTAGTCGGTTGGTCGATAATCTTTATTATTCTTTAGATCTTCGGCTGATATACGGCTTGTGTACCCCAAAAAATGAGCTAGCATTCCGCCATCCAAATACTCACGAATTGGATTGGTATCCAAATCAATCCCTGGCAAACTGGCTTTTTGCTCTTCAACAGCCAACGCTATATCACGCGGTACACTCTCCTGAATAAGAGTGGGTAACGGTGAAGCCGATCCATCCTTTTCAACTTTAGTCTGAATCTCTTCAGGTGACTGCCCAACAATCTTACTGAGTTGCTCATACACTTGTCGCCGCTCATCATTTTTTCTCGGTAAGCGAGCAGCTGTTGCAACCAAGTCAAAGTTGGCCACATTGCGTGCCAAGAGCTCACCCTTACTATCATAAATCGCCCCTCTCGGTGCACGAATAACATTTTGGCGAATCCGGTTCCCATCGGCTAGCGACTGATTACGCGCACCCTGCACTACCTGTAAGTTAAAGAGCTGACCTACAAGCACCACACCAACTACGCCGGCCACCGCAATAAACCACTTCAAATGCGCAAAGCTCATCTCTGAACCAGAACGATTTTCATCACTGCCAGGCAGAATTGCTACCGACCAAGCTTCACTATCGGTAACTTTTTGCTCCCTGCGCGATGCCTTCATATCTTGGCCGGCACTATAATTTCCAAAAATTGATCGAGCGATAATATACCCCTTAATTACCAATTACTGCGGCAAACGATAATGTTGATGGGTCTGTATGCGCCTATCACTCAAGCCCACAACGAGTAACAGTATAGCGCCATTATACAACACCTCCAGCAGTATGCGTATGCCCACATAACCAAGTCGACCAATCATTGCCTCGCCCGGTAGTGTTGCGTAAAAAATCAGGTTAAATACCACTGTAGCTACTGCCACTAAAGCCAGTTGAAAAGTCCACTTATCGGTATCATAGCTACCGCGAAACACCAACTTCGAAGCCAACATCACCAAAAATAAACTCAATGTAATAATGCCCACCGGCAACAAACTACTCACCTCAACTAATACGCTCAACAAAATTACCAACATTGTCATTGGTAGATAATCTAGTTTTGGCGCAAACCACACCACAAAAATAAGCACTAAGTTTGGGATTACCCAATTCGTATCCATAGCGTGCAGACTTATCTGCACTAAGCCAATAATTATGGCTAAAATTATGATTCTAGCGCGAATCATTTTAGCCTTTCACCACAAAAACAATTTCCAGTCGTCTAGTATCAACTATTGGCTTAATATTAGCAGCCTGAAAAATTTCATTATCACTCCGGTCGATTGACTCAACAATACCAATCGGCAAACCCTTCGGCACCCTATCACTACCAGCACTAACCACATACTCTCCAGTTGTAATAACTTCATTTTGAGCAATCTGCTCCATCCGCAAACCACTACCCAGCTGGCCCCGTACAATACCTCTAGCTCGACCACCTTGCGTCATAGAAAGAACCCGAAATTCTGGATCGCTTACCAAAAATACTTCACTTGTTTCGTCATGCACTTGTTCAATTTTACCGATGATCGCCCCCGAACTAACCACTGCCATACCAGGCTCCACCCCATCCGATCGACCAACATCCAAAGTAATATTGTGCCGCACATTATCAGGGCTATAAGCCACCACGCGTGCCCCTACTAAGTCCAGCTTCTGCTCTTCAGAAAAATTTAATTGAGCTCGCAATAAATCATTCTCTTTCTCTAGCTCCTTCAATCGCACTAGCTCACTATCCTTCTCGTTAATACGTCGTTGCAAGTCGGCATTATCTTGGCTCAAGCGCCCCAACGAACCAATTGTAGCCATATTATTACCTGCCCACCGCCCAAAGCCTGAAGAAACCCGCACAATAGGCTGGGTTAAGGTATCAAGCACAATCCGAAAAGGTCGCCACAAGCCCAACAATTGAAAAGCTATCACGACCGAAACTATTATTAATGAAACTAGCACGATAATTCGAGTACGAGTATGAGGCTTTGAGCGTTGCATATCTTCCTCCTCCTAGCGTGGGATTTTTTCATACTGCGTCGACACCAACACATCTTTGAGCATATCAATATCCTCTAAAACAGCCCCTGTACCGCGCGCCACCGCCGTTAATGGATCATCAACAATTACCACCGGCATTTTAGTTTGCTGAGTGAGTAGCTCATCCAAGCCCCGCAATAATGCTCCACCGCCAGCCAGATGAATACCCCGATCCATAATATCGGCAATCAACTCTGGTGGTGTTTCTTCAATAGTGTCCTTCACTGCATTTACTATAGCTCGCACCGACTTAGAAAGAGCTGTGCGAACCTGATCAGAGTTAATGATAACTTCCTTTGGTAATCCCGTAATTATATCGCGACCACGAATCGGTGCCTCTAGCGTATGTTCTAGCTCGCAAGCCGAGCCAACCGATAGCTTAATCGCTTCGGCCGTCCGCTCCCCAACCTGCAGGTTAAACTCTTCCTTAGAAAAAGCAATAATATCTTCTGTTAGCTCATCGCCGGCTATCCGAATTGATCGAGACGCCACAATGCCACCCAAAGAAATAACTGCCACTTCACTGGTACCACCACCAATATCTACAATCATCGAGCCAGCCGCATCATGCACCGGCAATTCTGCCCCCACAGCAGCCGCCATTGGCTCTTCAATCAAAAAAGCTGACCGCGCACCAGCATTAGTAGCGGCATCTTCCACCGCTCGCTTCTCTACTTCAGTTACCCCAGAAGGAATACCAATCACCACCCGCGGACGTGGAATTAGCGCAAAATGAGCCTTATGCACTTTATTTATAAAATACTTAAGCATCTGCTCAGTCACCTCAAAATCTGACACCACCCCATCCACCAACGGACGCGAGGCAACAATATTAGCTGGAGTTTTGCCAACCATCCGCTTCGCCTCATCACCAATCGCAAGAATCTGACGCGTTTTATTATTTACCGCCACCACACTTGGCTCATCAATAATAATGCCTTTACCGCGCAGATAAACCAAAGTATTAGCTGTCCCCAAATCGATACCAATATCGTGAGACAGCCGTCCTATAAACTCTGGTAGACGGACTCTCGGCAATTTCATTACTCTTAGTTTATCAGGAGTAACGACCTGTTACTAGAGGAGTCAGATCTTTTAGCTTAATTACCCAGAGGCTTGTGTTAATAACGCAAATGCCACGAGATTATTTAAAAAATGAACTAACATACCAGGATACAAGCTACCCGATCGCACATAGCACCAACTCAACAACATTCCTAATATAAAGGTGTAAATCCCAACATTAACTTGCCCATGCAAAAGAGCAAATGCTAATGATGATAAAACTGCCGCCAGCCACACCGGCCAACGGCGAGCCAAGCCAGCAAACAAAATACCACGAAAAAGTAATTCTTCAATTATTGGTGCAATCACCACCGAGCTAATAGCAGCCAGCCAAAATCCCCAGCCATTCCTACCAAACTCAAAAACTGCCTGCTCCTGTTCAGTATCTACGCCTGGTAGCAATACATTAACCACTGCAAAAATTGCTATTATTAAAGCTATTTGAGCAAAATACAGACCAAAAGCTACCAAATACCAAACATCACTCGTTCTACGTAGCCCAAGCCCCAGCTTTCCTGCCCCACGTTTTTTTACTAACACTAGCAAGATGATGATTTCAGTCACTAGGGTTAACGCATACTGAAGCGCTAAGGCGATTGGTGACCCACCCAGTATTGGTTGAATCCAGCTCGGCAAAAATCCTAGTTTATACCAAAATTCTATCGTTAAATATGCTAAAACCGGTAAGATTATCGGCAGACTCAGAGCTGCCAAAGCATCCCTTGCGTCAAATGGAACAGATTCGCGCCATGCCGTCACACGACTTGGAAGCACCCTAATACGCATCACTTTGCCTTAAAAAAATCTTGTTATATCTGAAATAGCAATAATTATGCCAAAAATAATTAGTAGAGCAAATCCGGCTAAATGCACCCAGCCTTCTTGTTTTTCACTTATCGGAATTCCTATGCGTCGAAGTACCAACAAGAATAATCTACCGCCATCCAAAGCTGGTAATGGCAGGGCATTAATAACCGCTAGCGAAATAGATATTGAAGCCACCAGCACCAAAACATAATCGAGGCCAAATTTTACCACTTGCCCAAAAACTGCCGTTACACCCACCGGCCCAGTCACCGTTTCAGCTACCGTAGCACGAGAAATCAGTGTCCAGATGGCTCCCAAAAATGCCACCACTGTAGCCACCAGCGACTGCCACATCAACCCAATGGCCGCAAACGGTGCCGCATACCAGGTATATTTTTCCTTCGCCTGCGGTAGTGCTACTACGCCCAACACCCCCTTATCGGCATCGGCCCCAAGTGTAACTTCACGAGTTTTTTGCTCACCAGCCTGAATAAATACCACTGTAGCTTTCTGGCCCTTAATCTCTGTGGTGTAAGCTTTTAGGTCGGACTCATTTGTAAAGCTTCTACCGTTTAAAGAAACTAGTGTATCACCAGTGCTCAAGCCGGCCGATTCTGCAGCCGAGCCTTCGCCCACTTGAAAGATCACTAACTTTGGCGCCTCAGCCTGAATTGGTTGTACGAAGCCAAAATTTGGCATCTCAAATGGAAAAATTTGCGGAATACCAGTAGCCGCTAAATAAACAAAAATAACGTAGGCAATCAGGGCATTCATTGCCACACCAGCCATCAGCACCTTGGTTTTTACCCAGAGCGATTTCGAGGCAAAGCTTTTTGGCCCCTTCGACTCATTGTCTTCTCCTTCCAAGCGCACAAAGCCACCCAATGGTAGTAAATTAATCGTATAGAGGGTTTCACCTTTTTTCTTCCCCCAAAGCTTAGGCGGAAAACCAATGCCAAACTCATGTACCCTAATCCCATTGCGGCGCGCTACAATAAAGTGCCCCCACTCATGCGCAATCACCAAGGCAGAAAATATGAATAATACAAGCAGAATAATCAAAACCATTACCTATAGTATAGCCGACTTTGACTGAAACTTGGCTGAAATATAACAGAAATTATCAATATTACTCAAAACCAACCTAAAGCAGTCCTCTGTTTCCATAGACCAATACCAAATGCCACAATTCCATCCAGTGCATCCTCAACCCAACCACTCCCCCAGCGCTCCACTCCAGTCTGTGGTGCACCAACTGTGTTAGTAGCTAAACCTACTGGATCTATGATGGTTCCGTTGATTGTGTGGTCTTGGTCTAGTAGACCTCCATCGGTGATGTTGTAGGTTAGTTTTAGTAGAGATTTGTTGTTATAGGTTTCTCTGGTTATGGTGGCTGAGGTTATAGTACTAAAGCTATGGTTATTGGTGTCATACTTTCTGGCTGTGTAGTCTGATGGGTTACCAGGAAGATCAAAGTATAGGGTTATAGCTTTAGTTGATCCAGGTGTGGTATCAAATTGAAAGGATACTAGACTAGTTGGGAAGGAATAGGCTGTGTCACTAGGGATAGTGTTAGTTGGTGTAGTAGTAAAGCTAGGGTTAGTTACATCATCTGGCAAGACTAGGTAGCTGGTGGTGTTGTTGGAGAGAGGTGTGGAAAGTGTGTTGTCTTCATTGTTGCTGTTAGCTGTATAGATATAGTTGATTTGATTGTCTCCAGCAGATAGGCTAGCTATGTTACTTGGAGTAGTTTGGATAGTGTAGCCAGCAATGGTAGGGGCGGTTGGTACAGTGTAGCTACCACCAGCTCGGTAGTACAGGCCTAGATCATTGGTTGGGTTATCTACTGCTAGGTAGGAAGACAAACCTGTGCCGGTAGCTGTAGTGCTGGGGGCAATAGTATTACCGTTTGTGTCTTTGTAGGTGGCGGTTACTCTACTTGGGTTGATGAGTTGGCCAGAGATTATGTCTGTTTGGTCGCCGTCGGCGTTGATATCTTCGCTCATAATATCTGCTTCGGTCAATTCTGAATCAGCTAGACTTAGAGCTGTTACTTGGCTAGGGCTGGCATAGATGTTGGTGTAGATTACGCTGTCAATAAAGGCTTGAGTGACTTGAGGGTCAAGTCCACTCATTTGCAGATCCATCAAGCTTGTTCCGCCTGGTTTAGTTTGAAGATCAAATGCAAGTAAGCCTAATGTAGTAACTGAGTCTGGAATAGTTACCTCAGTAATTTGGTTATGATTAAAAGCATATCCACCAATAGTAGAAAGCGTGTTAGGAAAAGTAACACTGGTGAGTCTATTTCCGACAAATGCTGCAAAACCTATGCTTGTAACAGAATTTGGTATATTGACATTGGAGATTTGACTTAACATAAAAACCTCGTTACCAATAGTAGTCACAGAATTACCGCCTATTGTACTAGGTATATTTACATTAGGGTTTAAGCAAGCATTACTGTGGTCTCTAATTGTAGCTATATCTGCTTTGTTAAAGCCAGTTATTATATTACTGCCATCAAAGGCAAAACAATCTTCTGTTAGGGGGTCTGAAGATGTATAGGTATCTAGGCCGTAAGTGAAGGTTTGGATAGGGTTACTACTAAATTCATTACCCCCTGCTGTTGTAATACTACCCTCAATCGTGACACTGGTGAGTTGGTTGTCGCGGAAGGTACCGGAACCAATAGAAGTCACGGAGTTAGGTATTACAACACTGGTGAGTTGGTTGTCAGCGAAAGCAGAATAACCAATAGTAGTGACTGAGTTAGGGATAGTTATGCTGGTGAGTTGATTACTACTAAAAGCTTCGCCACTAATAGAGGTTACGGAGTTTGGGATGGTGACGCTGGTGAGTTGGTTTTGAGAGAATGCCTCGTAACCAATAGTAGTAACGAGATTGCCGCCAATCGCGCTGGGTATAATCACTTCTCTGGTGCAAGCAGGGTTAGAATTGTTGTTGGCTTCGTAATCATAATAATCCTCTATTGTTTGAGTGCCACTATTAAAACTAAAACAAGAGTCTGGTGGAGTGGATGGTGCAGCTGTTGCTGTAGCTGGTAGTAGTATGGGCAGTAGTGAAGTTAGGGTTATTAGTACGGATAGTAATAAGTAGTTAGTGTTTTTTGTAAGGCTAGCTAGTCTAGTTAGTGCAGTTAATTTAATAAGTCTTGAATTTCTCACAGTTATTACCTTCCCCCTTGGATATGTATCTTCCTTCTGCTAAATGCCCATAAAACTCCAGCAATCATAATCATGCCACTCACTAGCAGTAACACAGCCGTTAGTAGTATTGGTTGAGTATTCTCCCCCGTACTTGCTAATTGGTCATAGGTAGAGTTAGATACCGCTAGACCAACTGGGTCAGAGATAGTACCAGCTGTAGGGTCTAGGTCTAGTTCACCATTGTCTATGATGGTATAGGTTAGGGTTAGAGCATGTTTACCATCGATGGTAGTTTCACTCACTACAGCATTAGCAGAAGTTGGTAAGTTAGTGTAGGTATTAGTACTGGGGTTATACTTTTTAGGTGTTACTTGGTTTGGGGTTAGATTAGTTATGAAGGTTAGGACTACTTGGTTAGAGCTTTGGTTAGTAGTAAAGCTAAAGTTTACTAGACCTAGTGGGTATTGGTTGTTAGGGTCTTGAGTTACTAGGCTAGATTCTGGGACTGTAGAGCTAGAGGTTATGTTAGTACCTGTGGGAGTAGAGATAGAGACTGGGCGGAGAGAGAAGGCTGAGATAGGGCTAGAGGGAGTGGTGAGGTTGGAGGTGTTGGAGGTTGGAGGAGTTGGAGGTTCTGGTGGGTCAACTACTTCTTTGTTCTATGGTGCCGGTGTAGATGTTGCCAAAATGAGCTAATGCTACTAGCTTATCTCCAGCGCTAGAGCTAGCAACCGAAATCCACAGCCTACTACCAGCACTAGTTTGCTCAGTCCAGCTTGCGCCAGAATCGGTGGAGGTGTAGATGTAGCCGTTATTACTATCTACAGCGGCTAGCTTAGTGCCATCACCCGAGCTGGCTATAGAGTACCAGCCTCGTTGACCAGCGCTAGTTTGTTCTGTCCAGCTGGCGCCAGAGTCGGTGGAGGTGTAGATGTAGCCGTCATCACCAAAGCCACCAGCTACAGCTGCTAGCTTAGTGCCATCAGCCGAGCTGATTATGGATGCCCAGGTTCGTTGGCCAGAGCTAGTTTGCTCGGTCCAGCTGGCGCCAGAGTCGGTGGAGGTGTAGATGTAGCCGTTATTATTATCTACAGCTGCGAGCTTAGTGCCATCAGCCGAGCTGGTGATGGATTGCCAGTCTCTGGAGCCAGCCGCGGTTTGTTCATTCCAGCTAACGCCAGAGTCGGTGGATGTGTAGATGTAGCCGCCATTACCGTTATCATTATCTACAGCGGCTAGCTTAGTGCCATCAGCCGAGCTGGTTATGGAGTTCCAGTTTCGTTGACCAGCACTAGTTTGTTCTGTCCAGCTGGCGCCAGAGTCAGTGGAGGTGTAGATGTAGCCGTTATTATCTAGACCATCTACAGCCGCTAGCTTAGTGCCATCGGCCGAGCTGATTATGGATGCCCAGGTTCGTTGGCCAGAGCTAGTTTGCTCGGTCCAGGTGGCACCTGAGTCGGTGGAGGTGTAGATGTAGCCGTAGATTGATGCAGCTGCTAGCTTAGTACCACTACTATCTGAAGCAACCGAATACCACATTCTACTACCCATTACGGTTTGCTCAGTCCAGCTAACGCCGGAATTTGTTGAAGTATAGACAGAATCCATGGCAGCCACAGCAGCTAGCTTAGTGCCATCTGCTGAGCTGGTGATGGATGTCCAGGTTCGTTGGCCAGCGCTATTCTGTTCGGTCCAACTGGCACCAGAGTCGGTGGAGGTGTAGATGGAGCCGACTGTTTGGCCTAGATTATCATCCCAATGATTTTCTACAGCAGCTAGCTTAGTGCCATCTGCTGAGCTGGTGATGGATGTCCAGGTTCGTTGGCCAGCGCTATTCTGTTCGGTCCAACTGGCACCAGAGTCGGTGGAGGTGTAGATGTAGCCAACTTGTTGACCTAAGTTATTATCCCAATGGTTTTCTACAGCGGCTAGCTTAGTGCCATCAGCTGAACTGGTTATGGATTGCCATTCTCGTTGGCCAGCGCTAGTGCGTTCGGTCCAGGTGGCACCGGAATCGGTGGAGGTGTAGATGTAGCCAACTTGTTGACCTAAGTTATTATCCCAATGGTTTTCTACAGCGGCTAGCTTAGTGCCATCAGCTGAACTGGTTATGGATTGCCATTCTCGTTGGCCAGCGCTAGTGCGTTCGGTCCAGGTGGCACCGGAATCGGTGGAGGTGTAGATGTAGCCACCGCCATTATCCTCATCATTTACTACAGCGGCTAGCTTAGTGCCATCAGCCGAGCTGGTGATGAATTGCCAGTCTCTGGAGCCAGCCGCGGTTTGTTCATTCCAGCTAACGCCAGAGTCGGTGGAGGTGTAGATGGAGCCGACTGTTTGGCCTAGATTATCATCCCAATGATTTTCTACAGCAGCTAGCTTAGTGCCATCTGCTGAGCTGGTGATGGATGTCCAGGTTCGTTGGCCAGCGCTATTCTGTTCGGTCCAACTGGCACCAGAGTCGGTGGAGGTGTAGATGTAGCCAGTATTTATTGCTGGGTTCAAATTTGCCATAGCTAGTTTAGTGCCGTCAGTGGAGCTGGCTATGGACAATGAATATAGGGCATCTCCCACAATCCCATTACTACGCTTCTGCCATTGCCAATCACCCGGGGCAGCTTGAGCAATATGTGTTTCGGTTAGAATGGCAGTAGTCCAGACTACTGCTAGAGATAGGACTGATAATGTAAGGGCTAGTAGTAGCTTTTTATTAAATTTAGAACTAACAGTATGTAATTTATTGCGTGATATCACTTGTTTTATACACCCTCTTAATACTCTTCTCTTATACTCTTTCTAGTATTGTAGCATAACCAGATTGGGTGTGAGGGTAGATTGGGTGTTTTTTGAGGGTGCTTGATTTAATGCTCTACCTAACTACTCTCTCATACAAGACATTAATGTACTTATGGTTAGGGCTATAGATGCAAGAGATTGGTCGTCAAATACAGTGTTGTTTGCTTATTAAGCAACAGTGCTCTGAGTCACCCCTTCTACCGTCGACTATATTGACGGACTAGATAGCCACCAACACCAAGTAGGCTGATGACTCCAACTACATAGAGCCAGAAATTTAGGCCAGTACTAGCTAGGAAGGTAGAGGTAGTAGCTAGACCAACTGGGTCTACTACGTGGCCTGGGGTAGGATCTTGATCGAGTGGTCCATTGTCTGTGATGGAGTAAGTTAGTTTGAGGCGACTCTTACCGCTGTAATCTTCCCGGGCGATGATAGCTCCTGGAATATCGGCATAGGTTTGGTTGGCTGGATTGTATTTACGAGCCGTATAGCCTGTTGGGGCACCGGGTAGATCGTAGTAGATGGTAATGGTTGTAGCAGAGTTAGGAGTGGTGTCAAAGTTAAAGCTTGTGAGACCAGCTGGGAAGAGATTGGATCCATCTTTTTGTAAACTAGCATAGTCTACGCCAGACAGAGAGAAGTTAGTGGCAGTGTCTGGGGCTATTAGGTAAGTGATGGAGTCATTGGAGGAGTTGTTGTAGAAGTAGGTACTAGATTCCTCTCCACCACCAGTATTACCGCCACCATCGTTAGGGCCAGAGCAGTTATTAGTGGAGACATCAGTGTCGCAGAGTTTAACTGCCCAAAAATACGATGAGGCATGAAGGAGACCGGGAGTTTTCTTATCAATTGCAAGCCCCTGCGAATAGACTAACTGGGTGTCAGTTAGTGATTGAGAGTACTTGCCTATATAATTGCCACTTGTATCAAATTTCATAACACCTATCATTCCATCCGACACATAAACGTTATCTGCCGAATCAATTGAGATGTCAGATAAATTATAGAATTGCCCAGTACCCTTACCCTGTAGTCCAGCCTGACAGCCACTCGTACAGACTTGCAACTCCTGCGAACCATCATCAACACCCCAGCCCCACATCATAATAAACGTACCAGAAGATGAAAACTTCTGAATGCGAGGGTTCTCACCATCTGCTACATAAATATTGCCTGAACTATCTATAGCTACTGCATTTGGTTTATTCATTTCCCCACCTGCGTCCATGCCATAACTACCCCAACGCAAATCTGAAACTCCAGCCGAGTTGAATCGTTGAATGCGATGATTGCCGGTATCGGCTACATACACATTATTAGCGCCATCCAGAGCTATACCTCCACCATACCCCGTATCTAATTGCTGATCTCCAGATCCATATGCACCAAACTCTTGTAGTTGATTGCCGGAACTATCAAATTTCTGAATGCGTCTGTTAGATGTATCTGAAACATAAACCATATCGCTAGTATCTACCGCCACTGAAGAAGGCTCGCTAAACTCACCAGGTCCACTACCATAACCTCCCCATAAACCAATGCGCGTACCGCTACTATTATATTTACTAATCCGATTCCCCATGATCTCCGGTATGTATAAATTACCCTGACTATCTGTATCTGATCTACCACCAAACATAATGCCAGCACCACTTGCCAAGAGACCCTGCGACCAGCCAGGCAAACTGGTGCCAAATGTCTGTTGGTAAACAGCATTGGAAAACTTCTGCACTCGACTATTACCGGAATCTGAAACATAAACATTATCTGCAGTGTCTACCATTATTCCCTGTGGGCTACTAAATTCATCATTGGCACTATTACCATATCCACCAAAAGACTCTTGAAACACGCCGGCTGAATTAAATTTCTGTACCCTACTATTACCGTCATCAACAACATATAAATTATCACTAGAATCTACGTCAACACCACCATAAGAACCCGAAAACTCACCGGATCCCGACCCAGAGCTACCAACACTATTTAGTAGTGTTCCTGTACTACTAAATTTTTGTACTCTACTATCATCATAAACATAAACATCATGATTGCTATCCACCGTTATAGCATCTGGCGCGCTAAAGCCACCTGAGTTCGAAGCACCAGCCTGACAACCCGATGTACAAATTTGAAATGCAGCCGAACCATCGTCTACACCCCAGCCCCACGTCATAACAAAGTTCCAGTTATTATCAAATTTTTGGATACGATGGTTCAATTGATCTACTACATATATGCTTAACCCATCCACCACTATATCTTTCGGAGCATTAAATTGCCCTTCTGCTGTTCCATACGCACCAAATGATGATGGATTTTGCCCATTGCTACCAAATTTTTGAATACGATTATTGCCGGTATCTGCCACATAAATATTATCGCTAGCATCGGCTGCGATCCCATATGGACCGGATCCAAGATTACCTAAATCCGAACCATACCCTCCCCAACGCGTCAATAAAGTACCTGCACTACTAAACTTAGCAACCCCTCCAAATTCTACATCCCTCATTAATACATATATATTACCTTGTGAATCAATGGCTGTATCAGTTGGCCCGGCTATACCATTGGATGGCGGGCAATTAATACAGCCATTATACGTAATTTCACCAGCAGCCCGAACATACGGTACGGCAAAATAACCAATCGCTAGCAAGAGTACTGTGAATATAGCTGTTATAAGCCATAGGCTATTCCAACGCAAATTAAGCTTAGATTGATTATTGATTAGGCTGGGAGTTTTTGTTGGCATATGCTTATTAAATATAGTTATTCTAACTATTGCATTAATCATAACTACTATTATTTTAGATGGCAAGCCTATGATTTATTGATAGCCATGATATTTTAATATACGTTAACTATATTGATGTAGGCTTTATTAGTTACGCCTAATTTTCCACCCAATACCATACTGACGGACTAGATAGCTACCAAAAGTAAGTAGACCGATAGCTCTAACCACATAGAGCCAGAAGTTTAAACTAGTACGAACTAACCGATATTAATTATGAAGCTATATAAATATCAAGCTAGACAGTTAAGACTTCTTGCTTTTTAGTTTCAAAGATTTGCTGAGCCCTACTCTGATATTCGCGGGTTAGTTCATCCAGCGCTTTTTCGGTCTTAAAATATTCATCTTCTGGCATCGAGCCATCTTCTTTGGCAGATTTAGCTTTTTTTAGTCCGTCATGGCGAGCATTGCGCAATGTAACATTAGCCGCTTCAAGCTTTTCTGAAAGCCCTTTTACTAATAATTGCCGTCGTTCCTCGGTCATGGCCGGAATTTGCATACGTACCATATTGCCATCGGTAGCAGGCGATAGGCCAAGCGAAGAATCGTCACGAATAGCTTTCTCCACCGCAGTCACTAAAGCCTGATCCCACACCTGAACCTGCAAAGTACGCGCATCTGGCGTGGAAATTGTCCCCACTTGCTTCATCGTCATCTCCTGACCATAGGCATCTACTTTCACGCCTTCAATCAGGCTAGTGTTAGCTCGTCCAGCCTGCACGCCATCCAGCTCAGTCTGAAAATATTCCAAACCACGCTTCATCACTTCTTCAGTATTACGAGTAATTTCTTGCATACTTATATTGTAGCCTATGCGAGCTACTTAAGCACCCAGCTCTAAGCGCACAAAACGATGCACCACAATATTCTCACCCAGCTTACCGATGGCAGCCTTCACGAGATCTTCGATGGTTTGCTTATCGTCCTTATAATAAGGTTGCTCTAATAAGCAAATACTAGCCATCCACTTATCCACCTTACCTTCAACAATTTTCGTGGCATGCTCGGCGGGCTTACCAGATTCCTTCACTTCATCCTCAAACAAAGCTTTTTCTTTAGCAATCACTTCCTCTGGCACTTCATCACGCTTTACGTACTGTGGATTCATCGCGGCAATATGCAGAGAAAGCTCTTCTACTAGCTCCTGAAAATCAGCCGTCTTCACTACAAAATCGGTCTCACAATTAACTTCTACCAATACACCAATCCGCCCACCATGCACATAGCTGCCAATCATACCAGCACCAGCCACACGATCAGCCTTCTTGTCGGCGCTCGCCATACCTTTTATGCGGAGAATTTCCTGAGCTTTTTCAATGTCACCACCAGCTTCTTCTAATGCCTCTTTGGCCTTCATCATGCCGGCGCCAGTCATTTGACGTAATTTTTGAATGTCAGCAACTGCAATTGTCATATTTTACTTCTCCTCCACATCTTGTTTGGTTTTTGCGTCATATTCGGCCTTGCCTTCAGAAGCGGCTCGTGCGATTCGACCAGTAATTAGCTGAATTGAACGGATTGCATCATCATTGGCAGGAATAACATAATCAACCAACTCTGGGTTAGCATTTGTGTCGGCCATAGCAATAACTGGAATTTTAAGCGTCTTTGCTTCCTTAATAGCAGTCTCTTCGCGCATCACATCCACTACAAAAATTGCACCTGGAGCACCCTCAAGCTCTTTTACACCTAAAAATACCTTGGTCAGTTTCTCAATCTCATTATCAATTAATAGGCGCTCTTTCTTAGTCATACGATCCAGACTACCATCAGCTCGAGCAACCTCGAGCTTTTTCAAGTGTCGAATTCGCTTCGAGATAGTTTCCCAGTTGGTCATCATTCCACCGAGCCAACGATGCGTAACGTATGGCATACCAGCGCTTTTAGCAGCTTCGGTGACAATCACTTTAGCTTGGCGCTTAGTAGCAACAAACAGCACTTCTTTCCCCTGAGCAGTAATTTGGCGTACAAATTTCTCAGCTTCCTCGAGTAAATCCTCGGTTTGGACGAGATCGATAATATGCACGCCACCCCGAGCACCGTGAATATATGGAGACATCTTTGGGTGCCAGCGCTCGGTACGATGTCCAAAATGGGCACCAGCCTGCAAGAGCTCTTTTACAGCAATAGTTTTATCTGATTTTGCTACAGCGGTAGCGGTTTTCTTAGTTGGCATACTTCCTTCTTTCGTAGGTAGCTCCGTCCCGAGCGGGAGGAAGATGAGTGGCTTTACTAGCTCACTCGTGAAGCTACTGTAACATTAATAACTTAGCCTACTCACTTTACCGGATTTACAGATAAGAGTCAACTTTATAAAAAATAATCAACCACCATATATCAAAAAAGTCCCAAAATAGGCCTTGACAAAGTGCTTGTGATTTAGTAATATAGTCCGCGATCTTGAATCAATACGGCCCTACCCCTGGTAAGGTCATTTTGCTTTCAAGAGGCTTAACACCCCTAAAGCGTACGTTGCTGTCACAGCTCGACACCATACGTACAGGTGTGAGGTGGAGGGTAGAATAGGAGTAGTTCTTCTTGGGTTCCCAAGAGACCTATGCGTATCTACACACATATTATGACCTCTGCCGTCATGATATTCGCTCAGGTGGCTTCACAGGCTGTGCAACTCCCAGCCACCGCCCAGCTAACGCATATCGCTCAAGCTGGTAGCACAAGCACCCATAAAATCCAACTTGTCACCAACACTCACCAGCCCCTGGTGATCGCATCGATTAAACCAAGCTTTGATGAAGCTGTCGGAAGTCCGTTGCGCGCCGCTCAAGCTACTGAAGGAGCGAGCCGAAAAGCTACTCAGAAAGCTAGGCAGATAGCTCATAAAGCCATCCAAAAAGCCGCTCCACTAGTAATTGGTGGATCTGACGCTTTTGCGAAGCTCCGCTTCTGTGAGGCTGGTGGTGACTACACCAAAAATACTGGCAATGGCTACTTCGGTGCCTATCAGTACAGCATTAGCACTTGGGCCAACTTCGGTGGATTTTCGAGGCCCGACCTCGCTCCACCAGAAGTTCAAGACGCCAAGGCTCGTGAAACTCAAGCCCGTCGCGGTTGGAGTCCATGGCCATCGTGCGCCCGTAAGCTTGGCTTAATGTAAATTAAAGCCTGGCCCTATAGGCCACAATCAACACCTCCTGTTCGTATGAGCAGGGGGTGTTGTGGTTAGTACCCTTTTCTGCATTATCTAAAATAAAGTATGGTTATTTCCAGCTTTAAAGAATTCAAGCCTCCACCCACATAGAAAAGTATTGACGGTGGGGAGTATAATATTAGTAAGTACTTTTTCTTTTCAAAAAGTCGAACCTTAATCCTGAACTTTAGAGGGTTCAGAAACGAATATTCGAGGTGTGAAGTATCCATCTCGATAGATAAAAACGGTCGAAATCCAACACACAGACTTCTAAAAAACAAGGGGGAACCATGAATTCCGAAGAGTGTGTACATCGAGCCTGCTGTCCAGACTGGGCGGCAGATGCTCTGGTGCGTGAGCTTCACTTCACTCCAGTAAGCTGGACGAGTCAGTATGTCCATACTGTCATTTGCGGTGACTACACAGTGGTGATTGCCCTATGCCATTGCCCCGAGGGCTACTGGGCTGCTGCTGTCAGCAACATCCCCGACAAGGCCCCACACATTATCCGACCTACCCGTCCCAGCAGTGGCCTGCGTCGCACCCGTCGTCGCCCGATTTCACGCAAAGACATTGAATTGCTGGCCGAGCTCGAAGCCGGATCGGTCGTCGCGCGCCCTGTACTGGCCACGACCTCATAGAGAAAGCTCATCAAGTCGTTTTTATCCCAAAAAGCCCATATCACATGATGTGGGCTCTTCTTTTCTTATTTGAAAGTATCTTTAAAAAATTAACACCCCAGACCAAGCATCAATCAATACCCCTTTAAAAAACCACAAGCTACTTAAAGTCTAGAGTAAATTTAAGACCGCTCTGGCGATGGAGCCTGATCGGTATAACCAGGATAATTTAGATCTTCTGGGTAGCGCTCTGGGTTGGTGGCCTGCGCACGACGATAGTCATTCACCGCTTGGTTTTTATAAGCCTCTTCGTTGGTGTAATAATGATTGCGAGCCTCTATATCATTTCGATGATAACCTAGCTCAGCTGTATCAGCCTTCCGCTCTTCCGAATGTATCCATTCTCCGGATTCATCCCTGCGCTTTTCAAGAATTTTTTGAGCCTCCAATAACACTGCTCTGTCCATTAAATTCTCCGGATCAGTATCGTCAAAGGCGAATTTTAGCTCCCAAATTGCATTGTGTGCATCACCAAACCTCTCACGACTATCTCGAGCATTTTCTTGGTGTGTTTCGCGCATCGTATTAAATCCTCTGTGATCACGACGCAAGGAGTCTGCTTCCTCGCCTACCTCATTATTCTCAAAGTGCGTAGCTAAACCACGATCCGGATTGCCAGTTCCAATTGTTTGATACTCTCCTAGATTTGGCCTCAAATCTGGCACCGACGGCTTAAAATCTCGCTGGCTATCTGAGGCATGCTCTGGATTATGTGGCTCTGGCATTATTTTTTCCTTTTTTAATTAAGTTTGTTATGCTTAATTATATTCATCCTTGACCCAAGCTGTCAAACCTGGTAAGATACTGAGGTTATGAAAGCTAATATTCATCCAGATTGGGTCGAAACCAAGGTTACTTGCCTGGGTTGCGACACTACTTTTTCGAGCCACTCTACTGTCCCAGAAATCACTGTAGAAATTTGCTCAAATTGCCATCCGTTCTACACCGGCAAGCAAAAACTCGTCGACACCGCGGGTCGAGTTGATCGCTTTGAAGCTTTGCGCAAAAAAAGTGGTGAGTTAAAACAGTCTGCCAAGCCAAAAACTACCAAGAAAGAAAAGGCCACTAAGACGCCCAAAGATGCTAAAACTTCACTAAAAGAAATTAAGGCCGAACTTAAAGATCACACCGTCGATACCGTAACAAAAGATACTAAAAAATCTACCAAGCCCGCAGCCAAAGCCAAAGCTGACGGAGAATAATCTTTTTAAAGTTTAGAAAGGCGCCCTACAGCTGGGCGTCTTTCTGCTGTAAAATGAAATTAATCAAAATACCATGATTGACCAAGCCACCATCGACAAACTTAACATCCGTCTCGCCGAGCTCGAGGCCGAGCTTGCGCGCCCCGAAATCTATGCCAGCGCCAAAGCAGCTAGTTTGGTGCACGAACAACGTGATTTACAGAGTCGGCTAGAGCTGTTTCTTGATGTACAGAAGACCGAAGCCGAACTAAAAGACGCCAAAGCCCTAGCTAATGATGCGGAAATGGGTGAGCTAGCACGAGCTGAAGTTCCTGAGCTTGAAACAAAGCTGGAAGGCCTCCAAGATAAAGTTCGAACCGCCCTCGTGCCTGCCGACCCCAATGATAATAAAACTGCTATTATCGAAATCCGGGCCGGTGCCGGTGGCGATGAAAGCTCACTCTTTGCCGGCGAGCTCGCGCGCATGTATGGCCGATTTGCCGAAACCCACAACCTAAAGCTAACTATGCTCTCGGAAAGCCCCAATGAAGTCGGTGGCTATAAAGAAATCATCATCGAGGCTTCCGGCCTAGAAGCTTATGGCCAATTTAAATACGAATCTGGCGTACATCGAGTCCAACGCGTACCAGCCACCGAAAGTCAGGGCCGCATTCATACCTCCACCGTAACTGTTGCCGTACTGCCAGAAGCCGAGGAAACCGAGCTGGAGATTGCCGATAATGAAGTTCGAGTTGATGTTTATCGCTCCTCCGGACATGGCGGACAAAGTGTTAACACCACCGACTCAGCCGTCCGTCTTACCCACCTGCCAACCGGTATTGTGGTAACCTGCCAGGATGAGAAGAGCCAGATTAAAAACCGAGCTAAAGCTATGAATGTTTTGCGTTCTCGCCTGCTAGCTCTAGAAGAGGAAAAGCGTCGCCAGGAGCTTGGTGATGCCAGGCTTTCACAAATCGGTACCGGTGACCGCTCTGAGAAGATTCGCACATATAACTTCCCTCAAGACCGCATCACTGATCACCGCATTAGCTTCACCACCCATGGCCTAACGCGGTTTATGGATGGTGCACTAGATGAACACCACGAAGCCCTTAAACAAGCTGACATTGATCAAGCTCTCGCCAAGCAAACATGAAAATTTGTGACTTTTTAGAATCTACCCGGGCTACTCTTAAGGCCGCCAACATTGAGGGCGCACAAACTGACGCTGAAGTCATACTGGCCCACACACTAGAGCGAGACCGAGCCTGGTTACTAGCTCATCATGATACGATTTTGAGTCAAACTGAGCTAAACCTAGCTCAAAGCTATGTTAATAAACGAGCTGGTCGTATTCCGATGAGCTACGTTTTGGGTGTGCGAGAGTTTGCAGGACTAGAGTTTAAGATAGACGAACGTGCCCTCACGCCACGCGTGGAAACCGAGACGATTGTTGCCGAAGTAATTAAACACGCGCCACAAGGAGCGCGAGTGCTCGATATTGGTACAGGCTCCGGAGCGATGGCAATTGCAATAAAGTACTTGCGATCAGACCTGCGCGTTATCGCTAGTGAGGTGAGCCTCAACGCACTGGAGCTGGCTCGGGAGAACGCAAAAACTCTTCTCGGCAATGATACCAAAATTGAATTCATACAGTCTGACCTATTTGATAACATCGACGGCAAGTTTGACGTCATCGTAGCAAACTTGCCCTATGTAACGCACAAGATGGAGCTAATGCCCGAAGTGCAAAATGAACCAGCTGTGGCATTATTTGGTGGCGCAGATGATGGATTAGATTTATACCGAAAATTCTTTGCCGATCTACCAGACTTCATCTATAACAAACCCCAAGTCTGGACCGAATCAGACCCCTGGCAACAAGACGAGCTCATCAAGCTCGCCAAAACCTCTGGCCTCACGAAGATTTTTCAAGACTACTTCATACTGGGCTTTAATAAATAGTACCCCAAAACTATTGACTTTTTATATTAGTTATGCTATTATATTTAGCATCATCTTCTATAAAAAGATGAGCACCTTCCTACCTTACCTTCCTCTTGATACCCAAAGAAATCGGGCTCGAGACAACCGTAAGCACCCCGTTTAGTTACGCTTACTGTTTGGATCCCGATTTTTAAAAGATCGAGGAAGGGCAGATGCATCAGCCCTGGCACTGCGCCGAAGATGCAAGGAGGGCGCAATGAGCGACAGACAAGAGCAGGTGGCCGAGGTGGTGGCGGTGGCGATCAGCTTCGCCATAACCGTCGGCGCTTTCTGGGTGATTGACACCTGGGAAGGTGTCGCCGATGTGATCGGCTATGCGATCGCCATGGTGGGCTTTCTCTTCTTCTTGGTGGCCTTCAAGGTCGCACTCGAAGAAGGCGCTCGCCGTGAGCGTGAGCGTCGCAACCGACGCTAACTCGACTTTCACCTCTCCCCCGGAGGTAAAATCGACTGTGAAGTCGAAGTGTCTTTTAAAAATAGACGCGAGGGAGGCGCCATGGCAGTTGGCGATGAGTATACAATCTCTACCTAAAAAGAGATCAAGATACAACTGCCCCAACAAGCACCCGTTCATCCTGCCCTGCAGGTATTACATGGGTGCTTTTCCTTTTGTGTCTTGTATTGACTTTTAACTGTAAATATTGTAATATACATACCGCACCATCGAGCGAAAGGCTCTAAAAAAATGCCTACGAACAAGCAGAAAGTCCGGCCCGTACTAGCCCTCATGATCTTCTCCGCCTCCCTAATGGGGCTACAGGCGATCTTCGAGCTCGCCTGCGAAACAAATTCGCGTAGCATCATCAACGCCACGTACGTCCTGACCGTTCTGGGGTCCAGCACCGGTCTGCTCGTTGCTGCCCTAATCACAGCACGAGCCTTCCACAACCAACCTCTCTTCCCGGAATTCCCACTCTGGATGAAGCTCTGCACCTTCTACGCGACCTGCATGGTAGCAACTGGTGTGTTGAGTTTCGTCTTCACTGGCGATACCTGGCAAGACCGGATGAATCGTCGAGCACTCGAGCAAACCAGCAACGTCATTGCAATCAATGTAGCGATGATGCTGGTTGGTCTCGCCTGGTTCGGCGCCATGTGGATCACCGATCTGCGCAACTCCAAAAAGGGTCACGACCTCCACGCCTGACCCGCGAGCTCTCCGTAAACTCTCCACACCCGCCCGAACATCTTGTTTGGGTGGGTACTTTCTTTTTATTTTCTGCTTTACTCAGTTGCTTGTGGAGCTTCTTCGAGCTTCACGTCTACTGTCTGCTCCTTACCTTCGCGCCAATAAGTTACTTTTACAGTATCGCCCGGGCTATAAGTTACAATCACGCTCTGTAGCGGATTCTCACGTGTCACTTCCTTGTCGTTAATTTTAGTGATAATATCACCCTCACGCAAACCAGCCTTAGCACCTGGCGAACCAGCTACCACTGCAATAGTTTGGTCATCACCACGCAAAAGTGCACCTTGTTTGACGGGCAAGCCATTGCGCTCGGCAAAACTATCGGTCAACATCACGTAGCGTACACCAATATAAGGTCGGACTATTACACCACGAGTTTGAACCGACTCCAAGGCGCCTTTAACCTGATTAATCGGAATAGCGAAGCCAATATTTTGAGCGTTATTGCCGCTTGCTACCGCCGTATTAATGCCAATTACCTGACCGTCTATATTAAGCAGAGGTCCACCTGAATTACCCGGATTGATTGCGGCGTCAGTCTGAAAGAGATTGGTTAAAGTCTCGGTATTCCCCTGTCCATCCGAAGCCTGCACGGGGCGTTGCTTACCAGATATAACGCCAGTAGTAACAGTATTGCTATACTCACCCAGTGCATTACCAATCGCAATCGCCTTCTGCCCTACCTCAACATTTTCAGAATCACCCAGCTCAGCGGCTGGCAGGCCTGTCGCCTCAACCTTTACAAAAGCAATATCGTTAGTACTATCAACAGCTAAAATCTTACCCTGAAATTGCTTGCCATCAGTATTGGTAACGGTAACCGTACTGGCTCCCTGCACTACATGCTTATTGGTTAAAATTAGCCCATCAGAGCTGACAATTACGCCCGTACCAGCACCTTCCTGCTCTTGAGCACCAAAGAAACTCTGCACGGTGGTGGAAGTATTAATCGATACTACACTCGGCCCAACCTTCTTTACTAAATCAATCGTGGCTGAATTTTCCTGTAAAGTAACTTGCTTAGATTGCTCAACGGCATTTTTTTGACCGACCGGCATAAAGCGCATAAAAAGCGCCGCCCCTAGAACACCAGCCACAAATGCTAGAAGTACAGTCAGCCCCCAGCCGGGTCCACCACCCGACTTATTTACTGGTTTTTTTGCCACATCTAAATTTATCGGCGGCCCTGACGAAACACTGCTCACATTACTCGTTTTATCTTTTTTCAATCGACTTGATTCTTCTTGCATTCATTCCTCCATCTCTATATATGACACCCCAAGCTGAGAGTTAACTTAAATCTTAAACTACATTCCCGTCATTACCAGCAATACTATCAGTAAAAACCCACAAATCATACCATACTCAACCACCAGCTTTTTTGATAGCTTGCGTCGGGAGTGTAGTGTGAGCATACTACCCCAAGTATATGCAATAACTGCCAGAAATAATGCCGTCCGTGAGACCACCAAGAGAGTTAGCGGGATGGTATAAAATACCAATGCAGAACTTGCTATTACTAACATCTCTACTGCTATAAGCGACCAAACAGCCGCTAAAAACGAATTATGATAACCTATTCGCTCCAGCCAATAATGCACCACAATATAATTTACCAACCAGGCAATAATAATAGTTATAAAGCCAGCTACCGCATCGCGACTGAGCATTAAAACCCATGTTGTATTGACTAGTAGTAATAACAGAGCTGTAAAGCCGGTTTGAGTATGGGCAACCTGACTCCTAAACTGCATTAATAAATATCGTATCTGCAGAACAAAAATAATTATCAAAAAACCAGCCTGTTGCCACAATGGCAGCTCATACGTTAGCTGTAATAAGCCGAGATAAAGCTGACCAAAGACTACTAAAATAACCGGCTCAAGCGAGCGAGTAAAAACTATCCTACCTGATCGCTGCACTAAAAGCCGAGACACCGTAACAACAGTAATGGTGGTGGTTGCAATAACCGCCAGCCAAACCCACGATCCACCCAACATTGTTATGCCTAGTGCAACCGCCAAACACAGAATGTGAGTAATCAATATGCGCTGTGATGGTGTTAAGAAATTCCCCCTACGGACCACTGTTAATCTCCATTTTTGATATTATTCTTACTACCAATAATCAGAGTAACACCTTCGCCATGAGCCGTACTCTCACTGGCAGTCAGCCCAAATCGAGCCTCAAGATAACGTCTGGTATATTTTGCCTTACCGCCAGTACCGTCAATTAGTTCTGAATTAGTTTTCGGTTCAACTTTCTGCACTTCAACAACCTTATAACCATACCCCTTAAGGCGCTCTACCGTAGCCGTAACAAGCTTAGGGTTAGTCGAAGCATCAATAATTGTCACCGGTACTTTCTCATCGGCAATATGTCTATCATAAAACAAACTATGGGTAAAATTCCGAATATGATCAAACTTTCCATCACCTTCCACCGGAATTACCACACTAGCTCCGGCAATCGTAGCGGTTTGCACCAATTTTTCACTCTCAGAATCAATGACTTTAGAGCGAACTTGCTCAGACTTCACATCTTTTAAGATATCGGCTAAACGTGTCAACTCAGCCATTGTTAAATCGGTTCTAATATGCGATCCAGCCGTATCAATAACATTAGCTAATTTAGTTGGGTTAGTTAGCGTGGAGAGTTGTAGGGCCTTTTTCCGTAACGCCATCAAAACTTGCTGCTGTCGGCTGGCACGACCAAAATCATCACCACAATTCCCCTTACGACATCGCGCATACTGCAAAGCCAGCGATCCATTCATAGCCTGCGTACCAGACTGCAATGAAAAACCACAGGCCCGTCTTTCATCTTTTTCGCAAGGATATTCTGGATCCAACAGAGCTTGAGGGACATCAACCGACACACCACCCAAAACATCAACTACCTTTTTAAAACCCGTAAAATCGACCCTTAAATAATTATGAATTGGAATATCCAAAACTTGCCCAACTACTTCTTTTGAAAGATTTGGCCCTTCTCCTACCTTTTTTAGTTCACCAAAGGCATGCGCGGCATTTATCTTGTTCTTGCCATTTTTGGGAATTGATACGTACAAATCGCGAGGCAAAGACAACATCGCAACATCTTTTGTCTCAGGATCAATACTAGCAACTATCATGGTGTCAGCAAGAGTAGAACCAGCATGCCCAGCATCTCCAACGCCAAGCAAGAGGATATTTACTCTGCCATCAGCTTCAGTTTTAGAATCAAACTCAGTGTCTTTTTTAGTGAGCACCTCACTCGATACGCCAGTATGAGTCTGTACAATCGACTTGTAGGCATAGAGACTTTTAGCCAATAACACTATTGGTACGGCCAGTAGAAAAACTACCAAAACAGCTACTATAATCTTAGAGCGACGTGAAAATCTTCGTTTTCGAAACGCTGTATACGAACCATTTTCAGCCACAGGATGTTGGTTTGAATCTTCTGCACGTTTTCGCAATAGCATAAGTATAGTATATAGGAGGATGCACTAGTTCGAAAACCAATGCACAGAAACGAAGATTCAGCTATACTGGATATGTATGACCGACCCAAACCAAATTAATGGGCAGACTCCAGCCAGCCCTAACCCAGCAACGGCGGGGCCAAATCAGGTGCCAGTTAGCCAATTGTCTCAACCTGTACCACTATCTCAGAGAGTAGAAAGTGAGCCACAAGCTACCATTATACCGCCGCCCAACCAGACACCAATAGGCACCACTCCAACTCCAGCTCCAGCTAATCCTCCAGCCCCAGAGCCTGTAAATAATGATGCGGATAATAATTCTGAAACTGAAGAAGAAGCTGAAAAACCCCTATGGCGTCGCCTTGTTAGTTTTCTAATCTCCTGGGTGCTAATTCCAGCTGGGCTGGTCTTTATTGTTCATAACTTCATCTTTCAGGCCTGGTACGTCGATGGACAGTCGATGGAGCCAACCTTCCAAAATGGTAATTATCTCATTGTTTCAAAGTTTGATGTTAGCTGGAAAAAACTCACCGGCCAATCATCCAAACTCGACATTCATCGAGGCCAGGTACTTATTTTTAATCCACCAGATTTTCCCACCGATATCTACTTTATCAAGCGAGCTATCGGCCTGCCGGGTGAGAGAGTCGTCATTAAGAATGGCACTGTCACTATTTTTAACAACGATCATCCCACTGGCGTTGTTTTAAATGAAAGCTATGTTGGCAATATTGCACTGGAAGGTGAAGTTGACACCACTGTAGGTGAAGGTGAAGTATTTGTTTTAGGTGATAACCGTAATCCACAAGCTAGCCAAGACTCGCGCTATTTTGGCCCAATTCCGATGAACCGAATGGTTGGTACGGCTTCTCTACGACTACTCCCAGTTTATGAGTTTGGCCAACTCTCACCACCACAATATAGTATGTAACTACTATAGCTAAACTAGAGTCTCGCCAGTAATATCTTCATATATTCTGGTCAGCTCTTCTTGAGAGTAGAAACGGATAACTACACGCCCACCCTGAGCATTATTAAGAACCTCTACTTTGGTGCCTAGATGCTTTTCCAGCCCATCAATTATCGACTGATAATCTGATATTTTCTTCTCTACCCGCTTAGATATTAACTCCTTATCCTGTTTCCAATTGCGAGCAATCTCTTCAGCTTGGCGGACCGTCATTTCTTGATGAGTTATCATATCCAACATCTTCAACTGATCTTTAGAGTCCTCGATAGTTAGAATGGCTCGCGCCTGCCCTTCAACAATCTGCCCTTCCTGTAGGGCTTTTTTTGCCTCATACGGCAGCTTAAGAAGTCGCAATATATTACGCACAGTTGGAGCTGCCTTACCAACTCGCCCGGCAATTGCCTCTGTCGTTAAATTAAACTGATCGATCAGTTTCTGGTAAGCTACAGCTAACTCCAGTGGTGATAGCTCGGCTCGCTGGATATTTTCAATCACTGCCACTTCTAACTGTTGCTGTTCATCAAAACTACGCAAAATTACTGGTACGGTTTTCTTGCCAGCTAACTTTGAAGCACGTAGGCGACGCTCACCAGCAATTAACTGGTAACGATCACCCTGTTTTGTTGCAACTAGTGGCTGAACAACACCATGTTCTTTAATTGATGCAGCCAAATCAGCCAAATCCTCTTCTCGAAACTCCTTCCGTGGCTGAAATGGGTTAGGATCGACTAAGCCAACTGATATTTTATGAATGGCATCTTCACTCTCCAGATGTAGAGTTTCAGAAACTTCACGACTGGCAAACTCATCTACTTCGGTTGGGATTAGTGCATCTAATCCGCGCCCTAATCGACTTGGCTTTGAAGCTTTAGCTGACACGTGTGAGTACCTCCTTGGCAAGCGCTTTATAGGCCCTAGCCCCCTTACTAAATCTGTCATAATCCACTATCGCCTTTGCATGGCTCGGGGCTTCAGCCAGTCGAATATTGCGCGGGATCACTGTTGAGCATACCATATCGGGAAAGTGACGCTCCACTTCTTGCGCTACCGCTTGCGATAGTGATGTTCGAGCAGTATGCATCGTCAGTACAACACCAACCAACTCCAAAGTAGGGTTAAGGGCCTGCTTAACCCGTTGCATAGTTGCCAAAAGTTGCCCTAAGCCCTCCAGTGCATAATATTCAGCCTGCACCGGAATCAGCAACCGATTGGCTGCCACTAAGCCATTTACGGTCAGAAGACCTAGCGATGGCGGACAATCAATCAAGACTATGTCGTATGGAGCATTAGTGAGGGCTTGTTTTAAGCGTGATTCCCGTTGGTCTATTTTAGTTAATTCCACCTCAGCCGCTGCTAGTACTGCGCTAGCCGGAATAATCGACAAGTTTTTATACTTTGTCTTGTACGTTACGCTCCCCAACGGCACTGCGTCAACCAGTACGTCATATAATGAGTGATTAAGATTTTGCTTATCAATGCCTAAGCCCGAACTCGCATTACCTTGCGGGTCTAAATCCACAATTAGAACTCGCTTACCAACCCGCGCCATATAGGCACCGAGATTTACTGTGGTTGTTGTTTTACCAACACCACCTTTTTGATTTGCAACTGCAATAATAACCACGAAAGTCTGTCTTCACCCTCTCTTAATCTTTATTCTAGTATACCAAGAAACTGAAGTTTCTTTATAGTAATTCAGGCAAGTATTTACATTTTTACCCAAACCTGATAGAATACTTTATTGTTGTCCTAAACGAGAAAGAATATGTTAGCAGTAATTCAAGCCGGAAATCACCAATACCTAGTCGAAAAGGGTCAGACCATTGAGACCGAGCTATTGGGCGAAGAGAAAAATATTACTTTTGAACCACTCTTAGTTATTGATGGTGATAAAGTACAAGTTGGCACACCACATGTTGCCGGTGCAAAAGTAGTGGCCTCAGTACGCACCGCTGATAAACAGTCAGATAAAGTGATGGTCCTAAAGTATAAGGCCAAAAAGCGCCAAAAAACTATGCGCGGACACCGTCAACATAAGACCGTGCTAATAATTGACTCAATTACCGCCTAAAAACATATAAGCACGTGCTGATAAAAACCCCGTCCTAAGCGGGTGTTTTTTATTGGCAGTCGTTTGGAGTCTGAGTGCCAGCCCCAACTGCCCTCATCCAATTGACCGAATCGTTAAAGCTCTGTGCCATCGTTGTGTAATGAGTTGCACTAGGATAACGCTTAAAGGTTATGGTGCTACCTAGCCGACACAGGCGGCTCACGGCATCCTGTGATTGGCCTGGCAACACCACATTATCGAGCTGGCCATGAAAAATTGCCTTTTTACTATCGGTTTTTACATCGGCTGTAAGATTTTCTTGCATACGTGCATCGAACTCTTTAGATATACTTGCCACCGAACCAGTCTGCATTGCAGCAATAAATTGAGGAGTATAAACCCGACCAATACTCTTATTGCCCCAATAGGTAATATTGGTGTCAATACAATTTCTAGCTATATCACCGGCTAGATTCTCGGCGTATGGTGACATTAAAATTTGTGAAACCGGATACGTTTCCTTATACCAATCGCTGTAGCTATATAGTAAATAAGGCCCAAACCAGAGGATATTAGCCCCCTGCGTCGTATCGGTTAAAGTCCGCCTTACATCTGTAACCGGACCAAACCCAATCACGCCCTTAATCTTAATTTCAGGCGCATAGGTTGAGGCAATTTCATCCGCCCAATAAGCAGCATGTCCACCCTGCGAATAGCCACCCATAATAACTGCCTCGGTGTTAGCCCTATCTTTAGTGAGCGGAAGATTCCCAAGTGCCCGAACGGAATCCAACACCGCTCGACCCTCCAGTGCACCAACCATGTAATGATGCATTCTCGCAGGGTCACGCATACCCTCGTAGTCGGTAATAACCGTAGCGTAGCCCTGTGCCGCATAAGCAGCCATGTGGCTGGGATAATTACCCCATGCTCGCCTAGAAGATTGTTCCACCGATGATGCACACTGATCATCAATGCCGGTTGTACCAGGTGCAAAGGCAAATATTGGTAAGCTGGCCGTAGTACTTGTTGCCGGAAGAAAAACCCTAGCATATACCTGAACCGTCTGACCATTTGTATCATGCATGGTGTAGCGAAATACTTGCGTCTTCACCGGTGTGGCTGGGCCGGCGTAGCTCTTATTAGTCTGTCGAATAAGTTGTAGTGTCTGCTCGGCCGTATAACTCACTACCTCGCCTTGCTCAACCACTTTGCCAGATGATGCTTGAGTAGACTTCTGAATTGTTTTATTTTTAGTTGTAACTGACTGCCGTTGCACTACCGCACTGCCCTGCAAGAAAAGCCAGATCATACCCCCAGCCATAACTAGCAAGCCATAGATCAACCAACGATGGCCACGCATAGATCTCGATCGATCACTTTGTGGCGACTGTCGACCACCACCCTCATAACCTCGACTATACACTGCCCGTTTACGAAAAAGCTTTTTCATATTCTAGATTCTATACTCCATAATCACCATATCCACACCGCCCACCAGTCCGGCCACCCGCCGACGTGGAATAAAGCCATACTTAGCATAAAATGACTCCTTATCATGAGTAACCAACTCCAAGGTCTCCTTATTACGGTCGCGAGCAATCTGAATTGCCGCCTGCAAAAGACTTTCGCCAGCTCCACTACCTCGAAAGTCGGGGACCACATACATCCAAAATAAGTAAGCCCGAGCCTGCTGAAACCGCACTAAACAATACCCAATATCCTGGATATTATTAGCCAGCAAGAAAAAATGAGCCCTCGGTGAAATGCAGGCTTTGGCTAGACGAGGAATATTATGTTGATGCCGTAACTTAGCTCGATACTCAACTGGAAAATAACTAAAGGCATCATCAACAGAATGAACAAAAATATTGTGCATTGCGCGAATATCTTTTAGACCCATAGTCCGTAATTGCAAGCCATCGCTCACCTTACTACCCGATGGCGCAACCGCCGATGCAAGCATTAACCCACCACTACCTTATTGCGCCCCGTTTCTTTTGCTTTATATAGTGCATTATCGGCCGCCTTTAGTGTTTGGTGTATATTCCGCGCCGGAGTCAGCTCAGCCACACCAAGACTGGCTGTTACACTTAATGTACTATCCCCGGCTTGAAACTCGTGACTCTCAATAATTGAACGTAAATCATCGGCAATTCGCTGGGCATGTTCAATGCTTGCACCCGGTAGCCCCACTACAATCTCTTCACCGCCATAACGCCCGACAATATCTAGCTGGCGTACTCGCTCTCGAATTAAATCTGCTGTCTGGCGTAAGACTTCATCTCCAGCATCATGGCCGTACGTATCATTAACTTTTTTGAAGTGATCAATATCTAGAAAAATAATTGTTAACGATTTTATAATTACCGATCGACGTTTATCGGGATGCTTATATTGATACATCACTTCACTGGCAATCGCTTCAAGATATTCCATAAGACCACGACGGTTAAAGATCTGCGTCAACTCATCGGTCACCAACCGTTGGTGCAATTCTCTAACTTGAGCCTGTAAGGCTGCAATTCGCTCTTTATATACCTTAATGTCTTCTGCCTGCGCCATATCCAATACCTAACCCTGATTACCTAAAAAATGCTCGGCTTCCAGCGCTGCTCGACAGCCATCACCAGCCGCCGTAATGGCTTGTCGATAGCGCTTATCCGCTACATCACCAGCCGCAAATATGCCATCAATATTGGTGAAAACATTATCGCGCACCACAACATAGCCTTTATTATCAAGTTCAATTATACCTTTTATAAAATTAGTTGCTGGAATATGGCCGATGGCTACAAATAGACCAGCACAATCGATAATCTGCTTTTTATCTGTCTGCAAATTGGTAATTTCTACTCCAGACACCATATTCTCACCCAACACATCGGTAACTGCACTATGCCAGATAAACTCAATTTTAGGATGAGATTTAGCCCGTTCTTGCATAATTTTACTGGCCCGCAACTCTCCTCGTCGGTGCACAACCGTTACTTTATCGGCAAACTTCGTCAATGTTAGCGCCTCCTCCATAGCGGTATCGCCACCACCTACAACAACCACGTGCTTACCTTGGAAAAAATATCCATCACAGGTAGCGCAAGCCGATATGCCTTTAGCCATCAAGCGCGTCTCGTTCTCTAGCCCCAACCATCTAGCCTGTGCACCAGTAGCAATAATAATCGTTTTAGCCTGTACCTTTTTACCGTTACGTACCTGCACAGTATGTGGGATACCTGGCTCAACCGCATCAATAAACTCATCCACCATCTCAACTTCAAATCGCTTAGCCTGAGCCTTCATCTCTTCCATTAAATCAGGCCCCATAACTCCGTCTCGAAAGCCCGGAAAGTTTTCAACCTCGCTCGTCAGCAATAGCTGTCCGCCAGCTACATCCCCAGCAAATATTATCGTCTTTAAAGCTGCGCGTGCAGTATAAATCGCCGCCGTATAAGCCGCTGGACCACTACCGATAATCAGTACATCATAAACTTTACTCATAGGCTTATTATACTTGAGTTAAGCCACCCTCTGCTAGTTAAACATTAAGATGACGTATCGCCATTGCAAGTATTTGGCGACCACAAACCTTTTCCCTGGTCACGAGCCGAAGCTTCAGCCGACTGAAACTCAGACTGATACTTATACGGCTTACTCTGATAGGTGTACTCGTGGGCATAGCCTTGCATTACAAGCTCTTGATTTATAAATAGCCCATCATCACGGCGCACATAAGCAAGTAGCCGATCATAACGATCACGCTCACCCTGTGATGGATCTATCTCGAGACGCACACGCCTTCCATCTAATAACGCATGGGTGTAACGGCTGGCCTCTTGCCCAAAACACTGAACTGGCTTACGCGGGTCTTTCGTCTCGGGTGTATCAATGCCTATCAGCCGAACTTTCTCAATTACTCCGTTGCGCCGAACACTGATTGTATCACCATCAAAAACTTCTACAACTGGTAAAGTATCAGAAGAAGTCATACCCGACCCTGGATCTTTTTCTGGAAACGCTTGCACTATAACCGCCGTAAGCAATACTGTAATAACAATATAGCCAAGCTTAGCTAATTGCCGTCGTGTAATCCGCCTCATACCGATTCATCCTTCAGGCGACGCTTTGTTTCCCGATGGCGTGCTACCGAAAGTACAACCCCTAAAATAAGAAAGTTTGTTAACATACTTGTTCCGCCGGCTGAAATTAATGGTAGAGGTATCCCGGTGACTGGCATTATTCCCATATTCATTCCAATATTAATCAAGACATGAAAAAGCAACATGCTAGCTGTGCCGATGCAAATAAAGCTACCAAAGCGATCCATCGACTCGGTACTAAGAATATAAATTCGAATTATCAATATTCCATACAAGATAATTGCCAAAGCAGCCCCTAAAAAGCCTAATTTCTCTGCTAAAACTGCAAAAATAAAATCTGTATGCTGTGACGGCAAGAAATTGAGTTGACTTTGACTACCCGATGAAAGCCCACGACCAGTCCAGCCACCACTTCCAACCGCAATGATCGCCTGCGTGACATTGTAGCCCGTACCTAGTTTATCGGCCTGTGGATTAAGTAGTACATCAATACGGTTTTGTTGATAGGGTGCCAATAATGAATAAACAATCGGTAGCGACACCGCACCAGCAGCTGCGCCAGCAACCAAATAGCGCTTTTTGACACGTGACGCCAAAGTCATGCTAAGCCAAATTACAAATAGCACCAACCCAGTCCCCAAATCGGGCTGAATCACAACTAGCATCATTGGAACAGCTAAAATAATAATTGAATATATAAAATACCGCATCTGATGCGAGCGACTATATACATTTGAATAATAAGCGGCTAACACAAGAATCAGTGCCAACTTGGCAAATTCAGATGGCTGAAACTGAAAGAAACCGATACTAATCCAGCGCTGAGCCCCTAGAGCCGAGAAACCAATGAAATCAACCGCTGCAAGGCTGACTACCATTAAGACATATAAAACTACAGCATAGCTTTTAAAGAATCGATAATCTATCCGCGCCACAACAATACCCGCGAGTAGTCCAATACCAGCATATAAAAATTGCCTGGAAGCATCTATCTCGCTTTTTACTTCACCAGCCTTTATCCCAGACGAGTACAACACCAACAGGCCGAGTGAGACAATCAGGAATACCGATGTAGCAATGACCCAATCTATCTGGCGCAGACCCCTCCTCACAACAGTCAGCCCTGCTTGGTTATGCCAATTTTGATATTTTCTCCCACAAGTTTACCTTCTGAAATATAGTCCGCCCCCTTAACGCTAGACGCCAAATCTACTCCAAGCACCTCAGTAAGTATCATATCCCTAAATGACGTAATAGCCAGGTTCATCGTGTCATCTGCCTCAAGCGCTAGGTGAATTCTGTCATCAATCTCCAGGCCAGCATTTTTACGGGCTACCTGGATTAAACGGATAATATCTCGCACAATCCCCTCTTGACGTAGATTTTCGGTGATATCTGTATTAATTTCTACCTCTAAAACATCTCCTGCCAGTATTTTCACCTGCTTCACATTCAGCTCTTCGGCAATAATTTCCTCTAACTGCGTGCTAAGTTTAGTTGATACAGTAACCGTAACCGACTGAAGGGGTTGGCGCACTTTTATTCCAGCCGATGCGCGCTGGGCTAAGCCGGCCGTCACTGCTTCTCGGACAATTGCCATATGTCTGATAATATCTTGATCTGTGTATTCTGGAGTGGGCCACTCTGCCAGATGTACCGACTGCTCAAGCTTACCGTCAGATACTTCCTGCCAAACATCTTCTGCAATAAAAGGGGCCCACGGAGCAAATAGCTTTGCAGTTTGCAGTAAGACACAGTACAGCGTTTGGTAGGCTTCCATCTTATCGCTATCATCTCCACTCTTCCAGAAGCGACGACGGCTACGACGCACATACCAGTTAGATAAATCATCTAAAAAGATCGTCAGAGACCGAGTTAAGGCCTGTACATCGAGCGCATCGGCCAAATTGGTAACTTCTTTAATCGTCGCGCTAAGTCGGGCTAAAACCCACCGATCAAGTGTATGACTCACACTTGGACGAGTCAAACTATTATTCGATTTAAAGTTATCAACTTTTGCATACATTGAATAAAATGTTTGTACATTTTTAAATCTCTGAATTACATTTCGTTGTGCTTCCAGAAGGGATTTTTGATTAAACACGGCAGTTTCGCCAGAAACTAATGGTGTAGAAAATAGGTAAAACCTCATCGCATCAGACCCAAACTGATCAAATGTTTCCGTATTTTCTGGATAGTTGCCAAGTCGCTTACTGAGCTTGCGACCGTCACTACCAAGTAAAATTCCGTGTGCTAAGGCCTGCTTAAAAGCCGGCTTGTCAAATAATGCCACGCTCATGACGTGCAATGTATAAAACCAGCCTCGTGTTTGACCAACATACTCTGTAATAAAATCGGCTGGATGACCAGACTCGAACAACTCCTTATTCTCAAATGGGTAATGCACCTGAGCAAAAGGCATAGATCCAGATTCAAACCAACAATCAAACACGTCCTCGATCCGTCGTGCTATTTTACCCGAATCAGTCTTAATCTCAATCGCGTCAACTGTAGGGCGATGTAAGTCTTGCACTAAATCTGGATTAACTGCTCGTCGGCGTAATTCTTCAATTGAGCCAATAATAACCACCTCTCCATCTTCAGTTTTCCAAACTGGAATTGGCGCGCCCCAATAACGCTTACGGCTAATATTCCATTCCCGAGCATTTTCTAACCACTTACCAAATGCACCCTCTTTAACGTGCTCTGGATGCCATTCTATCTTCTGATTCGCGCTTAATAGCTTGTCTTTTATTTTTGGCACATCAACAAACCAAGCGCTCATCGCACGATAGATAATCGGTACATCAGTCCGCCAACAATGTGGATATTTATGCGTAATCATGGCTTTACTAAAAAGCTTTTTACTCTTCTCGAGATCGGCTACGATTTCCCCGTTGGCGTCAAAGACCAATCGACCAACATAATCTTTTACCTCATCGGTAAAACGACCATCATCATCAACTGGGCTAGCTATCAAAACCTGCTCTTTTTTGCCAAGCCAATAATCATCTTCACCGTGCCCTGGTGCTACATGCACTACCCCTGTGCCCTCGCCAGTCTCAACAAATTCTGCAGACACGACCCTAAATGCCCTATCCTGACCTTCAAAATACGGGAATAGTGGTGCATATGTCAGTCCCACCAAATCCGCCCCCACAAACTTCTTACCTCGCTGATAGCCTGCTAGCTCTTCTTGGTAACGCTCTAGGGCAGCTTCAGCTAAAATTACCACATCATCATCTTTACGCATTTCAACATAGGTAATTGACTGGTTTACTGCCAAAAGCATATTGGCCGGCAGAGTCCAGGGAGTTGTAGTCCAACCTAATAGATTACGCCCATCAACCAAGCTAAATCGTACCGTAGCCGTTAAGTCATCGCGATCTCGATAGCTATCATCCTGTCGAGTTTCAAAATTTGAAACTGCAGTCTGAGCACCATAGCTATACGGCACCACTCGCTCGCCCTCATATATCAGGCCCTTTTTATATAGTTCGGAAAAAGCCCAAAGCACCGACTCCATGTAGTCTTGATCCATAGTTCGATAATCATCAGAAAAATCCACCCAACGACCAAGCCGGCTAACATATTCGTGCCATTCACCCGTAAAGCGCAGTACCGAATCTCGACAGTATCCAACAAATTTCTCAATACCATACTCTGCGATGGCTTTCTTGCCAGAAATACCTAACTCCTTCTCGGCCAGAAGCTCTGGTGGTAGCCCATGGCAATCCCAACCAAATCGGCGAGGCACATATTTTCCACGCATTGTTTGGTAGCGTGTTACAGCGTCTTTAAGGCTTGAGGTGAGGATATGACCCAAATGTGGTAGTCCATTAGCAAACGGTGGGCCATCATAAAATACGAAGCGATCTTGCCCCTCACGCTGAGCTACAGAGCGAGTAAAAATATCATTTTTCTGCCAAAAAGATAATATGCGCTCTTCTTCTTGTGATAGCGCTGATTTATGATACTTATTCATATCTGTTATTGTAGCTCTTTCGCCCTGTTTTCGGCAATACCCCCTTACTAATTCTAAAGAGTTAGCTAACTACGCGACTGATAATAATAACTAATATCAGTTAATGATGGCTTAGTGTGTTGCCATAGTGCTACTGGTGCACCATCATCACGGATAATCAATACTGCAGGAGTCTTCACAATCTGATAGGCTTCCATCTGACCAATTGAGTCTCGGCTGGTTGTATCGCGTAGCTCTATCGCATCTTCACCAAATTGACTACGAGCATCACTAATTAATCGGCTAAATTCACGCCCTTCTAATACTGTATCTGGCTTACCGTAAAATATTACTTGCATTACTTTATATAATACGCATAAAGCTTAACTTTTTTCTAGCTTTATTGGCTTTTTCGTTGTCGCTTAATCTGCTGTAGGGCTTTCTCAAAGCTCTCAATACTGGTAAATCTTCTGTATACACTAGCGAATCGCACATACGCCACATCATCTAGTTCCGCTAAGTCTCGCATCGCCAGCTCACCAATACCGCCACTTGTAATTTCGGTCTCACCAAAACTGTACAGTTCTCGCTCAATTTCCGATATTAACTTCTCAATCCGCTCTGAGTCCACCGGACGCTTCTCACAAGCCCGATAAATACCAGTAGCTAATTTATCATGATTGTAGAGCTCTCGCTCACCGTTTTTCTTTATCACGAGCAAGCGTGGCAACTCTAGCCTCTCATAAGTAGTAAAGCGGTGGCTACAATTCTCGCATTCACGACGACGACGTATCGACCCAGAATCCTCGACATCACGAGACTCCATCACCCGACTATTATTTGATTTACATTGCGGACAACGCATTTGCTACTCCTAACGAATGCCCTACTTAGTATCTGTCGGCTCCGTTACCTCAATAATGGAACTCTCCAGCTTTACCCCCTTGCGAAGATATGCGGGCTTATCAAAGTCATCTTCTTCCGCCGCATCAAAACTGGGTGAAAGAGTTTCAACTATAGTTTTAGGGTCCTGTTCGGACGCGCTAGATGGCCTCTTGGAAGCAATTGAGTCAGATGTTGGCGGCTCAGTTGATTCTTGATCAAATGGTCGAATTGGCTCATCAAAAAGTGATGACGTGAGGGTGTCAGAATCTTCCTTCGGTCTATTTTGGTTATTTTCTGGCTCAGATGATATTAGAGGCTCCCTATTAACCAACACATCATTACGGACCCTAGGACCATTGGTCACCAATGTTGATAGCGCATCTTCTTCTGGGGTTAGCTCAGACACCACCGGTGGAGACGGCTGAATACCGGAGAATCCTAAGTCTGACTGGCTAGTAACCGGTTCCAGCGGTACGGGTGTACCCATCGCAACAGGTGCCTCTTCTTGCTCGGCCTCATGCTCATCTGCTAGATCACCCACACTACGCTGTCCAATTGGCTGTGGTACACCACCAAACAAAGCCCCACCGCGCTCACCGCGCTCTGCCTCAAAGCCAGTCGCAACCAAAGTAACTTTTATCTCATTATTCATATTCTCATCAATAACCATTCCCCAAATTATATTGGCGTCGGTATCAACATTATTGTGCACCAATTGGGCAGCTTCCTCTATCTCATGCATACCCATATCTCGACCACCAGTAAAGTTAATCATTACACCTTTAGCGCCCTGGATTGAAACCTCCAACAGCGGGCTATCAATCGCCTGCTTAACAGCATCTACAGCTCGATTATCTCCATTGCCTACACCAATCCCCATAAGTGCCGATCCGGCATCGCGCATAATCGCCTCAACATCGGCAAAATCAAGGTTAACTAAACCATTTACCGTAATCAGATCTGAGATACCCTGAACTCCTTGACGAAGAATATCGTCAACCGTCGCAAAAGCATCCAAAAGTGATGTCTTGCGATCAATAATTTGGAGTATACGATCGTTTGGAATAACAATTAAGGTATCTACCTTTTCTTTGAGTCGTTGAATTCCTTCTTCGGCTATCTTACGACGACGGTCGCCTTCAAATTTAAAAGGCCGAGTCACAATACCAACAGTAAGTGCGCCAATATCTCTGGCTATCTGGGCAATCACTGGAGCTGCCCCGGAGCCTGTACCACCACCTTCACCAGTAGTAATAAAGACCATCTCAGAATTTTTTAATGCAGCATAAATCTCGTCTTCATTTTCTTCAGCAGCCTGAGCGCCAATTTCTGGGTTAGCACCAGCACCAAGCCCTCGAGTCGTCTCTTTACCAATATGTATCTTCTTATTGGCCTGACTGTAATGCAGAGCCTGAGCATCGGTATTAATAGCAATAAACTCAATACCGCGGATTTTTGATTGAATCATGCGGTTTAGTGAGTTACCGCCACCGCCACCGATACCGATCACTTTTATACGAGCAAATGCTTCAATCTCTGGTAAAACTTCTGCCATTTAGTACCCTTCCTTATTTGCTTGATTGAACGACCCACATCGCCAATCCTTGCCACACCCATATATTACTTGTGGAATACACTCCACACTTGCCCACAGTATAAATGCATTATTCATATAAAGTCAAATATTGTATTCATAAAATTCTGCTGTTATATTCTGGATACAATATTTGTTCTATACAGTGTTTAGTTTTATAGTTACAGTTTAGGATCTAGGTATAAAACCCTTAATTATAGACTGAACCTTACTAAACGCTTGGCCAATTCTATCATTAATATTGTGCCCAGTTTGTGGCTTTTCTAAATCTTCAAGCATCATACCAATAGCTGCCGTATAGGCCGGATCTTTAACGCGATCAATGATTCCACTAATAGAATGGGCGTGTCCGGGGGCTACCGGCATCTTTAAGCTTTGCTCCATATATGTAGATAAATCCCTAAGCTTTGATCCTCCACCAGTCAGGACTACTCCGCTTGCCAGCATAGTTGGTCCACCATCGGCTTTTTTAAGCTCCCTACTAATGATGTCACAAAACTCCGCTAATCGAGCTTCAATAATTGTATTCAGCTCTCTCGCCAATATTGTGCCACGAATACCGACATCTGATAAATCATGCTTAGTGGTATCTTTTGATTTTGGCTTTTGAGCAACTCCAAACTGACATTTAATTTTTTCTGCATTATCCATCGTAATGCGCAATGCGTGACTTAAGTCTTTAGTAATATGATTACCACCCAGAGGAATAATACTAGTATAGGTAATCTTGCCTTCCTCAAAAATTGCTATTCCAGTTGTTTCCGCGCCAATGTCTATCAAAACAACACCCAATTCTTTCTGTCGCTTGGTGAGGCATGCTCGAGCCGAAGCTAATGGATCAATCATATATCCATTAGGGGTAACGCCGGCTCTATGTACCGAATCATCAAGGTTTTTCATAGCAGATATAGCAACAGTTATGACATGTGTCTCAATTTCTAGGCGCGTACCAGTCATTCCGTATGGGTCGCTAATTCCCCCTTGTCCATCCACTACATAAGATCGTGGAATAACTCGCAATATTTCCCTATTCGCATCCAGCGAGATTGCCGATGCTGCATCTTCAGCTCGCGCCATATCCTCTCGACTTATCTGTCGGTCAGCTCGACTCACAGCAATTACACCACGAGAGTTCAGACTTTGAACATGACTTCCGCCAACCGAGACACTAACTCGCTCTATTGCAGTTCCGCTCATTCGTTCAGCATCTTCAAGTGCAGTGGTAATAGCACTGACTGTATCATTTAAGTCAACTACAACCCCTCGCTTTACCCCCGTAGTAGTTGATGATCCGAGTCCCATAATTGCAATATCAGGTCGATCATGCTGAGCAATACCAACCACGCAGGCCACCTTAGAGGTACCAACATCAAGCCCAACATATGTCGCTTCATGCTTTCCGGCCATCAATACCCTCCTGTAGATAAATGAAGTATTCTTGCATACAAAAATTGTATACTAGTATGAACATAAAGTGCAAATTATGTATACGATTAAATTATGAATACTTTTTTTATTCTTTTAGCTATCTAGTGATGTTAAAATTTCGTATCCATTATCTGTAACAAGTACCGTATGTTCAAATTGTGCCGCAATTGATCCTGTCTGAGTCATCCAGGTCCAACCATTATCAGCAAGATACATTTCATGGTCTGCTAGTGATACATTAGGCTCCAATGCTACAGTCCAGCCAGATTTTAACCTTTCGCCAACACCCTTCATACCATAATTAGGAATAGTTGGCTCCTCATGTACATTATGCCCCACACCATGCCCACAAAGCTCATATACAACCTTCAAATCATACCGGTCGCACGTAGCTTCCACTACAGCCCCCAGATCACCAATATGCACGCCATCTTGAACTAACTTGATTGCCTCATCTAAAGCCTTTTCCGTACCCTTTAATAGACGAGCCTGATCTTCCGTCGGCTTAGCCCCCAGAACAAAACTTCGACCAGCGTCGGTAATCATACCATTATACCGAACCCCAAAATCAAAGTGCACCAAATCACCAGCTTCCATCACTCGACTACCTGGTATACCATGAGCTATTTCATCATTAATAGAAATACAAATTGCCCCAGAAAACCCCTGATACCCCAAAAAGGCCGCTTCAGCATCATGCTTTTTAAGTAATTTACGTGCCATCACATCAATATCTCCAGTCGTCATGCCAACCTTTGCTTGATCTATAAGGTCAGCTAAAATGACCGCCAATATCCGGCCACTTTTACGCATATCTAAAATCTCTTGTGCAGTCTTTACCTGTGTTCTCATGTCTTCTCCTCGCCTAATACTCTCAAGACCCTTGCATACACATCTTGAATCGAACCTGCGCCATCCACATAGTGCACTTGAGCCGACTCACCCAATAAATCGATCGCCTGTGATACATCCTCTTGATATATTTTCAGTCGAGCTTGGATAGCTGTCGGCGTGTCATCAGCTCGCCCACGTCGTGACAATCGGTTATACACCTCTTCGTCGCTAATATTAAGAATAATTAGGTCTATTCTTTCAGGTGGATTCTTTTCTAATTGTTGCTTCAGCCAGTCAGCCTGATCTCTATTTCTCGGAAAACCATCGAGAATTATACGTTGATGGCCAATCCTCTCTAAATAAGTCGCAATAAGCGGAAATAACACATCTCCACCCACCAACTTGCCAGCCCTCAACATTTCTGCCAGATCTTTATTGGCTTGACCTACCTGACGCAGTAATTCTCCAGCTCCAACCAACACAAACTGCTTTTCATCTACCAATAATTTTGCCTGAGTCCCCTTACCAGCCCCTGGCTTACCAAATAGTACTATCATTTATTAATTAACCTCACTAAGGCTGGCAAATAGATGCAGGCTGCAACAAAAATAGCCGCAATTGCAGTTACTAAGACACCGCCGGCGGTCATATCTTTAACTACTTTTACTACCTGGTGGTTTTCGGTCGTCATCGTATCTAATGATTTCTCAATAGCCGTGTTAACCACCTCTGCAAAAAACACCAAAGCAATCATTGCAATCACTAATGCAAGCTCTAACCACGTGATATGCAAGAGCAAAGCAGTAATGAGAGCTAATATTGCTGCAGCTAAGTGTATTTTTGCATTTCTCTCTCTAGAAATCACCATACGTAAACCACGTATGGCATGACGAAAACTTACTAATCCGACCATAATGATACCGGCTTCAGCCCTCCTACCTCCATAATAGCACGAGTATCGGCCTCAAATTGCTCTTTTTCCCTCCGACCAGCGTGATCCTTGCCGGCAATATGCAATAAACCGTGCACAAATAATGTCATGCACTCCACTCCAAACTCAACCTTATGTTTGTCGGCGTTGTCTCGCGCTACATCTTCACAAATAACTATCTCGCCAATAATCTTATCGCCAGATTCTCCTACTAGGGGCGGGTTATAGTTAAATGATAAGACATCTGTTGACTCATCTTTTTGCTGATGCACTCGCACCAACTCAAGCATATCTTCTGTACTGACAAATTGAACTAATATACCACCTAGTAAATCGAGTTGGACATGATTAAGCCAGGCTTCAAACAATGCCTTAAGCTGTTTTTGCTGAATTTCTAACGGTAATTTTTCAGGTATAAATAATTGTGAGCTCATGAAGATTTTTGTAGCTCTTCACGAACCATTGCTGCTAAAGCCGCACCATCCACCGCTCCAGAAAACTTCTCTCGTACTTGAGCTATAACCTGCCCCATTGTAGCCGAGTTATCATCCGCATCAGTAATCGCCTGACGTACAGCCTCCCGCATCTCTTCAGTAGACACTTGGTCTGGTAAATATTCATCTAAAATTTCTAACTCCGCCCGTTCTTGCCGTACTAAATCATCGCGACCAGCCGCTTCATACTGAGTAATTGAGTCGTGCCGCTTTTTTGCCTCTTTCTGGAGAACTGCCAGCATTTGCTGCGGGGTTAGATCACCCTTAACTTCAATCTCCTGGTTCTTCAAGGCAGCTTTTACTAAACGCAAAACCTGGACACGTATTTCATCACGAGCCTTCATTGCTTCTAGCAGGTCAGTTTCGAGAGTTTGGTCCAGGCGCATTGTAGATTAGCCCCGAAAAGCAAAAGCTTCTCGAGTCTTTTGCTCTTTGCGAATACGCTTGCGAATTGCAATCTCACGCTCAGCCCGCTTAGTAAGAGGCTTTTCATAGAATTTCTTCCGACGAGCCACTGTCATCAATCCAGACTGAGTCACTTTCTTATTAAAGCGACGAATTAAACTCTCTAATGATTCTTCTTCTTTGCGTTCAACTTGTAACATAGACTTCCGTATAATACCAGATTATAAGATGCAGTACAAGTGTTAACGCTTAGAACTCACAGAATGCTCAACAGCTGTTACACCAGGTATCCGCTTAAGTGCCCTCAAAAGAGCTGGCAACTTATCCATCCGCACTAACGCCAGCGAGACGTCAAATTGCACCAATTGCTGCTGTGTTGTCTCTTTTATAGAGCTGGCATGCGCATCAAAAGCATGCAAGTGCTGTGAAATAGCTCGTAGTATCCCAGCTGTCATCTCGGGCAAACCAAATATACGTATATGATCCGATGATTCATAGTACCAATAAGCTGGCACACAGCGATCCAACTGTCTAGATATCTCCGAACAAGTTTTTAGATGTATACGAAAAACACCAAGTCGACTCACAAACCCAACAACTTCTTCGGGGTACCGCGGGGCACAACAACCAGCTCGTGAGATATGCTGTCGTTCAATACCCGGGATTAACGGTACGGGTCGAGCTGTGCGTGCCCTACGTATTATAGTATTCATAAATTTTGGTCGCCGATGAATTACCGATGACTTAAATAATAACTCTCGTAAAACTTCACTTGGCTGGAATGTACCTTCACCAAGAGCAGTAAAAAGCTGAGCCTCATCATCATACTTCATACGCCTAATCACCTCTTTGCGTAGTCCTAGCTTGTATTCACCCCAAGTTGCGTGCTTCTGACTGGTCAAATATTCATCGAGTAACTCTCTGCCCTGCTGCTCTTCTGCGGAACGATCAGCTAATAAAAACCAATTTTTTATCTGAGTCCGCGCTTTTGCTGTAACTACAAAGCTTAACCAGTCTCGGCTGGGATTGGGTTCTTTCGAAAAAGCAAATATTTCTACAATATCGCGATTCTCCAATGGCTGTTCAAGCGATGCAATTCGCCCATTAACTTTTGCCCCGCGACATGATAGACCCAACTGAGTATGGATTTGAAATGCAAAATCAACCGGCGTAGCACCACGAGGTAAATCATATAAATCGCCTTTTGGTGAGAATACAAAAATACGCTCATTAAATAAGTCTAGCTTAAATCCCTCCTGTAGCTTACTATTATCTGTTAATTGTTCTTGCCAATCGAGTAAATTTTGTACCCATTTATATTTCTTGGAAATTGCTGGTGTCCCACCGCTTAAATAGGCTTGAGTATTTTTTTGTCCATCATAGTGAAAGTGTGCCGCTAAACCATGTTCGGCATAATCATGCATGAGTGCTGTACGAATCTGCACTTCAAAAATATCCCTATTACCTAACACTGTTGTATGAACCGACTGATACCCATTGGGCTTTGGTACGGCAATATAATCCTTAATGTAATGTGGTAGCGGAGAATAAAGGCTATGAATAATACCTAATATCCGATAGCAATCCTCTATTTCTTTAGTAATGATGCGCATCGCAATCAGATCACGAATGCGGGTAAAGTCATTATCATACTTCACAAGCTTGCGGTGTAGGCTATAGAGGTGCTTAACTCTGAACTCGATCTTGGCTTCTATATCCTGACTATCTAATTGTTCTTGAATTTTTGGTACCACCCTCTCTAACGCCTTACGACCTCGCGCAATTTTTAGTGCAGCCTCCTTTTTGAGCACTCGATATTTATCTGGCTCGAGAACAGCAAAGGCCAAATCCTCCAGCTCGGCTTTCACATCACCCATCCCAAGTCGATCGGCAATCGGGGCATAGATATCTAGCGTTTCTCGAGCTATCCGTATCTGCTTATTATGCGGTAACGCTTTGATAGTTCTCATATTGTGCAATCGATCAGCCAATTTTACAAGAATAACTCGAACATCTTTTGCCATTGCCACCAGAAGCTTACGGATATTTTCTAATGACCGAGTACTATCAAGTTCTACGCGGCGATCACGCATTTGGCTGATCTTTGTAACGCCATCGACAATGCGCGCAACATCTAAGCCAAATTCTCCTTCAATTTCTTGTAATGTCACCGCCGTGTCTTCAACGACATCATGCAGTAAGCCTGACTGAACCGTTGGCGCATCCAGCTGCCAAGAAAATAAGATTTGTGCCACCGCTACCGGATGAGAAATATAAGCCTCTCCAGTTTTGCGCTTTTGGCCAGAGTGGGCTTTTTTTGCTAAACGATATGCCGACTCAATCGATGTACGCTCTTTTTTTGTAAAACGCTTCATATCTCGAATAGCCACTAAACTACCTGTCTCAGCCGACATCGTCATACTCCACTAACTCTCTTGCGTCCAAAACTTCTAATTGCGCCCGTCTAACGCCCTGCCACTCATTGGCGCGAATGGCTAGTAAAAGCTCTATCTCTACACCAACCTTAAGAAATGGCCACTTGCTAGCTGCTTGAAAGGCAATTGCCCGCTGACTCTGGCCTTCAATATCAAAAAATAACTGAGCATGATCACCAGTTTGACCAACAGGTTTAACTTGGGTCAGTCTAGTCTTAAGATAGAAAATTGGTGCGGGGTTCGACTGCCCGGTTGGCTCTAAAGTCTCGAGTTGATCCAGGCCTTCTTGAGATATAAATCCAGATTCTAGCCACAAATCTGCAATAATTTCCCGTTGCATCTTACTAGTATCGTCGGCATCAAGATTATTATTAAGAGCCGTGCGGAATTCATCAATTTTATCGGTTCGCAAGGTTATGCCAGCAGCAGCCTGATGTCCACCATACCGTTCCAATAAAGGCGCCTGCTTGCGAATCGCATCGATAATTGAAAAAGTCCCCACACTACGCGCCGACCCCTTGGAAAACTCTCCTTCTTCCTGCAAGATAATTGTTGGTTTACCAAAACGTTCAGCCACTCGACTAGCCACCAAACCAACAACACCATGTGTCCAATCCAGACTAGACAATACTAAAATTTGATCAGTCGAATATTGTTCGGACTCCTTATAAGCTGCGGCCTGTATCTGTTCTGTCGTATTTCGCCGCTCACGATTAAGCTCGTCTAAATGCTCGGCCGCCAGATAGGCTTGATCATACTCTGTAGCCTCCAGTAACTCCAGCGCCACCCGAGCATGCTCCAGGCGTCCTGCAGCATTCAAGCGAGGGCCAAACCGAAAGCCAAAATCGCTGGCTGACAAGCTATCTAGCGATGTGTTGCTAACCTTAGCTAAAGCCCTAATACCGGCTCGCCTACTACGACGCGCAACTTGCAAGCCATAGCTCGCAAGCACCCGGTTCTCTCCAGTTAGAGGTACAACATCACAAATTGTCCCCAAAGCTACTAAGTCGAGTAGCCATTTCTCTTGCCCGAAAGGCATTTTTTCCAAATTACGACTCTGCAAGGCTCGCACCAGCGCAAAAGCCACCCCCACTCCGGCTAGCGAACATTCCTTGTATTTATTTTGTTTACGCAGAGGATTAATAAGCGCCACTGCGCCACTTGGCTCAACTTCCGGTACGGCATGATGATCGGTTACGATAATATTTAAACCATCATTAACTGCTTCAGCAATTGTATCCGTCGCCGATATACCACAATCGACAGTAACTATCGTATCAGCACCTTGAGCATGGAGCTTTTTTAGTGCTTGTGCATGCAAACCATATCCTTCTTCAAATCGATCTGGAATATAACTCGTTACGTCAAAACCAAATTGAGTTAGGGCATCCTTCAATAGAGCTGTAGCGGTTAGTCCATCGATATCATAATCTCCATACACCACCACCCTACCCTGACGCTGATGAACCAACATCAAATGATCAATCGCAAGCTTCATATCAGGTAAATCAAAAGGATCGCCAAGTGCTGTATAGTCGAGTTTAAAATAGTCCTGTATCTGTACGCCACGTGACTGCGCAATTGTAGTTGCCAATTCTGCAACCTCCACATGGGTAGAATCGGGTATATGCCAATGCAATTTCTCTTGTTGCTCCATCAGGAGCCATTATAACTTATTGCTACCTAACGAAATAGGAGTGGCCAGAACGAGACTGAAAGCCAATTGGGCGCTCCGAGCGGTATGAACGCACTGAACGAATCATTACGGCACTATGATTCGCGCCAGACTGAGCCTCATAACGACGTAAATCTCGAATAATTTTTTTGATCGTAAGCTGACTTTTTTTCATCATATTATTTGGTCTTCCTGGTTGTTTTTAGAACTATACTCTGTAATTCCTTATAAATCGAAAAGTCTTGATTAACCCAGTAAAGCTTTGTATTTCCCTGTTTAGCACTTGAAACATACTTAATACGATGTAGGCGCTCAAGCTCACGCGCAACATTACCCGGATCCTCACGTATCAGCTTTGCGAGCCCACGAACATGTACGCGATAATCCGGGTATTTAGAGAAAACAGTAATAATTTTACGTCGAGTTTTTGATGTAATGAAGTATTGAAGCATTGTTTTTCTAACGTTATATCTTTCTTTTATAAGATTATTTTTTCGATTGATTTGAATATCCTTCTATAGTTTAATTTGCAACAGTATTTTTTACAATAGCTTAAGCATAACTTTCTTTGGTACAATATAAACATTAAGAAGTAACTTCAATAATTATGAATTCAACCTGCCCACAATGCTTCTCTCAATTAGCCAACTCCGAGGTTGGTAACCTTTGTATTAGTTGCGGATATTTGCAGCGTCGACACCATAACCACACTCCTTCAGCCGATGAAGACCAAGGTAAATATGAAGAGTCGCTGTCGCCCGGTAATCTAGAGGCGCCGCGCGGCTTAGATAACCTGATTTCTCCAGATGATCCACCTAATACACCAACCCTAACAGACTCAGATATTGCCAATACCTCAGAAGAGGATACATCCTATAGTGAGCCGCCTCGTATAATTAATCATCATGCTTCATCGCAATACAAACGACGACTCGACCGCTATAGGAAAGCCCTAGAAACACCAGAGCTTGAATCAGCTATTGAGCCCGAGAGTAGCCTAGAGCAGCCTGATATACCAGTATCAACCGAGTCTACTGCCCCCACCTCCGAAGACTACCAATATTACCCATCCCCAGCACCAATCGACCAAACCACTGTAAAAGATCAAGTCACCGCAGAGAATCAAGATAATTTTGTCGAGGTTGATGAGCCACACAAGCCGAGTCCTTATATGCTCAATATGAGTGAGGTTGAGTCACCTAATAACTCTAGTAGTCCCGAATACCACTCTCCGCTCCACAACCCTCAACAAACAAACTCCAAGATAGAATATCACGACAAACCAGCCTCAAAAGAGTTAGATCAAGACTCAACAACCGCCATGGATCGAGCTGACGCCCTGCTGGCAGCCGCTTCTTCAAGTAAGCAGACCTCAAGCTCTCGTTCGAACTACCTGATTATCACCGTTACTATTATTCTACTACTTGGTGTAGGCACTTTCCTCATATTAAGTCTGGTGCAAAAACCCAAGCCAACATCACAAAGCCCGAGCGTATCTAGTCAGCCGGTGAGCCCTCAAAGCACTAGCCCGACACCCAGCAACCTAACAGAATCCGCTAAACATGATGCCGAGCGTAAGGACACTCTCAATACAATGGCCATAGCGCTAGCAGCCTATAAGAAAAATAATGGTAGCTACCCATCTGGTAACGATATTGAAACATTAAAAATCCTGACTAGCTCCAACCCTCCTTACTTACGTGAAGTAAAAAATGACCCCTTGAGTAATCCAGAATCAAATCTAATCATTAAGTACGGCTATAACTCAGATGGATCACAGTTTACTCTAACGGCTAGCCTGGAGAACAAGCAAGATTCAGATGCCGTAAATGGCCTCTACGTAGTAAAAAGCCCCTAAAACTTCATGAAAATATGATAGGAATTAAGCTTTCTTAAGCTTTGGCTTGGCTGGTGCTAGCTTCTTCTTGGCCTGGCGCTTTACCTTATAGTTATTCCAAACTACTAACATGGGTGCAGCATTTAGAATAGAGGAATAGGTTCCCAATAGTACTCCTAGTAAAAGGGCTAGAACAAATAGCCGAATGGTTTCACCGCCAAATATTAGTAGCGCCAATAATGTGAATAGCACCGTAATACTCGTCGATAGTGACCGTGCAACCGTCTCAACAATACTGTCATTTACTATAATCTCAAAAGAATGAGTGTAGCGTTTAAGATTTTCACGAATACGATCAAAAACAACAATCGTGTCATGCACCGAAAAACCAATTGTGGTTAGTACCGCTGTGATAAATAATGAATCAATCTCTACCTGGTAAAAATGCCCGAGAATAGCAAATATACCAAGCAGTGCAATTGTGTCATGCAAAAGTGCAATTACTGCTGTTATGCCAAAACTCCAGGGACTAACAGGCGGTGGTGTATTGCGGAAAGAGATTGCTAAAAAGACAACTATCGCCAATGCCGCCAAAGCTACAGATATAACTGCATTGCGGGTAATATCTCGACTAACGGCTGGCCCAACCGACTCATAGCTTACCTGTTCGGCACCGATACCAATCAGCGCCTGCTTAATCTCCTCATTACTGTCGGCTGAAGACTTACCTTCAGCATCACGGTAGCGCACCAAAATTGTCCCTGCGCCAGTCGTGGTGGTTGATATATCGCGCGCGCCAGCAGCTTCAAAAATTGGCTTAACTTTTTCAACATCAACAACTTTGCCAACTTCCATCACTTGTCCACCAGCAAAATCAATGCCTGGCTTAAGGCCCCACAGAGCAAGTGCGATAATCCCTGGTAAAATGATAATTATCGAAATTGCAAACCAGAGCTTACGTCGACCAACTATATTCATTTCGATATCTCCGCAGATTTCTGCTGTGGCAAAGGTAGCTTAACTCCGCTATATCGCTGTGGGTTTTGACCAAACTTAGTCCGTACAAATAGTCCTAATAAAGTCCGCGAAACTGAAATGGCTGTCAGCATCGAAATCACTACACCAACCGCAAGTGTAATTGCAAAACCTTTAATAATTGTAGCGCCAAAACTATACAGAATAAAACAGGTAATCAAAGTGGATGTATTGGAGTCGCGAATTGAGCTCCAGGCTCGAGCAAACCCAGTATCTAACGAGGCTTTAACCGACTTACCTGAGCGTAACTCTTCTTTCATACGTTCGAAAATCAAGATATTAGCATCTACCGCCATTCCTACAGATAGAACAAACCCAGCAATACCAGCAAGAGTTAAGACAATTGGCCAAGGTGTAATGCTGGAAATCTTAAATAGTGCAACGTTAAAAATTACGTACAATATCAGGGCTAATGAAGCCAGTACACCAGCCCAGCGATAGCTCATCACCATAAAAATTACTACCGCCAATATACCAATAGCACCAGCTATAATCGAGCGCGAAATTGATTCCGTACCTAAAGTTGCACCAATTGTACGCTGGCTTACTAACTCAACTGGCACTGGTAGCGCTCCGGCATTCAGCAGAACAGCTGTCTGCTGAGCAGTTTGAACACTTTCAAACCCTGTCATTTGTCCTTGTCCATCAAGAATTGGAGTGGAAACACCTCCATTAAACAGTACCTCATTGTCTAGCACAATAGCCAAACGAGCTCCCTCTGTTTCATTAATCTCACGTGTTAATTTAGCAAATTTATCGGTCGCTTCTCCACCTTGCATTCTAAAAGAGATAATCGGCTGACCGGTTTGGGGGTCAATTTGCGCAGTAGCACTTTCTAAATCTTTACCCGAAAGCTCTGTCGGCGTGGGAACTTCACTGTCTGGATTGACTTTATAAAAACTTAATGTAGCCGTCCGGCCAATCTGATCGGCCGCCGCCTTGGCATCGGTCACACCAGGTAGTTGTACAACTACCCGATTTTCACCAGATTGTTGAACGACCACCTCACTAGTACCAGCTGGATTAACTCGCTTCGTAATAACATTGATAACACCTTCCATTGCCTTGGTTCGATCGCCAGCTGGTGTATCTTTTAGCTGAGCCTCATAAGTTAGACTGGTACCACCAAGCAGGTCTAAACCTAGCTTGACTTGAGGATTACCAAAATTAATACCCACAGCACGCAGAACTCGATCCTCGCGAGGTAAAATAATAATCATCGCTATCACCACAGCAATAATCACCAAATATAATCGTCGTCGTAATTTTTTATCCATAACTTTCAGCATTGATAAGGCAGACACAAAAAGTGTAATGCGCTAACTCTACCTATCATACCTGGCGACCTTTAGCACTGCAACCAAGATAAGGGTGTACTATAGAAAGCATATGACTGAACATCCATACTATTATGAGATTGATGTGGTGACCTACGGGCAGCTCGACAATAAAACCTTTACCTATGCCCACCAATCGACCAAAACACTTCAGCCAGGTCAACTGGTCAATTTATCGTTTGGTCGACAAAAGAGCCTAGGCATAATTCTAGCCAAGACACAGCCTCCAAAATATTTACTGCCTAAAATTAAGTCAATTGACGGAGTCCTAGATGACATCATACTACCCCAACACATACTAGATATTGCCCAATGGTTGAAAACTTATTACGTCGCCACCAACTATGCCGTTTGGGGCGCAATTCTACCAAGCGGTCTCTTAGCTCGTCGTCGGCAAAATAATCTTAATACCCCGCCCAAACACACCTCAACGCCGCATCATATATCGTTATCACAGCAGCAAAACACCGTATTAAATGAAATACTTCAAGCCAATCAGCCAGTCCTCCTCAGTGGTGTGACTGGGTCAGGCAAAACTCATATCTATGAACAACTGATTCATCATTATTTGAGTCAAAATAAATCAGTCCTCTATCTTTCGCCTGAGATTTTTTTGACTCAACAGCTTGAAAAGCGACTCACCCAATCTTTTGCAGACAATATGGTTATTACCCATTCCGGCCTATCAGCAGTTCAGCGCCGTAATATCTGGCTGGACTGCCTAAAAAGTTTGGAGCCTAAACTATATCTAGGTCCTCGATCTAGTCTATTTTTACCGATTAATAATCTGGGGCTAATTATTATTGATGAAGCTCATGATACAAGCTATAAGCAGGAAAACCTACCACGCTACCAAGCTCGTGAAGTGGCCGCTAAACTGGCTAGACTAACTCATTCTAAGTTAGTCCTGGGTAGCGCCACACACAATATCGTGATGACCCACTTAAGCCAACTCGACCGACTAAAAGCTGTGGAGCTCACCGAGAGACACGCCGGGCGTTCACTACCTAGTATTGAAATTACCGACATGAAAGGGCTCTACGATCCGCTCTCACCAGCGCTCATCAAAGCCCTTCGACAACGCATGCGACGCGGTGAACAATCCCTCCTACTACACAATAAACGTGGCTCAGCCCGTCGCTTTAGCTGTGATGACTGCGGTAACACAATTAGCTGTCCACGTTGCGATACTAGCCTGGTCTTTCATGCCGACCAAGCCAGACTCATCTGCCATATCTGTAATTTTAACCAATTCCCACCCAGTATTTGCCCTACCTGTAAGGGCAGCAACCTACGCTTTCATGGCTTTGGTACCAAGCAACTCGTAGAGGAAGTAAAAAAATATTTCCCTCAAGCTACACTTGCACGCATCGATCGCGATCTATCTAGCCAAGTACCGCTCAAAGAGATCCTAACAGATGCCGAGCAAGGCAAAATTGATATTCTAATTGGCACACAAATGATTGCCAAGGGTCTGGATTTTCCACGCGTCACGCTGGTTGGGATTGTAGCAGGCGATGAATTGCTGTTTGGTGACGATTATCAAAGTCGCGAACGCGGTGTGGCTCTTATTATGCAAGCTGCTGGACGGGCGGGGCGGGGTGAGCTCTCGGGAGAGGTCATCATTCAAACCAAACAATCTGATAATCCACTGTGGGACCATATTCGGTCCCACAACTGGAGTGCCTTTACAGCCGAAGAACTAAAGCGACGACATAACTTTGGCTATCCACCGTATCAATATCTAGCACGGATTAATTTCTTCGGTAAATCACCAGAGATAGCTCAGTCTTTAGCCAAAGATTGGCTCAAAACAGCCTCTCTCCCACCAAATATTACTACCCTCGGGCCAGCCACCCCAAATCATGCCCGTACCAGTCAGGGTTATATCGCCCATATTATCTGTAAATCTAGTCACCGCACAAAACTCACTCAAATAGCGCATCTCCTGCCTCGAAATACATCCTACGATATTGACCCTATTTCGATTTTCTGATGTAATAATATAATGATTAGAAAACTTGTCACGATTCCCGACCAGCGATTGCGCCAAAAATCACTCCGTATCACGCGCGTCACTCCAAAGGTTGAGAAACTAGCTCAGGACATGATTGATACAACACTAGATTGGGATCATGACAGCGAATACGGGGCCGCCCTAGCAGCCATTCAAATTGGTGAAACTATAAAATTAACAGTTGTACGTAATAACTTTGAAGACGGCAAAGACCAGACTTTTCTAACTTTTATTAACCCCGAAATTGTCCAAAAAAGCCGAGATTTTGTCGTCGATGTTGAAGGCTGTCTCAGTGTGCCTGGCTACTATGCAAAGATTCCTCGGGCTAATAAAATAAAAGTAAAGGCCCTAACACTTGAAGGTGAAGAGGTACGCCTGACTCTGGAGGGTTTCCCAGCTCGAGTCTTTCAACACGAGATAGATCACATGCACGGCAAGCTCTTTATAGATATCATAAAAGATGCTTCTACCCTATTAAAGCTCGATGACGACGGACAGCTGATTAGCGTAGATGAAATTCCGCAGGAAATTATTGATGCTCAAAACCACCACCAACACTAAAACTCGAATAATATTCTTTGGCTCCGGTCAATCGAGCGCCCTTATCTTGCAAGACTTACTGCAAAAAAAAGACATCACCGTAGTTGGCGTAGTATCGCAATCAAGCAAAATGCATGCACACACCCATCAGCGCACCACTCCAGTGGCCCAGCTCGCTCAAGCAGCTAAAATACCCTTCTTCACTCCTACAAAACTTACAGAAATCACCAAACAGATTCGACAACTCCAGCCTGATGTTGGCGTACTATTTGCCTATGGTAAAATTCTACCGTTAGAAACCCTGGACACTTTTCCGCACGGCATTATTAATATTCACCCCTCGCTCCTGCCCCTGCACCGTGGACCATCCCCCTTAGAGAGCACCATCCTTGCCGGCGACACAACCGTCGGCACCAGTATTATGCTCATCACGCCAGAAATGGATGCTGGACCAATTTTAGCTCAAGATAGCTTTACCGTACCAGCAAATATCCAAAAATTAGAGCTTTGGGAAAAGCTTCTAAAAGCTAGTCGAAACCTCCTCGTGCCAACCCTACGCGCATACTTAAGTCACACTATCACCCCCACCCCACAAGACTTGAGCCAAAAACCTAGCTACTCCAAACTTATTAAAAAACAAGATGGTGATATCTCCCCCAAAACTATGACTGCCGTTCAGCTAGAAAGATTGGTTCGTGCTTACTCTGGTTGGCCAGGAGTTCGCATACCAATATTACTACGTAATAAACCACAAACACTCTCTTTGCATCAGGTAAAAATACACGACACTTCCACTGGCAAAATAGAGCTGTATTGCCAAAATAAACACTTACTACTGCAATTCTCGGAGGGCCGTATCGAAATACTACAGGCTCAACTACCAGGGAAAAGGGTAGTTACTGGTCGCGACCTATGCAATGTCGGTGAAATTCGCTTAGCTTAAAGATATTTTTCAATCTTCTCTAGCACCTGCGACGGAGTGAGATCACTTTTAATGATGTAGTCTACCACGCCATACTTTGTGGCAACTTCTCTAGTTTCAGAGCTCATCACATTTGAGAGAATAATTACTGGCACCTTAGAGCCACTCTTATGTAATTCCTCCAGCACTTCTATACCGCTCATTTTTGGCATCATAATATCTAGAAGAATAAGATCTGGCTTCTGTGCCTGATAGACTTCTAGTGCTGCTGGCCCATCAGCCGCTTCTAGCACCTCAATAGATTCAGACTTGCCTAGCTTCATCAAATACATCTTACGGATGAAATCATTATCCTCAACCAACAATACTCGCTTCATATGCCTATCTTAGTCCTCCCTCACCAAGTCGTCAAACCTATTTATCTTCTTTTAGGAGCTTATCAATATATTCAGCGTAATCAACACTATCATCATTTAAAAGAATTAACCGAGGTGTAAATTTGGTTTGTGAGCTAGAACGAATGGCACCTCGAAGGCGATGCTCTATCGTTGCTTTTGCGCGATCATCAAGATTTTTCCAGCCCTGCACCCAAACTCGTAAAGTTTTAAGGTCGTCTGTGGCTTTCACGCGAGTAATAGTGACTCGTGCCCCTTGATGCAATACCTCTGTTAGAGTCAGTGCCATGTGTCGATGCAGCTCGCGCCCAACTTGATCGGCGCGTCTCGACACCTTAAAGACTCCGCTCGCGTACTTCGCGACGAATAAACACAAACTCATCCCCTACTTCAGGCGCTATTTCAACTCGTTCAACAGACATCCCGCACTCTTCATCGGCAAGAACGGTCTGCGCTGGCTGCATCTGCTTCTGAAGCTCAACTAGCTTAGTAGTGCCCAATAGCTCACCCTCTCGCATGATTTGAATTGATGCGCCAGCCTCAGCCTGACCCTGAATAACCTTACCACCACAAATAACATGGTCTTTGGTAGTTTTAAATACAGCCAACAGCTTAAGTCGGCCAACTTCTGTCTCTATTATTTCAGGCTCCAGTAACGCCGTTAGCCACTCCCGCACATCATCCAGCAGGTCATAGATAACCTGATAAAGCTGAAAAGTAACACCCGATCGCTTAGCTAGTTGATTAACAGCACCCGAAATCGTCGTATGAAAACCTAATATAATTGCCCCTGTGGCAGTAGCAGTATGAATATCACCTTCGGTAATCGCCCCTACGCCACTGGCGGCAATCTTCACCTGCACTTCTTCATTACCAATCAAATGCAGAGCCTGAGTAATTGACTCCAACGAACCTTGGGCATCGGCTTTTATAATAATAGTTAACTCTTTTACAGCACCACGACTCACAGCCCGAGCCAAATCTGAAGCATTGACCGATTTTGGCTTAGCAACACTTTTTATACTACTTTTACGCGCCTGCTTAATCTGCCAATCCTTAGCCACTTTCTCGTTTTCAACAACCTCAAACCAGTCACCAAAGGCAGGCACAGCCTTGAAGCCAGTCACCACAACCGGAGTAGATGGAGTTGCCTGTTTTATCGGCTTACCTGCATAATTATCAAGCGACCGCACCTTACCATACGTACTACCAGCCACAACATAGTCTCCGGGTTTAAGTGTACCCTGCTCAATCAGGAGAGTTACCGTAGCGCCACGACCAGTTTCCATATGACTTTCAATAATAACTCCGCGGGCTGGCCCATCATATGTAGCCTCAGGCTTATGAATATCACTGACTAGTAAAATCATATCAAGTAATGCCTCTAAACCTGTTTTAGCCTTCGCCGACACCTCAACACACGGTGTATCACCACCCCAATCATCAGGGATTAACTGTATTTCGGATAGCTGTTGCTTAATTCGTGCAACATCAGCATCGGCCTTATCAACTTTATTAATCGCAACCACAATACCCACCCCAGCCTCTTGAGCCAACCTGACAGCTTCCTGAGTCTGTGGCTTTACGCCATCATCGGCAGCAATTACAATCACCACCACATCGGTGGCCCGCACGCCATGAGCTCGAATGGCTGAAAATGCCTCATGCCCAGGCGTATCTAAAAAAGTCAGTGTTCGATCTTTGCGGTGTACTTGATAGGCGCCAATATGCTGAGTAATACCGCCAGCTTCCCGTGTAGCAGTTTCAGTATCGCGAATTGCATCAAGCACGCTGGTTTTACCATGATCCACATGCCCCATAACTGCCACCACCGGCGGACGAGACTTCTTCTTGCCGACAGGCTCATCACTACGGACTGGACGCTCGTCAACTGTAGTCTCCAGCTCAACTGCTACATCAAACTCCTCCGATATAATGCTTGCTGTGTCAAAATCAATTGACTCATTAATAGTAGCCATCACCCCATTACGCATCAGCTCACCAATTACTTTTGTAGCAGGAACTTCCAGACGAGAAGCTAAATCATGTACAGCAATAGTTTTAGGAATACTTATCTTGCGTAATTCAACTGGATTTTCTGTCATGTAGTTTTCTCCTGTTTGGGTTTGCGGTGGCGGCGTGATAAAGCCACCCGAGCACCAACTTCGTGCATTTTTCTCGAACAAGCTGGCTTCTTACAACTATACCATCCTCGCCCTGACTCTATCTGTTTTAAGTCAAGCACCAGCTCCGACCCACGCAACACCCAGCGCTCTAATTGATTCTTTGGGAAACGCCCTCGACACATCCGACACGTTCGCTCGGGTAATGTGTTGCCTTTGGGTCGCCCCATGTCGCTTAATCCTCCTGCTTTTTGTCGGCCTTAGCTGGCTTCAAAGAAAGTGATAACTTATGCTGAGCTGGATCAATTGCAATCACACGGAATGTTTTCTTTTCGCCAACCTTCACTAGGTCATTTGGGTCAGCAACATGATCTTCCGAAAGCTCTGAGATATGCACCAAAGCCTCAATGACAGGAGTAATTTGGACAAAAGCACCAAACGGGGTAATGCGATTAATCGTACCATCTACCGACTCGCCAACCGAGAAACGACTGCTCTCTTCAATCCACGGATCGGCACTGAGTTGCTTCATAGAAAGCGAAAGCTTGTCTTGATCAATTGCGATCACCTTTGCCTTTACAGTCTCACCAACCTTCACATATTTGCTTGGGTTATCCACTCGATCCCAGGCAATTTCAGAAATATGCACCATACCTTCCACGCCATCAACATTTACAAAAACGCCAAAATCCACAATACCAGTTACAATACCATCAACTTCACTATTCACTTCAATATCAGCTAGTTTACCTTCAGTCATTTCACGACGAGCAGCCTTTTCTGACACAATCAACTTATTCTGCTTCCGGTCAAGATCTAAGACGCGCACCATAAGGGTTTGCCCAACTAAATGATTAAGCCGTTGTAAAATTTCATCTTTATCAGCACCAGAAACTCGTGGATAATTTTCTGCCGATAGCTGACTAACTGGTAAAAATCCGCGGATTCCATCAACCTCAATCAACATACCGCCCCGATTCGCATCAAATGGCACAACTCCAAAAGTCTCACCACTCTTAATGCGCTCTTCTAGAGTTTCCCAACCTTTTTCTTTTGCTACCTTGCGTAAACTGAGCACAACATAACCTTCATCTGTTTCCGGATCCAAAACAGAGGCTGAAATTGTATCGCCAGGCTGGAGCGCTCGTACTGCCGACTCAGTCTCTCGACCCAACACCACACCAGTCCCCGATGCACCAAGATCAAGCCATATTTCGTGCTTTTCTACGCTCAGTACTGTACCTTCCAAAATATCCCCAACACCTGGGGCCTTAACCTCTACTTCAGCCATTAGCTGATCCATTGAGAGTGTTTTTGTCATATTATTACTATTCCTACCTTTCTTATGGAGAGATGTCCGCATTTGACTACGCTAAGCTTAAAAAATAACAGATTTTTTAACACCACATCTAGATTTGGGTTAAAAATCTGCAACTAAACAAGTACGAAGTCAATCGCAAATCAGGTTAGATTATACCGCTATACCTGATAAAAGTAAAGTCTAACTAAAATTTTAGTGTATCGGTAAGCTTACGCAAGCTCAGGCGATGAGCGTATACTAGAATTCCTAAGACTATTGCAGGTAAGACCAGTAAATAACCTGGCCCAGTAGCAGGAGTTTTGCCGTTTGGTGGGGCAACCTGAGCAGTTGTGGATGGAGCTGGACTGCCAGGCTTAGTTGAAGCCGATGGAGCTGGGCTAGCAGGAGTAGTGCTAGGAGTTGGGGTTGTCGAGCTAGCTGAAGGGGTGGGGCTAGTTGATTCGGAGCTGGCGGCCTGCTGTTCCTGCTCTGTCTTGCCCCGCTCCTGCGCTTGCCTCTGTGAATTACCATAAGCAAAAGTAGCCGCGACAATTAAAATAATCACCGCTACAGCTAAAATAATTTTTACGACTGAGTTTTTGAGTAACACGCCTTTAATAACCTCATCGAGCAATAAGCCCTTATATACTTCTATAAAGATAGATTTTAAAACTGATAACTGAGAAGTGCAAGCTTAAGCAGTTTTGCTCAAACTAACTACACTCGGTATGATGGAGTTATGGAACGCATGAAAAAAGAAGTTATCGCAATCGATATTGGTGGTACAAAAGTACGCATCGGTTGCATTAATGGCTATGGAAAAATTTCTCAGTTTATAGATTTTCCTACTCCTGCCAGTGAAACCGCTATGATAAAACAGACAATTTCTACCATCCAGACTCTTACTGGCCCGGCTGAACCACTAGCAATTGGTATTGCCGCCCCGGCAAAAGTTGATCGCAAACACGGCACTATCGGACCCTGTACCCACATCCCAACCTGGAAAAAACTCCCCATTGTAGCCAAATTACACCAAGAATTTAATACCCCAATCATACTTGAAAATGATGCTACATTGGGAGGTGTTTGCGAAGCCATGATAGGTAGCGGACAGAAATATCGCTATATTCTCTACGTGACCATTTCTACTGGCATCGGCTCAGCGCTCATCCTAGATGGTAAGCCACTCCCCGGACCATATAACCCTCAAGGTGGCCAAATGATCCTCGTTGATCACGTTCGCAACCCTCTCTACGGTAGTTTTGAGTACCTAGCTAGTGGCAAGGCTATTGTGCGAGAATATGGCAAAATTGCAGCCGATATTAGATCTAAGAAAGCCTGGCATGAAATCACCCGACCACTAGCCCAAGGCCTACATAACCTTATTGTTGCCACAAATCCTGAAATTGTCGTATTGGGTGGTGGAGTTTCTAAACATCATAAAAAGTTTTTACCCCCACTCACTAAACATCTCGCAGAATTAGCCTATTCTCCAAAATTCCCACTTCCACCAATTAAGCCCGCCAAACATATTGAAACCGCTCCCCTCATCGGAGCTGGTCTACTAGCTCACGCCATCCACCAACACTAAAAAATGCTATGATATGCCTATGGGGGTGAAGCTACATACGGTCAGCCAGCAAATTATGCAGGATTTCTCATCGTATCATTTTATAGAAGATAGTGACTTCTATTTTGATTCTGCTAGTGAATGTATATATTTTGACTCAACTTGCCTGGATACCAATCGAGGTATCATCAGCCTATTACATGAAATTTCTCATGCTGAACTAGCCCACTTTGATTTTCGTACCGACTTTGAACTATTCGCTATGGAATCTCAGGCTTGGATGAAAACCCGCAACTTAGCTCATCACTATAATATTGCTTGTTCTGATCATTTTATTCAGAGTTGTCTGGCCAGCTACGGACACTGGGTGGAAGAGCGCAGTACTTGCCCTGCCTGTACAAATTTTTCTCTCCAAGAAGATAAATCTACTTATCGCTGTTTTGTCTGCCAAACTCGCTGGCACATCGCAGAAGGTACTGAGCCACGCATTCGCCACATAAAACTCACCGATTAACACAATAGTCCCCGTAAAAAATACGGGGACTATTGTGTTGTGAGGTTATACTCCTAAGTTAGTAAGCTCTAAGCCTGCTTTTTCTTACGAGCCTGCCCACCCTTACGACCTGCTTCACGAGCAAGTTCTGGGTTAGCGGCAAAACCACCACCTGTGCTTTTCTTACCACCGAGTGCACCGATACGGACGTAAAACGTCTTACCGTAGCGCTTGCGGTTAGTATCAGCAGCCTTACGGCCACCAGCAACTGTTCCTGGCATAGCGTTCTCCTTGATAATTACTTTCAAGTGAGTAGCTAGCGCTCGAGCTGACCCTCCACAGTCAGCACTAATACTCTTTTTCTAAAACCACTCCGGTAGACCCTCAAACACTTTGAAGTGACTACCGAAGTGGTAATGCTCTGTATTCTATCAGCTTATGCTTATTCTGTCAATGCTTTGACTCAAAGTTTTTCGTCAAATCCCTTGCTTTCTATAGCGCCAGACAGTAGAACAATAGCAGGTCAGTCAAGCTGATCTAAGCGCATTCTTAAAAAGATGCTGGCACACTGACTATAGCTCGACTAATATTACTAGGCCTCAATGCTTTTTGACGACCAATACATACCTCAGTGCCAATACGCAACCTATGTAGTAATTTCCTGAGCTCCATCTGGCAGATCACTAGTTTTTTCAATAAAGTCACGTAGTTCCTCTTCATAGCGTGCGATTATCCTCTCACGCACCGGCTGCAAAATCTCATTAATTTCTACCAAATCACGATAGTACTCAATGCGGGCATTGTAGAGCTCACCACCTGGATAAGCCTTATCAAGTACTGCTTGTGCTTGATCTCCTTCCGGCCTACCATGCCTCTGAAGATGGGTTACCCAGTGCTTCAGTCCTTCCCAGTCAATGCCACCCATCTCATTCACTTCCGGCAAATGCGCGAGGGCGCTATGTACGGCTCTCGCGTCTTGATTTTCGTCGGCTCCACGAAATTCCAGTATACAAAGCGCAACATTGTCTCTCTGCTTCTTATACTCTTCCAATTTAGATTCATGATACATAATCTGCTCGGCGGTAGAAAATTTTTCCGGAATTTCCACTCCACGAGCTCGCGCCTCCTGAAGACGTGACGCCCAACTGCGTGCTCGCTCCAGAGGCTCTTGAATGGCTTTAAGCTTGTATTTTAGGTGTGGCAATATGGATGACTCCCCTTCACCACGAGCTAAGCTAGCCTGTTCTAGTTCGGTGTATTCATTTACAGTGTCCTGTCGACGTTGAATTTCATTTAAGGCTTCCGTATAAGATATTTCCCTACCTCCATCTACAACATATGGCAGCTCAGTAGCCACCCCCTCACTCACAGCTGACTTATTCAACTCATCCCATTTATCCTGAGCCGGTTTTCTTGCGGCGTAGCTTTCACTATTTAGTGCCTGACTATCCTCCGGTGTCCATCGACCTACCTCTGACATTTTTAGTATTCCTTTTAATTACCCTTGTGTTTATCTTCTCATGGTGCAAAAAAAAAATCAATTTTATCCACAAAACTGAAGCCGGCCAGTAACCCTTAACCGTGCCTCGGGTAAAATGCTCAAATATTTTAAGTACAATAAACCACTATAGGTCAATACTTTTTCCTATCAAGAGTTCAGAGTATCAAGATAAGTCTAAGTACTGCTCTACTCCCCCCAACACCAGATGATGAAGCAACGACCAGTGAGCTTGGTGTTAGCTGGTAGAGATGAGTTAGTAGCTGCATCTTTAGCATAGATGTCGTAGCTGTAGAGGATATTGGGTTGGAGATTGTAGTCTTTGAAGTTAGTAGTGGTAGTAGTGCCAAGACTTGTGTTATTACGTCTTACTTCATAGCTTGTTACACCTACGTTATCGTAAGATGCAGTCCAAGTTAGATTAGTGTAATAAGCAAACTTTAGACCATCGAACTCTATCTTACTTTTTAACATTACCGGGTACTGAAGGTTTGGTGGTGTCGGTGGTTGGCGGGGGTGGAGTGGTGGGGGATGCTTGGGTGGTAGCAGAGGTAGTTGCACCAGTGGATACAAGACCACCTACATCCTTAGCTGTAACTTTATAGTTATATTTAGTAGCTGGAGTTAGGCCGGTGTCGGAGAAGGATAGCTTAGGGCCAGAGTAGATTTGTTTGTCATTACGAGTCACGGTGTAGTTGAGGGTCCCTGTACTATCGTCGGTGGCTACTGGCCAAGTCAGATTGATTTGTGTGCTAGAGATGACTGAAGCAGAGAGACTAGCTGGACCTACTGGTGCTTTATTACCAGGAGTTGGTGTGGGGCTAGGGGTAACGGTGGTGGTGGGTGGAGTTGGGGAGGGGGTGGAGGTGCCCGGGAATACAGTTACCGTTGGGGTGGGTCCTATGGGCTGCCCCTCTCCAGTACGACATGGTACACGAAATTTTCCGGTCAAGGTTGGACTACCACCATTCTTGCGATCAAACAGATATCCATCAAAATTCCAGGTATTGAACTGAGGGCAGAAAGTATCAGTAAATTTAGCCTGTGCTACCTGATCATTGTATTCTGCAACCGCCACATTCTTACCACGCTCAATAAAGGCCTTCAGGTTTGGGCAAGTATCCTTATAAGAAACGAGACACTCTTCAATTAATGCCCAGTCATACACGTCCGCTACCACTCGTCCGTCAGCAAATTTCTCACGAGCTAGCTCCGGTACATTCTTTAAGGCAATCATCATGCCTCGCTTATGAGCTTCATCAGCCAAAAACTTCATATAATCTAATTGTTGTGCTTTAGTCGGTACTTTCACTTTTCCAGAAGCATCATACTCAGCTTGGCTGTAGGTATAGTTGTCTAGCCAATCTGGCTCTATCCCTTGACAGCCTTTCTCTTTTGAAACATCCATCCGCCCCGCCATAATACTTCGTACTGTTGGATTCATAATATCTATCCAGCGCTCATCACCCCAGTTCTGTGGGTCAGTTGCTGAAACTGCTGAGGCTGGAAATTTATTATAATCTGGGCGCCACTGAGCCGCTGTCCCAACTTCAAAGTAGCAAGTTACCAATGCATTCTGAGACTTCATGGTTGCGATTTGTGCGCTAGTTACATCTTCGTAGTCAAAATCATAATGTTTTTTAGGGTTAGCTTCGGTAACTAGTGCATCAACTTTTGGAGCGTTTTCCAACTGCCACCAAAAACTAGTGTAAGGGGCAAGACGCGGAATAGTAGCAATTGCCGGATAACTACCAACACCAGGTGTTGCCGCCCAAGCCAGCAGTGCATAAAGGCCACCAATTAAAATTACCGCACCCGCCACAATTGCCAAAATACCTAGATTAATATTCTTTACTGTAGATACTCTACTCGAAGTCTTAGCGGTCTTAGCGCTAGATCCTCTAGACTTAGATTGATTTCGTTTCTTAGTAGCCGACATGGTATTTAATGATCCTTTTTGTATTAATACTTGTGAGTTAGTTTAAGCTTAAGGGTTTTATTAAGATTCGTCAAATCCTCTACTCCCCCCAACACCAGATGATGAAGCAACGACCAGTGAGCTTGGTGTTAGCTGGTAGAGATGAGTTGGTAGCTGCATCTTTAGCGTAGATGTCATAGCTATAGAGAATATTGGGTTGGAGATTGTAGTCTTTGAAGTTAGTGGTAGTAGAAGTACCAATACTTGTGTTATTGCGTCTTACTTCATAGCTTGTTACACCTACGTTATCGTAAGATGCAGTCCAAGTTAGATTAGTGTAATAAGCAAACTTTAGACCATCGAACTCTATCTTACTTTTAACATTACCGGGTACTGAAGGTTTGGTGGTGTCGGTGGTTGGCGGGGGTGGAGTTACCGGCGTGGTAGGTGATGGCTTCACCGTAGTAGTGGTTGTCGGTGTTGGAGTAGATGATGGAGGAGTAGTTGTAGGCGATACAGTTGTAGATGGATTCACCGCACTACTCAGTACTCCATACTGCTGCGTACCGGCTGGTATGTAGGTGTTAATAATAGCATTTGAGCCAGTAAATACTGGTATCTTATAGGCCTGAGCGCTAGCATTGATCAAGCTATCGGTTCCCGTACCATCGGTATTTACCCAGCTATTGCCCACCTTAGCATTTGCATCTAATCCAGTAATATTAACCGGAGGACCAGCAAGTGCTGAGCTCCATGTAGACGCACTCGTATAATCCTGCGAACCAGCTCGAATAATTCGAGAAGTACCATTAGCATACACATTACCGCTAATGATAGTCTGAGGAATATTACGTGTGGTATCCGCTTTATGAATAATAGCATCAAGCGTTGTAGTAGCAAGTTGGGCACCGGACCCCCAGCTAGTAGTAATACAAACTCCAACCGTGGCTGTTTTGCCGCACATGCTAGACAGACTACTTGGATACGCAATAATATTATTCACCATCACATCAATTCTAGGCATCCAGTCCATCGTAGAGCCAATATATGGTGCAAACCGACCTTGACGATCGCTGGCGTAGGAAGATGATTTACATAAGTTAATATTAGATGCACAACCCGGTGTCGAACGGTTATCCATATATACTCCAACTGGGTCATGACCTCCAACCAATGTATTATTAACCAAACGCAAACCAGATGACCCAGCCATCTTGATGGGCTGACCATTTGTGGTGGCTACAAAATTATTTGTCATTGTAAGTCCATCTGAAATCTCAAAGAAAACACTTGCGCCAGTATTATCCTTCATAAAGTTCTTATCAACTACCACATTAATATTGCTTTGATCAAACCATAAGCCATGCGACTTATTGCCACCAATATAACTCTGAATAACTTTAGAATCACGTGTTCGACTCGTTTTCAATGCACCACTAACCGGTGAGCTAGAAAACTCATCAAATGGATCTGTATTGGTTATTTTAACTTGATCTAATAGCAACTTATCCGATTGATTAACCCCTATTGATGTCCAAGCTACATCGTGTATAGTAACATTCTTAAAAGTTGGATTATCCACCTGACCAACATGCACACCTTCATACGGTGCGTCGGATAGTTCTGAGTTCTTCATAGTAAAATTATGCGCACCATCATTAACTAAAACTACACCATAATCATCGCCATTGGCAGAATAGCGATTCATACGAATCCCTTCTAGGGTGACGCCTGTGGAAGAAATTGAGAATAAACGATCACGTGGATTAGTCGTTCCATCACCGGGTCGTGAGGTTTCAATTGATGATTTTGATGCATCATTAGCAGTAAGGTAGAGTCGACGATTAGCCCTATCAACATAGAATTGACCATCCTTCAAAGCCGACTTATCTAGAATCTGCTTAAGTGCCTTATTGCCTATCCAAACCTGGTCGGCATATCGACCTTCACTACTATTGAGGTTCATCATATTTTTCTCATCATCAAATGCTACCCCCATACCTTCCTCAATCGCTCGAGGGGTATATGAAATATATTTGTAGCCAGCCTCTGTATTCCAGCCACCATTCACCTCCACTGAGCCACGAATTTCTGGTATTTGGCCGGATGCAGCTATAAGTTTCAAACCATTGCGCCCACTACCACTAATAGTAATATTGGCTTGATTGCGATACGTACCGCCAGCTAGGATAATCGTACTATTAGCAGTACTTACCTGGCTCACCGCACGTGCCAACGTGCATGGGTCACTAGCTATGCAGGCTGAAGTATTAGAACCGGATGGAGAAGCATAACGCACCGTACCAGTTAGGGATGTTGCATTGTAGATAATCGGCAAGACTGCACCAGCTGTTGTACTTTTCTTAATCGGCTGCAAAGCCTCATAACGTGCCGATCCAGCATAGGTAATATACAGATATACTGCCGACACAACAATCAATATCGCAACTACTCCAAGGACTATGGGATTGCTAAATTTATAAGTATACTTTATTGAATTGCTGGAAGCGGTTTTCTTGACTCTGGTTTTAGGTTTATTTTTTGGTGTTATTTTCTTTTTTTGAACAGACATGAGAACATCTCTTTATTAAGTATATATTAAGCATAAACCCTAATGATTGTATGTGTCAACAAAAGCCACCCATTTATAAAAATAGGCGGCTTTTAATAATTCCAATCCGGCACTGCGCTACTTTCCCGGGGTTACCAGTATCATCGCCGCAGGAGGGCTTAACTGCTGTGTTCGGTATGGGAACAGGTGTGGCCCCTCCGCCATAAGCACCGGTCTCTCAAGCTCTAAAGCCCGAAAGACCGACGCTCACAATGGAAGTCATTCATACTTACGATTAAAGGCACTTTGCTTTCTTTAAAGATTTCTTAGAGATTTTTAGCTTGTAAAAAGCGTGCCAAGCACTCATCTTGTCAAAAATCGGTTTACCTAATCACAAAAAATGATCAAGTAAACCACGAAGAAAAAGTCAATCGACTATTAGTACACCTCGGCTAAACACATTACTGTGCGTACACCTAGTGCCTATCAACCACGTAGTCTTCATGGAGTCTATAGGGAAATCTAATCTTGGAGGAGGCTTCGCGCTTAGATGCTTTCAGCGCTTATCCCGTCCGAACATAGCTACCCGGCCATGCCGCTGGCGCGACAACCGGTACACCAGAGGTTCGTTCACTCCGGTCCTCTCGTACTAGGAGCAACTCTCCTCAAATTTCCTTACGCCCACACCAGATAGGGACCGAACTGTCTCACGACGTTCTGAACCCAGCTCGCGTACCCTTTTAATTGGCGAACAGCCAAACCCTTGGGACCTGCTTCAGCCCCAGGATAGGACGAGCCGACATCGAGGTGCCAAACAGCGCCGTCTATGTGGACTATTGGGCGCTATAAGCCTGTTATCCCCGGCGTAGCTTTTATCCGTTGAGCACTACCGATTCCACTTTCAAATAGTGGGTCACTAGCTCCTACTTTCGTACCTGCTTGGCTTGTAGGCCTCGCAGTCAAGCTAGCTTGTGCGCTTACACTATCACTTCGATTTCCATCCGAAGTTAGCTAACCTTTGAACGCCTCCGTTACTCTTTAGGAGGCAACCGCCCCAGTTAAACTACCCACCAGACACGGTCCCTGAACCGGATAACGGATCAGGTGAGTGCCAAAACACGACAAGGGTGGTATTTCACATTGCGACTCCACATTGACTAGCGTCAACGCTTCAAAGTCTCCCACCTATGCTACACATGACGTGCTCAGACACAATGTCAAGCTGTAGTAAAGCTGCACGGGGTCTCTCCGTCTTGGTGCGGGTAAACGGCATCTTTACCGCTATTGCAATTTCACCGGGTCCCTCGTTGAGACAGTGCCCATATCGTTACTCCATTCGTGCGGGTCAGAACTTACCTGACAAGGAATTTCGCTACCTTAGGACCCTTATAGTTAGGGCCGCCGTTCACCGGGGCTTCAGTTTGGTGCGTGAACACCGCTCTTTAACCTTCCGGCACCGGGCAGGAGTCAGCCCGTATACATCCTCTTTCGAGTTAGCACGGACCTGTGTTTTTGATAAACAGTCGCATGGGCTCTTTCGCTGCGGCCCCGCCACATTACGCACGCTTGCCAATCGGCAAAAGTGAATATGTTTGCGAGAGCTGTTAGCTCGAGCATTTGTCTTCAATCGAGTTAAAAGTGAAATATCTTCTTTCTTTATCGTTGATTCGCTCGCTTCTACAGGCTCCAACCTCAATGCATGCGCACTGTGGCGGGGCAGACCTTATCCCGAAGTTACGGTCGCTGTATTGCCGAGTTCCTTAACGAGGGTTCTCCCGAGCACCTTGGTCTACTCGACCTGAGCACCTGTGTTGGTTTGCGGTACGGGCGGCGCACACTATTAACCTATGTCTTTTCTTGTCAGTTTGGCCCGCGCGAATTCCGGTCTTACGACCAGTTTCACTCGTGTCTCACCGAGAGTAAACTCTCGACTACCTACTTAGACGGATATGGCCAGCAATCCGCTCGCGTTTCCATCCTGCGTCAACATAGGGAACATGTACACCGGTACAGGAATATCAACCTGTTGTCCATCGCCTACGCTACTCGCCTCGGCTTAGGCCCGACTAACCCTGGGACGATAACCGTTGCCCAGGAAACCTTGCTCTTTCGGTGGGCAGGATTCTCACCTGCCTTATGGTTACTTATTCCAGCATTCTCACTTCCATGCGCTCCACCAGACCTCACGATCTGACTTCAGCGCCCATGGAACGCTCCTCTACCACCACGTATAAATACGCGATTCGCAATTTCGGTGCATAGCTTGAGCCCCGTTATATTTTCCGCGCAAGATCACAATTGACCAGTGAGCTGTTACGCACTCTTTAAATGAATGGCTGCTTCTAAGCCAACATCCTGGTTGTCTATGCAATCTCACCTCGTTTCCCACTGAGCTATGACTTGGGGACCTTAATTGGCGATCTGGGCTGTTTCCCTTTTGAGCACGGAACTTAGCTCCCGTGTTCTAACTGCCATAATAGTCTCTTACGGCATTCGGAGTTTGATTGAGCGGGGTACCCCTAAAGGCCCCCAACCCATTCAGTGCTCTACCTCCGTAAGGTAGTTTATGACGCTAGCCCTAAAGCTATTTCGAGGAGAACCAGCTATCTCCGGGTTCGATTGGAATTTCTCCGCTAACCACAGCTCATCCAAGCCCTTTGCAACGGACGGTGGTGCGGCCCTCCACATAGTTTTACCTATGCTTCAGCCTGGCCATGGTTAGGTCACCCGGTTTCGGGTCTACCGCACAGTACATAAAAAGTCGGGCAGTTAACCCTCGCTTTCACTATGGCTCCGTGTCGATGACACTTAACCTGCACTGTACGAGTAACTCGCTGGATCGTTCTACAAAAAGCACGCCGTCACCGGACAAGCCGGCTCCGACTCATTGTAAGCACATGATTTCAGGATTCTATTTCACTCCCCTTGCGGGGTTCTTTTCACCTTTCCCTCACGGTACTTGTTCACTATCGATCGAATTGTGTAGTTAGCCTTGGAAGGTGGTCCTCCCAGCTTCAGACAGGGTTTCCCGTGCCCCGCCCTACTCAAGTCAAGCAGCAATAAAGACTATAAGATTTTTGAATACGCGACTTTCACGCTCTTTGGTGGTCCTTTCCAGGCGCCTTCTTCTAATCTATAGTTTTGTAACTTTATTTCAGCAGTACAAATCTGAACAAACAATTTCTCGCATTGCGCTCTTAAGTATCAGCAAGTTGCTTCCATGAAATGGATGCGTACTGATAGTCAAATGTGCAGTACGAGTCTGTTTGAGCCGCCAGCTTACAACCCTTGTTTTAATTACTTGTACAAACCTACCCGAAGGTAGGAAAAAACTAAGTTTAGGCTCATCCCGTTTCGCTCGCCGCTACTAAGGGACTCTCGGTTGATGTCTCTTCCTCTGGGTACTTAGATGTTTCAGTTCCCCAGGTGCCCTCCTCATATCCTATGTATTCAGATATGGGTGACGTGGCATGACCCACGTCGGGTTTCCCCATTCGGAAATCGCCGGATCATAGCTTGGTTGACAGCTACCCGGCGCTTATCGCAGCCTCCTACGTCCTTCATCGGCACAATTCGTCAAGGCATTCCTCATGTGCTCTTCGTAACCTTTTTCTTCTCTTTTTTATAAGAGAGTGATTGACACACCTCTTACAAGCTTTGTCTAATCATCCCTAAGAAAGAAAGCAATATTTGTTACCCTTTTTTCTCGTAAGTATGAAGTTGTGAACGTTCGATACAAAAAAGCGTGGTATCTACCGGAGACAACCACGCGTGAAATTCCAACAAACTCTGATTAACCGGTGGTTTCTCCTAGGTTTTGTTGTCTACTCACGTGTGGCTGTCCTCGCTTTAGTGCCTCAATAGCGTATCATGCCCATGCGTTATGGGTCAATACCTTTTACTATCGAGAATTTAGGGTGTTAAAGGTAAACCTAGCGGTTACTACTCCCCCCAACACCAGATGATGAAGCAACGACCAGTGAGCTTGGTGTTAGCTGGTAGAGATGAGTTAGTAGCTGCATCTTTAGCATAGATGTCGTAGCTGTAGAGGATATTGGGTTGGAGATTGTAGTCTTTGAAGTTAGTAGTGGTAGTAGTGCCAAGACTTGTGTTATTACGTCTTACTTCATAGCTTGTTACACCTACGTTATCGTAAGATGCAGTCCAAGTTAGATTAGTGTAATAAGCAAACTTTAGACCATCGAACTCTATCTTACTTTTAACATTACCGGGTACTGAAGGTTTGGTGGTGTCGGTGGTTGGCGGGGGTGGAGTGGTGGGGGATGCTTGGGTGGTAGCAGAGGTAGTTGCACCAGTGGATACAAGACCACCTACATCCTTAGCTGTAACTTTATAGTTATATTTAGTAGCTGGAGTTAGGCCGGTGTCGGAGAAGGATAGCTTAGGGCCAGAGTAGATTTGTTTGTCATTACGAGTCACGGTGTAGTTGAGGGTCCCTGTACTATCGTCGGTGGCTACTGGCCAAGTCAGATTGATTTGTGTGCTAGAGATGACTGAAGCAGAGAGACTAGCTGGACCTACTGGTGCTTTATTACCAGGAGTTGGTGTGGGGCTAGGGGTAACGGTGGTGGTGGGTGGAGTTGGGGAGGGGGTGGTAATTTGTGGCCCTGTCCAGGCATAAGCTTTGGAGCCATCTTTATTCCACTGTGGTTCAAGCATCTTAAACTTATCCCAAGGTATGGCTTTCATAGGGAAATAATCATGGTCTGGAGCACCAGCTTTCTGATAAACTTTCCTACCTGTTCGATCAAGCTCAATGACAAAGCCAAATATTCCACCGGTATCGTCTACATAGGCTCCATATTTTTGCAGTGCTTTAGCAATAGTTTTTTCCATTGGGGTAATATTTGGCAGAGTATCTACATTAATACTGGGATCAAGCTGAAACCGAGCGCCAATCGGCATACATGTTGCCTGATTGGCGTTTGTGCCATCACTATAGAGGGCTGGATAGATAGGGTCTCGCTTACAAGTCGTACTAGTAGAGAAAGTCAGTGCGTGGTCAATATTCCCTCGTTCAATCTCGTGTGTTCGGATTATTCCGCCAGCTAACCCAGCTACATTTGTACCACCTCCTACGCCATTACCGTCAATTGACGCCATATTGCCAGTAGCTGGGCACCATTTAGCATTATTGAGACTAAACTGCAGAGTGCAATCCTTCCATATCCAGTAGCTGTATATTTTTCTAGTCGAAGTATCAATAACTGTCACATGCCCATCGCCACCCTTCTGAGCAAACATACCCTGTGGCACTGGCTGAGGACTAGTATTTATCCCATGACAAGTATCCCATGGAGCTTGAATATCCGTCTGATAACACCAAATATTAGCCTTAGGCGTAGTGGCATCGGCTTGAAAAATCGGTATCGACCAAGTCAGCAAGGAGAATGCTGCGGGAACTCCTGCAGTTTGAATACGAGTCTGGCCATCAGCCGCATAGCGAACATCACCAGGAATAGTCTGGTTAAGAGGACTATCGTCAGAAAATAAGCGCCCAGTATGTACTCCAGTAGTTGCATTATATTGATAAGTTGAGGTCCCGGCCCTCGATGCAAAATAAACAAAAATACCCACCACAGCAATTAGCAATAGGGCAATACCGGCGATTACAACATTAAACTTATTAGACGACAAAACACCTTGGGCGCTTCTACTTTTGGCTACTTTAGATGTAGACTTAGGTTTTACTTTCATTTTTGTGCTCTTTTTTTTAGTTGGCATAATTACTATATTATCTCAATTAATACTTATGCTTAATAATAGACTCCCTTGCATATATTTGTCCATATCTTTTCTTTAGCTTTATTCTTACCTGAAATAAGCTATAATGGATACTTAAATTATGACAAATATCTCACAAAATCAAATCCCGCAACACGTCGGCTTTATTCTCGATGGTCATCGGCGCTGGGCCAAAGAACAAGGTATTCCACTACTAGAAGGCCACCGTCAAGGCTATAAGAATTTTAAAAAAATTGGACTAGCGGCGCTAGATCGTGGCGTTAAATATGTCTCAGCCTACGTGTGGAGTAAAGAGAATTGGCAACGATCAGCCGAAGAAGTTAGCTATATTATGAAGCTTCTGCTATGGGTGGCCGACCATGAGCTTGAAGATATTCACAGTGAAGGTGTTCGGGTAGTTTTTCTGGGTAATGATGAAGGGCTTGATCCGAAAATCATCACCGCTATGCGTAACGCAGAAGAAAAAACGGCTAACAATACCAATGGCACATTAGCCCTGTGTTTAAATTATAGTGGTCAGCAAGAGATAGTTGATGCCACAAAAAAACTTATCTCGTCTGGCATTGCGGCTAATACGATTACACCAGAAGCTTTTGCTCAATACCTCTATGCACCCGATGTACCCGAGCTAGATTTACTCATTCGTAGCTCTGGTGAGCAACGCATATCTGGCTTTATGCTTTGGCGATCCGCCTATGCCGAACTTATGTTTATCGATAAAAAATGGCCAGATTTTACCGAAGCTGATCTAGACTCTGCCTTAACTGAATACTCTCATCGCCAACGCCGTTTTGGCAAATAGACTTTCATATCAAAAAGCTACAAACATCCTGCCAAGCTTGATCTGATGCTGCCTGTACATAGCGATCCTTGCGGTCTTCATTAAAAAAGGCATGGCCAGCCGGATAAGTATTCACCTCGCGAGTTATCTTGGCTCGCTCTAATTGACTGCGAATACTTTCTACGTCCGATGCCGGTATCATTTCATCATTTTTACCAAAAGCCGCTAAGATACGTAGGTTCTTATCTCCCATCCGCCTTTGTGTAAGCGCCTCAACTGCCGACTGGCCTTCATAGAAGCCTGGCGCCAAACTAGCCCCACCATAAAAAGATATAATATCTGTCACCCTGGTATTTACTCCCGAAAGATAAGCCAGTTTACCACCAAAGCAAAAGCCCCAGATTGCCAGTCGTACCAGATCTGGCTGGCGCGCCATCACTTCACCTATCGCCTTGTCTAGTAGGCTCAAGTAAGCCTCTCCAGTCATTTGTTGCATAACTGCCATACCAGCCGATGCATCAGAATAATCAAATGTCTGTACTTTACCTGTTACAGCATAAAAATGATCTAATACATAGCCTGTCCAATTAAGCTCAGATTGGACTTTTTGTGCAAGCTCTCGAGTAAAATCTTGCACACCATATATTTCTGGCAAAATAATTAATGCTTTTTCAGATACCACTTCGCCATCAGTAGTATATAAATAAGGCTGGAGTTGCGCCATGTTTATATTATAGCGCGCAACTAGCGCATCGAGAAATCTTCAAAGTGAATGCGTCGATTTGGCACTCCCTTAGCCAAAAGCCCCTTATGCAGAGCATGCATCATTGGTGGTGGGCCACAAATATAAAACTCGGTAGCTCGCACATCAACTCCTCGAGTTAGCTTATCGGCATCGATAAAACCCTGCTTATCCTGGCAGAAAGTCACCGGCTTAAAAGCTGGGTTACGCCTAGCAATAGCATTAAATTCAGACTCAAACGCAGCTTCCTTGGCGGTTACCACGCAATAATAAAAATCCACATTATATTTACGCTTTGGCAACGCTTCAGCCATTGCTAGAAAAGGTGTAACCCCAATGCCTCCAGCCACCCACACCTGACGATATTTGCGTGCTGTACGGAAGTTAAAAGCTCCATGTGGCCCTTCGACCCAAGCGGTAGTACCTTGCTTAATTTGCCCCATCGATGCGGTGTAGTCACCAAGATTTTTCACTACAAACCGGAGATCTTTTGCTCTCGGCTGGCGTGCCATCGAAAACGGATGATCCTCCGTACCATCTGGATGCGACATAAAACTGACGTAGGCGAATTGACCCGCCACAAACGGTAAAAGTCGCTGACTAGCTGGCTCTAGCACAATGTCTGTCACACCACCACCCATATCTTTTACGCTACCAACTCTGTAGCGATAGCGAATTGGCAATATTGCCCCCAATACTGAGTGGTAAATAAAAGCACCAATGGCAATAGCCGAAACCACAAACATGTAAATCCAGAGTGGCATAAAATGCACCATATTGCCCTTAGCCATAAAGGCATGTAAAAAGCCCAGCAAGAAAACTGCCCCCAGAATTCTGTGTAGCCAGATAAATAGGCCATACTTAATCCGGAAAAATATACTAATGGGTAGAAAAATTGCTAACGCATACAGTGGCAGAAGTCCAAAATTTATCTGCCAATTACTACCTAAAACCCACAACGTAGAAACTGGCCAGCCAGTTGTTAGAGCTCGCATAGTTAAGAATAACGGGTGTAGCGTCAGTAAGAAAAACCCTACTCCACCAGTGTAATGATGCCATTTATAAGCCTTATCCAACCCACCAAACCATGCATCAAAAATTAATAACCGTGATGATAAAAATATCGACCAAGCATATAATACGGTGCCAGAAAAAGCAGCAATATTTGCCAAACTCTTAAAAGTAGCTGCCGCATTTTGCACGCGACTATCTAAAGGATAAGCTAAGGCCCAAAGCAATAAAACAAACCCCACGCTGGCATAAACCAGAGCTGGCCCAATCGCTGGAGGTGCCTGAGTTGTTTTTTCATCCATTATTGAGTCTTGAGCTATCTGTTTAGTCATTATTTAGTATTGTATCAAACCACAAGCATTTTCTCACGCCTTAGCGCTGACACTGTGCGCTTTGCGCGGCATAACTTGGATCGGTTTGACACTTTCGGGCAATATTTATAGCAATCCCAGCTTGCACCACCGCCGACACCAGAGCAAGCGCACTAATTATCACAACCGCAACTGCAATACTCCTCTTGCCACCCTTCAGTGATTTAAAGCCCAAGAAAATACCGACCAACGAAATGCCGACCAAAATTATGGCAAATCCTGGAGTACCCGAAACAAAAACTTGTGCCAAAATCGAGATAATACCTATTGCGAGAGCTGCATATACTAGCCAATCTTTTTGTGAATTGGGCTGGGCTGGGCTAGTCGGCGCCGATGAGACTGGTTGGGTTGGCTGAGGGTTTGGAGCTGTCGTTGGAGCAGGAGCATTTGGTTGAGGTATCGGTACTGATGGGGCTACCGGTGAAGTAGGTGGTATGGCCATTGGTGGTGAATTGATTGGCGATGGTGGTACCACCTGCAAAGCTGGCTGTGGGACCGGTGCGAGCGGTAACGGAGGTGCTGAAGCTACTAAGAGTGGTGATGCGACACTAACTTGAGACTGTGAAATAGGTGTAGACGACGGAGCCATTGGTGGTGCTTGGTAATACTGATATTCAGCTTGAGTAGGTTGTAAGTTGGGCTGATTAACTATATGCTGGTGCTGGTGCTGGTGCTGGTGCTGGTGCTGGTGCTGGTGCTGGTGCTGGTGCTGGTGCTGGTGCTGGTGCTGGTGCTGGTGCTGGTGCTGGTGCTGGTGCTGGTGCTGGTGCTGGTGCTGGTGCTGGTGCTGGTGCTGGTGCTGGTGCTGGTGCTGGTGCTGGTGCTGGTGCTGGTGCTGGTGCTGGCTGAGCCAGTATAGCTGGATCTACTACCTTTGTGTCACTAAAATCTAAGCCACCAGTCTCTGCACTTGTGCTATCCATACTCAAACCAGCTTGCCCCCTCAATTTAACCATCGACTGACCATCCACAGTTGGCGTATTAGATGCAATAACTGCTAGTTGAGGTGTCGGCGTAATTACAGGCAAAGCACCACCTTGTCCGCCTTCGTTTGTGTTCGAAGCAGACTTTGGCAGCACCAAAGATCCAGGCTGTATTGGCTGATTATTATGCATATGCTTGTACTATCTTATTGTGCCTAAAATAGTTGTGCTTGTCCATCGCAAATGACCGCCCTCTCCTGTTGTCTTTTCTTGAGTAAAAGTGTACAATAGGCCAGTTATTATGTTTTATGAAAATATCAACTAATAGTAGTTATTTAAAACATATTAACAGTAAAATATATTGATACTTATAGGGCATTAGCTAAAGCTGGCTATCAGTGGCGTAAATCGCACTTACAGAATGTGCTCTAGCCCCGTAGATTAAGTCTCCGTACTTTGATAATTGACAATCAATAAAAAACACCCAATATGGGGCATTAGCTCAGCTGGCTAGAGCACCTGCTTTGCAAGCAGGGGGTCATCGGTTCGAATCCGATATGCTCCACCACTCTGTGGGTATATGCAATATATACTTACAGAGTGGTGGACTAAAATCTGCATTGAGCCGAAGGTTCGGCGCATGAGGAGCGCAGACCAAGATATCAGCTTACTGTATATCTTGTCGAGCACCACAAGGAGAAGGCGTAAGCCGCTATCCGCAAACAAGGTCTACGCGCAGAAGCTTGCTTCGAGCATAGACCGAAGTTTCACGAAGTACATGCTCCGCCAGACAGAACCGATGAAGGCTTAAACCTTTCGGTTCGGATCTGCTAACATGACTTGCGCGCAGGGACTCGTTCCGAGCATAAGTCGAAATTTTACAAGGTATATGTTCCACCACAATTATATCCCGGAATTGTAGCCTAAGTTAGTTAGAGCGCGTCACTGTTCACGGCATCTATACAACTTTTTCTCTCAGCTGTGGGCTTGTAGCTCAGCTGGTTAGAGCGCGTCACTGATAATGACGAGGTCGCAGGTTCGAGTCCTGCCAAGCCCACCAGCTGAGAGAAAAAACATTACTGTACTTGGCCTCAGCCAAATAATGACGAGGTCCGGCTCTGAGTCCTGCCAAGCCCACCAAGATTGAGATTTTTAACAAAAAAATCACCCAGAAGGGCGATGATTTGGATTTTTACACTGAAATGGCGAGCTTGGCAAGGAGAGAAAAACTTTTTAACCCTAAATTGGACTATCAACCTCCACCAAATGATGGAAGCTTATTTTATTGTTCATGCCGTACATAGCTCGGCAAAACTAACCATGAAAAATTTCAAGATTATATATAAAATAAGCTCCAACTAGAGTATAGATACACAATTAGTAAATAATAAAATATACTATTCTGTAATTCACCTTAAAAGATAAAACCACCCCGCCTCATCAAACCCGCTTAAATTTTCGACCAAGAAGTGCCGAAAGGGTCGACAATAATCTAATTTGAGCATTCTTGGCTAAACAAGAATGCTGCATAAATATATCACGCTTCTTTCATCTAAATAACTTGCTTATGTTAAAATAAATAACGTGAGAAAAGCCGAAAACAAGATATTGATGTCAATCCATATTCTTCTAATACGACCTAGAATGAAGTATTTGTTGTTATTGATTGTAGCCTTATCAATAACATTTATTTTTGCGCCAAATAAAGCTTCGGCTGCGACAATTAACGTGAGTCCAGGATGCACTCTAGATAATGCAATTTTATCCATGAACTCGGCTAGCAATCAAGGTGGGTGTACAGCTTCTGGCACTTACGGAAGTAACGATACTATCAGCTTATCGGCTGGTACTTTCAACTATGCAAATACAAACGTAATTACCGTACCTCTAACCGTACAGGGTGCCGGTATGGGACAAACTATCATCGATGCCCAAGGTAATAACGGTGGCTTAAGTTTCAATAACCCAAATATTACCCCTCAACAAGCTACCGTACAAGACGTCACAATTAAAAATCCGAATAGTATATTAATTAATGACTACGGCGCAATAAATACCTTTAATTACTCCATGACAATTAGGCGCGTCGAGGTTTATGCTGATGTAGCCCAATCTGTAGATAGCTCCATGATTGAAGTCTCTGCGTGGATGAATGGTATTTCGAGTACTATAGAAGATATCTATATCCATGATATTATCTTTGAGAGTAGTGCAATTTTTATAACTAGCAATGGGGCAACTACATCTGGCAATATAGTTAGGCGTACAACTATCACTAATGTAGAAGGGACAAAAAATGACTCCGTTTTACTTGTTTGCTTCTATTCTCGAGCAGGGGGTCATACTAGTGGTCTAGCCGAAAATATAACTATAACTGACGTGACAGCTACAAATGGATATAGTATTAGCTATATTTCTGCAATTGCCGATTCTTTGTCTGGTGGTGATGGAGAAGTAAATGTCACAGCTCGCAATATAACTATAATTGGCAACCCTCAAGTCGGCGTAACCGGGAGCGGTATCTTGTCGGCAAGCTTAGCAACCCCTGGTGCTTCGGCAGCATCATCAATTGATTTCCAAAATATTTTAGGTGTAAACCTTGATGTTTTTAATGCGGAGTTTGAGCCTAACGCTGGAGGCACTGAATCAGCCACCTCAGCCTCTTTGGGTGGGAATATAACTGACGCAACAGCTACATCAGAGCTTAATCACCCAACCGATCAGGCTGAGATTGTTGGATTATCATCTAGCTTGGGTCCACTACAAGACAATGGTGGCACTATCCAAACGATCGCATTATTAGAAAACTCTGCAGCTATTGATGCCGGCGTGACTAATAGTCTCACTACTGACCAGCGGGGTATAGCCAGGCCACAAGGCTCAGGTTATGATTCTGGCGCTTATGAGTATATACCTCCAATCCCAGACCCTATAGACCCTCCAGTGTCAAACACCACTCATGGCCAACTCGCCGATACCGGAGACAACATTAAACTATACTTATCGTTGACTTATGTTCTGTTTCTACTTGGATTGGTCGGTATTGGCCTAAAAATATGGCTATGCCATATTAAACCAAATAACAATGGGTTCTAATAACTTCTTTGCTTTAATCTCTGTAGATTGCAATGATCGTGATAATACTAGCTAAGGCTATATGCTCACGATATATACAACTACAGCCTATCAAACACGCCAAGACTAGGAAGCGCAGTACTGACACAAATTGCCCTTTCGATATCTCTTCCAACAGTACTAGCACTCAACCAACTATCCTATCATGACCCGCTAAGGCAAGTTATCTATAGCGTGGCCCAAATATTCATATCAATCTAATCTGGACGACCCATCAGCAAATCATAGAAGTTATTTTTTTGCTATACTGTCTGTATGCTTTTTAATATTTTCTTTGGAATTTTTCTAATGACCGTAGGTCTTACAATGCTGAAGTTTTGGCGTAATATTTATAACTTTACCGGTGCAATAGATTTTGTCGAGCGCTTAGTAACTGCTGGTACACCAGCTTTTATTCGTATTCTTGGGGTAGTGCTCGTAATCTTTGGTCTTGGTATGATCTTTGGCATTTGGAGTTGGCTCACCCAACCAATTGCCGATAGTGTAAAAGGCCTGACTGGCGCTGAACTGAATAAATAATCTTATTATCACACTAAAAAACTCCCAGGATAGGGAGTTTTTTATTAATTTCACAAGTTACCTGTGCCAGTTTGAACTCTAAACAAAGTAAGTTCTTAGCTATGTGTATAACAGGCTATTTTCACAAAAATAAAGATTCGTGAAAAGTCGACCTAGGATAGCCATTCGATATGAAGATTTTTGGTGAGCACTTCCTAGTATCTAAAGACACTAAGCAGCTCGATAACCACATTTCATACCGTAACGCCAGTACTTATAGTACTGGTACTGTTGCCAGTAAGCTTTCTCCCTAGAAAGGAGGTGATCCATCCGCACCTTCCGGTACGGATACCTTGTTACGACTTAACCCCAATCGCTGGGCTTACCTTAGGACTGTCTAAAAGACAATACGTCGGGCACTCCCAACTTTCGTGATTTGACGGGCGGTGTGTACAAGACCCGGGAACGTATTCACGGCGCTATGCTGACGCGCCATTACTAGCGATTCCGACTTCAAGAGGGCGAGTTTCAGCCCTCTATCCGAACTGGGGGTAGTTTTGGTGGGATTTGCTCCACCTTGCGGTTTGGCTGCCCATTGTACTACCCATTGTAGGACGTGTGTAGCCCGAGGCGTAAGAGCCATGCCGACCAGACGTCATCCCCACCTTCCTCCCGGTTGGCCCGGGCAGTCTCGTATGAAAAGACAACATACGACAAGGGTTGCGCTCGTTGCGGGACTTAACCCAACATCTCACGACACGAGCTGACGACGGCCATGCAGCATCTGTCACCAGGTTCCAAAAGGCACAACTGTCTTTCGACGGTCTTCCTGGGATGTCAAGCCTCGGTAAGGTTCTGCGCGTAGCTTCGGATTAAACCACATCCTCCACCGCTTGTGCGGGTCCCCGTCAATTCCTTTGAGTTTTAAACTTGCGTTCGTACTCCCCAGGCGGATCACTTAACGCGTTAGCTTTGTGACACAGGGGGTCGAAGCCCCATATCACTAGTGATCATCGTTTACGGCGTGGACTACCAGGGTATCTAATCCTGTTTGCTCCCCACGCTTTCGTGCCTGAACGTCAGGTAAGGCCCAGCAAGCTGCCTTCGCCATTGGTGTTCCTTCTGATATCTACGGATGTCACCCCTACACCAGAAATTCCACTTGCCTCTACCTACCTCTAGTCAGATGGTTTCAATTACAGTCCACATGGTTGAGCCACGGGATTTCGCAACTGACCTATCAAACCGTCTGCGCACGCTTTACGCCCAGTAATTCCGGATAACGCTTGGATCCTACGTATTACCGCGGCTGCTGGCACGTAGTTAGCCGATCCTTATTCCTGAAGTACCGTCATAATCTTCCTTCAGAAAAGCAGTTTACACTCCGAAAAGCGTCTTCCTGCACGCGGCATTGCTCCATCAGGCTTTCGCCCATTGTGGAAGATTCCTTACTGCTGCCTCCCGTAGGAGTCTGGGCCGTATCTCAGTCCCAGTGTGGCTGGTCAACCTCTCGATCCAGCTACTGATCGTCGCCTTGGTGAGCCATTACCTCAACCAACTAGCTAATCAGACGCAGGCCCCTCCCAAAGCGCAAAAGCTTTACTTATGACAAGCATAAGACTATGGGGTATTAGCTACCCTTTCGGGCAGTTATTCCCCACTTTGGGGCAGGTACCAACGTGTTACTCACCCGTCCGCCACTCAATCACTCATGTATTCCGCTCGCAAATGTGGAAATTCCACGGCTGCGAGCGAATAAAGTGATTGCGTACGACTTGCATGTATTAGGCATGCCGCCAGCGTTCATCCTGAGCCAGGATCAAACTCTCATACACAACATACAAAAGTATATTATATCGTTAAAGTTTAGCTACACATTAGAACGATACAACCAAATGCGTAGCTTTTAATCCTGTTATACGAACATAAAAAAGTTTAAATACAAAATTTAAAGTTAAACTGACACAGGTAACTTGTCAAAGTCCAGTAGCTCCAAACGCTAGAAAAAAACAACGGTCCTCTTTTTAGGAAGAACCATGTTTTGCTTTTTAAAAGTCGTTATAGCGAACTACCTCTAAAGAGTTTACGGCATAATGAGCCCAACTGTCAATAGAAAAGCTAGCCTTTTTATCTGAAAAAACCTACTTGCGCTTACTTGCTCGACGAGTTGATCGTGAACTTTTACGTTTCGATTTCATCCATTTTTGCTTACGAGCCTGCACCGAGACATCGGCAATGCTAGCCCGCAGCTTTCCATCTACCAAGAGCATATACCACAACGCTGCGTGCCAGAAAAATAACAACAACACACCAAGCACTACAAAAAGCCAAGTATTATACATAGATACCGCTTGAGTTTGTAAGAATACCAGTCCCAAAAATATAGTCGCAATTACTAAATTAGCTATTAAAAACTGCTTTAAAAATGGTCGATAGCGAGCCAATTTTCTGGATGATCTTGACCGTGCAGTTAGATAAGCTACCACACTAATTAGGATCAACAAAACCGCTAATCCGATTTGTGCCCAACGCGCTAAGTTAGCTGGTGTAGTAAGTAGCCAACTAGCCCGTTCGAGCAGACGACTGCCAAGTAGTATCGATGCTGTTGCCACACCTAAAACTACGCCAATAGCAACTTCTAACGGACGATGGCCCAGAATCTCTTTTAAGTGACCATATTTTTTAGGAGTTTTTACAGCTCCACTACTTGAAAGATCCTCAATTAATAAATTTAAGGCTTTTGCTTGCTCGCCAGCGGCTCGACGCACTCCAAGACTGTCATACATAACAATTGCCGCAAATACGCCAGTAATACCAAACAGCGGGCTGTTTGCTCCACCTTCAATCAATGCTACAGTTGCTAATGAAGCCACCGTAGCTGAATGCACGCTGGGCATACCACCAGAAGAGAAAAGTAAGCTTGGCCGATACTTTCCTTGCAATGTGGCAATACTAAATTTGATTACCTGGGCAATTAGCCAAGTAATAAGTGGTATATAAAGATACTCCGAAATCATCCGTCAAAAACTCCTTACAGGAGATATTGTACCGCATCTAGAGCATGCTTGTCTTGCAATCCGATAGTTATATCTAGGATTTTATGCGAAATACCAACGCATACTGATAGCCTGGAGTAGCCAGTGTCCGCTCAAACACCATCCCGCAAGCTTGCAGTAAATTAATTGCCTTCTCCTGGCTGACGCGTCGGTTTGCCAGTGGGCCGGCGCCCACACCGCCACGCAATTGCCAGTCCAATAACACAACCCGCGCACCACGTTTAGCATACTGAGTTACAGATAGGCAGAAATGATCTGGATTAAGAGATGACGAGAGAACATTAGTTAACAATATCCAGTCCACGCTCTGATGCGGGATGGCTCTTCCGAGCAAGACATCCGCCAGCAGGACTGGCTTAAATTGCCGATACCGCTTAAGATAGTCCACTCGTTCTAGCGCATCGGTGTTCGCACCGGCAATAATAACTTTACCCGGCTCACCAACCGCCTTAACCGAAGCCGACCCAAAAAACCCAACTGGGCTACCTAGCTCCAAAACAACATCACCCTCATCTATATTTAGGTCGCGCACCAATACTGTTGGCGAAACTAAATGATGACTCAGGCGAGTACGAACTCGTCTTGGTAACTTTTTTAAACTATGTACCGTCTTGTGAATCACCCTGCAATATCCTTATGGTTATATCCTACCTTAATATAGGCCAATCGGATAGCTATTCCGTTAGTTCTGGATCTCCCGAAGCATCCATCAGTGCCAGAGAGGCAACACTATCACCATCCTTGAGCTTCATAATCCGCACCCCCTGCGTAGCCCGACCAATTACCGATATATCCTTAAGTCGCAATCGAATAACCTGGCCTTGCTTAGAAATAAGTAGCAACTCATCATCGCGCGAGACTATCACGCGGGCATCTATCACTTCTCCAGTCTTGGCGGTTACCACCCCGGCCTTAATACCAACTCCGCCACGAGCGTGCTTAGTGAATTGATTAGTCTTGGTTAGCTTGCCATAGCCATTAGCACAAGTCACCAACATCAGCCCTTCTTCCTTACCAACTACATCTACACCAACTACTCGGTCATCAGCACGCAAGCGTACACCACGCACACCGCGAGTTGCCCGCCCCATTGGTCGAGCGGCCTCTTGGCCAAAACGTAGAGCCTGAGCCTTAGCGGTTGATAAAATAATATCATCACCATCAGAGCATTTTTTCACCCAAATTAACTCATCCTCGCGGTCTAGTTTTATCGCAATAATACCCGTGGAGCGAATATTAGCAAAATCAGTAATCTTAGTCTTTTTGATAGTTCCCTGACGCGTAGCCATAAATAGATACTGCTCTTTTTCTTCTTTGGTAAGAGAAACTGTACTCGTCACTTTTTCTTCTGGTGCTAGATTTAAGATATTTACAATCGACACACCCTTAGCGGTTCGACTGGCGGCCGGTATTTCATAAACCTTCACCCTAAAAGCTCGGCCTTGAGAAGTGAAAAAGAGTAGCCAGTCATGATTTTTGGTCTTAATAACGTGCTCCACCACATCTTCTTCTTTGGTGGCCATGCCCATAATCCCTTTACCGCCACGGCCTTGACTCTTATAAGTGTCGGCCGGCATTCGTTTAATGTAGCCGCCATGAGTGACGGTAATAATAACATCCTCATTTGGCACCAAGTCTTCTTCCGAGAAATTACCAACCGCCCTACGTTCAATTTGGGTACGACGATCATCACCATATTTTTCACGCACCTCCAAAAGCTCTTCTCGGATAACTTTTAGAATATTTGCATCGCTAGAAAGAATTTCCTTTAATTTAGCAATGGTATTTTGCAATTCATTATATTCATCTTGAATCTTCTTACGCTCCAGGCCGGCCAATGTGCGCAGTTGCATTGCTAAAATAGCATTAGCTTGAATTTCGGTTAAATCAAATCGCTTAATCAGATTCTGTCGTGCCTCATCTTGAGTTTCGCTCTCACGAATAGTTGAGATAACTGCATCTATTTCATCAAGTGCCTTCAAAAGACCTTCGAGGATATGGGCTCGGGCTTCAGCTTTGCGCAAGTCAAACTCAGTTCGACGACGCACCACAACTCGACGATGATCGAGATAGTAACGTAGTACCATCTCCAAATTCAACACGCGTGGCTGAATACCATCTACTAAGGCTAGCATATTAACATGGAAAGCCGTCTGAAGTGGCGTGTGTTTATAGAGCTGATTTAATATCTTCTGCGGGTAGGCATCTTTTTTAAGCTCAATCACAATCCGCATACCACCACGATCCGAGCTTTCATCGCGCAAATCTGAGATGCCGACAACTTTTTTCGATTGATGAAGCTCAGCAATTTTCTCAATTAGATTTGATTTCACTACCTGGTAGGGAATTTCGGTTACAATAATTGCCTGGCGCCCCTTCTTATACTCCACAATCTCTGCCACGGCACGCATAGTAATACTACCGCGACCAGTTCCATAGGCCGAAGTAATCCCGCCGTCATCAAAAATAGTAGCTCCAGTTGGGAAGTCCGGACCTTTAACAATTTTCATCAACTCATCAATCGTTACATCTGGGTTATCAATAATTGCCACAATTGCATCAACCATTTCACGCAAGTTGTGGGTTGGAATATTAGTAGCCATACCAACAGCAATACCCTGCACTCCATTTAAAAGAAGATTCGGGATTTTAGCTGGTAAAACCTTGGGTTCTCGCTGTGAACCGTCATAGTTGGGCATAAAGTCGACTGTATCTTTATCGATATCAGCCAGCATCTCTTCAGCTATTTTAGTCATACGAGCCTCGGTGTATCGCATGGCAGCCGCCGAGTCACCATCAACCGAACCAAAGTTACCCTGACCATCAACCATCGGATAGCGCAAACTAAAGTCTTGAGCCATGCGCACCATGGACTCATAAATAGCCGAATCACCATGCGGGTGATACTTACCAATTACTTCACCTACTACCGTTGCCGACTTACGATATTTAGTATTAGCCCGTACACCAATCGTGTGCATGGCGTACAATATACGTCGATGCACCGGCTTTAAACCATCACGCACATCTGGCAGGGCCCGCGAAACAATCACCGACATAGCATATTCGAGATAACTCTTCTCCATCTCAAACTCAATTGCCTGCATCTTAACTGTACCGATGCCTGGCTTCACAATCTCAGTGGGCTGTTCTTCTAAATTAGTCTCTTCTGGGATATTATCTGCCATACATTTCCTCTCTTATACGTCCAAGTTCTGTACTGATTTTGCATGAGTCTGGATAAAGTTCTTACGCAAACTCACTTCATCACCCATAAGCTTAGAAAATATTGCATCCGCTTTCTCGGCGTCCTCAATAGAAACCTGTAACAAAATTCTGTTATCAGGATCCATGGTGGTTTCCCAAAGCTGGTCGGCATTCATCTCGCCCAAACCTTTATAGCGCTGAATTGAAAGACCCGGTATTTTAACACCAGTTGAAGCTTCCGCTTCGGCTGTGGCTGCTTCATTCTCAACTTGCTCTGTATTAACCGCTAATTCTGCCAAATCCTGAGCCGTAGTAACGTACTGAGTATCTGTAGTTTCACTAACCACTTCTTCTTTTACGGTTTTCTTGGATTTTGCCCGAGCTTCTATTTTTTCAGCTAATTCCTTAATGATAGTATCACGCTCAGCGTCATTATAGGCATAATGTCTTTCGCGCCCCACGCTTACTTTATAGAGCGGTGGCTGAGCGATATAAATATGCCCCGCTTCAACCACCGAAACCATATGGCGAAAGAAGAATGTAAGCAAAAGAGTGCGGATATGAGCGCCATCAACATCAGCATCGGTAGCAATAATAATTCGGTCATAACGTAGCTTTTCTAATTCAAAACTATCCGAAATACCGGTTCCAAGTGCAATGATTAGATTCTTTACTTCATTGCTGGATAGCATTTTATCAAGTCGGGCACGTTCAACATTTAAAATTTTACCGCGCAACGGTAGAATTGCCTGAAATTCACGATCACGCCCCTGCTTTGCCGTACCACCAGCTGAATCACCCTCTACAATAAACAGCTCTGAACGAGTAGCATCTTTGGAGCTACAATCAGCCAATTTGCCAGGCAATGTCATGCCCTCTAATGCGCCTTTGCGAATAACTGTGTCGCGAGCTGCCCGAGCCGCCAAACGAGCCCGAGCCGAGAGTGAAGCCTTACCAATCATCTTCTTTGCTTCAGCTGGATTTTCTTCCAAATAATAAGCTAGATATTCAGAAACTACCTGATCAACTACACCTCGAATTTCTGGATTACCCAATTTACCTTTTGTCTGCCCTTCAAACTGTGGCTCCGGTAATTTAACTGATATTATCGCCGTCAGACCTTCGCGCACATCTTCTCCGGTAAGAGATTCATCTTTTTCCTTGATAAGACTATTCTTGCGAGCATAATCATTAATTACACGAGTTAAGGCGGTCCGAAAACCCGTCAGATGTGTACCACCTTCTGGGTTATGAATGTTATTGGCAAAACTTTTTACCTGCTCGTTATAGCTATCGGCATATTGAATTGCCACCTCAACCGTCACATCACCATTTTCACGCTCCACATAAAAAGTTGGCTCATTAATGGCATCCTTACCTTTATTAAGATGCTCCACATAACTACGAATACCACCCTCAAAATAAAATCCAAACTGCCGTTCATTTACTTCATCAACCAACTGAACTTGAACGCCTTTAGTGAGGTAAGCCTGATGGCGCAAATAATCTAAGATAACTTCATATTTAAACTGTACAGTTTCAAAAATCGTTTCATCTGGCTTGAAACGGATTGCTGTACCGGTATCTTTAGTCTGGCCAATTACTTTAATGTCTGACGTTGGTACACCGTTCTTGTACACCTGCTCGTGGATTTTGCCATCTTTTTTAATAGTTGCAATTAAGTCAGTTGCCAAGGCGTTCACGACCGAAACACCAACTCCGTGCAAACCACCAGATACCTTATATCCACCACCGCCAAATTTACCACCAGCGTGCAATACCGTTAGCACCGTCTCGAGTGCCGATTTGCCAGTTGCCTTAACCTTATCAACTGGAATACCTCTCCCATTATCAGTCACGCAGACCCAGCCATCTTTCTCTAACACGACATCAACTCGAGTTGCTACCCCTGCCAGCGCCTCGTCAATACAGTTATTAACCAACTCCCAAACTAAGTGGTGCAAGCCCTCTGAGCCAGTACCACCAATGTACATACCAGGACGTTTGCGTACCGGCTCAAGACCCTCAAGTACTTGAATTTGTGATGCAGTATATTCTTGGGGCTGTGATTTTGCAGCCATACGCTACCTAACCCCTCCTGATAGTTCAGTATTCATTAACTACATTATATCTGAAAATCAGGTGTATGAGCAAGACCTACTCAGGAACGCAATCAGTAATATTGCACTATTTCTTGTGAGTAGTCTTTGCGTTCGGGCCTTTGGTAGTTTTCTTATGCCGAAATAGCTTTTCTGCTAAAACCCCCAAAACTCCACCAATCAATAACCCTACAATAAATTCTGAACCCGACAACTTAAAGCCTTGTATATAGGAGAATATATACAAGCTCGCACCCATCAAGATCCCACCGATCACGCCACCCCACAAAAAGCTAGGGCGAAATATTGTTTCTTCCAACAATTCACTTGTTACCTCAACTGGTTTAGCGTGAATAAATTTAGAAAAATTACGTTGCACCGGCGTAAGTTGAGATCGCACAGTCTGCATGGTGGAACGATATGCCGCATCTCGAGCGCCCCTGGTAACTACCTGCGGTTCACGCACCTCAGTTGTTTTAGGTTGTTTCTCGCGCGCTTTATCAGCTTCTTTATCAAGTGATTTTTCAATCTTCTCGCGTGTTTGCTCGGCTGACTTCTCGCGCTCGTGTGCTGTTTCTGATTTTTGCTCTAATGGCTTATGAGATTCGGCTGACTTATCAACCTTTAAGTCCAGCTTTTCATGCTTTGCTCCAGACTCACGCTCGGGATTTTGATTAATCTTTTCAGACATCTCTACCTCCTGTCTCTGAGACTGCCAATATTTCTAGCTCACGCTTAATCAAACGATTACGCAACAGTATAAATACCATACCACTAGTAAAGAGTGCCATCGTAGTGGTAGCCACACCAGCACCTGTTTGAGGTAGTGTTTGAGTGACTTGTTCAACTTTTTTAACCGGCGGCTGCTCTAATAGGATTTCAACTCGATTATTGAAGAAAAGGTTTTCCATCTTCAAGTCATAAGAGCTCTGATCGCTGGCGCCGATTGGAGTGGCGGGAATTGGGTTTTTCACCTTCACTACAAACTGCTTTGTGGCTGTCTCACCACCTTTAATCTCTACCTTATCCCAGACTAAAGTGCGCTCAATCAGTTTATCTTCCTGGCCCGGAATTGGCTTTTCAACCAACCGCGCTCCACCCAAATCTTTAATATCGGCATACTCTAAAATATCGGCAATCGCTTCTTCAAAAACAAACCCACTAACTACGCCAGTTCCCGTATTAGTTGCTGAGATACTGTAGCGTATTTCATTGCCGGCCTGAGCTGTTGTACCACTAGCCTGAATTGGATTCCCATTCTTATCTTTAATAGATAAGTTAACCGCCTGCTTGTTATATGTTAGCTTTGGATCAACCACTCGAATAGTCTGCGAACAGGCCACGGTATAGTCGGTCGTTCCGGCCGTAGTCTCTACTTTTAAGCGAGCAGTATAAGTGCCAGATTTTTTATAGACATGATCCACCTGCGATTTAGCAGTAGAAATCCGCTCTCCATCACCAAAGTCAAAAATATAATTCTTAATATTTGTATTCTCAACCTGCGCCGTACCTACAAAGGTAACTTTTAAGGGTGGATTCATTTTGCTATTTGCAGTATCCATATATGCCGCTAAGCTCTGACACGAGTAGCTTGCCTTTGGCTCTGGAGTTGGTGGTGGTGGTGGAGGAGGTGGTGGTGGAGGAGGTGGAGGAGGAGGAGGAGGAGGAGTTGACGGAGCTGGCACTTTCTCGCCTGGTGTATTAGCTGAAAATACTGGATTACCACAATCGTAGAGTATCCAAAACTGCTTACCTACTCCCGTTTTGCCCTCTAGCCCAGAAAACCATTTATTATTGCCCCACACCCGCAGTGGCCGTAAATAAACAGTTGAATGAGCTCCCGGAATGTCCATTAAAATATTTTGCTCACCATGACGCTTGCGTCCCATCGACCAAACATCCCAAGATGAATTTACTCGGCTTGGCGTAGATCGCACAATTTCATCACGGCCAATCCCTACACGAACAAAAATAGCCCTAACTTCTGGGTTAGTATCAAACTTATGCAATAAATCCGCCTTGGACTTATACCCACCATAAATAATATCGTTCGAAGAACCTGAACTCGCTTCGGAAACTTTCGGTGGAGCTATAAAAGTTACCGACTGAAAAGCCACCATCAAGATAGCTAAAACAGCTGTAATAACACGAGTTGATTGTTCGTCGGCAATTCTTTTGATATAGAAGCCTAGAACATTTTTATTTTCACGACCTAATGCAATATTTGAAACGACATCACGAAATAACATCTATTTTTATCCCTAAACTGTTATGTTGTACTGATTGTATCCTGACTGACAACATCTAGCAACTAGCCCGCCTGCACAGAGGCTGGCTTCTTTTCTGATTCTGTCGCCGCACTATCACGTGTGCGCAACTGTAATCGAACTTCTTCTTCGACCTCAGCTTTGGGTCGACCAAACCGTTTACGTGTCAGCTCTTTTAGCTGAATGGCAAGTTCAGGATTAGGCTTACCAACTGGCGGAAAAACTGGATGGATTGTAAACGGCACGGTCGGTAAACCATTCGCCATGAGCTTTATTGCACCCTGAAGATTCGGGATATTCACTAAATCATTTCGATCAAAGCTAGGCTCAAATTGCTTTTCCAAGAACTCAGCATCTTCTGGCCCACACCTAAATGTAAACAGTGTACCAACATTACCAAATACAGCGCCTTTAATTTCCTCTGACAACTGGCCAATAAATTGGTTGGCCACCACTAGGCACAGGTTATACTTACGAGCTTCCGATAGGATCGTAGCAAAGCTATCAGTTGAAAAGTTTTGAAACTCATCAACGTAGAGAGTAAATTGTGGCATCTGACTTTTTTCACGCCCCGAACGAGCTAATGCCGCAGCTAGTAATTTGATAACAAAAATCATACCCAAAAGTCGAGAATTTTCCGTACCAGTTTGACCTTTTGAGAGATTCACAATCAAAATCTTATTAGTATCCATAATGTCAGTAAAATTAAAGGCACTCTTATACTGGCCAATAATATTACGCATTACTTCGTTAGACTGGAAGGCACCCCACTTTGACACAAACCAACCCAGCATCTCACTTTTATGATAATCTGAAGTCTGACCCATCTCATTAATCCAAAAGTCCTGCACGGTAGAATCTTTAACAAACTTAAACTTCTCTTTCAAGTATTCGTCATCTACAAATGGTTTTGGCACCTCCAAGAACGTCGCACCAGCTGGATCGGACATAATAGTTAGTGACGCCATCCGGAACCAATGCTCAAAACGTGGCCCAATAATTCCCTGCTTATCTGGATCGTAGAGCTTATAGAGCATATTTATAACTTCCTGAATAATAAAGTCTTTCTGCTCCGGATGCTCAGGGTCAAATTCCATAATATTAAGCCCCAATGGGACCACCAGATCGGCCGGATTAAAATAAATCACGTCATCAATACGGCTACGTGGAACTTTTGCCAGCACCGCATCTGCTAACTCACCGTGTGGATCAATTACACATAGCCCCTTACCCAGAGCCATATCTTGCACGATGAGATCTTCCAGGGTAACCGACTTACCGGTTCCGGTTTGCCCAATAATATACATATGGCGCTTACGATCCTCATCCGATAGTCGCACCACTTTTTCCTTGCCCTGAAAGAAGTTTGAGCCAATCACCACGCCTTCAGTTGGCAACTCGGCCGGTGCCGATACCTCTCGACGACCCTTACGCTCTAGTGGCGTACCAATCTCAGCCGCTGCATCTGGCAAATGGAAAATTGTTGCTAGCTCTGTCGAATTTAAAATAACCGCCCTACGATTTCTGGGAAATATCCGAAAAATAAAGCTATGGGCAAGCTCTCTGGGCGTATGAGCCGGCTGAAAAACAAAGCCATTACTGCCCGGCTGATTAAACTGGGCAAAGCCATTAACTATATCCTGCACCACCAGTTGACTACGAGCCTGATCGGTCGAACTGGCTACAATCCGAATCATCGTTTCAAAAGCCGGCTCACTAGCTTTTTCTTCAATTGCCTGAGCTAGCTTCTGGTCAATCGTATCGGCCTGTTTGGTCGGATCATTCATTTGTTCTTTGGCCTGCCAATCGGGAGTCGAAAAGGGTGCTTTCGCAATCTGAGTGGCGATATGCATCGGATCGGTCGACTTCGCACGCTGAGGATTAAGTAGCCCTTTAGCATATTCGCGCGCACCCTTTGACCATTTCGGTGGGGCAGGGCGCACCATAATCTGAATGGCTGCACCTTCATCTTGGGTTAGCTTGGAAAGTGAGGCTATCATACCGCTCATTGGATCGAACTCTAATGTCTTATAAGTCTGGACGGGATAAATATTTTTCTGGGTTAAATTTAGCTCACCACCAGACACCCCAGCTATCTTACCTTGTTGACTAAAGATATTATGCTCAAGTGCCTGGTCTATCTGAATAGTTGGGTAAGCTGCCACCAAAGCCTTCTCCACCGCGCCAGTTAATGCCGCCGGTACACCAACATAAAAATAAATCTGCTCACCCCGAGCTACAATCTCAAAAGCAATATGTCTCTGAGAATATAGCTTGCGCTTTGTAATTAAGCCAGATAATAACGTAAAGATTCCCTCGGCCTTTGAAATATTCTCCTTAATTTTCTCACGATCATCGCGCTGGCTTTCATCCGTCTCGGCCGGCGGTAGCTTGAGGAGTAAGGGTACCATCTTTATACCGCGCTCAATATCCTTAGTACGTTGCGACCGACGCACAAATAGCGCCACACCAATAATCACCACTCCTATAAAAGCTAGGGCAATAAATACTGCTAGAACTGTTACGGCCTGCATTTAGCTCGCCCTCATGCCGACTTAATCTCCCGACCCCAGCGTTTTTTTAAGTAATCACGGGTCAGCTCAGCTTGCTTCTGTTGTAATGCAAAAGGATCATCGGCATATTCTTGAGCTATTTTATTCACCGCATCCACCCAAGTTTTTTCAATTAAATCATTATCAGCGGCAACCGATGGGGAAGTGGTAGTTTCTGGATTTTCTACCAGAGCCTCAGTTTGTACCTGTTTTGTCGCTGAATTAGAATCTACATTGTGCGACGTAGACTCCGGAAAAGGATTACTAATTACTCGAGCTGGCTGTGAAGTTTTTGGAGTATCTTTCATGTTGCTTATGATTATAGAGGTTTTTTATCACCTCTGCATTGTAAAATAGCTATTGGTATTAGTTATGCACCCATACTGGCGTACCAATATCCGACCACGAATAGATAAAGGCCGCCGTACCAGCTGGCAGATTAACGCACCCATGTGACCCATTATAATAATAATCCTGACCACCAAACCGACCATTGCGCCAACTGGCGTCATGCAAGCCATACCCCTTAAAGAAGGGCATCCAATAGTTAACAAATACGTTATAGTTATACCCATACTGTGCGCCGTTTAAGTAAGTATTAGTACCCTTAGAATAAATTGCAAATAGTCCCGTCACCGTTCCTAATCCAGCGCCTGTAGCACCACTTGTAATCGGCGCTGAGTGAACCACCTGACCATTCTCATAGGCCCACATATACTGTCGCGACAAGTTAATTTCAATATATTTTGCCGCATCTAAGCTAGTCGTCCTAATAGTTTCGGTCTTAAAAGCTACTGGACTGGTTTGTAATACAATATCAGTATCTCGATTTTCACGCATGGCTTGCACAATAGTGCTTGTCACCATATCCTGATTGAGAGCAACTCCATCTTGACCTTCACGCTCAACTGACGAAACACCATTTTTAACCACTACTTTTTTATTTACAGGTGCCTTATCAATTTCATTAGCCACCGACTGCACATAGCCCTTAACTTGCGCCTCCGAAATTTGCACCTGTAATTTACTGGGGTTCACCTCATCATTTGGTTGCGTCACAATCCAATAGCCAATATTAACAGCACTGGGCTGAAAAACTCGATCATTATATGTTAATCGAATCGAGCGTTGTAACAATACCTCCGCCTCAGATTTAGTCGACTCTACCGCAGTGGCTCTAATTGAAGCCTCAACCGGCTCTGTATCTAGAGTAAAATTACCATCTTGTGCAGTAGCCAAAGCACCAGATACAAGCTGAGTTACTCGCATCTTATCAAGGCCCAGCCCATTAATATCGGGCTGAATTGTAGCTTGACCATTTTCAATAACTAGTGAGGCATTTTTAGCTGGCTGTCCAACCTTCTCAACTATCTGGTTCGTAAAAGCACTCAGCTTACGATAATCCAATTCAAAAGCATAACCAATATCATGATGGGTGCGCATCGAGTCAATAATACCTATAATTGGCAACTTATACTGACGACCCTTTTGATAGGCTAGCTCAACCGTAGCCGGTACATCATAGCGCGCACCAATTTCCTCGTTGCTAGCCACAAATTCTTGTCCACCAACATTCAGCTTAACCTGTTTGCCAAGTGGCTTGGACTGCAAAAAAGATATCGCCTGCTGGCGTGTTAGCCCCGAAACATCTTGTCCCGCAACTTTAACGCCAGGATATATCACACCCTCAACAAAAACTGCAGCCCATGCATTTAAAAGTAATAAGATAAACAGAGGCAAAAGCACTAAAAACCAGTGCTTTGTTCTAATAGCTTGTTTCTTTCTTTCCTCAGGCATTGATATATTTTAGAAGTAAAATGTTAGCTATATGTAGCTACTCATACCCCTCACGCTTATCTAGATATATCATAGCACGTAGCGGACGGCCCGCAAGAGTGTTTAATGGTGTCAATATTCTTGCCTTAGGCAGATTATTTATCGTAACCGCAAATCTGCCTGCGGACACTCTTGCTGAAGCCTAGTTACAATATCTGATTCAGCAGCCTGGATTACTTCCAAAGACGGTTGTGCACCCAAATCTAAGCGCACCCTAATTGTTAACACCCGTCGCCCAGCTTTACTGAGTACCTGATTGGAATAACTATCCAAGTAATTGATAGTTACTAATTGGTCATAGTCTTTTAATGCGTCTAAAATTGACTGCCACGCTACATTGGTCTGAACTTCCAAGCTCATATCACGCTGTACTAACTGATACTCCGGCAAATTTCTAACTTTTGCATAATCTCTGGGTTGCAGTAGGGCATCCACATCAAACACTGCAAAGCTCACTGGTTGCGACAAATTAAACTCTCGCCATATCGGTGTACTAACTCGCCCAATCACACCGAGTTTCGTATCACCCAGCATCATCTGTGCCGAACATTGTGGCACTAATCTATCATCGGTAGACCCAATATCACCAAATGTTGGCTCCAGCTTTACACTAGACAAAAAGCCATGCATAAAAGCCTGCAAATACATTAGGCTATCTGACCCAACGCTACTAATCGCTAGCTGCCATTTTTCTATCGGTAAATCACCATCTCTACCTGAACTTTGAAAAACCCGTGAGAACTCAAAAGTAATTTGACTCAATTTATAAACACTATTTTTCTGCCACATCACTAAATGACTAGCCAGAAGGTCGGATCGTAAATACTTTTGCTCAGGAGAACGTGGGTTCGCCACTATCGGTAATTTCTGAGGATTAAGCTTGGTTCGCAGCGCATCTTCTTCTGAAATAAAGCTATAAGTTGCCACATCTGTGCCACCAATATGCACTAACTTACGGCGCAATTCACGCATCGCAACCAAGTTAGACTGACTCAACTCTGGCATTGGCGCAATTTTTGGCAGCGTTTCTGGCATTGAGTCGTAGCCAACTATTTTTGCAATCTCCTCATACATATCAGCTTCCAGACGAATATCCGTGCGCCACCATGGTACTTCAACCGCTAAAATATGATTAAAGCTTTCCACATAACGACGCGCACCCAAATAGCCAGGATTCTCAATAAACTCCTCAACAGGGGAGACAATCACACCGCCTTCATCTCGAAGCACCCAATCACCCTGCTTATACTTATACTGAGCTGCCTGAACAACCTTTCCGCCACCCAAATAAATACCATTGTGCCCAACTTTCTCTGGCTCTTCCAGGTTATAGCGGGTCTTTACACCATCCTGGTTCATTAGATAATAATGATCGGTAACTGATTTTTCAATCTTGCCCTCATAAAACAATACATCACCAGGTTTTAAATGATTTACCTCAACCGGCCTGCCAGTATGAAATTGCCCTAATGACGTGTGGCCAACAAAGATACCTAACTTAGAATAAATCCTGTCTACCAGATATGAGCAATCAAAAGCTGTCTCGCCATCAGCTCGATAATTAGCACCCCAACGATAGGGCTTACCGATATGGCTCTTGAGTTCTTTTGTGATAGAGAAGTGATCTACTTTAAAACCGAGCGAGCGCAGCCCCTTTATAACTTGACCCTCATCAATTTGCATGCCTAAAAATTTCTCAGCTCGACGAACTCGAACACCTAAAAATTGTTGCCACGGCCAGCCATAAAGTTGATCGTACGGACCATCAATGATCTTGGCATCACAAATTTCTTGCAAGAGGTCGAGTAGCCGAGCAAAAGCTTTTTCGGGCAAGGGGAGTGGGAGAGAGCGCTCATACCGAGCCGACGCTTCTGTGCGTAAACCGTGTCGGGTGGCTGACTTACGAATAGTTGCCTTATCCCAATGTGCAGCCTCCAGGATAATCTCAGTTGTTTCAGGCTGAATCTGCGATGCTTTTCCACCCATTACACCAGCTAGCCCAATCGGTCCATTAGCATCACAAATTACTAGGTCTCGACTATCTAAATCGCGCAACTCATCATCAAGTGTGGTAATTTTTTCATTTTTTCTAGCATAACGGACCTCGAGTGGGCCAGTCAGTGCTGTAGCATCATAAGCATGACTTGGTTGACCCATTTCAAGCATCACAAAATTAGTAACATCAACCACTGGATTGTGTGTCGCAATGCCGTTAGCGGACAAGTTATCCACAAGCCATGTAGGACTTTTTACATTATTCTTAACGCGCAACTTAGCAGACATAAAGCGACGATTCTCTTCCCTAGCCTTGACATTTACAAATTCTGTTTTTTTATATTCATACTCACCCACAACTGGCTCCACCACCCCCTGCCCTGAGTCATAAACAGCAATTTCCCGCGCTATCCCTACCCCACTCAAAAAATCCCACCTATTTGCAGGTGTCTTAATGTCCAGCACATCTCCAGAAAATACAATGTCGCACAATGATGTACCAAGCTTATGCTGATCCTCTTCAAAGACATGAATTCCTGTATGATCATCGCTCAGACCGAGCTCCTTAGCACTAGCAAGCATGCCGTGCGAAGTCTCACCACGAATCTTCGAGGTTTCAATTTTTGTCCCGTCTGGCAACTTAGCACCCGGCTGAACCAATCCAACACGCTGACCAACCGTCACATTTGGTGCACCACAGACAACTCGAATCTTTTTAGTGCCAGTACTAACTGTCACTAGCCGTAGGCGATCAGCGTTTGGATGAGGCTCAACCTGTATGGTTTTCACTAAAATAATACCCGGATCCAATGCATTAGAGCGAATAATCTCCTCAACTTCAATTTCGGTTCGAGCCAATAGTTCAACAATCTCATCAACAGTCCGATGGTTTTTCAAATATCGATTAAGGGTTGCAACGGCAATTTTCATAATTCTTCGCTCATCAGTAAATTAGGTCGCCAAAGCTTCCGCAGATCAGTCAATCCATAACGAATCAGAGCCAAGCGATCTGGGCCAAACCCAAAAGCAAAACCATTGTACTGCTCCGAATCAACCCCACCGCGAGCCAATACATGCGGATGAACCATGCCAGCCCCACCAACTTCTAGCCACTCATCTCGATACCATACATCCACCTCAACCGAAGGCTCAGTATACGGGAAGAAGCTCGGTCGAAATCGTATCTTTACGTCTTGACCCAATAACAACTGTACACAATGCAATAGTGTTCCCTTAAGGTCGGCCATACTCACATCCTCACCAACCACCAAGCCCTCCACTTGATAGAAAGTCCAGGAGTGTGTCCTATCTTCATCCTCATTACGATACACCTTACCTGGAACAATAATCTTAAATGGTGGTTGATTATTCTCCAAATAGCGAATTTGTGCCGCCGAAGTATGCGTACGTGGCACAAGTGGCACCCTGCCGGTATCTGCCTCTAGATAAAAGGTGTCCTGCATGTCTCGTGCCGGATGATCGGGTGGCATATTTAGAACCTCAAAATTATACCAGTCAGTCTCCACCTCCGGCCCATCAACAACTGCAAAGCCAAGCCTTAAAAATACTTCATAAATATCATCAAGCACTAACTGTGTCGGATGTCCATGTCCAGTTAGCTGTTCTGTGCGTAACGGAAGTGATAAGTCAACCGCTGACAATGCATTATCCTCGGATTGTGCAATTGTCTTCTCTCGAGAGATTATAGCTTCTTCAATTTTTTGTCTGAGTATATTAGCTCTAGAGCCAACCTCGCGCCGTTCCTCAACATTCAGCGAACCGAGTGACTTCAATACCTGTTGCAATCTCCCCTGTCGGCCAATCAACTTTGATTTAATATCAAGTAAATCCTGCTGTTTTGAAGCAGAGGCTATTAGTGTAATATATTCGGATTCAACCTGATCAAGTATTTCTAGTGGATTTTTCATGACTTCTTTGTTCGAAAATATAGTTCAATTATAGCAAGAGTTAGCAAGAAGAGCAGTATATCACCCAGATTCAACATACGTAAACTCTGCATTGCCAGACCAATTACAATAAATAGCCCCATCACAACACTATTTCTAATCGAAGATTTATAAATTAATAATCTCTCCTGAGCTTCAGGATGTTTACGGTAAGAAAAGCCGTAGCGCAGCAGAATCAAGCCAGATACTACTAGTATGAATAGTGCAATAAACCAAATGGTCACCCCTAAGCTACCAATATCCCTAGGTGATGTAGTAAGCAGCAAGAAGCCCACTACGCTAGACGAGAGCAGTAAAGCAAAAATCGTTACCGAAATATAGAGGGCAAGCTGTCGGTGGGGTGCATCACGCATACTATTACTATTATCGCTATTTTTCGACAGTTTTTCCACAGTAGATTATTTGAATACAAATTATATAATATTGAATACCAATTTTATTTACAGTATTTGGAATTTTCTATCGACTACTTTTTTTATTCATTATACTGACCTACTTTCTTATACGACTCGTCATTTAACTGTTTGATATTTCCACTCAATACCAAACAGTTTCTACTTAATATCGCAATCAGCCGAAGTCTTTTCATGAATAATCATTCCCTAACAAAAAATCACCCTAACAAATGGGTGATCTCTAAAATAAGTAATTGGTTACGGGGCAGTCACATCTGCCCTAAAGAGAAAGATTCAATTGGCACGTGCTGCCCCGATATACGGGTATCTAAGCTTATTTAAGCCTAGCTATCCAAGTTTAGGCTGACTTTTTTCGAGATAAGGTACACTTTTGTTTGTCTAGCCTATTTCCCTACCATCCGTCTAGACAAGTCTCTGTTAACCAACTTTGCCTTGTAGGCTTGGCTGGTTATCTATAAAGCTTTGGTGATAGTACAAGTCGGTGACCTACCCTATCTTAGCTTTAACAAGGATTTATCTGTCGGGGATGATTCGCCTCTCTCGATGAGGCACCCTAGAACAGTAGGGGAAGCCCGACCCGAGACAAGGGGGATGTCTACAGGTCGGAGTTACCCTACTGTTCACAAAACAAGTAAGTCGCCTTTATGGAGACCAAGCGACTTACAAAGTTTTATGGGAAAAATGTTACTTGGTTTTTGTTTTTGTTTTTGGTTTTAAATGAACTAGATTGACTCTAGTTTATCAAACTCCTTATGCTTTGTCAATATATTTTATGATTTTTATCATCTCTACTCTGTAAAAGAGTATTGTATTTTTTACACTAGTCCAATGATAGACTTGAGTTGAGCCAATTTGTACTGGGCAAGCGGAGCAACTCTTTCTCTACCTCTATGCAATATAGTATCTAAATGCCCCTCATCCGCACGTAGCTTGCGATACTCCTTCTGGAGAGGCAATATTTCTGTCAAAACGGCCTGTGCAACTGCCTGCTTTAATTCTCCATAGCCAGATCCAGAAAACTTTTCTTCAAGTAATTCAATACTTTCTCCATTAACCGATGCCAATATCTCCAGTAAGTTACTTACCCCTGGCTTATTCTCCTTATCAAATCTCACAGAAGATTCAGAATCCGTTACAGCACGGCTAAATTTACGGCTGATTACGTCTTCCGAGTCTGATAGGTACACACAACCATCCCCACCCTCACTCTTACTCATCTTGCTAGTCGGATCATCGAGCATCATAACTCGAGCTGAATGACTAGGATTCGTAAACTTAGGTAACTTTAGCGACTCACTGCCATATATTCCATTAAAGCGCTGGGCAATATCGCGCGTCAGCTCCACATGCTGGGTCTGGTCTGCACCAACTGGCACTTCATCGGCATCATAGAGCAAGATATCTGCCGCCATCAATACAGGGTAAGTAAATAACGCCACCAACTGTCCTTCTGAGCCATTCTTACTGGCCTTATCTTTATACTGAGTCATCCTGGAGAGCTCCCCCATAGTTACAAAATTGTTTAGCAACCAACACAACTCACTATGCTCTGGAACCTGAGACTGTAAGTATATCGAATTATTCTCACTATCAATACCTAGTGCAAGAAGCCAAGCCACCAAATCATAGGTCTTACTGCGCAATTCATCGGCACTGGGGCGAATATTTAGGGCATGCAAGTCAGCAATAAAATAAAAAACCTCATTATCAGGAGACTGAAATTTAGGCCACTCACGCATTGCCCCTAAATATCCTCCCAGATGCACATCTCCGGTTGGCTTAATACCTGATAGTATTCGCTTCTTCATAAAAAATCCCCTTTAATCATCTGTTGTTGGCTTATCAACTAGCAATGGTTCAATTACCTGTTCAGTTTGAGCAATCTTAACGACATCCTTATCTACCTTCTTGAACTCTTTATACGCCGTATTATAGTGCCCAACTGTCGTTGAAAGTGAATTCCCCATCTTTTGCATATATGTATCGTAACTCTTTAAGTGACGCGCAAGCAAGCCAACTCTCTCCTGAATGTCTCTGGCTTGCTCCTCTATTTGTAGCGACCGTAAGCCCTGCAAGACCGTCTGTAGGTATGCCATAAATGAAGTTGGCGACACAATAATCACATGCTTATCTCGGAAAGCATACTCGATTAGATCGCGCGCAGTAGTATTGGCTGTTCCTACCTTATTAACCAGCAAATCATAATATATCGCCTCCGAGGGAATGAACATAAAAGCAAAATCCATTGTACCCTCATGTGGCCTAATATACTTAGATGTTTCATCAATTCTACTTTTTAGATCCTGCTTGAACTGCCGTATTAATTTTTCACGCTCACCAGGATCTTTACGCTCTATAATTCGATTATAGTTCTCCAGACTAAATTTTGAATCAACCGGCAAGATCTTACCTTTATCTAGAAAGATAACAGCATCTACAATATCACCATTCTTAAAGCCATATTGTAATTTATACTGCGTTGGAGGTAATACATTCTCTAAAACTTGCGATAAATAGTACTCCCCCAATACACCCCTCTGCTTTGGGTTCTGCAGAACATTCTGTAAGGTCTTTAATTCCGATGTAATATCCACAACGCGCCTATTGGTTTCATCCAATTGCGTTAATCGTTCGGTTACTTGACGAATAATCTCAGATGACTGCTTCATCTGTTGATGCACACTTTCCTGTACATTTGTATTATTCTTATCTAATCTATCCTGCATATTGGATTGCGTCTGGACTAAGAGCTGTTGCATATTCTGAAGATCTTGTTTTAAAAGCTGAACCGCACTAGTATCAAGATCGCTAGACTTAGCAGACCCCATACCTAAATTGCGAAAAACAAGAAAGGCCAATGCAATAAAGATCCCTACCAGTAAAACTATAATCAAAACTTCCATAACATTACTAGTATACCCTAAAACACGAACAAAATACCTACATCATACCTTTCTTCAACAAAAAATCTCGCCAGTTTTCTCTTAGCCAGCGCTTCTGCTGAATATACAAATCAACTAACCCACGTTCAGCAAACTCACGTCGCACCACACCACCGCTATGCGGATGCTTTTGCTTCTGCTCATGTGGTGAGCCAAAGCCGTGGGCGTAATGAGTCATCTCATGCACAATCGTGGCCCGAATAACATATTCCGGAACCTCTAAATCCTGAAATAACCGATTTACTTTAATAATAGAGGTATGCCCATCCCTTGCGTCTACTTCAATAGAGCCTAAACGACGCTTGGCGCGCTTAGCCCATATAATTACTACGTCATTGTTTTGCTCGACATCGTCAAAATGCTTATACCATATATCAGCTAATAAATTCTCTAGCCACTCCTGATCTCGATAGCTCATATTATTAACTAAATAGTCCTTCCGTCTCTAAGTCAGTTAGATTTCCACGCTTCGGATAGAGATTTGCTCTTATGCCTTCTGCTACTTCAGCTATTTTTTTCAGTGTCTTTGCATGCTCAATCTTTGTTCGCTCTGCCAATATTTGAGATTCCGTAAAATACAGAGCTATTGATGTAACTTTTTCATCATTTAACTCATCCCAGGCTAGAGCATAGATACCCATCTGCACCGAATCACGTACCTTATCTTTGGCTGTCTTCTCATTTGCAACATGGCTTGTCTTAAAATCACAGATTGTAACCCCATTACTATCTGTATTTTTTACAACAATATCGTATCGTCCCTTAATATATATTTTATATTCAGGAACACGCAATAAAAACTCTTTCTCAACAGCTACAACTGGATCTGCCACATCAATAAAAGTCTTATAGTAACGACTCAAGCTAACCTCTCCCTGCTTTCGACGCTCATTCTCGTGCCGCAATGAAACAAATCCTTCACTCCTCCAGGCGCCCCTAAAAACCTCTAACATTGTGGCGAGTTGAGGCTTGCGACCTGCTAATTTCTCGGTATAAAAATACTCTAATCCAGCATGAATCGACACCCCGTAAACCATCTGGTGCGACGGTAGTGAAGGAAATTTTAGAATATGACGGACATAAAAACGTGATGGGTCGGCCAAATAATCAGCAATCTGATTAGGTGTCAAAGTTAAATAGCCATCATCATCTATCGGGAATACCGGTAAATCATATTCCTGATTTTTATTATGGGTTCCATATCGAGTAAGAATTGACGGTATACCACCCGATACTGTTTCGTTTTCAATGAATAAATTTGCACCAAAGGCCTCCAATAAGAACCGAGATGGCTTACGAGTCCGCTTGCCGCCATGATCGGGGGAAAATGTTAAGATTAGATTCTTTTTTGCGCGCGTCATTGCAACATACATCAGCCGACGCTCTTCATTCTCATGATTACGCACAATATCTTGTGGTTCAGAAATTAAATCATGCGGGGTTTTCATCGGGTTAGACCGCCTGGTTGCAGGAAAATTGCCTTCTGTTACGTCATATAAGTAAACAGTTTCAAATTCTAAGCCCTTAGCACGATGCGCAGTTAAGACATGCACCCCATTAGCTTCATCCATCAATTCAACCTCATCTAAAATATCAGAGCTATACATATCCTGAATGTAACTCCAGAAATGATAGCTATCCCGATGCTTTTCTACAGCCTCAAACTCTTTCACAATTGTAAAGAAAGCTGCCAATTGCTGAACCTCGCGGGCCGCAACACTATCATTTAGCGCAGTATTTGCTAACTGCTCTAAATATCCACCATCTGTAATAAAACGGTATAAAATTTCACCAATAGTATGATTATGAGCTATCTCTCGATAGCCACCTAAAGCTTTTACCGCATTAAATTCATACTGTGCATCATTTCGATGTTCGGATATTACCTGACTAAGAGACACTCGATTGCTGTGAGCCTTAGCGCTCAATTCCATCACTCTAGCGGTCGAAGCACCTAGCTTAGGCGAGACTAAATAACGGTATAATGCTGCCGAATCATCTTCATCATGCAAGATTCGGACAAAATCAATACACTGACGCACAACTGGAGCATGCAATAAATTCGAATTAGACTGTGACGCCACAGCAATACCCAAGTGTTGTAAATAATGTATCATTTCATCCGTTTGCGTATTATTGCGACACAAAACTGCAATACCATTTGGACCTTCACCATGCTTTATTCTTTCCTGCAGAGCCGATGCAATTGCATGAATTTCTTCATGATTATTACCATATTGAATTACGACTGGTTTACGCCCACGGCGCTGGGCATGTAGTTTTTTCGATAAGCCAGTCTGAATCTCTAATCGGGCTGGATTATTATGCTGGATTAGTGAGTAAGCTACATCAATAATATGCTGAGTTGAACGATAATTTTCAGTTAGAGTATAAAACTTTGCATCCGAATAAGATTCTTCAAACTTCAGCATATTATCCAGATCTGTACCACGAAACTGATAAATTGACTGATCATCATCTCCTACCACCATTAAGTTCTTACTATCGGATAGCATGAGATTAACAATTTTTGCCTGAAGCTTATTAGTGTCTTGATACTCATCAACTAGCACATATTTATACAACTTTTGATATTTACGACGTAAATGTTGTTTTTTTAACAATAAATTATAAACATATAATAACTGATCTCCATAATCTAAAAATCCTCGACTGCTCATACTATCTTGATAGATTGCATATATTTTAGATGCTTCATAGTATTTATCCCATTCATCAGCATCCAAAAGATTAGGGTTACTCTTCTGGAGTATCTGGAGCTCGCTGTAATACTCTTCTGGGTGCAAGCCATCATCCTTTAATCTAGAGAAAAGCTGTAATAATACTGACCTAAACTGCTGAGGATTATGTGATGGTCGAAAATATTTAACCTCATCGAAAGACTCTAATATTTCCTGCAATAAAATATGTTGCTGTAAGCTTGATATTACTTTAAGCTGCGGAGGTAAGCCTATTTCAAAGCCATGCTCCTGCAATATTTCATAACCTAAAGCATGAAAAGTCTTGATATGAGTATCTACATACCCGTAGGGTAATAGTTTATCTACTCGTTCCTCCATTTCGGTAGTGGCTTTTTCGGTAAAAGTCAGAGCCAAAATCTCCTCTGGCAATGCATGCCCCTGCTCTATCAGATAGGCTATGCGCGAAGTTATAACTTTAGTTTTCCCCGTCCCAGCTCCAGCAATCACCATAGCAGGACCTGAAATATGTGAAACCGCCTTTTCCTGCTCCGCATTGAGGCCATCCATATATTTTGATGTAGTCTTTTTCACCACGTATTAACCCCCCCGTTGAGCTACATTTTCTCTTGCGCTTCAATGCCAATCAAATCGAATAGGGTTGCAAGAGCTATGCGATACTTTTGCAGGAAATATATTCGACTACGGCGCAAATCGCCATCACCCTCATTAATAACTGGGTTATTTTCATACCAATCATGAAAATAACGGGCAACCTCAATCATTTTATGTAGAACATGGTGGACTTGCTGGGTCTCTGTTGTCTGCCCGATTAATTGAGCAATCTCGATAAAACTTCGTAAAATTTGCTTCTGAGTCTCGTCTAGCTCGATCTCACTCGGCTCATCAACCGCATCAACCTTGTCTAACACTGAACCAGCTCGAACATAAGAGTACATTACGTAAAATAGTGGATTATGCTTATTTTGAGTAGCAAGCAAGTCTAGATCCAAATCTAAATGACTATTCGTATCACGTAAAGCAAAGAAGAAGCGAGCCGTATCAGTTGGTACAATATCTAAAAATTCATCCAAAACGATGTAATTTCCTCGACGTTTACTCATCTTAAACTCTTGCCCGTCTTTAGTTAGGCGGACTGTTTGTGTCCAAAGTGGCACAAACCCATCATGCCCCAAGAGACGTAGGGCCGCCAATAGTCGTTGCTCCTGTCCATGGTGGTCAGGCCCAACAATTGTAATTGCTCTGTCAAAGCGCCGATCTTCTAATTTAGTTAATTGATATGTAATATCTTTTAAGAAATAGGTTTCTTGGCCATCAGTTGAACGCACGAGTACCTCATCCTTGTCTAGGCCAGCCTTCTCTCCACTCAACCAAATAGCCCCTTCTTTCTCTAGAATGGCCCCTGCCTGCCTTAATCTCTCAATGGTAGTCTGATTATCAAGCTGAGTTTCAGGATAAACTTTATCGTGATTAATACCCAAACGTTTAAGAGTAGGTTTAATGTATTGCTCTAAAATCTGCGCCTGCGCCTTATCTCCAACTTCTTGCGGGTCAGCCTGGATTAAGCTATTAGCATCGCCATAGTCTTTTATAAATTCCACCGCCAGACTATCTATATATTCACCCCGATATAACTCCTTAGCTTGCTCAGAGCTAAACTTAGCACCAGCAGCTCGCTGAACTGCTCTGCCAAGTTGAGTAATTTGGTTTCCACCATCATTAAGATAGTACTCGCGTTGCACCTCATAACCTTGGCTTTGATAGCACGAAGCTAAAATATCACCATAATAACCACCCCAAGCATTCACCAAAACAAGTGGACCAGTTGGATTAGCACTGATAAATTCCAGATTTACACGCCGCCCATTACCAATTTGTGAAGTATAGAATTCTGCCTCAAGTGCCTGAAAAAGCTTGATGTAGCTCTTCTCATGTAGTCGTATATTAATAAATCCAGGCCCCGCAACTTCACTAATTGCAAACCTACCATCTTTATTAATCTGATCAACAACCTGCTGAGCCAAATCACGAGGATGACGCTTTAATAATTTAGATTTCTGCAAGGCAATGTTCGTTGCGAGGTCACCAAAGCGTATGTCGCAAAATGATACCGATTGGGCAAATTCAGCAAATTCAGCTTGCCCGCCTAGCACCACCTCAATACTTGAGTGTAAATCTTTAAGAATATCCTGATATTTGCGTAAAAACATATCATCTATATTATATCTGATAGATTAGCTCCAAACCAGGTATAATAGCTATATGAAAGTTATTGCCAAAAATCGTCGAGCCTACTACGACTATGAAATATTAGAAACCTTTACGGCAGGCTTATCGCTCTTGGGGCATGAAGTGAAAAGTATTCGCTCTGGTCAAATAAGCCTTAAAGGCAGCTTTGTGCACTTCAATAATCACGAGGCCTATCTAGTCAATGCCCATATTCGACGCTATAGTCATGCTACAAACCTTAAAGAATACGATCCAACTCGATCACGTAAGTTATTACTCCACCGCAAGCAAATTGACCGCTTGGAAGCTGAGAAAAAAGGCGCTGGACTATCTGTCATACCTTTAGCTATCGGTCTGGATCGTGGGCGTATTAAAATTGATATTGCACTTGCTCGAGGTAAAAAGCACTATGACAAGCGTGAAGCCAGTCGCAAAAAAACCATGAAAATTGATGTTGCGCTTGAAGCAAAGCGTAAATTTAATACATAACATATATTCTATAGCACATAATATATGTAAATTTTAAAGATTTCTCTCGAAGTCTGTATGGGTAGTTTGACCAAAACTATTAACTTTAAGTAGAATAAGCATAACAACTAATAAGGAAGTATATATGGGTCAACTACAAGAAACTGTACAAGCATTATTTGCCGATTCTAAGGGAATTCTTGCCGCCGATGAAAGCAGTAAAAGTGCGCAAAAACGATTTGATAGCCTAGCTATCCCCTGCACCGAAGAAACGCGTCGGCAGTATCGGCAAATGCTTATCACGACACCCGGTATTGAAAAATACTTATCTGGAGTCATTTTCTATGATGAAACTATTCGACAAGCAACTGATAGCGGCATACCTTTTCCAAAATATCTTAGCGACAAGGGCATTATTCCTGGCATTAAAGTAGATCAGGGCTTGGTCGAACTCGATAATTTTAAGCCAGAGACAATCACTGAAGGTCTAGACGGACTGGCTGGCCGACTGACTGAGTATTATGATCTTGGAGCTCGCTTTGCAAAATGGCGCTCTGCCTTTCAGATTTCCGACACCACCCCAACACAGACTGCATTGCACTCTAATTTGCATACAATGGCACGCTACGCAAGCCTATGCCAGTCAGCCAACATAGTGCCTATTGTTGAGCCAGAAGTGCTCTATGACGGCCCTCAGAGCCTCCAGCAAGCTCATGACGTAACGGAAGCCACCCTAAGCCTTCTTGCTCAAATGCTTAAAGCTTACCGCGTCGATCTAACTGGCTGTATTGTGAAGACCAGTATGGTGCTAGCCGGTAAGCAATCTGGTACTACCTCGTCTACTCAAGAAGTTGCCGAACAAACACTAGCTGTACTCAACCAAGCAGTCCCAGCATCTATGGGTGGTGTGGTCTTCCTGTCCGGTGGTCAATCTCCGGAGCAAGCCCGCGATAATTTGCAAACCATCGGCACTAGTGGCAAACAACCTTGGCCAATTACCTTCTCGTTCTCGCGCGCCGTACAAGACCCCGCCATGAAAGTATGGTCTGGAAAACCAGAAAATATTGATGCCGCACAAAAAACCTACTATGACCTCACTAAGGCTTGCGCCGAAGCTCGTCACGGACAGCTTCAATCATCTAAGTCTAGCCCAAAAGATGAATTTGTTAGTGCCTCCCAGGATAGCTAACCTGTAAAATCCCCTCCCAACAAAAAAGTTGTGGTTTTCCACAGCTTTTTTGTTGACAAAGCTTATGTATAAGACGTATTATCGATGTAGTGCTGCTGCACACATATATTACTCAAAAACAAACACACAAGAAAATTCTCCAGGTTAGGATGGTCCCCACAACCCCCTAACCTGGTTTTTTTATTGCATACTTTTTATTCTCTTCTTAACTTATTCACGCGCAGAATATATTTTACAAACTGCATACCAACACGTCATTAATCAAAGCTACAAAAATAATTAATACTAGAGCTCAGTCAAAGTTCTTGGCTCAAAATAAAAAAGTCGTACCCAAATTAATTGTGCGACTAGTCTCAAAAAAATTATTCGTAACGCAATGCGTCAATCGGATCAATTCGTGATGCCCGACGCGCCGGAAAATAAACAACCGCCAGCCCAAACAATGCGCTCAATACCAACGTCATAATTGCTAACTGAGGTGTCACCATAAAAGCTGACACCGACTCCTGCACTCCTCGACTACGCGCAAAGCTACTAATTGCCACATCAGCGATCTTACCGAGCATGAAGGCACTAATTAACCCAATTAGGCCACCCAATATTGATAACATTAAAGACTCAATGATAAATAGCCGTTTAATATCTCGTCGTCGCGCACCAAACTCAATCAGGAGCCCAATTTCCCGAGTCCTCTCCAATAAAGAAATAGTCAGCGTGTTAAACATCCCGAGTATCGCAATCACCATACCAATCCCTCCAAAACCAATAAAGACCATCTGTAGCAAACCGAACACCTGAGAAATCTGGTCTAGAGTATCAAGTGGTGACGCGGTAGCGAAGCCAATACTTTCAATCTCCTTACGAATCTGCGGTACAGCCGCCCGATCAGTTGCCAGTATCTTTACTTGACCGGCATCTTGGGCACCATTATCAATAAATAGCTGACTACGCACAAAAACTTCAGCACCCCCACTCCCTTCAACAAGGCCGATAATTCTCATGTCCTTCTGAACAGTTTTCTTGACCCCATCAGCCTGCACAACATCAAAACTCATATTAATCACCTTGCCGAGTACCTCATCGCCTTGTGGTAAGCCCACTGCTCTTGCAAGTGAAGTATTGATTAGGGTCTCATCCGTCGAGCCGCCCGCCAATAAACTTTTGCCAGTCACCACGCGTACGGAGGCTAGGTTTAGATATTCTGAATCAACGCCAAACAGCACCGAATCAATCTGTGAGCTACCCGATTTTACTTTAGCAGCTTCGGTAAAAACGCGAGCCACCGATTCCACCGAACCAATATTTTTGAGCCGAGTAATATTTTCACCATCAAATTTAATGGCTGTCGAGCGTGGCTTATTGACATCAATACTCTTAACCGATTTTGCCCCAATCACTTGACGGCTAACTAAATTCTGCAAACCATACCCAAACGAGAGCAAAAATATCACCGCACCAATACCAATCACCACGCCAAGAATGGTCAGCGTAGTTCGTAGCCTCTTAAAGAAAAGATTCTGGGCCGCCATACGCACCAGAATGGATGTTGCCACCACGCCTTCTCTCTTAAATCGGTGCTTTTTTAGCCTAGGCATAACCTTCAATTCATTCGCTTTCTCATTGGTTTTATGGTTACGCTCAGCCACGCTTGCCGCCTTTCTTCACAGACGCCGCCTTGCCCTGTTGAGCAGTGTCCGTTTTATTAGCCTCCAAAAAGCTTGTCATCAACATACGTCGACGCTCTTCTTCTAGCTGGAAGCCACCCTCATCCACTGATAAAACGCCGTCTTTCAAGAAGAGTCGATGACTACTCAATGAAAGATAACTCAAATTATGAGTCACCAGTATTACGGTTGTATTCTCATGATTTCTAAAGCTAGTCATGAGCTGCATTATCATGTCGCCATTTGTCGTATCGAGGTTACCAGTAGGCTCATCAGCAATTAAAAGCCGTGGCGTTTTAACTGTCGCCCGCGCCATCGAAATACGTTGCTGTTGACCAACCGACAACACCGCTGGGTTATAATGCATATATTTCGTCAGTCCTACCCGCTCAATACTATCGGCTGCTTTTCGCATTGCCTTATGCCGTGGAGTTCCCGAGAGATACAGCGGAAGTGCCACATTCTCCTGTACATTCATACTCAATATCCAGTTATTAACCTGACTCACAATACCATAATGGGCTGCCCTGAATTTTGCACGACCATCTTGTGTCAAACCATATAACTTCTCTCCGCTTACCACAACATCCCCTTTGGTTGGCGGTAAAAGCCCCAAGATCATATTTAAAATCGTCGTCTTGCCACTACCAGAAGGTCCATAGATAATCGTAAAGCTACCAGTCTCCACCTTAAAGTTTATATCTTTTAAAACACTTATCGTGCCATCAACCGCCCTAAAATCACGCGACACCTTTTGAAACTCTACTAGTGCCTGACTCATATACTAGAATCCCCAAAGCCGAAGATTGCTTGCAGGGCATTAAAGATAACGCTAAAAATACTGTCTGTACCACGACCAATGATTGCAGTTTGAGCATCCGAAGATGACTCATTACCAGCCTTATCAGATGAGACCGCCTGAACCTGATAAATACTCGAGGTCGTCAGATCTGACACCACCACCACATGCTCAGTCGTTAGACGTGTATCTTGTTGTGATCGATTACTTAGCTCATCGGTGCGACCCTTAGCAAAGGCTACTTGGCTGGTCGCCGGCTCATCGGTGCGCCAAGACACAATCACCTGGCCTCGAGCTTCGCCTCCGGATCCACGAATATCTGTCTCAATCTTCAAGTTACTAATCTTTGGAGCACGCGTGTCCTCGGCAGTCTGGAAAGATTGCCGATCAGATATTGCCAGATTGCCAGCAGCATCGCGCGAGCGGGCAACTAGCTGATAATCCGCATCGTCTTCAAGTCCACGAACCACCATCTCATGCTCCACCACAAGCACCGAGTCTACGGCTTCGATCTGCTTACCATCCCTCAGACCATACACCACCTCACTAGTAGTCGGAACATTGGTCGTCCAAACAATCTTCTGGGTGCTACTTGGCTCACCTTCGACCGTATCAAAGCGCAAATTTATAATCCGTGGACGAGCTGGTGTGGTAAAGCTATAAATATCTCCCTGATATTCATAGCCATCGGCATCGACCGTACTGATCTTAAAGTAGTATTTCTGCCCATCCCGCAGATTATCCAAACTTAAACTATAGCTAGAAGATGATGTTGAAGTATTAACACTCTTCACGCCACCAAAGGCATCATTGGCTCCAAAATATACATTAGCCTTATGTGCATTATCAGTTGTAAAATTAACTACAGCAGAACCTATGGTCAGATTTGATGCCGAAACTTCCTTTACGGTTGGCGCTGGTAGCGTTGTGAAAGATCTCTCTGTGGAAACCCCCATATTGCCATCTTCATCTGTCCACCGAGCTACATAATAATATGTTTTACCAGGCTCAAGATTTGTAAGATTTACAACATGTGTAGAAATTTGTGCCGAATTACCGACCTCTTCAGGGAAATACTGTCCAGGCGCGGTACCATAAGCTATCTTAGAATCACTTGCTCGGTCAGTAAACCAATAAACTGTAGCTTTACGCGTACCGATATCTCGGATTTTCGGCTGATCGGTGTCATCGGTTAGTCGAGCTGGTGTGGTATATCGACCACTCGGATACTCTATCTCAGTATTACTGGCTACACCACAGCTATTAGCGCTATCGCAGGCTTTTACATAATAATAGTAGTCAGTTTGCGAGAGACCAGAATCTATAAAGCTAAGATTGGTATTTGACGTGGTGCCGACTTCAGTAAAATCTACATTATTGGTAGACCTATAAATCTTATAGCCTGTCACACCGGAACCCGGCAGCTGTGGCGCGCTCCAGCTTAGGGCAATTTTCCAGCTCGCAGTCGCCCGAGTAGACACATCAGACAGCTCAAGATTTTGCGGAGCACCTGGTGCTGTCGTAAATGCTGTAAATTTTACCGTTGCCACATTCATATTCGAGAAGTTCTGCGATTGATCTTTCGCCATAACATACATCGTATTCTCCCCCTGCTGCGTCGCATAAGCACCATTCGCCAGCTGGGTAATTCCCTTGCCAGTCCAATTACAATTGCTAGCGTCCTGCAATATTGGAGCGTTTACAGTCCAGCAGTAATCTACCTCACTAGCTGGACCGGTCAGGCTGGAAGGCGCCTCCCAGCTAAAAGAGAACTGGTTCTGACTGCTAATAGGCGGAGATACTACTAGATTTCGGGGTGGTGAAGCAGTCTGTTGGGTGGTATTAATATAACCCACGCCACCACCGCCAACATTACCAGCTCTATCAAGCAATACGACATAGGCATAATTTATGCCTTCATTCGTCAAATGAGAAAGTGCGTTCGTGGATATCTGAAATCCTCCATCTGTAAATGGAATGGTATCCGATAAATCATATAGTCCGCCCGGATTGCCCGAAGCCCCAAACCATATCCAGTCCGGGGTATCTTCGCCACCTCCAGTTTCGATATTACATTCCGGGAGCACACTACCAAAATAATTGACACAATATCTGACACCCGCGATGCCAGACCCTCCACTATCATCCGCACTTGCCGGTGGTGTCGTTAGCCAGTTGATATTAGCAAGCGGTGAATTCACAGCGCCATTTGGTCCTGTTGCCAAGGTATTAAACTCAGGCTCTTCGGTATCATAGCCTAGCTGGTATACTTCCTCACCTGACATATTGCCAGACTGGTCGAAGGATCGAATCTTAAAGTAGTAAGTTTGCCCAGAGTCTAGGCTACCCTGCAAATTAATATCAGACAAACTAAGGCTAGCATCGGCTGTCGCATAATGGCATAGACCATTTGTATTCACCGGACCACTGCTAGGCAACAACCCGGATGTCGTAGCCATATCTGCCGTCTGATCCGTACCAAAATACACACAATATCCACCAATACCACTACCACCAGGATTATCCGTAGCCGTGCTCCAGCTAAAGTATGGTATCGTATTTATCCAGCCCGTTGTGATTTGTGCCCCCAACACGCTATCTCGTTTGGCGATAATGTTTGTCGCCCCATTCGGGTCGGTATTATCCATGCCGTATTCTAGGCCGATATTAGTCACAGATAAGTCACGCACACCATCATCATCTTGCAATACCGCAAAATATTTTACGTACCTTGTATTTGGCTCTAGACATTTGCTAGCACTAGCTAGCGCGCCATTATTTATCCAGCCACAACTACCAGCTTCGGCAAATGTTTTTGTACCACCAGCCGTTGCAGATCCAGAGATTAGGAAGCTAACTTTACCACTACCAACCGTGCTGGCCGTAATCGCTCCAAAGTAAGCCCCCGAGGCACTAAGGTCTATCTCGGCTGACGCGATCACCCCCGTGTAGCCACCGAGTTTTTCTTCCACGCCCAGATAAACTGGCGGTGCGGCCAGAGAAGGTATCGAATACGCCTGCATATTTCTTATCTTTAGGGATAGACTACTTGCATTGCTAGATGTATACAATTCAAACCTGTGTATATCAAAAGTTAAATTACTCGAACTATACGGAGCTATATTTATCTTATTAAATGTCTTACCATTATCTTTACTAAGAAAAAAATCCATTCCACTCCCTGGATAGCTCACCATCCGAAGTCGTGCCCACTCAAGGCTATTAAAACTAGCTTTTGGACTCGGATTATCCCAATTTTCAAGCCAGCCACCATTTTCGTAACCAATAGAATCATCTCTCATTGAGACATAATTAAAACTACCGAAAACATCACGGTCACAGCTACCTCTACGTATGTATGTACCTAAGTTCGAATACTTGTCATAAGTATTACCTCCGAAGTTAGATGCCATACTATAACCACCATCGCTACAGTCAGTCAGGCTAGAAAAATCATATTGAAAATCATATTCAAAGACCCTGTTTATCGCCCTGTCAAACGTCTTACCAGATAGGGCTGCTTCGATCGACTGATGATCCTGTATAGACGACAGCTCTCCATTGCCAACTACCAGACCCACCTGGCTACAATTCAGGATCTTAGCACATGTGCCACTCCTAAAGTCATCCGCCCAGTCCATAGTGCCGGTACGGTTATCGAAGCCTACCGCCGAAGAGTTTCCATAGTAAACATACAACTCTTTGTCTGCCACCCCGCCACTTACTGATATTTTTACAATGTATTTAGCCGATTGACTGTCTGTTTTATAGATTAAAGTAAACGGTATATCGGCTCCACCCAGCTCATTTACGAACCTAATATCACTAAAATCAGATTTCATATTTGCCGTGTAGTCTAGAGTAACCTCATACTGCAGACTGCTCTGAGCCACTATATTACCGCTGTAGTCGGATAATATAACCTTCTTTCTATATTGCCACTGGTTATTGCAATTTGCTGTCGCGCACCAATTAGTATTCTGCTGACTATCTATGTCTATTCTATTTGGTGTAGTAGTTACAACATTATCTTTTTCACTGTATTGATTAACTGGACTCGCCCCAACTCCTCCACTCCAATCTGACTGACTAAAAGTGTCAAAGGCTTGAGCAATATTTCCAATACCCAGATTAAAGAACATCAATAACACCATAAATACTAATGATGTACTCGCTACAACACTTCTCACTCTGTTACTCACAGCAAATCTTGGCAGTCTAACTCTAGGGATACGAGCAGTAATCCTAGTAAAAATTTCCAAGATATGTAGCCTTACAGTACTCACAATGCTTTTTAGCTGGAGAGCTATAGATTTTAGTTGGAGGATTATAGATGGTACAGTCTTTCGTAGCCATTTCCCGATTAACTCCAACCGCGTGACTTCATCTACCTCAACCACACTCGAGCTTTCCACCCGTAAGACAGGCTCAGCCCGACGCAAACCGTCGACTGAATTGACATACTCGTGCTGATTATTCTTTTTCTTGTTGGCCATGATTAAATAAATGCTTATGCTAGATCACTATTTACTATACCACAAATTGAATACTTATTTATCTCAAATAATCATATAAAAAGCATAAGTAGTGTTGCTTCAAAAGCAATAGAGGTATAAAGTGAGGATAATACTAAAACAATCCTCCATATAAAAGCACGCAATGAATATACATATGCTCAAACCATACAAAAATCCTGGCAACAAACCCATAAACCCAAACAAAAATACCAACCTACTCATATGGAGATGGCTATCTAGAGTTGTTGTTCTGTCTCTCGTAATAAGTCTCAGTATCATACAGACGGTGCCTCGATCGCTTGCACCGCCGGCTCACGCACCGCTGTCTCAAAACTCTGAAGCGAAGCAATCAAACACACCAACACCTTACCCAACTACCAGCGCCATACCACCTGTTGTCGCCCCATCCATGGCCACAAAAGTAACCACACATGTTGTGCGTTTCCAAAATGACCGAGTTAAGCAAACTTTTCTTGCCCAAAACAACCTTTCCGCATCGGAGCTCACGCCACTTCCAGAACTTAACGCCTACAGCGTACGCGCGGCCAACCTGATTGCGCATTCTGGTATGGATAGCTTTGTAAACCAACCATATAAGGCACTACTTACACCGACAGACCCTCTGCAAGCCAACCAGTGGCACTTCAGTAGTACCAATACCCTACCAGCCTGGAACCATCAAACTGGTAATGCAAATATCACTACAGCTGTTATTGATACTGGCTTTGGTCTGAATGTCACCGACCTTACAGGTAAGTGGGCCGAAAACAGTAATGAATTAGGTATTACAGCCAGTGAAGGCCCTACCCCTAACTGCACTAGTCGCTCCTTAACTCTAGATAAACGATGTAATAATATCGACGATGATAATGACGGCTACATCGATAACTATAGGGGTTGGAATTTTGTTAGTGATAGTAATAATGTGGCTGCCGGTCAGTTTACTCCAAATTCTAGCGCTGCCTACCACGGTACAGCTGTCTCCAGCCTAATCGCTGGGCGAGCCAATAATAGTATTGGGGGATCTGGTATGAGCTGGGGGTCCAAAGTGCTACCGGTCCAAGTCCTAGATGATAGTGGCGATGGTGACACAATAAGTGTTGCCCTGGGTATACGCTACGCAGTAGATCAAGGAGTGAATATTATCAACATGAGCCTTGGTACTAACTCTGACGACCCTTTAGTTTCTGAGCAAATTGATTACGCAACCCAAAATGGAGTTATTGTGATTGCTGCATCTGGTAATGATGGTTGTGACTGCGTCTCTTACCCTGCACGCTATCCAAGCGTTATCGCTGTTGGTGCAACCAATGCAGCCAATGGCCTTGCTGGTTTTTCTAGCTACGGAACCAATCTAGATATAGTAGCACCTGGCGTAAACTTGTGTTCGGTGATTTGGACCAACACAGCTACTACCGGACTCAACACTTGTGGACTTAATGGCACATCATTTTCAAGTCCATTGGTGGCTGGTGCCGTGGCCCTACTATTGTCTCAAAATCCAACCCTTACGCCAGCTCAAGTAAATAATGCCTTAATAAGCACCGCCACAAAACTCACACCAATGGGTGGAGCAAATTTCACGAAATACTATGGGTATGGCCTGCTTAATACCTTATCAGCACTTAATGATGTATCAGCTACATCATTATATGGATCACCCATATCAACATCACTCATATCACTCTCTCAACTGGATAAAGTCTTAGATGGATATGAATATGATAAATTCAACTCTACCTGTACCTCTTACACTAACGATGTATTGTGTACAACACGAGCTATTAACCAGCAGACAAACCAAATAGTCACTATTACACCAAACTTTAATCCAGTTGGTACACGAAACCTTCAGCAAGACATATATAGTGCAAACCTAATACCAGGTACTTGGATTATTCAAAACTACCTCACTACAACTACCGGCATTCAAAGTATGGCTCGAGAAAAGATCATAACAATTACTAATTAACACCAGGTTATTAATATAAAAAGGCGACCCTTTAAAAGTCGCCCACAGGCTCTAGTAATTCACTCTAAAAAGATGAGGAGATTTGCTTGCCTGATCCAAAAGCTCATCATTTGAGAAAGTTTCGCGTACAATCCTCTGCCAACCAGGACCATTGTTGGGTGGCTGACAAGGACAGAGTGAGCGCATCCAATCCAAATGTGGCGCCAATGCCCCCGACTCCGGATCCCGCCTCGTGTAATGCAAAATCTGGCAATTATAGATTGCCACACCAGGTTCTTGAGAGGACTCTAGTGCTTCCCAGGTAGTAACCGACATGCGTTCAAGCATAAAACGCAGGGCCCACATCACCTCACCGTGACACACCACAACAACACGCATATCGCTACACTCACGATGCAATGTATCGAGCAGTATACGCAAGCGCACTGTCAATTGCGCGATCGATTCACCATTCGGGGGTACCCAGTAAAACGGGTCCTTGTGTCGCACTTGCGCATCATGCCTTATCTTGTCTTCTAAGTCCTCCCAGCTCAAACCTTCCAGAGAACCCCATTCACGCTCACGCAAGGAAGGATCTACGTACCAATCTGGACCCATCAGCTGCAAATAGCCGGCTGTTTCCTTAGCTCGAACATAGTCTGAAACATAGCGACGCTCAAAATAGCCAAGCCCATTATGCCGTAACCACTCACCCGTTTCCCGAGCTTGATCACGACCTTTGGCCGAAAGTCGAAACTGCGAATCTGGAGTTTGCCGATATTCGTCTGTAATGAGGCTTATATCGCCATTTTTAGCCGCTTGCACAGCTAAGTTCTGTTCGGATTGTCCATGTCGGACCAAAACCAGATCGACCGGCATCGTCATGCCATCTTCCTTTCTCTACAAGGTACATCTATAGTATAGTATAGAATAATATAGTGTGATATTTTTTACAACAATATACTAAATTTAATTACAAACCTACACAAATTACCATCACTCACCATGCAGCAATCCTAATAACTACTGATATAATATATAAGTAAAGTATGTCATCATAACATAGTATGTATTGATGAATAATTAATTATGGCATTTAAAAAATTATTACAGAAGCTCAAGCAGCCTAAGGCTCAAGCCAGCACAATCATTAAATTTAATAAACAAAAAAGACCTCCGAAATGCTCGAAAGTCCCTTTTGGTGGAGCTGGAGGGAATCGCACCCTCGTCCAGTGTGTGCCACGCATACTCACTACAAGCTTAGTTCGCTTAACTTGTTTTAGAAAGACAGCGAGACAAAAACGAACCAATCCTCACGCCTTTCCCGATATCTAAAGTCTTAGTCAAAACGCGGACACAGAACACGCCTTGAAGCAACTAGCAAAGATATGACACCCATTGAAGCTCTAGCTAGTATGAGCTTACAGGATGGCTTCCACGAATTAAGCGAAAGCTGGTGCAAGAGCGGGTGCTACAAAAGCACTGCGTACCTTGCTAACAAGTGAGTTTACACTTATTGATATGAGACGGATAACGTTCATCTCAACCCGGCTTGCGAGATATGCCTGTCAATGATCACTCTGTCGAAGCTAATGTCAGCCCCAAGACCATCTATTATGCCATTTATTAAATATTTCGTAAAGGCATAAGCTTTCTTAGCTGTAATATGGTAGGATTTTAGGTATGAAACCAATTAGCGTAAATGTTGTGAGCGAAAGCGTCTTTACGGTGCGGGGGCATGGCGTCCATACTGCCTTCGAGGAACACGTTAGCGCCCTTAAAAAATACACCCCATACAGCGTCAAGATTAACTCCAAGCGTCCGTCAGACATTGTACACGTACACACAGTCGGGCCCTATGGTTGGCGGAAGTTCAAGCTGGCTAAACAAGGCCGTATCATCAATGCCCATGTTACTCCAGGTTCATTCATAGGCAGCCTAAAGGGCGCAAAGCTTTGGGCACCTCTAGCAAAAAAATATCTTAAATTTGTTTATAGCCAAGCCGACCATATTATCTGCGTCAGCCCTAATACAGAAATGGAGTTACGAGAGCTCGGTATTCGAAAACCGATGAGTGTTATCCCAAATATGATTGAATTATCAAATTTTAATCGACCAGCCGAACATGAATTATCCTCTCTACGCCGGCATTTTAACGTACCGGCCGATAAGCCGGTTATTGTCTGTAGTGGCCAGGTTCAACCTCGCAAAGGAGTTGCCGATTGGCGCTTAGTGGCAGAACAACTAACTGACTATCATTTTTTATGGATTGGCGGAATTCCTTTTGGTAAGTTCGCCGATAAAACTTCCGATATGGAGCAAATGATGGCCTCGGCACCTAATAACGTAACCTTTACTGGCGTTGTTGAGCTTGAAACAGCGCGTAAACTATATCACCTAGCAGATGTATTTTGGCTACCATCTTACCAAGAAACATTTGGCCTCGTGGTAGTAGAAGCTGCAGCCTGCGGACTCCCCGTTATATTGCGCGATATTCCGGTATATAAAGATATCTTTTCCGGCACTTACCAGCACGCCAAAACGAATAAAGAATTTACTGCGATCATAAAAAAACTCATCACAGACAATAAGTTGTATAAAAAACAACAAAAATTATCAGAAGAGCTAGCTCTACGCTATGCATCTGAAACACTAGTACATCGCTATAAGACTCTATACAAAAGCTTGATTGGTGACTACTCATGAAGATTGTATTTTTTACCGACTTTTATACACCATCACTAAATGGTGTAACGGCTGCCATCGATCTTTTTGCTGACGCTCTACGCAAACGTGGCCACCGTATTTATATTGTAGCTCCAGCCAGTGATCAGCCAGTCAATGACCATCCTGATGTCATTCGCCTTCCATCTATCCCAAGTGTTTGGCATAAGGGCTTGCGCGACGGCATCCTAACACCAAAATACGGCCGAATCATAAAAGAACTAGATGTTGATCTGTACCACTTCCACACCAATGGTCAAACTGGCCTTGCTGGAATGCGCCTGATGTCCGAGAATAAAATGCCTTCAGTTTTTAGCTACCACACCGACTATGAAGAATATGCCAAAGTCTATCGTGGTATGTGGGCTGGTATTCTCACAGCATCATTAATTGGTCCACTAGTAGTTAATCAGCCAAAATCTTGGCCAGAAACACTACAAGGAGTGAAGCCTAAGCGATCATTTGATAAGTGGAATCAATCAATGGTGCAAAATCTTATTCGCACCTCAGTAGATGCCTTTGATGAAGCTATAGTCCCTTCCGCAAAAATGAAAGAAAAACTTCTGAGTTATGGTGTGACCCACCCTATTACAATCTTACCAACCGGTATGAATCCAGAAGAATTTTCATCTCGTAAAAAAGCCCCTAAGAATAAAGATGATAAAACTACAACGGTTCTTTATGTTGGGCGTGTTGCGCAAGAAAAGAATATGAATGTCCTTCTTAAGGCCTTTGCCATAGCCTATAAGAAAGATCCCAGCTTGAGATTATGCGTGGTAGGGCCTGGACCCTATCTGCCGCGTATGCGAGCTCGTATCCGAGAGCTAGGCCTAGCACGAGCTGCCGTTACAACTGGTGGATTGCCTAGAGAAGAAGCCCTGGATAGATATTCCTACGCTGACATCTTTGCCTTCCCATCCATGACCGACACTCAAGCCCTTGTACTAAATGAAGCTGCTTATGCACATATACCACTCATCTATTCAGACCCCGACATCTCGCTTGTTGCAGAGGCCGATGTATCCGGCATCCTAACTCCACCTAAACCAGAACCTTTTGCTCAAGCCATCTTAAAGCTCGCCCATAACCCCACGCTACGCAAAAAGATGGGTGATGCCGCACATAAAAAAGCATCCAAATTCACAATTGACCATCAGGCTACTAAGCTAGAAAAAATATATCAGAGGGTTGTCTAGAACATGAGTAAAGATGTAAAAAAAACAATACTCATTCTATCATCATCATTTGGCCAGGGGCATCTCGCAACAGCTAAGGCCTTAAAAAATGTCGCTATCAACCACCCTGAGCTATTGATTGATGTAAAAATTATCGATTTTTCTGAAGAAATTGGCAAACTATTTAATAAAACATCGAAGAAACTATACGAAATCAATACAAAACACCTTCCCGCCCTTTATAAATGGATGTATGTTTCGACCGACATCACCCATACACCAATTCGGCTTGCTAACTTACTGAGCTACCCGTTAAGGCAAAATCATCTTAAAAACCTCCTATCTTCATATAATCCAGATCTTATAATTTCAAACTATCCGGTCTGGCAATACCTGGCTTTGCAAATTTCAAAGAAGTCATTTCCTAATCTAGAATTTGCTACACTCATTACAGACTCTATCTCAGTTCATTCATCCTGGACAATTCCTGATAGCGATTTTTATCTGGTGGCTAACGAACCAACAGCCTCTAGCCTCCATCAGCTTGGTGTAAGTAATAATAAAATATTCTCTCTTGGCTACCCTGTGCATGAAAGTTTTATGAATAATGATGAGGATATTACATCAATACTAAGTAAAAAACACATATCAATAGATAGGAAAATAATATTGTTCAGTGCATCTGCCCTACGCGCCCCTTATGTACTGCGTGTGATACGAGCTATCGACACTCATTATCCTGAAATGACTCTCGTCGTTGTTACTGGACGAGATAAAGAATTACATCGTCAAATTAAAGAATATAATTTCTGGGAAACCCCCAATAGACACCTAATTGGCTGGACAAATAATATGCCACAGCTCATTAAAGCAAGCGACATCGTCATTACTAAAGCTGGTGGTTCGACAGTTATGGAATGTATAGCTGCTAAAAAACCACTTATCATCAATAAAGTTATCCCTGGTCAAGAAGAAGGCAACGCTGAGCTTGTTGAACGCTATAAAATTGGCCATATTGCTCGCAAAAGCAGTGAAATTATCACGGCTATTAGCGAGATTCAAAAAGACTACCAAGCCTATGTTGCTCGTCTGACGGAGATTAGCCATCCTGAAGCAGCTTATACTATCCTCCACTTTCTTGCGGCAAGGCTTACGCAAGACTCATAGTACTTACGTTTTATCTCTGCTTCGGGTATCATAAGTGTAATGAACAACTTTACACCAACCCCAATACAGCCATTCAATACTCCTGAAGAATCCTCACTGCAAGGATCGTCCACCAATAGCACATCTTCATCGCATAACCAATTAGACTTAAAAACAGAAGGTATGAAAACAGAGGTTCGGCGTGATTATATACACGATTATTATGTTCTCATTGCACCCAAACGTGCCGGGCGCCCCTATGATGCCGTCAGTAGCGACCATCCCCTAGTGGAGACCTCCAGTTCACCTCGTCTTGACCTGCAAGAGGAAATCTATACCCTCCCAAATGAACGGGGTGATGGCTGGGCTGTAAAAGTTGTAGCCAATAAGTTCCCTGCTCTCACCATAGATAATCCTGACGCCTACGGCTCACAAGAAATTGTAATTGATACCCCTCTACGTAATACCGCACTTGGTGAATTACCAGTTGGGCAAATTGAAAAAATACTCCTCACCTACCAAGCTCGTTCTCAAGCTCTCCATGACATGCCGCACATTAAATACGTCAGTATCTTTCGAAATGATGGCTATGAAGCAGGTGCTTCACTGGCGCATGCCCATTCTCAGATTTTTGCACTACCATTTGAGCCGCCTCGACTGCGCGAAGAAGCCCACACCATCCAAAAATTCGTACTAGACAATAGTCGTGACCCATATGATGATATTATTCACTTTGAAAAACGTGAGAACCTTCGTATTATCGCCGAAAATAATGACTGGCTAGCTTTTTCTCCCTATGCACCGCAGTGGCAAATGGAGGCCTGGATTATGCCAAAGTACCAAAAAATCCACCTCAGCGACCTAGAAGGCCATGAAATCGCAACCCTAGCACCACTAGTGAAACAAATTACCTATAAACTGAACTCTAATAACATTAACTATAACCTCTCAATAGAAGAGGGATTGGTAGCCCACCAGAGGATAACTCTCAAATTTAAGGGTCGTAATGTTGTTTCACCCTGGGGTGGCCTAGAGGTCTCGACGGGCGTCATAATTAATACTATTCCACCCGAAGCATCCGCTGAATGGTATCGATAAGTTAAGTATAACGCTCAAGCTTGTTTATATATTTTTTGTTCGGTATAGTGTTCGTAATTAATCAGGTACACAAGCTATGCTAGCACGAACACACGCTATCACACACTATGGCGCAAAACCTCATCGTATTACTATAGAAGCCGATATTTTTGCCGGCTTACCCGGTATATCACTGGTTGGATTGCCTTCAAAAAGTGTAGAGGAGTCACGCGAACGATTGCGTAGCGCAATTCGTAACAGTGGCCTTGAATTCCCGGCTCGAAAAATTGTTCTCAATCTAGCACCAGCCGATACCGCCAAGCATGGCACTGGTTTTGAGCTAGCCATGGCCATCGGCATCCTGATAGCCTCCAAACAGATCCCTGAACAGCCAAATAGCATCTTTTTTGCTGCAGAGCTGTCGCTGAATGGCGAGCTACGCACCACAAGAGATACTATCGCTAGTATCATTACGGCAAATAAGCTGGATTGTGAAACTATCGTAATCGCCCACGACACACCAGCACTACCAGCCAAAATTAACCCTGGTATTCAAGTTGTACGAGCAAAAACCCTACGTGAAATATATCGCTGGCTCGCAAGTGAAGACAACCAACCTAATTATCCAGCTCCAAAACCACAGGCTAACAAACAGCCATCCTACACCGACTTCTCGAGTGTTAAAGGCCTACAGATGCCTAAGCGAGCCTTAGAAATTGCAGCCGCCGGTGAACACAATGTGCTCCTTATTGGTCCGCCGGGAAGCGGAAAAACCCTATTGGCTCATGCTTTCACATCTATCCTTCCCGATCTTGATACCGAAGAACTAGCAGAAGTCACTTATCTACATGGTATATACAATGAAAGCTACCAGTATTCTTTAGCGCGCCCCATGCGCTCACCACACCATACCGCCAGTGATGTGGCACTCGTTGGTGGTGGGCAAATACCAAAGCCAGGCGAAGTAACACTATCTCATCATGGAGTCCTCTTCTTAGATGAACTACCAGAATTTAGACGCTCCGTCCTAGAAGCCCTCCGACAACCAATTGAAGATAATGTAGTTCATATTGCCCGTGCCCAAACTGCACTTACTTATCCTGCAAATTTTATCTTGCTGGGCGCCATGAATCCTTGCCCATGTGGCTACTTTGGTTCCGTACAACAGAGTTGCACCTGTAGTCCATCGGCAATCTCTCGTTATCAAGGTAGAATATCGGGCCCACTACTAGACCGTTTCGATATGCATTGCTTTATATCAAGCCCCTCTGTATCCAGCCCACTAGAGACAGTAGAGGAAACTATTAACTCTCAATACCTACGCACAAGAATAGAAAAAGCTCGGGTTATTCAGAGTAAGCGCTTCACCAATGAACCATACAAAACAAATAATAATATTCCTCCACAAAAACTCTCCACTATCTGTAATGTTAGCCCAGATGCTAAAAAACTTATTGAAACCGCCCTCAATCACTTTGGCATTTCTCAACGTAGCGCCGCACGCACGCTAAAAGTTGCACGCACCATTGCCGATCTGGAAGATTCTACCCTTATTGAAGCCACCCATCTTTCTGAAGCACTCCAATTTAAGAACAGTCTCTACAGGGCGCAGACTATCACTGCCCCAATTGAATAAAACTACTTAACCACTCGTCGATTGAAGTATATTTAAAAACTAGAAAAATTATGACATAAAAAATCACCAATACTAAACTAATAAACCCAATGTAGATAATCTCCTTCCGAATAAATTTCGTCTCAGTATCCGATAATTTTGTTACTTCTGCAGGTACACTATTATCATGCTTCTTCTTTAGGTTTTTTGATGTATTCACTACATCATTATCACTTTTAACATCTGGTTTCCTAAGCTTAGTCGATTCACTTTTAATAGATTGTGAACGACCTTTCTTAGCCTGATATCGTAGATGTTGTTTTTTTCGAGCCACATCTGCCTCCATTCATACTTCCCCTATTCTACGTCCTCCTCCTTATCTTGCCAAGTTCTCACCTGAAAGACTATAATATAGATTAACTTTTTAAAGGGGAAGGTGTTGGAAATTATCTTACTTATCTGCGTATTAGTACTAGCCAGTGCATGTATCTGGCTTGGTATTAAAGTACGGAAAATAGAGAAGGAATTTGGAATTTTTTTTTCACACACTCAACCACAGCCAATTATGCGAGCCCTCAATCAATATGCTGAAAAAATTCAAAAACAAGCAAAAGATATAGATCAAATTCAATCCAGCCTCACAGAAACTACAATACTAGCCGAAAAAGCCGGAACAAGACTGGGCTTTGTACGCTTTAATCCCTTCAACGACACCGGTGGAGATCAAAGCTTTTGCTTAGCAATTATTGATAGCTTGGGAAATGGCTATATTCTCTCAAGCATTCATGCTCGGACCGGAACGCGTGTCTATGCTAAGCCGGTACAACAAGGTCATAGTTCACATAACCTATCCGAAGAAGAATCTGCTGCCCTGACTAAGGCCACTAAGCAAAACCCACGTGATCCACATGCCCACTAAAAGATCACCCTTTGATTATCGGCAAACTGCTAGTTTCTACTTTTCTGCACTAGCTAAAGTCGAAGGTCAACTAAATGAGCAAGAAGATATCGTAATAGATGGGGAATTTATTGGTCGAATCCAAACGGGTGGCTTTTGCGAGATTAGTGAAAATGGTAACTTTCAAGGAGATCTCAAAGCCAAAAGTATAACGATCTTGGGTAACTCTGACGGTGAAATCCATGGAGAAGATACAGTTGTTGTAAAAAAATCTGCAAAAGTTCACGGAATAATCATTACACCTCGAATTAGCGTTGATGCTGGCGCCCAGGTAGATGCTCGTATTAAAAATCTCAATAAGAAAGTGATCGAGCATAGTGAATAGCCTACTTATTGAGCCAGATCTCCCCTTCAACAATCAAAAGCTTACCCCCCTCCTCCAGAAAATCGCCCTCTCAACCAGATTAGATATCGATATTCACCCCATCCAAAATCGTGCAAATCTACCTGAACATCTAGAGAAAATACTAGCCAGTTCAGCAGATACCATCATCGCACTCGGAAGTTTTAACTGGCTAGACATAATCATCTCAGAATCATGCCGCCTTACTCAGATACATAAAAAACCAATACCAATTTTTGCCCACATATCTCCGCCAGAAAAACTAACAGCAACGTGGCGCATAACCCCCTACATGGAGCATAGCCTTAAACGCCCCTTGCAAGCTATTGCTGCACGTAAAATTATCGAGAAGAAAGCTTTTGTATGCGCTGACATGATATGGTTCACCCATACTTTAAAGCTGGTCAACGATACCGGTATTAGCAGTGCCCCAGCTCGCTTCACCATAGCTACCCCTCAAGGTAGCAATCTGCGCATTGATGCTCCAGTAGATGCAATCACCATATCTGTACACGAGGATATAACCAATCAGGATCAGAACCTGGTAACAGTTTTAGCCGAAAAAAAATATAGTTCTTCTACAGCCGTGTTAAATGCTAATAAAACCAAAGACAATATTCTTGAACAACAGTTGAGAACTAAAAATATTCAGAAAGCCAGTGAAGATATATTCCATATCCATGCCACCAAGATACTCACTCAAGCTCCTTATAGCTTTTCAAGCTCCGTTTTTTCAGTGGATCCAATCAAAAATTTCCAAATTGAGCCATCAAAATTCTCAATCAAGATGATAACTGGTAAAAACGACATCCTAAAATATTGATTTTCCTGCTATTCAGTGGTATGATGATGCATACAAACGAACAGGAGTACTGAAAGCATTAATAAGAAGCGTATCCGCATCAATCGTCAGATTACAGCCCGTGAGGTGCGTCTGATCGGTGCGGAATCCGAACAGCTCGGAATCGTCTCTCTGGGGAAAGCCCTCCAGGAAGCCGAAAATGCGGGCCTCGACCTAGTTGAGGTAGCTCCTCAGTCAACTCCACCCGTCGTTCGCGTCATCGATTGGGGTAAGTATCGTTACGAGCAGGATAAGCACCTGCAGAAGAGTCGACGCAATCAAAAACAAGCCGACATAAAGCAGGTTCGTCTTGGACTTAAAACCGATAAGCATGATATCGAAACTAAGGTCAAGGCAGCCCGCAAGTTTCTCGATCAAGGTCATAAAGTACGCATCAATTTGCGTTTTCGAGGCCGCGAGATCACCCACCCCGATCTGGGTCGTGGTGTTCTCGAACGTTTTGTAGAGCAGCTTACGGATGAAGCTACCGTTGAGCAACAAATCGCTCTGAGCGGACGAGAAATGTCGACAGTATTAGCAAGGAAAAAAGATGCCAAAAGTTAAGACCCGCAAGACCGCTGCAAAGCGCTTTAAGATTACCGCCAAAGGTAATCTACTTCGACGTCGCGCATACCGCACCCACAAGCTAATTGCTAAAAGTGGCGCACGTAAGCGTATGTACTCCAAGGAACACGCAATTGAAGCAGCTAACGTAAAAGCAATTAAAAAAATGCTGGGAGCCAAATAATGCGCGTTAAACGTTCAGTCACCGCTCGTCGTCGACATAAAAAGATTCTTAAGATGACCAAGGGTATGGGGCACACTCGTCGTGCTTCATATCGTAAGGCGCATGAAGCTGTACTTAAATCATTAAGCTATGCCTACCGAGATCGTCGCAATAAAAAACGTGACTTTCGATCACTCTGGATTGCCCGAATTAATGCTGCGGCTCGCCAAGAAGGTACTACCTACTCTCAATTGATTGCTAGCCTTCAAAAATCTGATATTACTCTCAACCGCAAGATGCTAGCAGAAATTGCTGCCCGTGAACCTCAAGCTTTTAGCGCAATAGTACGTGCCACTACCAAAGCAAAGTAGCCATAAAGCCAAGATTACTCAATAACACCACACTGCCGTGGTGTTATTGCTTACTAAATACAAAGTGCATCTTCTCATCATCAATCTGGAAAAAACTACGACTGGCCATATTAAAATTGCCTTGCACCCCATCAGAGCCATACATAAACCTATAGTTGTCCGGAACCTCAACTTTAAATTGAACTTTCTGACCAAGCCAACCAAACTGGGCTAGAAAAGTCTCATCAATTGTAATCTGTTCAAGCATTGCATAACGTGTTGGAAGAACAAACTCTGCAATTACCTTGCTGGTAGTAAGTGGCTTAGTACTAACATCCGCACCAAAGACCCCTGGTTCTTTCTGGGCCTTCATGGGTCCCCCCGTAATCATCTTAGTATCTCGAGGTAACGTTAACTGAACCCAGCTTAAATCATCGCCAATTAAGAAATTACCCTGTCCAGTTTTAGGATCAATATAATAACCAGCATAATCAGAGGTATGCATACGACTAATCTGTGCACTCAGTCGCGCCATACCATCTTGTGAGATATGCATAGTAACCCGTACCTCCTGCTCAATAGCTTGTGACGACTTATTGGCGGCATGATTTGCCACTGCTATATTGATGGTATTTGGATCGCCAGCCTGAGCTATAGGCTCTTGATACATCGATAACTTCTCCATTACTGAGTGATCCTGCAAATAAACATACATCTGCTGGGTCTGCATCAGCCCTATAATATCGTCACTGAGCTGTGTCAGCTGTATAGATGTAAGATTGGGGACTCTAATAACTAACTGTTCGGCAAGAACTTTTAATATAGCTTTTGGATCTCTACCGTCGGCTTTATCTTGGCCCGACTCAACCTCTTGCTGTAATGTAGTTAAGATGTTATCGCTTGTAATTGTTAAGTTGTAGCCCGGTAGATCAATTGGGCCAATATATTTTATAAGTAATGAAAGTACTTTTGGTGTAATTATTACTACATTATCTATATATTCACCTGTTTCACGAGCATATAAGTCTCTAAATTTTTGAGAATTTTCACTATTAGATGTTGTAAGCAGTGAATCCCTGGCGTAGATCTTAGCAGTTAGATTCTGTAAATACTCCGGAGCACTTAAGAATGCTCCTTTTTCCTCCAGTCTATGATCGTAGTAGTAAATACTCCTAACAGACTCAATCTGAAGTCGGTTGTGAGCGCCATTTAAGATACCCACGCTACCAACAAACCCTCCACCAATACGCTGTTCTGCATTATTGGCGAACACTAGTAATGTTCGCGTAGGATGACTACCCCCAGTAAGGGCTCTATAAACCTGAAAGGCTGGCTTTGATGTTATTTCATTAAGCTGCGTGACAGGCATCAAGAATCGGTATAGAGGCTGTGTAACAATCAAGAAAATACTAAAAATTACAACAGATATAAGGATAGTCTTTTTATGTAGTAGACGTGGCACGTAATCCTGTCCGTACAACCTCTTCAAAACCAGTCCTAAATGCTCTCTGGCTAAATTTTTCCGCCTGTCTTGCGAGATCTTTTTTATCATATTGCTGTGCATCAAAGCTACCAATAACTTCCGCAAACGCCCCCACTGACTGGGAATCAATCAACTCCCCCGTAACAGATGGAATGATAGTTTCGGTTACTCCTCCCTCCGCATAAGCTATAACTGGCGTACCAGCCGCCATAGCTTCTACTGGCACAATGCCAAAATCTTCCTCTCCAGGGAATAGGAGGGCTTCAGCATGCTGAATATAGGCTGTCAATTCACTATTTGATGCGCGCCCTTTAAAAATTACCTTATCACCAGCCAAGTCTTTTAATTTAGCGAGTTCGCTACCATCACCCACTACAACCAGTTGAGTGTTAGCTTTTTCACAGGCCTTAACTGCAATATCGAAGCGCTTATACGGAATTAGTCGTGATGCTACAATAAAATACTTATCTGGCACATCTTGTGGACGCACCTGAATTGTAGCAAACCGCTCAATATCTACTGGGGGGTAAACCACTTGAGCTGGTCTCTTATAATATTTTTCAATCCTTTCCTGCACCGTTTTAGAGTTAGCTAATAATCTATCTGGACGTTGAGCTGCAGCATAGTCCCATCGACGTGATGCTTTAATGGTACGTTTTAACTGAAACCGCACAATAGGATCTAGCGCACCAAAACCCGGATCTTTAAGGTATTGCTGATAGTGGCTCCAAAAGTAGCGCGTAGGGGTATGTACGTATGAAATATGTATGGTTGACTCATTAGTAATGACACCCTTACCCTCGGCTGTCGATGAGCTTATCACTAGATCATAGTCAGAAAAATCAAACAATTCAAAAGCATATCGTCTCAAAACAGGAAAAAGTTGATGTTTGGTTTTTGCTAGTGGAACTTTCTGCAAAAATGAAGTATATACCTTGTGGCCACTAAAAACCTGCTTGAAGGCACTGGGCTTATACACGCTGGTATAGATATCAGCCTGCGGAAACAGCTTGAGTATTTCGATGACAACTTTTTCAGCACCCGCTAGATTTGTTAGCCAGTCATGCACAACTGCCACCTTTAGCTTCGATAAATCTTGCTCGGTCATCTCAGTACCCCCTACGCTTAAAAATTACTCCCAATGTACGTAATAAAATTCGTAAATCCATGGAGGCTCTCCAGTTTTCAACATAGTATACATCCAGCTTTACTCTCTCGTCATAGCTTATATCATTGCGCCCAGAAACCTGCCATAAACCAGTGATACCAGGCTTAATCAATAGAAAAGTTGGCGCCTTATCTTTATAGCGCACTAATTCTACCTCAGTAACCGGCCTTGGACCAATTAAGCTCAACTCCCCCTTTAAGACGTTAAATAATTGTGGCAATTCATCAATACTAGTTGCCCTAATAAAGCGCCCAACTGGTGTTACGCGTGGATCTTTCTTTAATTTCTGATTGAGCTTAAACTCTTCAACCATAGCATCATTACCAATCTCACGGATAATCTCAAGATCAGTCTTACCACTATATGCTCCACCAGTGGAATACTGCGCATACATCGAGCGAAACTTCCATACTCGAATCACATGGCCGTGCCGACCAATCCGATTATGCCCATAAAAGACACTACCACCATCGGTTAGCTTAATAATAATAGCAATAATTAAAAATACCGGACTCAATAGTAGCACGCCCAAAAGAGCACCCAAATAATCAAATACTGTTTTATACACTCGCCACCAACCATCGAGTGGTGTACGCACAATCTCTAATACAGGATAATCTGCATAAAGAGAGGGCTGACTACGAGTTTGGTATATTCCAGCCAAACTTGGAATAAATTTGTATACAATGTGATTTTTATGTGCAAATCGAATGTATTCCAACTGATCGGCCTCTGCTGGTGTTCTATCGGCTATAAAAAGCTCATCAATATGATTCTTCTTGGTTAATTTCTCAAGTCTGGCTAGTGTATCTTGCTTGCGCTCTAAAGTTTTTACTAAACGAAAACCCGGGTTACGCTGTAATGAATAGGTCACATCATCGGCAATACGCCCCACTCCAACTATGACAACCTGACGAACACCAATACCGAAATGGAAAAGCCAACGCTGAAACAGATTTATGATAAATCGCTCTACAACAACAAAAACTATTGCAAAAATAAAACCATAAAACACCACCGCCTTGGATGGAAATAACGGCTTTGTTGCAAAAAAGTCTACAATAATAAGAAACATAGTACTAGCAGAAACAGCAATTATAGCCTGTAAGTACTCTCGCCACCGACTCCTCATAGACTCATAGCGATATAGACCAGCTAATGCAAAAAATAGCACTATAAATGGCGTTAATACCACTAATGCTGACAGATATTCCCACCCCGGAACCTGATAAACCGTTGGCTTTAAACTGTACTCAACACGAATAATATAGGCCACAACAAAGCCCACCAGCACCGCCAATACATCAAGTGGTACTAGGAGAAGGTTAAAAAATAGCTCGCTACGTTTGCGCATTTCCTCTATTGTATCAGGTTAAAAGCTTCCGCAAAAACTACTAGCATAGTAACTTTTGCGGACAAGCAAGCGATAAGCCGAATTCTGTCCCCTATAAGCCTATCTTATAGGGTGATGACCATCTATCTCTTGTAAAAAATACAGTGTTGCAGTTCTCCCGCAATCATGCGACATATCCCTCTCGAGCCGAGAAAAGTGAGTACACTTTGATAAAATCGGGATCCATAAGCCTTGCAGCGGATGGGGTTTACCTCCTTGTATCGTCACCGATACAAGCTGGGCGCTCTTACCGCCCTCTTTTCACCATTGCCAGACATGCATCTGGCGGTATTGTCTCTGTGGCACTTTCCCTCGGGTTACCCCGGGTTGCCGTTAGCAACCATCCTGTACTCAAGCTGTTCGGACTTTCCTCTCCAAAAATATGGAGCGGTCACCTGCTTACTTGCAATATTATTTTACCAGATTTTTATAAAATGTCTATAATTTTATAAATGAGCATCTAAGCACTCATTCACTACCGTATCAGCAATGGCATTATCTGCTCGCAATACATGTGTAAAAGTCACATCTAGGCCTTTTTTTAGTTTTTGAATACGGTCAAAAGCCAATTTCATATCTGGGTGCTTTACCTTATATTGTCCATTTAGTTGTCGCACAACCAGCTGACTGTCTAAGAAGAAATCGGCCTGAGTATGACCCAGCTCATGCAAGGCTCGTAAACCCAGCTCCACTGCCAAATACTCAGCCTGATTATTGGTGGCCACCCCCATGAACTCACTTCGCTTCTCAATTATCTCACCACTTGCCGTAAGTAATACCGCGGCGGCAGCAGCTGGACCGGGATTACCGCGCGAACCACCATCACCATGAACGCGTATTCGCCCACTCATTGACGCACCAGCCAAACAATTATTACGACAGACGCAAATATTAGACGATAAATTAGAAATACTTTGAGGCTATGTTTTTGTACATACTCTAGTAGCCAGCGAATCACCACAAAGCCCAACAAAGCTGCTGTTATAACACCAACAAGCAACTGCAATAGCTCCGTATTACTTGGCTGAGCTTGGACAATATTCGTTGCCTTATATAGACCCGCCCCCAATGCGATGGGCGTGCCGATTAAAAAACTAAATCGAGCCGCTGCCTCGCGCGTATAGCCAGCAGCCAAGCCGGCGGCAATCGTTGCGCCAGATCGCGACATACCTGGTATAAGTGCCAGAGCCTGAGCTAAGCCAACCCAAAATGCTTCCTTACGACCCATCGCAGAAAGGTCTTTTTTTAACTTAGCCGTTGCATCGATATACCATATAACACCCGTCATTAAGATCATCCCAACCGCAGCAATTAAGACCGCCATACTCCCTTCATGTAGATATTGCTCAATAATCTTATCGCCAAAGAATCCAATGGTAGCACCAGGTACAGAAGCAATTATAATGAGCCACAGAAATTTATCGCGCTTTTTAAACATCACCCAAAAATCTTTCCAGAAGAAAAATAGCAATGCTACAGAAGTACCGATATGTAATGCTGCATCAAATGCCAAGCCTTGAGTTGGAAAACCAAACAACCACGGCAATATTAAAAGATGTGCACTGGAAGAAATTGGTAGAAACTCCGTAATTGCCTGAATGGTACCGAGTAAAATAGCCCAAATCATATAAGTGGACTCTCCTTAATTGCCCGCCGTAGTTTTTGCGCCTCTACTCGTACCTCTGAAAAATCTGGGTGCTTAGCACTCGTAAATGCGATATCAGCTTCTGAGTATAGGGGGAATATATGAATATGCGTGTGCTCCACCTCCATGCCGGCTGCAATCATCGCGACCTTTGGACTACCATACAGCTTGCGCTCCAAACGAGCCAGCGCCCGAGCGATCCGCATCATATGCAAATATGTCTCCTCGGGAACATCTTCAAAATTTGTAATCTCTTCAACTGGGATAACTAAGCAGTGCCCCGGGTTGTGTGGCGCAATAGTCATTAACACAAACACCAATTCATCCTGGTAAATAATCTCACCACCTGACACCTCACCCTCACGAATTTTTGTAAAAATACTTTTTATCATGACTTTAATTGTACAGGAATCTCAGTGATAACTATAAATGCTCTGGCCTCTGTAGTTCTGGAGATAGAAGTTGCTCCTGTAATTCCGTCTTACCATGCTGGTATGCGGGTTTTTGCGAGAATGCAGATTCAATACTCATATCTAATATATCCCTTAATCTGGTCGGGGTGACAGGACTTGAACCTGCGACCTCACGGCCCCCAGCCGTACGCGCTAGCCAACTGCGCCACACCCCGCCTCCTATAATTGTATCAAATCTAGTTGACTTAGTAGTAGTTTATACACGATAATCATGCTTAAGCATGAAAAGTATGAAGAAAGTTTTTAAATCACAAGAATTGCTCAAAAAAATTGCTCAAAAAGGTGTGGCAACTGAAGATTTCCTTCTCGGAGATAAAGCCCTCTTGGAGCTTTTTAGTTGGAACACTGGTCGCTCTCCACGTGCTCGCATCAAAGACACCCTAGCAATCCTCTCGCGCCAGGGATCAATTACTCAAGGCCGTATCGACACCGAAAAACTCTATAAAATTACAGCCCGTGGTACCGCTCAGCTCAAACGCGGCGAGCTTCGTAAATCTGAATCAACCACCTTACATTCACCTAAAAGCTGGAATAAACGCTGGCTTTTTGTCACTTACCAAATACCCGAATCACACAAAATTCAGCGTAACCAATTTCTTATCGAACTAAAACGAATCGGCTTCCTACGTTTTAGCTCCGCACTCTGGATTTTCCCCTACGATGTTAGCCTACAGATCAATAAAATTGCCACTCATCTAGGCATTGAAGGCCATATTGATATCCTGCGAGCCGATTCTATATCTCAAGCTGCCACCTGGAAACGCCGATTTAAGCTCTAAATAAAATCCCCTTTGACGCCGATTAGCAAAATATCTTCCCTGGCACAAAATCCAGGTGGGTGTCCGCAGTCATCCAGCACACTTCATAAAGAGGTCATACTGAACACAATCTAGGTCTCCCATTTTATTCTTTAAGCAGAAAAGATATTAGCCCATATCGAGCGCCCGAGGGTCATCTACAAGTATAGCAGAGCTCTACATACCAAGTAAAAAGCGTGTAATGACTTGAGTTGCAGTACCTAGATACGGCGCAATAAAAGGATAGCCCACTAAGAATAGTACCAGTATAATGATTGGTCCCGTACGCTCAAAACGCTCCATCACATCCTGCATATTAGATGGCACAAAAGCATACAATATACGAGAGCCATCAAGTGGTGGAATTGGTAACAGGTTAAATAAAGCTAGTGCAATATTCACCGTCATCATCGATATCAGCAGTCCGCTACCAGCTAAGGCCAAGCTTGGAACTAAACGAATTACCAGGGCGATAATAGCAGCCAATACCAGATTACTTGCTGGGCCGGCTAGAGCAATCAGAGCTGCCCCCTTCTTCCCACCGCGAACCATATAGGGCGTAAAAGGAACTGGCCGAGCTGCCCCAAAAATCACCGGGCTACCCGCTAAAATTAACAGCACCGGTAGCGCTAGCGTGGTTAGCGGATCAATATGAGCCATCGGGTTTAATGTTAAACGTCCCTCTTCCTTAGCGGTTGGGTCACCGAGCTGATGGGCTGCAAACGCATGGCTATACTCATGAATAGTGATAGCCACCACATAAATAAAAATAAGATTAACAATCTCTAACAAACTCATAAACTTAGTATACCAGTTTATGGCCAGCGCAGGTCTTGTCAAGTAAGTCTATATCTGTTATTATTCTTGGGTTAGGAATTCACTATGTCTTATAAATGCGACATCACAGGTAAAGGTAAGCAGTTTGGCCATAATGTCAGCCACTCTATGCGCGCAACGCCAAAGGTCTGGAAACCAAACCTCCAGAAGAAAACCCTCATCATAAATGGTGAGAAGGTCCGAGTTAAGCTTGCTGCCTCAACAATTCGTACTCTCAAAAAATACGCTAAAAATACCGAGGTAAACTAACCTAGTTTGCTACTTGGATTAAACACTTAAGATATTAAAAACCACTCGTTAGGGTGGTTTTTAATATCGCTTGCAATTTGCAATATCTACTGCACTTCGTCCAATACCGTAAGTAAGCGTATTTCCTCTATATTATCCTTTGGCGTGAGCTTTAATCTCGATACTGTTTCAGCCTTAAGTTGGAGCTCTTTTTCTAAACTATCAATATCGCAAGGTATTTTAGCTGGAATTAGCCGACCAACATCAAAGCGCGACATTAACTGCGCAACATCCTGGACAGAACCTTCTGCTAGCCACAAGACAAGCACCTTAGACGGCTGCAGGCTCTCAAGCATATCATCAGTTAAATCCTCGGCCTTATTTAAGGTTACCGCTGCCAAACTAATACTCTCGGCTATAACATGATAAGAAGTTACCCCCTTTCCAGTTGCAACACCATCAACCATCACACCCTGAACCTCATATTCACCTGCACCTTGGAAGTATTTATCTACCTCGATCTTTGGCTCAATACCATTTGTAGTAAAAAATACATCTGCCTTAGTCAATAACGATGGACCAATAGCCATCGACACGCCCCGACCCTGCAAGTGCAATGCATTATCTTTTCCGAGTGAAATATCCATTTCTACCAGTATACCAGATTAGCCCCTCCGTTGCCCAGTCCGCGCAGCAAAGCCCTTCTTGAGCTGACTATGCACTCCATCAGCATACTCCTCCACCAATACGGCAACAGCGGCGGCAATCGGAGCTGCTAAAAACACCCCCACAAACCCAATTAGCTTTGCCAGAATCAATACTGATATAAGTATAAAGATTGAAGGCACCCCAATGGCTCGGCGCATCACCTGAGGGCTAATGATGTAGCCTTGAAATGACTGCCAAGCAAAGAAGAATATAATGACAAATAGCGCTAATACCGGCGACTGCCCAAAGGCTACTATCACGGCCGGTGCTCCACCAACCCATGACCCAACCAACGGAATAAACTCTGCCACACCAGCAATCAACGCCAGGGTTAGAGCATACTCTACATGCAGAAGAGAAAGCACTGCCCAAACCACCAGAAAAGTCATAGTAGAAATAATAAACTGCCCCCTAAACCAAAATCCCATACGCTCCGACATCTTTGTTACGAGCCTACCGTACCGTTCACGATCCCTCCCAGCTGGCACTAATCCAATCATAAAGTGAGCTATCTTACGTCCATTCATTAAAATATAGAAGGTTAGTACAAAAAATAAGACCGTCGTAGCTACCCCATTTACAAATACAGATGTAATATTCACCACTTGAGAGACAAGTGAGCCACTACCATTCGCCGGCCCCTGTGTTAACGAGCTATATAATCCGCGTAATGTTTCATTCTGGCTGATAGTTGCCTGTAGTGAGCTATTAATATTTGGCCAATCACGAACTAAGTCGGCAACTTGCTTGGTAATTGTTGGCACCACTAGAACCAGAATTAACCCAAGTACTAAAAAAATAGTTAAATAAATTGCCGTTGTTGCAGCCCAACGTGGCAATCCTTTCCTCTCTAGTTTTCGCACATAGGGAGCCAGGGCAGCTGCCACAACAATACTGGCAAATAGTAAGATTAAGAAATCACCAACCATATATACCACCCAAATACCAAGAATTAACCCGAGAATAGCCAGAATAGTCTTCCAGGATACCTGAATGGTTACAGTTGATGGTCGGCCATTTGCCATACCTAGCTCATTTCTGCCATACGGATAGCCTCTTCAGTAGTGATCTCTGGATGCGGGGCCGATACATTCACCTGAACTGAGGCGGACGTGCCCTCTTCACCGGCTGGTTGCTTCTGAGTATCGCCAAAAAGCTTCAGGTCATCTCGCAAAACAATCTTACGGGCATCCAACATATCTAGTAAAAATCTATCATTGAGGTTACGGCGATAATCAAAGTCCTCCAATCGGAAGGCAGTATAGTTCAACTCTCGATTCATGGCTGATTCCATATCGCCAATCACCTGGGCCAGCTTGGCCTTATTCATATCGCCAACTATAAAGATATCAACATTCTGCAGGCTACCGCGCACAAATGCTCCCGACAGGAATAAAACTTTTACATTGCCAGCTTTTTGGATCTTCTTTAAAATCTGATCTTCTTCTTTAGTCTCCCGAATCTCTTTTGATTTAGCGGGAATCCTCTGAAAAATTGACATCAGCTCAGAATGAAACTTAAAGGATGGATCAATCTCATAATATAATCTATTAGACTGGTTGACCGACTTTACGATACCAATATTTAACAGATTCTGCAGCTCGCGCCTAACAGAGTTAATTTGCTCATTTATTTTACGAGTAATCTCTCGGACATAAAAAGGCCGTTCGGGATTGTTATAAAAAAGGCTCAATAATTTTACCCGGGTCTTTGAACCAAAAAGCGATTCGATTTGCATAGGCCAATTTCCTTATATATTTTTCTTACTCATTAGTGTACACGAAATAGGTTCAAGTTCTCAATATATATCGAGAACTTTCTACTTTAATTAGATTGAACTGGTTTAGTTCTCAAATGAGTACATTTGCTATCGTCTAGTAGCAACTAACCTAGCCTGTATAACAAACTGATCCGGCAATTGAACTAATTCTTTATGCGAAACGCCTAGGGCATGAGCAATCAACCAGTCCGCTACTTGAGGGTTTTTCGGCAGTAGTGGGCCATGTAGATATGTACCAATCGCAGAGTTAGTAATAATCCCCTCTTTTTTATCTTCACCATTATTACCACTACCCTTATCTACCACCCCAAATGGCTCCGTATCGCCATCTAAAAAGGTTCTACCGGAATGATTCTCAAAACCAACAATAGACCCAAATCTATCACTCGTCAGTACGACATTACCAATTAACCGACCAGGTTGAGCTTGAGTTGTAATATTAAACACCCCAACACCTTCCAAATTCTCTCCAGTTGCCGTAATAAACTCTCGTCCAAGCAGTTGATAACCACCACATATTGCCAGTGTAGCCACTCCATCCTCTATCCACTCGCGCAATCTTGGCGCCTGCTTATGTAAATCATCCAGAATAAGACTCTGTCCACTATCCTGACCGCCTCCAAAAAATATAATATCAGGACGCCTTGATAACCTGGAGCCTGGATGGTGCTTGATAACGTCTACCTGACATCCGCGCCATTCTAAACGCTTCTGCAAGACACACACATTGCCCCAGTCACCATAAGTATTCATCTCGTATGGATATAGATATAAAATTGAGACTCTCTTTGCCGTCATGAACTGTGCTCCAGTTTAAGCGATAACTGCTTACGTATATCTAGTAGAGCTGTATAGGTCGGCAAAATATATATCGTTTCATCCCCTCCAACTTGCACCAGCTCCGAGATGGCTTGCATCGGATCTTCAATAACTCGACAATTCTTATCGGCATATTTTAGCCGCAATGCCATGTCGTATGCGCGCAAACCAGAAACAATAATTGGGCCATCCGTTGAAATGTCCTCAATGGACACATCCCACAGCCAGGATACATCCCGACCATCAGCAAAATTGTCATTAATTACAATTAATATTGGTGAGTTCGTGGGCTTAGTAAAGAATGATTGAATCACCTGATTAAAGCCGGTAGGATTTTTAACTAGTAAAAATGTGCATTGTCGCCCCTGATATGTGATTGATTCCTGCCTACCAAAAGCCCTGCTATTATTCTGCAATGCAGAAATTATTACATCATTACCTAGATTGCAAGCAAGTGCCACCGTAATTGCAGAGGCCAGATTATAGCCATTATATACCCCTAATAACGGGCTCTTCACAACCATCTTACTGGATTGATTTTTAAGCTTAAAAGTAACCACCTGCACTGAATCATGCAGGCCAATATCTTCAACCGATACATCTGGTGTAGGTCGTGAGAAGCTTCCATCCGTTGCCCTATATACTCCAACGTGACCAAAATATCGCCGACTATATTTCAGTGGCACACCAGTAATAGGGCTAAGTGGTATATCACTAGCGTGATCATGTTCTAAAGCTTTAATACCATTAGTATTCATACCAAAATAATGGACTTTTCTCTTCAGATCCAAGGCTAGACTAGCAACATGTGGATCATCAGCACACAGTACCAACTCAGCATTTGGCGCCAACTCAATTGCCTGGCGCAAAAGTCTCCGCGTAGTATCAACTTCACCATATCGATCCAACTGATCACGAAAAATATTTGAAACCACAATTATATCTGGATTAGTTGCCTGACAAACAGCCGACATGCTAGCCTCATCTACCTCCAGTAAAAGTACTGTATCGTCGCCCCTTCTAGTATCTGCAAGTAGGGCCGTTAATACTCCTCGAGTTAAGTTTGACCCAGATCTATTGTTAACAACCCTCAACCCGGCTAGCTTCATTACTTCAGCTATCAGCATAGTTGTAGTTGTCTTACCGTTCGTACCCGTTATTAAGATTGTCTTAGCATAGTGACGGTTACGCAAATAGTGCTGTAGCGGATTCCGACCAATCCGTTCTGCAACATATCCCGGCAAGGCAGTGCTTGACCTACCCAGAGCTCTCATCGTCCAGCCGGTAGCCTTACCTGCTCCAACCCCAATTGTGTTACGTAAACGCTTCATACTATTATTGTACCCTGTTATTTCGATAAGTAGGAGACTGCCATATCGATTGCCGTATTCTCGTCTCGCACCCAAGTTATCAATGAATTACGCCTAAACCAAGTACGCTGCTTCTTGGCTAATCTTTTTGTATCAGTAATAATTTGCCTCCGCATCGTATCTAAGTCTTGCTTACCAGTTAGATATTCAGCCACTGCCGAGTAACCAGTTGTTTGTAGTGTCGGACAGTCCTTACCATACTTTTTTATAAGGTTATCACATTCTTGAACAAATCCTTGGCCCAACATATTGTCCGTCCGCTTTTCAATTCTTATCTGTAGATTTTCTAAACCTGGGTCAATTCCAATAATCTTTACTTCATATTTTAATGACTCACGATCTGAGGTATTTGTAGGGCCTCTAAGTATAAGTTGCTGTAATCTCCTAGTATTTTTTACATCAATTGTGTTTATGGCGCCCGGATAAAGCTTTTTAGCTAACTGCATAAGTTCGTCATTACTATATTTTTCCCAGTCTTTTATGTCTCGAGCCTGATTACGAAATTTATAACCAAACAAAATTGCATCTATATATAAGCCACTTCCACCGACCAGAATTGCCGTTTTATTTCGTGCCCAAATATCGCGTAAGGCACCCTCTGCGCATATCACAAAATCAGCAACCGAATATTTTTCACCTGGTGAAACTAAATCTAGCCCATAATGAGGAATTCGAGACTGGTCTTCTGCCGTAGGCTTTGCTGTACCTATATCAAGCTCTTTATAAACCGTACGCGAATCAGCACATATAATCTCCGAAGGTATTATCTTAGCTAAATCTAGTGCTGCCTGCGTTTTACCAGAAGCCGTCGGACCAACAAAAGCAACTAACTTATTTTCGCTAGAGTTTGCGTTGTTCAATCTCACTTGTGACATTTTCTATAAATTCTTCAAATTGAATAACCCCAATATCACCTTCACCAAATTTTCGTACCGCTACTGTATTATCTTCAACTTCACGCTCACCAGCTATAATTATATACGGGACTTTCTTAATCTCTGCTAAGCGAATACGCTTACCTAGTGATTCATTTTCGGCACTTAACTCAGCTCGCACTCCTCTACCTTGTAGTTTTGTTGTAATATCATCAGCATAGCCTACAAACTTTTCTGATATTGGCAGTACCGCAACTTGCTGTGGTGCCAGCCAGGTTGGAAAACTACCACCAAAATGCTCTAGCAACAATACAATACTTCGCTCTAATGAACCCGCTATAGCACAATGAATCATTACGACAGTCTCTCTATTCCCACCTTCATCAATACTAGCCAAATCAAACCGTTCTGGCATATTAAAATCTAGCTGAATAGTTGAGGCTTGGAATTCTCGACCCAAAGCATCCGAGCCAATAAAGTCAATCTTAGGGCCATAAAATGCAGCCTCGCCTTCACCCAAAACATATTCTACTCCCTGCCCCACAATAACCGCCTTGAGCTGATCAACGGCAAACCTCCACTGCTTTTCGTCTCCCAAATAGGCCTTCATATTTTTTGGATCATGAGTTGACAGACGAACTCGTAAATCCACACCAAAAGTCTTCCAGTATCGCTCGATAACACTCCACACATTCAATACTTCCTGCTCAACCTGACTAGGGCGACAGAAGATATGTGCATCATCCTGGGTAATCGACCGAACACGAGAAAGACCATGTAATTCTCCGCTCTGCTCATCGCGATAAACCATAGTGGTCTCACGATAGCGAACCGGCATCTCTCGATAGCTACGAGGTTTTGAATCAAATATTTGAGTATGATGCGGGCAATTCATGGGTTTAATCGCAAACTCATGCCCATCGCGTGACTTAATCTTAAATAGCTCATCTTTAAATTTATTCCAATGACCACTCCGCTCATATAACTCTTTTTTGGTGATATGTGGAATTGTAACTTCCTCAAATCCATACTGAGTTCGAAGTTCTTGTATAAAATGATCTAGTTCATTACGCACAACCGTTCCACGCGGTGTCCACAATGGGAGTCCTGGTCCAACCAAATCTGAAAAGGTAAATAAATCTAGTTCACGTCCCAGCTTACGGTGATCTCGCTCTTTAGCTAACTCTAACATTGCCTTATAGCTGTCCAACTCGTCTTGTGAATCAAAAGCTATTCCATAGATACGCTGTAACTGATCCCGAGCTTCATCACCCCGCCAGTAAGCCCCAGCTAATCTGGTTAACTCAAATGCTTTAATCTGACCAGTTGAAGCAATATGAGGGCCTCGACACAAATCGACAAAATCACCAATCCTATATACCGACACTGTAGTGATTTTTACATTAGTATCATCTATACCAAGGTCTGAGGAATCTATATTTTTTATACTTGTCGTACCATACTGTTGTAAATCTTGCAATAATTCAACCTTATATTTCTGGTTGTGCTTTTTAAAGTATTCTAGAGCCTGTTGTAATGTCCACTCTTCTCTTTCAATTGGTAAGTCTTGCTCTATAATACTGCGCATTTCTTTTGTAATACGCTTCAATTCCTTATCTGATATTGCTTCTTCAGTGCATACATCGTAGTAGAAACCGTTATCAATAACTGGACCAACCCCAAACATAATACCTGGATATATCTTATATAATGCGGCAGCTAACACATGAGCTGAGCTGTGTCGCATGGCATGGATTTCGCTATTCATAACTAATTCTCTCCGATTAATATTAAAATACACCTATCTCGTTGCCTGGCCCCAAGTTATTGGGGGGTTCCACCAGGCTTATTCACTATCGAGATAAGGTGAATCACTGTTTTGCTACGTGTTACGCCCGCAGCTACGGGACTAATAGTTGGTTAAGCTACATACGCCCTATTCATTATATAAGTTAAGTATAATCTATTTCTATGGTGGGTCCTAGGGGACTCGAACCTCTGACCTCTTCCACGTCAAGGAAGCGCTCTAGCCAACTGAGCTAAGGACCCTTAACACTATTCTAAAGAGCGCAGATATCATACCGCAATAAATTACTTCATGCAATATTGCTAACAGAAAATACTATTAATAATTAAATTTATAAAATTAGTTTAGAGCCAATCGATCTACTCATGCCGTAATGCATCTATCGGACTAATACGTGAAGCCCTGTGCGCAGGATATGCTACTACTAGCAATCCCACGATAGTAGTAAAGACCAGAATAACCAAAATTAACCATATTGGTATATAGAATACTGAAAAAGTTTCTGATACCCCTCTAGATCTAGCAAGGCTAAATAAAGCCGTATTAATTAATCCGCCTAATCCCCACGATGCCATAATGCCAAATGATGCGCCCATAAATGATAATGCTAATGCCTCAATAATGAATAATCTCCGCACATCTTTTCGGCGAGCCCCTAAAGAAACTAACAATCCGATTTCTTTGGTACGCTCTAAAAGCGAGATAGTGAGCGTATTAAACATCCCCAATACGGCAATCACCATACCAATACCACCAAATCCGGCTAAGAGAATATTCAGGATAGTAAATACTTGATTAATTTGATCTAAAGTATCAACTGGTGAAGCGGTGATAAATCCAAGGCCCTCGATTTGTTTTCGTACCATTGCAACATCTTCTTTTGTTTCGACAACCACCTTTACTTGATTATAGTCCTGAAAACCAGAACTCAAAAGTAGCGTATCTGTTGTAAATACCTCAGCACCAGACCCAGAATCAACCACCCCCACAACAGTCATAATTCTTTCAAAATCATCTTTGACCTCATTATTACCGCTGGCTTCTTGACGCTTCTCTTTTGGTATAACTAGCTTGATCTTCTGATTCATAATTTTAGAGCTATCTGAAATACCAATGGTCTTTAAAAGCGATGTGTTAACTACTACTTGATCATCAGATTCCAAGGCAATCTTCTTGCCTTCAACTAACTTAAATGAACTCAGATCAAAATAATTTTGGTCAGATCCGTTTATGACACTATCTGTATTTGAACTCTGAAATACCACTTTACCCGCAAATGAGAAGGTTGGTGCCACACTATCAACTTTAGGATACTTAATGAATTTATTAACTGCATCTTTATTGAGCTTAATGGTTTTTGGTTTAGGTGAAGAAACATCAATTGCTTTAACCGACTTAGAACCTACAATCTCATTTGTCACAACCTGCTGTAGCCCCAGTCCAAGTGAAACCAAGAATACAATTGCACCAATCCCAATAACAACACCCAGTACCGTTAAAAAGGTACGTAACTTTTTAAATAGTAAATTTCTATAAGCCATCGATAGCAAAATACGCATACGAATATACTTTGTTTTGTTTTTCTTTTTAGGGCTATTCAGCTGGTTATGATGCTCTAAGTTCATGATTTATGTCCTTTTTTCTTAGACACACCATCAACTAATCCTTTTTTTGACTGTAATTTTTCTTCATTCACCTTAGATATTTTTGAGCCCGATTCATTCGAATCCACTTCATCTGCATCTCCTCCGGCCAATTGATTTTGCATTTCAGCAATAGTCATATTGCTTTTAGCTGGTCCACCCTTCTGCGTAAAACTCTCCTGGAGGCGTTTTATTCTTTCTTTCTTTTGTTTTGGAGTAAGGCCATATATACCGGCATCTTCTACAACAGTACCATCTTTAATCTGAACTCGATGAGTGCTTAAGGATAGATATTCTAAATTATGTGTTACTAAAATAATTGTTTTATGAAGCTTATGGTTGAGATCTGATAACAAGTTCATAATCATATCACCATTTTTAGTATCCAGGTTACCAGTTGGCTCATCGGCTACTATCAGCTCAGGATTAGCTACGATAGCCCGAGCCATCGAAACACGTTGCTGTTGACCGCCTGACAATACCGTTGGGCGCTTCTTGGTGAAATCCGCCATTCCTACCATTGTTAAGCTGTCCAACGCTACCGATATTGCTTGTCGTTTTGAATATCCCGCAAGAAATAAAGGCATGCAAACATTTTCAAGCACAGTAAGACTATTTACCCAATAATTTGTTTGATATACCATCCCTAACGTACGAGCCCGAAAATTAGCCCGTTGATCTGAATTTAGACTGTATAAATCTTGACCTTCAATTACCACTCGTCCTGCAGTCGGTGGTTCAAGCCCAACCATAGTATTTAGTAGAGTAGACTTACCAGAACCAGATGGCCCATAAATAATTGAGAAGGATTCTTTAGGAATACTAAAACTTACACTCTTTAATGCGTGAACCGTCTCTGTGCTCAAGACAAACTTCTTATCAACTTGCTCAAGGCTAATCAGTGCTTGTGGTGTTTGAATTGCCATATTAACTTTCCTTACCCAAAAAACCAAACATCTTCTGTAAAGTATTAAAGATAATGGATAGTACAGAGTCAGAAGCACGCCCCACTATTGTAGACTGGGGGTCAGATTTAACCTGATTACCCGACCTATCCTTTGATAGCGCCTGTACATTGTAAACCTTTGCTGTTGATAGATCCGAGACAATAACAATGTGCTCAGTGGTTAAAATAGCATCTTCAGTTGTCATACTGGAGAATGATGCAGTGCTAGCACCCTCTCCAAAAGCAACTTGACTGGTTGAGGGCTCATCCGTCTTCCAGGTTATTACTAATTGACCACGAGCCTCGCTACCCACTCCACGAATTGTAGTTTCTACACTTACATCAGACACTTTTGGTGGCCTAGTGTCTAATGCTGTCTTAAAAACCTGACGCTCACTTGTCGCAAGATTACCACCATCATCTCGCGACTGGACTATTAGTGAATACTGACTATCATCCTGCAAGTCACGCATTACTACTTCATGCTCTGTAACCAATTGTGAATCACTAATCTCTTGAGTCACTCCGCCTGTACGACCGTACACTACCTGAGAAGTGGTAGGCACATTAGTTATCCAACCAACACGCTGGGTGCTTGTTGGCTCGCCTTCTACAGGTTGAAGCGTAACATTTGATATCTTTGGCCTTTGTGGTGTTGTAAAAGTTAGAACACTACCCTCATATTCATTGCCTTCACTATCTACACTGTTAACTTTGTAAAAATATTTTACCCCATCCGATAGATCTGCTAAATCAACAGTATAACTAGATTCAGCCGTGGATGTATTAACCAACTTTAGGCCACCAAACCCTTCACTTTGGCCATAATAAATCTTAGCCTGTGTGGCTTGTCGCACTGAAAACTGAATCGTAGCAGAGCTTAAACCGATCCTAGTTGCTTGTACCTCTTTAACTATTGGAGCTGGAGAGGTCGTAAACGACAGCTCTGAACTCATACCTGTATTACCATCCTCATCGGTCCATTTAGCAACATAATAATACGTCGTACCAGCTTGGAGATTTGTTAAGTCAATCATATGACTGGTAACTTGATCGGAGTTAGCGAGCTCAGAAGGACTATACTCACCAGTTTTGGTACCGATTGCAATTTTTGAATCACTTGGTCTATCCGTGGACCAATCAATACTAGCCCTACGTGTTGTAATATTAGCTACACTAGGGTCTGTTGTAAGATTAGCTGGTGAGGTAAATTTACCCGTTGGGATCATTGAAACTGATGAGCTCTCAGCGCCACAATTATTAGTAGAGTCACATGCCTTTACACGATAATAATATTCAACCTGGGAAAGTCCCGCATCAATATACGTTGTACTCGTACTGGATCCAATATAAACAAATGTGGCATTATTTGTTGACCGGTAGATCTTATATGAAGCAACACCTGAACCAATATTGGTCGGTGGATCCCAGGTGAGAGCAAGGCGCCAATTGCTCGTCGACTTAATAGAAACATCGACTATATCTGAGTTTAGTGGGATACCCGGAGCAACAGTATTAGCAGTAAAAGTCACCTGTGAATATGTTGTGTAATTTATATTGTTTGATTCATCTTTAGCGACTACATAGAAAATATTTGCACCAGGTTGAGTCGCATAGGCATTCGATCCAAGAGACGTGATACCTGGTGGTGTAAATGTACAATTACTTGCATTTGGTACCGTATTAATCGTATAGCAATAAGTTAGGTTATTCTCGTCCCCTACAAAAGTTGTGGGTGCATCCCAGCTAAAAGCAAAAGCATTGGCCGTATTAGTACTCGGGCTCGCAGTAACATTTTGAGGCTGCGATGGTGCACCATTTGTATTTATCTTTAAATCCGCTGTAACAAAGCTTGTCGTATAATTACCGGCATTATCCCATGTCCTAAATTCAAAAGTATTAATTCCATCAACAAGCACATTAAAATCTATTGGATCAACTGTCGCATAATTACCATCATTTGATAGTAGATCAGTAGCATCCTGACTACCATTATGGTTATCTCCATACCAAGTGCCGCCATTAATGCGATATTGTAGGCCGGCTACACCCGAGTTAGTATCTTGGGCCGCAGTCCCACCAGAACTCGGCCAAGTCAATGTTGCCTGTTTAGTGTTAATAAAGCCAGATGGAGCAGTTATATAGCCCGGATTTGCAGGATTGGTATTGTCAAACCTAAATTGGAACTGTTCAGTGGTACTATAAACATTACCTGCATTATCTATTGCCTTAATACTTAGATAATATGGGGAGCTTGATGATGTTAGGGGTGTTGCTAGATAGCCAGCAGTTGCTAGATCAATTGATGTAGTAGTCACAACAAATTGACAATTGCCACCCGTGTTAGCTGGGCTAGTACCTAAGATCCCCTTTGTTGTAATTGGATTATCTGAAGGTGTCTGACTCAAGCTTAAACAGTACCCTTTAATCCCGGATTTTGCGTCATTGGCTGCCGTCCAGCTAAAATATGGCGCTGAGCCATTAGTCCAGCCATTACTGATTACCGCAGGACCACCGTTTGATTTCTGCATCTGAATAGATGATGCATTTACACTAGGATCATCACTATCTGAAACCGAAGATAATGATATATCACCAACCGAAACTTGCTGATTGCCGTTCCCCTGCAAAACTGCCTGCCATTTAATACCCGAAAAGCTCACTGGAAATGAATCAATATTTGTATCAATTACAGATATAGCATTCACCTGAGTGACCGACGCTGAATTTGCCCAACTCGAACCATCCCAATACTTCCAGCTCACTCCATCATCATCACTCAGTCGATAAGCAATGGTTCCACCGGCTGGATTTTCTGTAGCCATAAGCGAATCCCAATTCCAAACACCATTTTTACGTATAGCATCTGTTAGCTCTACTGTAACCACACTGCTCGTATAGGGACTTGTAGTAAATGAATTTCTATTAATATTTGAAATACGGACTTCATCTAAAGTTCCTTCAAAAAACCCTTGTGAGCGACCGTTGTCAAAACCACCATAAGATTTACCAAGCAAAAGTGGCAAATTGCCATCCGGCATGGTAACTGTTTTAGTAGCTGTACCAACACTGGTGCCGTCTATCAAAAGCTCCATAGTGGTACCGTTATAGCGAGCTGCCACGTGGTGCCAACTAGTATCTTGGCTGGTGGTCGAAGATTGTAAATAGCCGTTATCTCCATATGACCAGACCATAGCATCGCTATTTGCGCTGTTGCCAGTACCTACATACAGCTTTCCACGATAAACAATCATTGCCGAGACTTCTTCGACAACAGAATCTATCCAGCCGTTATTTGTACCGTCACCACCAACTTGCGACCAGGCAGATCCGTTAAACCGCCAAACTTCTCCGTCACCAGTACTCAGTCCGAGCCCAGCATATAAATCACCGTTATAAACCGCTAAAGATTTTACCCTATCATAATTGCTCGCATCCAACCAGCCCAAATTATCAGACCCATTACTATCACCACCGATTTTAGCCCAGGTTGGTGAACCTCCGTCGCAATCCGTACATGACCACACCTCTGCGTCATTATTTGGAGCTCCAACTCCACTAGATCCAAGTCCAGCAATGATCTTGTCATTCCAAACAACTAAGTTTGGCACATCTTCATACTGGCTATTTGCCCAACTAGAGTTAATGGCATCTCCGCCAACTTTTGTCCAGTTTGTGCCAGCACCGCTGTAACGCCAAACTTCTGCAAGCCCAGTAGTATAATTACCCAGGCCCACATATAAAGATCCTTTATATGTAACCATTGAGCTAACCGCAGAATGTGGCGTTGTGCCCCAATTGCCAGTTGCTGTTCCACCGATTGCTGCACCACCCCAATTTGGACTTGCTCCATCACATCCATTACAAACCCAAACTTCTCCGTCACCAGAACTTGCACCTAGCCCAGCATAAAGTTTGTCGTTCGCAACCCCTAAAGACAACACCTGCTCATAGTTATTGCCCCATGCACTACCAACCGATGGATTACCATCGGCTACTTTAGTCCAACCAGGGTTATCATAACGCCAAACTTCTGCCTCACCAACTGTACTTCCCAAGCCCACATATAGTTTATTTTTATAATTGGTCATCGACCAGACCGCCTCGTAAGTATCCGGACTCCAGCTTGAATTTATACCTTGACCCCCAACCATAGTCCAATTTCCAGAAGATGGATCTTGTTCCCATACCGTTGCATTTCCAGCAACCGTGCTGCCCGTACCAACATACAATTTTCCACCAGCCGTTGACGATGATTCAATACTTTGTAAATTATATTGACCCCAACTTTTATTAACGTATTTACCGCCGATACGTATACCGCCCCAGTTAGGTGAACTATCACAGTTAGAGCACTTCCACATATATGCTTCTGTGGTATTTTGCAGGCCTGCATAAACAGTTGTGCCATCCACTAAAACTGACCTTGCATATTGATGAGTAGAGCTCCAACCGCTATTAAGATTATCGCCACCAACTTTTGTCCAAGACCCATCATAACGCCAAACTTCATCGTCTCCAGTTGAGCCACCGACCCCCACATACAATGTACTGCCATTGTTCGAGATACTATAAACCCCGAGTTTAGTCGAACCAAAAGTAGCATTAGTACCAAGTCTTGTCCAGCCAGTACCAGTTGGCGTGCAATTAACCGTCACATCACACGACCAGACTTCAGTGTCTGCATTAGCTGTAACACCGGTGCCAACATAGATAGTATTACCATTGGATGCAAGTGTAAGCACATATTCGGCAGCCGACCCCCAACTCTGACCTCCAGATCCACTCCCGTCACCACCCAGTTTAACCCACGTAGCCGATCCTGGAGTAGAACAATTAGCCGTACACTGCCAAACTTCGCCATCACCCGCACTTGCTCCTAACCCAACCACTGGATTGCCTCCAACCAACGTCATTGCATATACAATTTCATAGTTAGCTGGCCAACCACGAGCAGTTCCATTAAAGCCACCTAATCGGCTTCCGCCCCAATTAGGATTATTTTCACAATCATTACATACCCACGCTTGAGCTGCGTTACCACCGCTGCCAAGTCCTGCCCAAACGGTGGAGCCATTTACGGCTAATGAATATACACCGTTAAAAGAGTTACCTGGCCAACTTGAATTGATGCCATCACCACCTATTTTTAACCACGAACCGCTTTTAAAACGCCAAACATCTCCGTCGTTAGTCCCAGTGCCTAGACCTGCATACAAAGTGTCTGTACCATTTGTTGCCAACGACAAAACAGATTCATATGCATTGGTGCTTATTTCGTTATTCCAACTGGAGTTGATGCCATCTCCAGCAACCTGACTCCAGTCATTGGTTAAAGTATCATACTCCCATATTTCTGCATCATTCGTGCTTCCACCCAAAGCTGCATAAATTTTATCGCCCATCTTAACGGTTGCTTGTGCATTTTGTTTGCCGTTTTGATCCCAACTCTTCTTTATTTTTGCACCGTTATTATTTAACATGTCGTACCCAGCTTGCTGAGTCCAAGAGTTTGCCCCACTATTTTCGAGCTCATAAGTTACTCGACCTGTCTCGCTATCATAATAAAGTTGATAACTACCTTTATCCAGTATGGTTTGTCGATATTGCGACGAACCAGCACTAAATGGGTTAGAGAATTTTACCCAACTTTCCAGCGTATTATTTCCAGTTATGGAGAGTGAGGCCGAATCATTCGCGCTAGCATACTGACTGGTGCCGTTAAAATTAATAGCATTTACTAAATTACCTACCGACCAAGTTGGAGAACCTACCAAAGTAGCTGTATTGCCGTTTGCCGAACTATCAGCCATGGTTGATCCACTATTTTCATCACTATGCCACAAACCCACTGTATTTCCGTCGCTAGCGTAGTTCTGGGCTTTCAAGCGAACCACCCCATTACTTACTTCAATCAGGTTAGAATCTGATAGCGTAAGGCCGGTATCATTCGAAAAATCCCAAACATCATTAAGGTCTCCAGCCTTTGCCATCTGAAAAATACTAAAGGATACAATTAAAGCAATCAGATAAGCACCCAACACCGCCCCATGCACCTTCTTGTGATGAGGATGCTTGTGCCACTTCTCATACCAGCCAAATTTTTTAGATAGCTTCTGATGAACTGGAATAATTGTGCGACTTCGCGTAGAAGATGCCGCAACATAGCACCTGCCAGGTGTAGCTAAGACTTTTTTTGAGGCTTGCCCCAGATGTTCAATTGTATTTTTCTTCATAAAATTCTTGGTAACAGCCTCTTGTAAGAGCACCATAAAACTACTTGTGCTTATTATACCTGATATCACCTATCGACAGCTCTTTACTAATTCAAGAAATCCTAGTTATCCACAACTTTTTTTAGTTATCCACTTGCCCTAACCACCAGAGATATGACAATATATAGACATGATTTGCATGAAATGCAGGTCACCCCACAGTGAGGTGGTAAACACGCGCTCGACACGAGGTGGTAGCCAGATATGGCGCAGACGTCGATGTGCGGACTGTGGCAAGGTCATAACGACTTACGAGCGGCAAGATTTATCATTCATTCAGGTGGTGAGCAGCAGTAAAACCTCCCCCTATCGCCGCTCGGTTTTATTTATTTCAATTCTCCGAGTACTCGATGCCGAACATCTTACTGATATAGATGTTGATAATCTTGTGGATACTATCGAGCAAAAGATTATTATTCGTGGACAAGATGAAATTGAAGCCGACCTTATTCGTCGCCTTTGCTTAGAGACTCTTAAGTCAATCGATATGAACGCCTTTATGCGCTATATGGCCCTTCATATGAATTTTCGTAATAAATCAGATTTGAAGGCGGAGATTAAAAAATATTAATATACACATAACTCATGTTATAGCATAAGTTATGTGTATATTAATAAGTATCTATATAACTAAAAAAGACCCCAGTACGGGGTCTTTTTATAGAGTTGAGGCTCTTTTATGTTTATTCTGCCGTTTGCTCTTCCACACTATCTGCACTGTCAGCTTCAGCATCTTCAGGCGCTACTTCTTCACCCATTTCGGCATCTAGCTCAGCCATCTCTTCTTCGGAGCGCGGTGATTCAATCTTACACACCATTTCATGCCCATCTGTCAAAATAGTCACTTTATCTGGAGCCTTAAGATCGGCTACGCTTAAACTACTTTCTAACTCTTCGAGTACTGATACATCTATCTCGATGGCACTTGGTAAATTAGCCGGCAAAGCCTCCACTTCAACCTCTTCCAATGCCTGTACAAGCGAACCACCTAAGTTAAAGGCACCTGGAGCATCGCCAACCAGCCGTAATGGTACTTCCGTCCGAATTAGTTCATCCATCTTTACCTGATAAAAATCAACGTGGATGGGACGCCCCAAATGATTAGTCTGGACATCATGAATTAAGACATTAACTGGCTTAGCCTCCCCAACCGACAATTCAATCAATCCTGAATGACCGGCTTGATGATATATCTTACTAAAAACTAGCCCATCAACAGCAATCGACTGGCTCTCTTGACTGCGGCCGTAGACTACCCCTGGTACTTGACCTGTAGCACGAACCTGCTTAGCCTTTTTGCCAAGATCCGTTCGACTATCTACTTGAAGCTTTATAATATCCATATTTTCTCCTTAACTTTCTCGCTTGAATAAGAGTACCACTTAATCTACTGACTAAAACTTAATCCTGTGAGTTCAAAAAGCTATAAAAATCAGCTATTTCAGATGCCGTGATAGCGCCTCGCTGCTGAAACTGTGCCCTCTCACGACGTGAAGTGTCCATACCTAGTGAAGACTTTCCAACCTTACGACGATTACGCTTATTTTTAGAATTGACTGTATGCCCCATTAGGACAGTCGCCAAAACTGGCAAAGAACACTTTTGGCAATTTAGCTGCATAAAACAATGCTGATCTACCTTGCCAAGAAACCTGATATCATCTGCCTGATATTCAGCACTGCACGAAGGGCAGTGATAAAACACACGCAAGTTATTAATCAGTTCATTTAATGCCTTTGGATTCAATGGTACTCCCTCTTCGCCCCTTATTCTACTTAAAATAACCCCAATTAGTCAATCTGTTACCAGATATACCCTACGCTTTATGGCGCTTACGAGTTAACGTAAATGTTATCATCAGTAGCGCTACTACAAAAATTAAGACAATAAGTGCCAATAATTTTTCTAGGCCACTGCCCAATAATGCGAATAAACCAAAGGCTAATGAAAGTGCATAGATTAAGAGTACCGCTTGACGTTGACTAAGCCCCGCGTCTAATAATATGTAGTGAAAATGACCACGATCCGCTGAAAAAGGTGATTTACCATGAGCTAAGCGTCGCACTACAGACCAAAGCGCATCAATGACCGGCACTCCAAGCACCAAAAGTGCTGTAGCTAACTTAGCCCCCGAGATAATCGCCAGACTACCCAGCATCATACCTAGAAAATACGCCCCACTGTCTCCAAGAAAAATCTTAGCAGGATAAAAATTATATCGTAAGAAGCCCAAGCAAGCACCGAGCAAAATCAATGCCATCACGGCAGTTGCTGGCTGATCAATCCGAGGGTTTATCGAAACTAAGAACAAAATAAGTGCTGCAATCCCTCCAACTCCTGTAGCTAGACCGTCTAGGCCATCTAAAAAGTTCATAGTATTTGTCATTCCAACCATCCAAACCAGACTAAACATTACTGAAATAATCGGTATGGCTACATTGCCTATCTCGACTATGGTCTTACCTAAATCAAACTGCTGCCCTAGTGGATTAGAGATTACCTCAACCCCTACTCCAAACATAAAAATCGCAATCAAAGATGCTGTAATTTGAGCAACAAGCTTAACCCAAGGGCTAAGACGCCTAACATCATCTATAAGACCAACAACAAAAACTACTACACTCGCCAGCAATGCACCCCAGTAAGCTGCCGTTGGCGAACCAGGAGTAAATATTAAGCTCAACACTACAAAGATACCAGCAATTACAATCCCACCTGCACGTGGCATTATTCTCTCGTGGATCTTGCGAGTAGCCTCACTAGGGTTATCAACTGCACCAATACGTATCGCCAGCCTAATTACCAAAGGTGTAAGAACAAGGGCAGAAAAAAGACTCAGTAAAAACACAACTATATAAGTCCAAGTCATTCTTTAACCGCCTTTTCGGTAACACGAAAGCCAAGATACTTACCAAGCATCAAGCGTGTTTGCGCATCAATTGCAGCCAAAGCTCCAAACCCAAGCGCCACGATTGGTAGCAGTGCCCACTGTAAGATCATGAATAAACCGTGAATTTTTTTCTTACTCTTAGGTCTCTGCGGTAGTGAAATAATTGAAAGCCAGATAGTAAGGAATAAGCCAACCATGGCAATTGTCATAATCTGCGAGGCAATAATTGGCAACTGATGCGCTAATACGCTGTATTTAAAGCTGGCATTCAAAAATAGTGGCATCCAAGCAACGAAGGTTAATATTAATGGAGCGGTTGCCCAGGAGAAGTGCCCTTCAAAAAGGCGCCAAAAATGAACAGTCCGTGAGCTTTTTGGTATTTTAGGGTGTCGCATATTTTGAATGGCCACATATGGTACGTCCGACACTCCATAAGCCCAACGCCTCATCTGTAAGTATTGATTTTTAAAAGTCTTAAAATAACCCGATGCCAATGTTGCATCCTGATAAATTGGAGCATATATTGGCTCAACTCGATATTGTCCATTATAACGATAGTAACTCCGCCAATATTGATGCCCATCTTCCACCACCGACCAAGTTGCCCAAAAGTCCGTATCTACAAGTGCCTCCAAGGGCTGTGAATGGCTGGCGAAATTACGCAAAAGATGTGGGCGCACCGAATTGATTATTACCCAGAAAGAATTACCAGTTGCAATCACTCTCATTGGTGCTGGTACATGCCAAATATTATTAAAGAACATTGGAATTGGTTGATATGAATAATGCTTAGGTGTTTCCGATGTGACAAATGAATAAGTAAGATGATTAAAATATTCTGGATCAGGACGATGATCTGCATCTAGTGTTGTAATAACTACACTCTTTATATTGATTTTATCTTTTCTTATAGCTTTTAAGACCTGTCGTCCAGCATAGGTAATGTTAGCCCCCTTACCCTTTTCTTCACCAACAATACCATCTGGATGTTCAAAGCTCATGAGTCGGGCAAATTTACCATCAAATTCTTGTTTTAAAGTCGCAATACGCTCACGATCCACATCACCACCCCGTTCTTCGTGTGCAATAACCAACCAAATCTTACTTAAATCATAATTAACCTGAGCAAGCGCCTCAAGTGACGGCCTTAATGTTTCTAATGTTTCATTATACGTTGCTAAAATTACTACATGTATAACATCTGAAGGCTTTATTGTCTTTTGAAATACTCCCGTATTGCGTAGATTATCCAGCTCTACCTGAAGCTGTTGTAGTTTCTCATGTTTTCGTCTACCTACTCGAGAAAAATACCAGAAAAAACTCTGTTCTCGCTTACCTTCAACAATGGCCTGCTCCACCTCCTGAACTCCACCTCCATCCATCATAGTTTCCAGGTGCTTTAATCGTGCCACCCAATCTAGCTGAGTAGCAATTCGTAGCCTCCTATGCCCCACCAATAAAGCTGAGCTCATACGAAATGATTTCATCAACCAAAAAAGATCAAAGGCAATAATAAAGTATGCAACCACCACGGGGGCATAAATCGAAAGAACGATTGGTAAAAAAATGGTTATCCATGTTGCCAAGCCTGGTAATATTTCAAAAATCCGTACCAACCTATGCGATACTTCTATGTTAGACCCAGAAAGACTATTGACCCGAGCCATAGCTCACTCCAATAAAATAAGCTGTAGTCTGAAATACCAACAACACCATAACCAATGTTGCCACCATCATCACTACACTTGTAATACGGCTACGTTTATATACTATTTGGGCTAAATAAACATTTATTAACGTCACGAGCCAACTTGTAGCTGGCATTAAATAAAAAGTGGTCCAGCCCCCAAGCTTATCAAAATTTACAAAGCTAGTAAACCTGATAGGAACCGGCGAATTTACCTGTCTAACTTGATATATAACCATAATAGTCATTGCAAGATTTAATAATACTAATAGTACAACCATGGCAACTAGCCAGTTATTCTGCCAGAACTCACCCTTGAGGAGTTGCTTCTTTTGTAATTCACGCACCATAAATATACTTTGTAGTATACCAATCCTACCTAAAGAAAACGACCTTTAAATCTGATAAAAATAATTAGACAGACTGCATATCTGGAGCCGATGGGCGGATTTGAACCGCCGACCTCTGCTTTACGAAAGCATTGCTCTGGCCAGCTGAGCTACATCGGCAAAACTATAGTTTATGGAGCGGGTAACGGGAATCGAACCCGTGTCTCAACCTTGGGAAGGTCGCATCCTGCCATTAAACGATACCCGCCTGCTGCCCAGATATAAGAACGCCAAAATTGTAGCACACAAAACTATCAACCTCAATTAAATGATATAGACAATAAGAGTAATTCACTCCATATCCAGACTCCTACTTCAAGGGAACTATGTCTGAATGGAATAACTATCCAGACTTTTGTATAAATTATGTAGTCATTTTTATTTCTATATTTATTCATACTATTTATGATTCAATGTTTGGCAAATTGTGTTCAATATATCCTTCTCACAAAAATGTGCGACACATATTTATCTGACCCCTTACATTAACTCTTGGCTTACTTAAAACATTGAACTTATACCATAAAAATGCTAAAATATCCGAGTTGCCCTGTGGGCCCGTGGTGTAGAGGCCTAACATGCCTCCCTGTCACGGAGGAGATCGCCGGTTCGAATCCGGTCGGGCCCGCCAATAATAAAGATTGCCACCTTTAGGTGGTTATTTTTATTATTGGACGAGTTTCAACTCGTGATTCGAAACCGCGGTTCGATAGCAAGCACCACGCACAGGAGCTCGCTCCGAGCATGGTGCGCAGATAGTAGTAAAGCGTTCATCCGGTCGGGCCCGCCAACAGTATAGGAAAGCCACCTGCTATGGGTGGTTTTGTTTTATGCCTAATGAGATTACTCAAAGGATGAAGCCAGAGATTTGGTACAGGGTAGCCAAAGCCATTGTGGCAGTTTACTTAAAGTAAGCTTAAGCTCGAAAAGGATCTGCTACTATCCAGCCTTCGCCCGCCATATAACTAATCTTTGATCCTTCGTGAGGAATCTCTTTTATTGACTATATATTAGAATGATGTTATTGTATCTAATGCTTTTTCAGATCCTACTCAACAAACCATCACTCCCGAAAGGAGATGACATGAGCTGGAGCGAATGGTACAGCACCTACTATCCGTCCACCGTGGATCAACCGGTACACATCGAAGACTGGCAGTGGCAGATTCGAGATAACAAGCCATATCGACAGTGCTCCTACTGTGGTGGAGTCCACCCTGAAGACCTTGCAGGTATGCCAATAGATGACCGAGCAACCTGGGCAGTCGCCAAGCAAGGACATAAATATTACGCAACCACCCCATACGGTCAGATCAAGTTCTATACCCAACACTTGGCAGAGAGAGGTATTAGCCATGAAGCGCGGGACACCATAGAACAACTCTGCCGATTGAGATTCGAATTTGGTGACGGGAGGCTACGTGTATCACCAATTCAAGATATCTAGGCTTAACTCCATAGAGCTCTACGCTCGCTACGTCCTGGTAGCTTCTTCCTATCAAACATACTTTGAGTATGCCGGAAGAGCCTCCGGGGCCTTTTTTGTATACTAATCAAAAATAAGTCCTATCTTTACTTACTAAGACCGTAATATATAATCACCAAATCATAGTGATTAGTATGAAATTATTGACCTCTTATAGAGATTATATTTCAACAGACCTACTCCCAAGGAAGTAGAGGTACCTGACATGATCACATTACTCGTTACTCTCCATATCCAGGGTGGAGACGACAGAGACTTTGTACGCCACTACGAGACGTGCCCCTGGCCTCGCCTCCCCAATAAGGGTGAAACCATTGATCTTGGCCTTGCAGCAGACATCTTTACAGAGGTGGATGTCCCTATAAAGTCTGTAACATTTCACCCAATAAACGGGAATGTAGTCATCGAACTAGTGGGCGAAGAGATTCTCCCAGGTTTACTGGACTGCCTGTATGAGCTAGAAAACATGGGCTTCGTCGAAACCATTGACCCTTTCAGGTAATATGGACAAGCCTTTCACCAGCACTGATGACAGCGTACTACGCGATGCAGACACTTAAAGTCGACCACTTGCTGGCCATTCACTCGAGATACACGTCTCGAGACTTTTTATAACTCAATAACTCTTCCCTAAACCCCAGAGAGTCTCATAAAACACCCGCATCATCTCACTGTGCTCGCGAGAGCGCACCACAAATGCATAGCCACTTGCCCTGGGTAAAATATTGAGCACTAAATCATCATAGATGAATACTGTAGTATTAAATTTATCTCTCATGCTATCTGGCAATATACGTGTCTCTGTTTTCCGATAATACTCTTCTGAGCCACCCTTTTTTATGCTCTTATCCCAAAGATTACGTGTTGATATGCCGAGCGTGTAGTTCAGCTCAGTATATTGATCGACGAAGTCTGATCCAAGTTGCCAAAAAAAATTATCAGACGGAACAATGGAATCTATTTTACCTGAACGACAATATAAAGATTCTAAAATAACACCCCTGACAGCTTGTAAGCCTTCATAAAATACTACCTGTGGCTGCCTATCGCCTTCCTGCTGTATGGCCATAAACTCCTCGAGTTGAGTTCTTGTAATCGCCAGTGTGTCTTCTTGGGCTTGCAAGATAGCCTTGAGCCTAGTTAGTGGCTCTGCCTGATAACGATACTCCTCGGAATTACCAGATCTGGTGATTAGCCCCCTTCTCTCTAGTGCAGTCAAAGCATAATAGACAGTTGGTCGACTTCGAGTAGTAGCGCTAATTATCTCCCGCGCAGACTGTACGCCTTTTAATACCATTAGGTATACATCAATTTCAGCCTCAGTAAGATCTAATTTTGCAAGCATCGCACGAGCATCTAGCATAGTCTCAATTTCCTATTCTAATCTAGTAGTCTAATCATTATTATACACATTTAACTACTTCTGTTATATGGCTAAGATATAGATAGTGCGGCTTTTAAAGCCACTTACTCTTTTTAAAAAATACTAGAAGCTACACCTAATTTATAAGGCCAGCTATCGACAATTACTCTTTATAGAGTAAGCAGTTGACCAATCAAGACCATCTATAATCTAAATCTTTACCGCTATAAATATAATAAGTGAATTAAAATAAGGTTAGCATTGGTTTAGTTATCAATAGAACCATAAGATCTGCTATGTAAATACTACTCTAATTATAGCTAGATTTATCGCCAGATGTAGACTTATTCTGCTGTTGCTCTAGCTCGTCTAGCATTTGTTGCTCTTCTTCATCCGACAACCCGCTATTTGAACGAGAATTATACTGATACATAGAAGGTGTGAAAGATTTTGTGCTAGCTTTCTTTTTTACTTCACCATCAATACACTGCTCACCAGAGCCATGCTTAATGCTTTTACTACTCCCCTTGTCAACCGCCTCATCGTCGCCTTTATTTTCCTTAAAGAATTTGGTACAAAGCTGATATTTTGTTAAAGATGAATTTTCAACTTTCAAAGTGTATGGCCGATTAGAATATGGGTCACGCTGTGGTACTGACTGATAAGACAAGAGTCCACCCAAAGAATCGAGACTATCCTTATCCTCAGAGTTTCGTTCATATTCTTCTTGAAGGTCTTCCAGGGTCTCGGGTAGTTTAGACTTTTTCGTATGATACCCCTGAATGGCCGTCTTGAGCTTCTCAAAATCATCCTCTCTCTGCTGGTCATATTTGAGAGCTTGCTTTTCATTGGGATTGATTAAGTTAGCATAGCCAACCATAAATAGTACAGACAGAATACTGGCAATTATAAGTGTAATAATCGTGTGGGTCGAGCGCACCATCTTCATGATTTCCTATCCTCCGAAACAGTAGTGTAGAGCCAAAATATATAGGCCCCAGCAAAGAATAATTCCGCTATTGGGGCGGCGATTACTAAGGCATTCTCTTTATACATATTATTAGTAATTAGTAGGTAAATCTCTGTTGATAAGGAACCAATAACACTCAAGACAGCCAAAACCATAAAGAAGTAGGCTATTTTCTTCATACCAGTCGTATCAACATCGGGGTGGACGCTTCTGTAGCGATCTACAAAAATTGTTGAAATAATAAACAGAGGTACTGCCACCAACATTAAAGCAAGGCCGGCCTGAGCAAAAAATATATCAATTTGTGTACCAAAAAGCTCGGTATTAGCCTTGTCAGTAATGCCAATCAGCATTTTACGCAAAGTCCCCTGACGCGTCACAAGGCTTGTAGCAGTTGTAGCCATCCATAGTGTAAGCGCGCTGATGGCAAACCAGAAAGCCTGCCAGCGCCCACTAGGACGCGACGGAACAGTGTCTACAGCTCCAGCCACAGCGGTCTGAGCAGGCAACACAACTGGCTCCTGTTCTGCTGTAGGAGGATTCTTAAAAACCTCTGGTACTTCTGGGCCTAGCGGTTTTGATGGTGCTGGTGCTGAAGCAGATGCTTGCTCAGCATTCATTCTTACTTCTTCTTGAATGGCCTTAGATGGCTGAACCACCTTACGATCGACTGGATCCACGTGGGGCGCAGATGTCACACCATCACTACCAGGTTGATGTAATGCATTTCCCCCTGGCTGTTCCGATGTTGATTCTGGCATCTTAAATCCTTCAGTTAAGTTTTAAATAACGTGATAGTTTGGCTTTTTCTCGTTGCTCAGTTAACCAACTCTCCAGATCTACCCCCTTAATTAGAATATGCGAAACTTTAACTTTGTCATCCTGCTTTTCTGTGGCCTTAATAATATGAAATCCATACTGAGTTTTTACAATTCCGCTAACCTGTCCTGCTTCTAGCGCAAAGGCGGCTTCTTCAAACTCCGGTACTGTCTGGCCCTTCTCGATAAATCCTAGATCACCACCGTTTGAGGCTGAACTATCCTCACTGTTTGCCTTTGCAATTTCGGCAAAGTCAGAGCCATTCTTAATTTGATTTAGTAAATCTTCAGCCTTGGCCTTGGCAGTACCATTGCGATTAGGATCATTTGTAATCTTATCGGCTAGTTTTTTCTGTACTAAGCTAAATCGTACTTTTTCTTTAAAATCGGCAATTGTCCAGCCATAAAGATTCTGCAAGGTTTCTTTCACTTTATCTGGCCCACCAGCATTTTCAACAAGCTTATTGTATTCTTCATCAACTTCTTTTGATGAAACTACAATACGCTCCTTTGCAGCTTCCTGCTTAATAAGCTGATTATCTTCCAGCTGCTTCATCAATTCCTGCTTAAGATCAGCTAGACGCTGCTTACCCTCATCGGAATTCAAATCTTGACCCTGTGATTGATAGAATTTCTTAATACTAGCTAGCTCAAATAGATACTCGCTATATGTTGCAGTATTCCATAGTGGGTTACCATTCACGCTCAAAACTGGATATGGCACAATCTTTGCTACTACCTGCACTGGCTTAGAGTCACTCTTATACTTATAAATAAGCACACCAAACGTAATTAATGTCACTAATATTGCAACCAGCGCCGACACTCCAGCTATTACAAATAATTTACGATTGGGCTTGGTCTTAACACCTAGCTTTGATAGCTTGTTCTGGAATTTAGAATCTTTCTTGTCTTTTCCAGTCGACTTAGCATCAGCTTTCTTATCTGCCTTATCCGCAACCTTCTTAGGCTCTGTAGCCTTATCATCGGCAGGCTTCTTGCTGGCTATTTTCTTCAGACGATCGGAGTGGGTGGATGTCTTTTTTGCAACTGGCTTAGCAGTTTTTTTCTTATCCTTATCAGTGTCGGCCATATTTCTCCTTATAATCTCACTGTATTCTTAATTCTTAGACATATCATACACTACTTAAGCCTCTCCGGCATAGTTTTCCATGGCGTCTAAAATCTCCTCTTGTAGACGTGCCGGCTTATGATAAGTCTTTAAGCGCATATTGCCCGTACCAGAAAGTGTCTCTATGTAAATATCGCCAAACTTAAATAGGGCCGCTTGCATGCCGGGAATTTTATAATTCACGCTCTGTATATTATTAAGGGTTAAACTTGAGACTTTCCTGTGAAAAAGGCCTCTTTGGTGCACTAGCGTAATATCCTGATCTGTTAGAATCACTACAGTAAAATACCAACCAATAAAGTTATATCCCCAATAAACTAGTAATGCTACGCCGACAATAGCCATCCAATTAACCGCCAGCGGTTGCCAGTCATAAACATTTGCAGTCGAAATAGACCATGGCACCATACCAACCAGGATAAACACCATCCCCCAAATTAGTGGCCAACGCAATACAATTGGAAACTGTCGCTCTACAAATATAACCTCTGGCTCCACATACTCATCTATGTGATGCTCGGGGGCTCGAGATTCTGAGCGCTCTCTCTTACGCATATACTTAGTATATTAACATAATCAGAATAAAAAAATCCGCCCTCCATATAAAGAAGGCGGCTGGTAACACTCTAGGCTGTCGATGGCAAGTGATCAAAGAGGCTGGGATGCTCCTCGACCGGCTCACCAAATGCCAGATTGAGTGATAGTTGGCGCAGTGAGAGATCGGTCGTGATCGAGCCCTGAATATCGGACCAAATCAACAAATGCGGGTCTTCACCGTGTACAGCCTGGAGCTGACTCCCGAAGGCACGACAGATTTCGCCACAGGCCGTATGACGAGCAGCCGAATTGTCCCTTTGCAACGCTGCCACAAGCATCTCGGCTGGTACCTCTACTGGCAGTGTGTGGCCAGTATTCTTATCTGTGATATCAATGCAGATGGTTGACTGCTGGTGCGGTTTCATGCCTGAGGGTTCCATAAAACACCTTTGTTTTTGGGGTACAAGGACATTTTCTAGTATATGTATTTTTGTTTATGGTAAGCAATAGTATTTATGCTTTTTGGTATGAATGGGCTTATTCTAGAAAAAGACACTGATCTACCCCGTAGCTCAAGTGGATGTTGAACGTCAGCGAGCTATAAAACCTAAGGCGCTCTATCTATTCTGCCTCTAGCTACTGCTATAATTAAAAGCGCTATCTCTGCCCCCGTAGCTCAGTGGATAGAGCGCCTCCGTCCTAAGGAGGGCGTCGGGAGTTCGATTCTCTCCGGGGGTACCATGTATCAGAAATATAATGTCTACAATAATCTCTAATTTCTTCTTATATATTGGCTTATTCCAGCTCGTATTGGTAGGGTTTATGTTGTGTGTATTGGTCTTTCCAGACAATAAAGCTCCGACAAATTCTTATTGAAGACTACAAACAACGTAGAACCAAGGTGAGTGGCTTACTGGGTTTAGGCATTATGCTTTTAAAATCTGGCCTCATCTACCTTGCACTAAGTGGGTGTCTATGGCTGATCAACCTCATAGTCAGCAGTTTATAACTACCATTCTTTTGAGTACAAAATATGCTCAACTGCACTTGTATACTCGAGTACTTCATCTTTATCAAACCATATTTTTATTTCTCGTTCGGCATTTTCGGCACTATCACTAGCATGGATAATATTGCGAATTGGCCAGTCACCAGCATCTGCCAATTCATACGAATCGACTGAATAATCAAAACCAATCGTGCCCACATCCGCCGACTGAGGACTAGTTGCTCCACGCATTTTACGGACAATTTCAATTACATGTGCTCCCTGCAAAACCAAAGCCACTAATGGTCCAGCCGTTAGGCCACTCATAAGCTTACGGCGAGTATTCAGTGCTAGATCACGAGCACTCATTGGCGGCTCCAAGCCTTTTTCTAAATATGAGTTATAAGTCCGCTCACCGCTTTCCTTCAGCCACTCTTCGCTATCAGTATAATGCTGGCCAGCCAAATCTTCTGTAGGCATCACCATTTTTAAGCCGCACAGCTTAAGCCCCTTACGTTCAAAGCGTGTTATTAGCTCACCAACAATCTGTCGCTTTACCGCATCTGGCTTTAAAAGCACTAAAGTCCTACTATTGCGCAACTCTTTTAGTTTCTTATCATCAGCTAATGTTTTTACCATACTCTCCCCTAACTTATTATTTTTGCTAGCTGCGGCGCATTATCATGTGGACCGATCAGCGCCATACGCATGCTATTTGGATCTAAATACTTCTGGGCAAGTGCCATGATCTCGTCAGCCTGTACTGCCTCAATACTTTGTAGCATATCATCCACCGACCGTACTTCACCAGTTAAGAGCAATTCAGCTCCTAGCCGGTCGGCCACCGCACCATTAGTCTCTTGACTCATAATAATCCGCCCTCTCAGCTGTTGCTTTACTCGACTAAGCTCTTCCACGCTTGCAACACGAGTCCGAATCAGCTCCAACTCCTGCACAATAGCTTCAACAGCTTCCTCTACCTTGTCGTTACTAACCCCAGCATAGACTTCCCATTTACCAGTGTCGGCATAGCCCGTCATACCCATATAAACCACATAAGCAAGGCCCTTTTCTTCTCGAATTGTGTGATATAAACGTGAGCTCGGCCCCCCGCCCATCAATGCACCAAGAACTCGAAAAGCTGCTTCATTATGGTGACGCAAAGGCAAACCACGACCAGCTAAAACCAAGTGGGTTTGACTGGTGTTTTGATGGAAAATGCGAACTTTTTCCGTGGCCAATGGTCCATAAGCCGGAGCAAACGGGCGTGGAGCAGCCATATGTGGCGCCTGAAATAACGGCGCAATAACATCTTCCGCCTCCGCTAGCGTAACATTGCCAGCAATCGCCATCACCGCATTAGACGGTATGTATTGTGAGGCATGGTAGCCAGTGATTATCTCGCGTGGCAGAGAGCGGATAGTTTCTTCAGTACCAAGAATATTACTACGCAAAACATCCTGAGGCCACAACACATCACCAATCAGATCAAAAATATACTGACCCGGATCATCTCGATAGACATTCATCTCCTCAATGATCACGCCTCGCTCTCTATCTATTTGTGTTGGATCAAACAGCGGATGCATCGTTAAGTCAGCCAATAAATCAGCAATATCATTAAATTTTTCTGATGGAATTTTAGCGTAATACGAAGTTAGTTCAGCGGTCGTGTAGGCGTTCATATATCCTCCCACGCCATCCACAGTCTCGGATAATATTTTTGCAGATGGATATTTTTTACTCCCCTGAAAAAGTAGATGCTCCAGAAAATGCGACACCCCATATTCGCGTTGCATATCCTCATATCGACCCCCTGCCCCAAAAAAAATCTGCAAAGTTACGCTATCTGTATCTGGCATATGGCGATGCACCAAACGCAGACCATTATCTAACTCACGTATATACTCAGGATTTGTCACTTAGACTTACCCTCTAAAGTCTGCCTCTGATCCTTACGTTGTACTAATTTTTTATGCACAAATCGCCAGCCTAAAAATAGTATTACCGCCACAATAATATAGTCTAGGTAATGCAAATATTCGTAGTATTTACGCCACTCTTCACCCACCCAATAGCCAAATCCAACCCAAATTATTGTCCACACAAAAGAACCAATGAGAGTTTGGGTGAGAAAGCTTGAAAATGACATTTTAGCTGCCCCCGCTACAAACCCCATATAGGTTCGAACCACTGGCGTAATACGCGAAATAAATATGGCTTTTGCACCATTTTTATCAAACCAAGCTTGAGTTTTTTGATAGTCATGCATGGATATAAAAAGATATTTACCATATTTACGCACAACCGTTTCTCCACCAGTAGCCCCCACCCAATAAGCTAGGCTGGAGCCAATTGTCTGCATGACAACCCCCAGGATGAATACAAAAACAATATTTAAATCACCAGACTTTGCCGCTGCTCCAGATAATGCCAATACAGCCTCCGATGGAATTGGCGCGCCGGCATTATCTAAAATTAAGATAATACTAATCCCTAAATAGCCGATCTGATTAATAATACTTATAGCAAGCTCAAGAAAATAGGCTGAAATACTCATACGTAGCTACTATTGTACCGTACTCTTATGGCTACTGCCGATAGTTTTAGTCCTGCAACTGCTTTTGAAACTCTATGGCTGGCTGATAATCTGGCGAAAGCAATCGAGCTCGAGCTAGAGACTGAGCTGCCGACACCTTATCCCCTGCTTCAAGCTGCAACTTAGCCTGTAGCGTCAGGGCAATAGCAATACGATCAGCGATCCGTACAAAATTTCGATTAGCAATCACTGCATCGGTGTATTCCTGCGTGATAGACTGCAATACTACAAGTGCTTCCCGGGTGAAGCCTTCTCGTGCCAAAGCCTGGGCATAACTCACCTGGTATTGTGGGTTATTATGTGGATCTAGTTCTACCGCCCGACGATACGCTGATAAGGCCTCAGTGGTCTTACCGAGTCGTTCATTGGCATTACCGAGCGCATACCAATGTTTGGCATCACGTGGCTCTCGCGCGGTAGCCTCTGTAGCCAATTGTGCAGCCCGCTGGGCATACTTAATTTGTGGTGTTTCTTGCATGTCATACATATCTATCCAGAAGAGAGCCGCCTGCGAAAGGGTATCTGGAGGCACCACAGACTCCTGCACCAAAGCATCGTAGCGCTCTCCAGCATCTCTCATATCCAAAGGTGCTATTGCGTCTATAAAAGCTTGATCAATCCGCGCTAAATATAGTTGATAATTAAACCATGTGGCAAACAGTGTTGCTAGTACTGCCAAACCAAAACCAAGCATTGCCTGTCGATTTCTTAGCCGAAATTCGCCATGCTCTTGCGTTATTGGTAGTGAAAGTGCTAAAAGAACAAATAATATCAGAATTAATGTTGGATAGTTTGTCACTAGGTCGACAAAGCTATGTAGCACAACTGCAATAAGGGCGATTCTAGCCGACCATACAGTTGGTGAGCGCTTGACGCGTCGTTCTTTCCATAGATACGCCACAAGCCCCAAGGCCATAACAATAAACGCCACAAGGCCAACCACACCAAGCTCCACCATTATCTGGACTGGCAAAGAATGGGGGTTATTGGTAGCAGTAATAGCACTCTTCTGGAAGGCTGGATGCACTTCCTTATAAGTTCCCACTCCCCAGCCCAACAGGGGCTTCTCAGCAAACATCGCACTACCCTCACGCCAAAAATCTAGCCGATCAACTACGCTTTGCGAATTAACCGATTCAGTTAATCTACCAGCCACACCAACCACTGGCTTTGCCAGATTAGTCCGCATCCCTGTTACAGCCAAACCAAAAGCTATCGAAGCAGCGGCAACCCCCAAGATAACCACATTAGCTTTCTTTTTATCCTGAGCCCGCCACCAGACTAACCCCAGTAATACCAAAGCAATCAACCAAGCTGCCCGTGAATAAGTTACTACAAATGCCGTCCCCAACAATAAAGAAAGATACACCCACACACTGGGACGATCTTTACTAGTACGAATAGCCAAATCTAAACTAAATGGTAGAGTTGCTAAAAGGAAAGTTGCAAATGGGTTGGGCCAGAAAAATAATGAGGTGGCGCGCTCATAATCACCCGTCACATACATCCCAAGACCAATTGCGCTAACAATGGCAGCGGTTAATAAAAAGATTTTTACTAAAAATCCCCGCGCCCTAGCGTTCCGAAACACATCACGCGCCACCACAAACACAACCGCGGCACTCAAGAGAGTTGTGAGTGTCACCAATGACTCAAACCGACTAACCGACCAAATCAAACTTAAAAAAGCCGTCCCGATTAAAACTAGCCCTGGAACCAACACACCGCGTGGATGCAAGCTAACCGATAGTGCCCGATCTCTCGATAGCAACACCCAGCTCACCAATAGCAATAGACTCAAACCAGACTGAACCACCAGAGCAAAAGGATCGCGACCCCCCAAGAACCATGGCACCATCAGAAGTGATAAAAATATCACCGGTAGCACCAACTCACGCGATAATTCTAGCCGTTTTTTAGCTAATCCCCCAAACATGCTTATTATTCTACTCTTTAAGACAGACTTGTCCACTCTTAAAAACTTGGCAGTCAACCCATAAAACCTTATGCTAGTGTTATGTTTTCTGATTATCTTGCTGAATTTCTTGATGCCATGGAGCTCGAGCGGGGCCGTAGCTTAAAGACTATCGAAAATTATAGTCACTATCTCAATCGCTTCTATGAGTATGCTGGCGATATTCAGGTAGCAAAAATTACCGATAAAACTATTGCTGGCTGGCGTAAGTGGCTTAATCGACTCCAGCTCGATGACGGCCGGAGTGTTAGCATTACCACTATTAACTACCACCTCATCGCTATGCGGTCATTTTTAAAGTACCTAGCTCGCCAAGATATTGAGTCCCTCCCACCCGAGCGGATTGAGCTAGCAAAAGCCGTTCGGCCTCAAGTAGCCTTCTTAGATGCCGAAGAAGTAGCTCGACTAGTGGAGGCCGTATCTAATAAGGATTTAGCTGGTAAACGCGATCGAGCAATCGTTCTACTCCTCTTTTCGGGTGGTTTGCGAGTTTCGGAACTAGTTAATTTAAATCGTGATGACGTTAACACCGCCCGGGGTGAGTTTACTATTCGTGGTAAAGGTCAGAAAGATCGGCCAGTTTTTCTATCTGAGTTAGCGGCGGCGGCCTTAAACGACTATCTGTCTGCCCGCACCGACAAAGATGATGCCCTATTTATCCACCTAGCCCATAAAAAAGCCGAGGAATCCCCCGCTACCGCCCGCCTAACACCACGCAGTGTTCAGCGCATCATCGAGCGCGGTCGAATATCGGCCGGTATCACCAAGCGTGTCACACCTCACACCCTCCGGCATTCTTTTGCCACCGATCTCCTCTCGCACGGAGCTGACTTACGTAGCGTACAAGAGCTACTGGGGCACGCTAATGTCGCCACCACTCAGGTTTACACTCACATCACCAACCCAAAACTTAAAGAAGTTCATCAAAAATTCCACTCTGATAACCAAAAATAGCTCCTTTTTTAAAGAGCTATTTTTTAATACATTTACAGCTTATTAAACATTTGGGTCGCCAGGACTACAGCTATTGCGCCCAGCCGCTGTATTGGGTGTTTTAGTAGATGTTACAGTATCCCAATTATAATCTGGTGCGCCACGATAATCACGGTAGACACGCATGTTCTTACAAATATCTGCTCCCGAAAAGATAGCATTATCAAATACTCCATCATAGACTGTTGGAATTAGTTGCTTTTTAGCTAACACTCGGCGGAAATAGTTACCAGATCGAGCCGTTACGTCGATTGTGGCATTACCATCTGGCATAAAGACCTGTGTAACTCCATCAGAAGCATAAAACTTAATCCGATAACTGGCCGAGTTATAACGCGGGCGAATGCGTAAAAACATTGTAGTATTGCTAAAACTAACAGAGCTATCATAGAGCACATTACTTGTGCCATTATTTATTTCAGTTTTTGTTAGATCAGCCAAATCATATCGCGTGCCACCCTGCCTATGAAGTTGACAGCTATACTCCACGGTAGGGCTATTCGTACAATCAGTTTGGACAAAGCTCTGCAGTGTGCCGGCAGGTATGCCACTAGTGTCTAGATAAGCTGAGTCTGGATAACCTGCACTATTCCACGGTGAAAAATCCGTGTACGAACAACCACCACCTGTACAGGCTGGCGAAGCTATTACTGTTCGAACCGGGAAAACACCCTCCAGTCCAGACTTATTAATAGTATTACTTGTAACTGTAGCCGTTGCTCCACCAGTAGCCCCAAACCACGTACTAGTTAGCTCCAGGGCGGCGGGTCCGGTCCAAACGGGAGTTGCTACATCATAGGCCGGCAACCAACTTGACACCTTATTCATCACCACATTAGCTGCTGGTGCATCAGCTGAGTCACGTGGGTCGTTCCATTCAATCGACATGTAGCGAGCCTGAAGATATGGATCAGTCTCTTCAGGGCCAGACCGACCACGGCCAAGGTTCAGGCTCAAGCTCTCATCCTTATCTAGTTGCCCGGTCAGCTCTTCTTGCACCACCGTTACCGTACGGCACGTCCAAGCCACACCAATATCATTAGAACCTGCCGAAACCGCTACTTCTGCGCTACCACTTGTAGAGTTACAGGTTGGCTCTCTAAACTTGGGGTCATCCCCCAGTCGCCGGACAGCGTCCTCCACACCAGCCTCGGCTGCATATAGCGCTCTATTGGCATTATCAGAGTTAATTGACTGGCGAATTTCCCTGGTAGCAATCGTAGTAATACCAACAAACAACACCACCAGTATTGCCGAAACCGCAATGGTAGTAATCAGAGCGGCCGAGCCCTGCTGTTGACGTTGCCAGATTTTTCTCACCCGATAAACCATAACTATTTTTATGCTACCCGCTTATGCTAATAAATGCAACATCTACCGACTACGCGAAATTATAATTGATTGCAACATTGTACCCGCGCCAAATTGATCAGAAATAGCAGCGGCGGCATTTTTAGACGGAGCAGTTTGACCACGAAATACTCCAATCCGAGCCTGCCATACAATTGGGCCTACTCCACCGGTGGTGGCCACAGGAACTATCTTAAATGGAGCCGTATCCGGGGCAGTGCCATCATCTCCGTTTGTATCGGGCCATGGTGGGTCCTTTTCCGACCACACATCCGAGCTTGTAACGAGCTCAGCATTAGCAAAGTTTCGACATTCAGTCGAGCGGGCTAGCACATAATGATTACGGCTCGTTATAAACACCAAGCCATAGGCCACATTCTGCCCACCGGTGTCTAGACAGTGGCGTGCTAGCACCGTCCGACCACCATAATCAACTCCAGATGGTAACCCCGGATCTTGTAGGCGCTTAGTTTGGCGTAAATCACGAGTTAGCTGATCCATGGCCTTTCTAGCCTCTTCCTGTGTACGCGTTAAGCTCTGGGCTTTATTATAAATTCCAAAAATACCAATAAACCCAACTAAGGCAATGGTAATTATCACTGTAAAAAAAGCAATCGACAGTGTTAATTCCAGCAATGTATAACCCCGCTTGCTCCGCATTGGTAATAATCGCTTCATCTAACGTGGCTCCGTAATTATTGTACTAGCCGCAGCGTTACTAGCTATGCCATTTGCATCATCCCAGCGAGCCGTAACTAAGAAAGTAATAGCCGTAGTATTATTTGGCAGACTTGGTGGTGCAGTGATCTCTGTCCCGTCAAGTGTATTCTCGGTAAAGTATCGAATTGGCTTAATCTCTACTGTAAATGGAGTACTGCTCGCCACATTCACATTCGACCCTACCGGAGTTATCGTTGCTACTCCAGACTGCAATTCGAATTTACACGTAGCTGGTGGGATTGGAGCTGGTTGGCAAGAGAAATTATTTGTAGTTATCGATCCATCAGCCTGTTGTAACCCAATATACATCAGAGCACCAGCTAAATTTACCTCATCCCTAAACGCACCCCAGTCAAAATCATCACTTTCCCGATAAGCCTTAAGGGCTTCCATAGTCTGCTGAATCATATATTGAGCCTGGGTGCGCTGGTTAGCGGCCGTAGCATTACGCCAGGCCCCTAAAGCAGCCGCATAAGATAGAGTTAATAGCGTACCCACAATTGCAAGCGCAAAGATTATTTCTATTAGAGTCATGCCGTGTGATGTTCTTTTCATGCGCTTCATCTTTACCTCGTCTGTATGGTTGTGGTGCCATCCACCAGATTAAAGTTTATCTCAGCTGTAAATCTCGGTTTGGTGTTATCGGTGGCACTGCGCTCCACCGAGCCAAGTCGCCACAGTACGGCACAGGGTTGACTCTGCAAACGGTTGGTTGCCGCCGGTCCAGTAGGGGTAGTCTGGTATATAAATGAGCTATCATCATAACTACCCAACCAACCCGGTGCGCTAGATGATGCCGGGCTACCCCAAGCCGGCCTAATACCATTTACATTGACGGGCAAAATGTCTGTGCTACCACCTGCCGGCCAGCTTGGCCAAAAAGCATTATACCCACCAGTAGTACGCCTAAACACAATCATCGATTTATTTCCCGGACTATTAAAATCCTGATAGCCAGCATCACTACCTCCGGTATTCGGTAGTTCGCGCCAATTATTGTATGCACCAGATGTACAGGTAGCATCTCCAAACACCGTAAAACCCTCCAGCTTAATTGTAGCTGGCAACTCAATTTCGCTACGTTCATAATCCTGCACAGACAAAGCCTGAACTGGTGGTGATCCAAGTTTAGGGCCTCTCTTAAAATAGCCAATCCTGAGTTTTGTCGTATCACCAGTATTTGGTACAGCCATTGATACAGCCGTGCCAAATACCTCTTCACCACGGGCAAGTAGTGGGCAAGTTGTAGTCACAACCGGCGAACATCTACTATCACTGGTAAAACCAGGCACCAAGCTCGAGGTATTCTCACTCTGAACTTCACGAATTTTTGACTCTATTTGACGCACCTGGTCATAAAAATCACTACTCTTACGTGAATCAAACCAAGCAAACGAGCCAGCAATCAACATACTGGAAATCCCCAGCACCATAATGACTTCCACCAAAGAAATACCAGGCCTGCTCCGTAGCAGATACTTAAAACGTAAATTTCTTTTAGAGATTTTCTTCATACAAGGATAAAAACTTTAGCATGCTTAGTCTCAAGTATACCACTTATGGTTGGCTAGACGAATATCCCCATGTACCAATTTAATAATGCCTCGCCAAAAAACAGCCCAGCAAATAAGCCAATTATTAAAAACGGCCCAAACGCAATCATGCTTTTGCGTGTTTTTTTATGAATTACAATTAGCGCCAGCCCAACAATTGCGCCCAAATTAAATGCTACAAATATCGCCACCACCAGTTGCGTACCAGAAAGAACCAAGCCCATAATGCCAGCTAGCCAAATATCACCATCTCCTATCCAGCTACCGCCAGAAACAAGCCAGATAAGGAAAAATACTCCGGCAAAGATAGTGGCAGCTAGCAATTTAGGCCACAGCTCAGCCAGCGATCCAGCCTGCATGGCCGACAAGCCAGCCAGCACCAGTGCTACGGCCGTAGCTGGCATTACAAAAGCATCTGGTAAGAGCATCCAGCGGGTATCGTAAACTAGGGCTGCCAACAGCAAGGAGGCCAACACACACCATAGCCCAAGCTGTAACCAAGCCAGTGGGCTAGCCGGAGCAAAAAATAGTAGAAGTGCCACCCACAAGCCGGCATTAGCGAGCTCCACGGCTGGATACTGCCAAGATATTAGCTTGTGGCAGGTTCGACATTTGCCTTTTAGGCCCAACCAGGATAGAACTGGTAAAAGCTCATACCAATGTAGCGTTGTCTTGCAATGGGGGCACATACTGCGCCCCTTAGACACCTTGCGATGCGTATGCACCCGCCACACCCAGGCATTTAGAAATGAGCCGACGAGCAGGCCATAAATACCAACTAAAAATATAAGAAATCCTGACCACTCACCATTCATATAAGCTTATTATATGCGAAAGCATTACCAATAACCAAAAAGCCCCCATGCGGGGGCTCGTTTGGTGTTGGTAGATTCACTAACGAGCTAAATATGGTACACCTGTAGCACCACCTGTTTCGAGACAAATAGATGCCGTATCTGGAGTAGCCCACTGCACATTAACTGTATTATTAACAGTACAGCCGGCCGCAAAGACAACACCAGTAGCAACACCGATAGTTGTTGCCCCCATAGCACGCTCTGCAGCAGGTACATAGGTTGCTAATACTGCATCAGTGACAGTACCGCCATTATTATTACCGCGTGCAGTCACCATAGCGGCTTTAACACGGTTAGCTACATCCTTGCGAGTAGTATTACGTTGTTCGCGCTGAGCACCCTGCACGGCAAAGAATACAACCACCATAATCAAAGCCGCAATTGCCAGTACAATTACAATTTCAATCAGGGTAAACCCTTTTTTCATTTTTTTATCTGTCATAAAGACCTCCTTATAATATTCACGTATTTTTATAACGCTTATGCTTATAATAGCAAACTGTGAGCTGGCGTCAACTACTGCCCGCTAGTTGTAGTAGCACCACCGCCGCCACTTAAATCTTGCCCTACTAAATTATAAACTGGATACAGGACGCCAATTATCATCAGTACGACTAACCCACCCATAACCACTATCAGTACTGGCTCAATAATGGTAGAAATATTTTTTACAGCCTGATCTACTTCATTTTCATAAAAAGTGGCAAGGCGGTCGAGCATATCGCTCATTGTCCCAGAATCTTCCCCAACTTTTATCATCTGACTCACTAGCGGTAAAAAATACTCAGATTTATGCAGAGCTTCAGACAGGGCTCGGCCAGATTTTACTTCATCCGCCATTATCTCAACTTCGGCTTTTAAAATATCATTATTTAAGCTTTCTGAAACCAGCTTGAGTGATTCTAAAATTGGTATGCCACTAGCTACCAAGCTTCCTAGCGTACGTGAAAACCGAGCCATATACATCTTTAAAAAGAGCTGATTAAACGGTGGCATAGTGAGCTTTGTCCGAGCCATATTATGCTGACCCATAGGAGTTTTGAGGTATTTAAAGATACCAAAAATAACCGCTCCAATAAATGGAAATGTAATAAACCACCACTTGGTAATCATATCCGAACCAAACATCATTATTTGAGTTATCCAAGGCAGAGACTTATTAAAACTCTTATACAACTCGGCAATTTGTGGTACCACGCTGGTCATCATAAAGCCCATCACCAAAAGAATTACCACCAGTACGATAGCCGGATAAATCATCGCGCCACGAATTTTGGCAGTAATTTCAGCCTCTTTTTCCAATTGGGTGGCTAGGCGCTCTAGGGTAATTTCTAGATTACCACTGGCCTCACCAGCCTGCACCATAGAAATGTAGATGGTATTAAAGTTTTCTGGATACTCGGCTAGAGCTTGGGAGAGCTGGGTACCACCTTCCACTGATTTAGTCAGCTTGAAGATGACCGACTTCATAGTCTTGTCATCCACCTGGCTCATTGAAGAGTTTAGAGCTGCCGCTACCGGTAGACCAGCCTTAATGAGTGTAGCTAGCTGGCGAGTAAATACAACCTTATGCTTGGTTTTAGCTTTAGCGTGAGCATTGCTAGTCGAGAAAGCTGAGGCTTTTTTGGGCTTCATCTCGATCGGATAAAGCTCTTGCTTTAAAAGCAATTTACCGGCAGCCATTTCATTATCGGCCTGAATAGAACCAACTATGATTCGGCCTGTCGATTTGTCTTTAGCTTTATATTGAAAATCTAGCATCGTTTTTTATTGCCCACTTAGTGTCGCATTAAGCGATCTAACTCCTCTAAGTTAACAGCATAATTCTTGGCCTCTTCATAGCTAATCTTACCCTCGTGAATGTGATGTGCAAGTGTAGCGTCCATGGACTGCATGCCGTATTCGGCACCAGTTTGAATAACAGCATCGAGCTGGTGGGTTTTGCCTTCACGAATAATATTACGTACAGCTGGAGTAACCACTAGAATTTCTGCCACCGCCATACGGCCACCACCAATCATCGGAATGAGTCGTTGCGCCACAATCCCTTGCAATACGCTAGATAACTGAATACGGATTTGCTGCTGTTGGTGGGGTGGGAAAACATCTACCATACGGTCAATCGACTGAGCTGCCGAGTTAGTGTGAAGTGTGGCAAACACCAAGTGGCCAGTTTCTGCCACCGTAATGGCGGTGGAGATAGTTTCTAGGTCGCGCATCTCACCGATAAGCACTACGTTGGGATCTTCCCGCAAGCTGGAGCGAAGTGCGGAGGAGAAGCTCTTGGTATCAAAGTGTACTTCGCGCTGAACCACAATAGATTTCTTATGATGATGCTGATATTCGATAGGATCTTCAATGGTGATGATATGCACCGCCCGCTCACGATTCACTTTATCGAGCATACCAGCCAAGGTAGTAGATTTACCCGAACCAGTTGGGCCAGTAACCAGCACCAAGCCACGCGGAAATTCGGTTAGCTTATTCATAATCGGCGGTAAACCAAGATCTTCTACGGTCCGAATTTTGTTTGGAATAAGTCGAAACGCACCAGCTGGGTTACCCTTTTCGTGGAAGGCATTAACACGAAAACGACCCAAATCGCCATACGCAAAAGAAAAGTCAATTTCTTTATCTTTCAGGTACACTTCGCGTTGATCATCATCGAGGAGGCTAAAAATAATATCATCAATACCTTCGGCAGTCAGTGGTTCCACATCTTTAATTGGTTCCAATGCCCCGTCAACGCGCAACATTGGTGGTAAGCCAACCTGAATATGGATATCTGAAGCATCTCGACGGATAACTTCCTCCAAATACGGCTCGATGGAAAGCTTGCCGGCATGTTGACTCGAATCCATCTGGTGCACTTGATCGGCCGCACTTACTTCTGCAGCTGGAGCCGGTGCGGGGCTTTGGCTTGGAGCTACCGGAGCCGGAGTTTGAGTTTGGGCTGCTGGCGGTACACTAGAAACTACCCCACTTACTCCATCAATAGGAATTCCGCTGGGCTGGGCTGGGCTGTTTGGATCTGTTGGCTGCATAATAATTCCTCTTAAATATAATTACTAATGATCGGTTGCCACACGTGCCACTTCTTCTACGGTGGTCACACCTGTTAATGCCTTTAGATAGCCATCTTGTTGCATAGTCAGCATGCCATCTTTGATTGCCTGGTTCTGAATATCGTTGGTGGTTGCCCTACTGAGCAAGAGCTTTTCCATCGCTGGATTCATCTCAAACACCTCAAAGATACCAATACGACCAGAGTAACCATCTTTACATTCGTCGCAGCCTACCCCCCTATATAAAGTATAAGCGTTTTGACTATAGAGTGGCAAACCCTCGTATCCATATTCTTGCTCTTTAGCCTGCACTTCGGCCTGAGTTTTAGGTAAAAATGAACCTATAATCTTATTAATTAGCTCCACCGCTGTGCCCGGCGCCGCATAAGCTTGCTTACACTTTTGACAAACGCGACGCACTAGGCGCTGGCCAATTACAGTGTTGACGGTTGAGGCAATCAAAAATGGCTCAATCTTCATATCTAGCATACGTGGTAAAACACCAGCTGCGGAGTTGGTGTGGAGTGTGGAAAGTACTGTGTGTCCAGTCAACGCTGCCTGCACGGCTAGATCGGCCGTTTCGGCATCACGAATCTCCCCCACTAGCACCACATTAGGGTCCTGACGCAAAATAGACCGTAAACCATTAGCAAAGGTTAGCCCCACCGCCGTATTAACCTGAATTTGGTTAATACCCTCCATTTTATATTCCACCGGGTCTTCAAGCGTCACAATATTGATTGCCACCGATTTAATTGCCCCCACCACCGCATACAGAGTAGTGGATTTACCTGAACCAGTTGGGCCAGTTGATAGAATCATACCGTGTGGCTTATGCATACCAGATGTAATAAGGCGTAAACTACGCCCCCTAAAGCCTAGCGTATCCAGAGTAATATTTTGGGCGTTCTTATCCAAAATACGAATTACCACTTGTTCCCCATAGCTAATTGGCGCAATCGCAATACGCAAATCAACTTCGCGACCAGCAAAAATATATACCGCTTGCCCGTCTTGAGGAATACGGTGCTCATCAATCTTGAGATTAGACATAATTTTAATACGAGAGATAAGGGCTGCTTCGGTGGTTTTTGGTAACGTCATCACTTCCTGCAAAATACCATCGACACGAAACCGAATCTTCAGCTCTTTTTGACGGGGTTCAACATGAATATCTGATGCTCGTGAGTTAATTGCATACTCTAAAATAGTATTGAGGGCTCGAGTAATTGGTGCATCCTGAACAATGTCGTTGATCTTTTTCTGATCTTGAACAGTCTTTTTTTCAGCCTCAACTTCTTCTTTTTGAGCCGAAGCAATATTCTTTAAAACCTCTGATACTTCTTGAGAAAACTTCTCTTTATACATCCCCAGCACAAAATCAATACCGGCCTGAGAAGCAATATATGGATTAATAGTGTAGCCAGTTTTACGCGATATAAAATCGATCGCCTGCAAATTAGTTGGGTCAAGCAATGCAACATTTAACGAGCTATTAGACACCCCAAACGGTACGGCCATGTAGGTTTTGGCAATTTCAAGTGGTACCATCTCCAGAACCTTTTGATCAACAGGGCGATCCAGATGCATCAAATCAACAAAGGGAATCTTTTTTGAAATAGCAATTAGCTTAACTGAATCATCCTCAGATAAAGCCTTCATATCTAATAATACCTGTAAAAGTCCTTTGCTCTCTTTGGCGGACCGCAATTTTGCAATCTCCAACACATCGTGCGGGACAATATCGCCCTGCACAATCATATTTTCGATGATCTTTTGATTTTCTAACGTCAGCATTTTATAGTATCTACCTCGCTAGGGCTACAATGGGTTCTCTCGTCCACAAGTCTCGTTCGTACACTGCTGTGGCTTTGAGAAGTCCTCGTAACGCTCCAACTCAGTTAATTTTTCTTGATCTTTTGGATCGGATAATGGCACAGCCACCTTAGCTGGTACGCTAACCGATATACCAGTATCTTTTGGAGCGGGGGCTAATTGTGTATATAGTAGTACTCCAGTAATCGCAATTAGCGCAACCGCTATTACCAGCCCTATAATATCTCGTTTTTTCATTCGTATTTTCCTTTATCAGCTTCGTATTCATCAATTTTTACATCTGTGCTATTGATTGAAGGTTTTGGCATGGCATAAATTTTGTACTGCATATCCAATGAAAAGCTACCCTGTTCACTCGAAATCTTCATTGTTGAAAAGTCAAAGATACGTGATGATGATTCTAGCGCTTGTAAGAAGCTAATTACTGCTTCTTGCGATCCAGTGGCCTTAATTGCAATTAAACTAGACTGAGATTTGCCAGCACCAGTTGTGTTTGGTGTGCTCCTTGCTGTAGTTGCAACTCCAGCAGTAGCGGTGCCCGGTTTAGTAATAGACTCAATATCTACTTGATAGTCTTTTTGGAGACGGTTAAAGATAGTTAAAATAGCTTCAAAATCTTCATTTTCTGGCAATGTGCGTTGAGTAATAAAATCAAATCTTGATGGCTTATCGCCATCTGCTTGTTTAAGTTTTAGGATCTCAGGTTCAGCTTCATCGAGTTTGGCAATTTTATTCTCCGAAAGCTTAATTTGATATTCCTGAGCTCGAACTTCCAGGGCTTTCTTAACATTAGATTGCGCCAGAGTATATATAAAATAACCCCCAACTAAAACAACCAGCACCGTAACACCAATCGCAATGATAAGATAATTGCGAATTCCCTGCATGGCAGCCTCCGTACCTGGAGTTTGCGGTGGAACCAGCTTTTTTTTGCTAGCAACAGGAGTGGCTGGCTTCTTAGTGGGTGCCATTATTTATTCTCCTCATTCGCCTTACTGTCTTCACGGAATTTCTTTACTAGCTTCTCATCAACTTTAAAGCTTACTTCAAAGTTGGCATTATCAGTCTGCTTACGCTTGGTAACAGCCTGAACATCAACATCGGTAAAAACTGGCACCCTATCAAAACCAGCAATCGGATTAAACTCAACATTATAAGTCTTTAAGGCATTCATAAAGAGTGCCACATTATTAAAGTCAGTCGCCTCAACCGATGCTTTGACCTTATACTCTGGATCCACCGATAGACTTGCAATCTTAATGCCAGGAGGTGCAGCATTAGCTAGTTGACCAAAAAGCTGCGAGATGAGAATTCGATTATTAGAAAGTGAATCAGCTTCGGTAAGAGCTCCATTAAACCATGCCACATCTTGCTCTACACCAGCTTTAGCAGCAATCTTTTTATTCAGCTCTTCGATATTTCCCTTGTTAGTAGCAAACTGAATATTGCGTGCACCCAAAAGCAGGAGTAATACCACTAAGACAATCCCTACACTACTGCAAAGAACCAAGCAAACCACCGTAACCAAGCGTTTGGTTTGCTGATTTTTCAGCTTTATCATACGGGCTTCGGGGAGCAAATTGATCCGAACCGACATAGCCTACACCATATTCCTTAACGCCAAACCAACCGATGTGGAATAACTTAACGCCATACCCGACAAGCGGTCTGTAAACTCAGTGGCATAGCTAATCTTCTGCCATGGATTACCCATTTCAACGGGTAAGCCCAGTGCATTTGCAAGATAAACCGGCATTTCTGGAATTGCTGCCGGACCACCAGTAATAACAATCTTCTCCACTTTACGGCCAGAGTTACTTTGGTAAAAGAACTCCATTGAGCGCTTAATCTCTTCTACTACATTATCAAGTAACGGCTTCATCGAGCGGTAAACTTGCCCCTCTAGCTTAGTTTGAGTTAGGCCAAACTTACGCACAAACTGCTCGGCCTGCACTTCATCGAGACCAAGGTTTTGAGATGTCACTCGAATAAGAGATTTAGCACCCACATTAACCGATCGAATCAGTCCCGGAATTCCAGCCGATATTAGGCCAATATCAGTGGTTAAAGAAGCAAAATCTACTACCACCACATCAATATCAGCATTTGGTACCATCGAGCGCGACTGAGCAATTGCATTAATATCTAAAGCCATCAACTCCAGTCCAGCTTGCTGGAAAATATTAAGGTATTTATTGGCAATACTGGTTGGTGTGGCAACCAATAATACATCGATCTCTTCAGCTTCCTTATCGCGAGTTATACGGAAAAAATCTAGCTTCACCTGATCAATTGGCATCGGAATATATTTATCGGCCTGGAAGCGAATAGTGTGGGCAATTTCATTATCAGCCATCTGTGGCAGTTTAAGCACGCTGGCAAATACTTTGCTAGCCGGTAAACCAGCTACAACATTTTTGGTACTCACACGAGCGTCTGATACCAGCTTTTTGAGTATCTCTGAAATTCGCGCCTGATCAGCTGGAGAATCAGAACTCATCAGTCCAAACGGTAATTCAATATCACCATAAGTAACGAGTGTGGGCTTATCATGAATTAGTTTAAGCTCAACCAATCGGATACCGGAGTTACCGAGGTCAACTCCAAAATAATGTTCATCTTCAACGAATAATTCCATGTGTTCTTATTTTAGCATAACTATTTTGAATTAGTACTCCCCCTTTTGCACCTATTTTGTTATGACGCCTCCATTTATTATCTATCCTCTAAAACCTAGGTCGGGCAGTATTCTTATAATACTTGGCAGTTTGCGCAGATGTACTGATATTTTCAAAACCAGGTGGTGGCATAAAGCTTGATATACCGTTACCAACAAAGTCTTCTGCCGGTCCACCAGTATAATAATTTTGTGGCCAACCGGCTTTTTCAGCTAGCCAGTAGGTAGCCCCTGTATTATCAGGAGAATCAAAATCTTTGCGCACACCATACAGATTACATACCCGACGGATACCAATCACATCTGACAAATTACAAAACTTACCAAACTCCTGAGGCGACTGTCCACCAAAAGCTCCACCTTCGTTATTACCCCAACGCTGTACCATTTCACTAAAATCAATATGATTACGCCCCAGAGTAAAACCAGACCCACCGGTCACACTGCCAGTGATCTTGAGTCGGTTTGCGCATTTTTTGGCTTCCGCATTATCAGCATTCGGTGCCTCAATTACATTTGGATCAGTCGTCTCACTGGCTAGTGGGTTAGAATCCAAGCCAATGCCAGCACCGCGTCGAATCCACTTGGTGCCGGTCGAGCCCGGTTGATCGGTCTTACCAGCATCTTCATTTAGCCCAGAGTTTGGCACATATTGATCACAGGTTATAATCCTGCCTTTGGCATACAATGAGGCATCAATTCTTTCCACATTACTAGCCACCACAATATCACCCTCCGATATAATGCCAAGATTTGGCACTGCATTCAGCCCAGCCATATCTGGCACTCCATTTCTCTGAAAGCTATACGGTGGTGATGTCGGAATACTAACCGTAATATTATCAGTAATATATATGGTTTGATCAGAAAGAATTGTAGAGCGACCAGCGCCATAAATGAAGCCGCCGAGTCTTCGATAGCCACTTTGTACAAACTGATTGGACGGATTTGATGGCGTATCAAGCTTAAATATAGTTGGGCAAGGACGATGCAATGGATTATTGGTGATATTTACAAGATACAACCCTCGCTCAGCCGGATTACCAGAAGCATGCCGCCCAAATGGGCCATCGTCACTATTATTTGGCTTTTGCTCAGTACTCCACTTCAAACTCGGCACGTCATAAGGCGCTGATTCCCAAGACCGATAATATTTAGTGGGTGCTGAAAGTTCATATGGGCCACCATCATCTTCTGGATTGCTTCCTACATCAACACACTGCCCATTATCGCGATAAGCGTTATTAGCCGTAACAATCAGCTGATCATTTTTAAGCTCTTTTGTACCGTCACCATTAGAATCCTCAGCCTGAGGAATATTCAAATCCATACCACCAAAACTACACTTTCTACTCTGCTGTGAAGCATTTGGCGTAAAACTATTTGGTGGGTCGGCAATGCCTAGCATATAAAAGTTTGTAGAGCAGAAGTTTGTCCCCCCACCCTCGGCGACAACCGAAAATTGAGCATGCAAGTTCATCACTGGCTTGGCACTGTCAGTTTTTAACTTAGCTACATTATCCACACTACCTGGATATGGATTATTATTAGTACGATTCTCAGCCTTATACATACCTCGAGCAGATTCAGGCTGATCTCGAATCTCCCCCAGTGCCGTTACATTACCATTTTGAACTCGATACCATGGCTTATAACTAACCTTGATCTCCATTTGCCCTTCGCAGGCTGTACCAAATACTTCCGTATAGCCAGAGCTTGGCTTGTACTGGCGCATTTGAAAACCAAGTGTAAACTTACTACCACCATCTTTTGGCGGATTTATATGCATTGTAAATTTATAGGTTGAAGCACTCGGATTTAAAGCGACTGGATAAACCTGCGTCCCATCAGCCATGCGATAATCTGGCCCAGCAATATACCAACCACGCGAATCATTTATACTTGCAGCTAGTAAGGTACCCCCCGTAACTGTCAGTTCGTGGCCAGTTGTAATTGACGCACCATTCTCATTTACATTCTGTTGCCAAAAGCTATGGCCGGTGTTCGTCACTGTCACATCGATTGTATTGGCTTGTGGATCATCTGCATCCATAATAGCAATAGCATTGAGCTGATTATTGAAGCTAGCCTGATCACAAGTTGCATTATTCTGACACTGATGTGTTAAAGAAGAAATTCTAGCTGGTGCATACTTCCAAGATCCAAATGCTGAGCCCCAATCTCTCTCGGAACCATAGCCATTTACTAAGTCGCCATCTGGGCTATTACTAGAACTATCACCATAGCGAGCATAGACCTCAAACGAACGACGATCTCCATCCTTCAATAATTCTCCACCCTGACCATTATATTTTGGTATATCTATACGTATTTGATGCGCATTAGGTCCACTAGTCTGAGTTGTAGCCAACATCACATCTCCACCTGTCGAACTATCGGTGCGCATTAAAGTAGTTGTGGCTGGCTGACCATACCGCCCAAATCGATAGTATGTCGTCACTGGTCGTGAAGGATCCGGCATAAATACCACAGTAGCTGAATAATTATCACAAGTTAGATTTGTATTTGTGGCTAATATTTTGGGCGAATAATAGAATACTTGCTCCCGGAAGCCAGTATCTATTGGAAGTCCCATTGTAAAAGTATTTGGGCCAGTTGTTTTAGCATCCTTACGATAACCGCAAGGCGATGTACCACTTGCATCTATCCCATAGCTACCCGTGCCCGCATTCCATTGTGGATTATAAGCCCACACGCCATTAGTTAGCAGGCATTGGCGTGGTCTTTGAGCGGAAATATTCCAAGATTGTGGTGTTCCTCCACTTGGCCAATTATCTGCCCCTGGTGCACCAGACCACATAATAGTACAGTAATTCTGACCAGCTGGGTCATTTAGGGCAGATGCATTATAAGGTGCAACAATTGGTGTATAGATAGGCCACCACAAAAAATACGTGACAGCCGTATACTCCGCCTGTCGACGATGATTTAAAAGACAACCATCAACATTATTGATTGGCGCAGTGCTCATTGAGCAATCTAGCTGATTTGGCGCACAGGTGGCTTGTGCTACATTGTAAGCATCTTCTCCATTATATTGTGGTAGGCCTTTCATCTGAAAGCTATATTTACCAGGATAAACATTGCGAACAATAGCAAGATTATTCTCTGCTGGATTAGTATTATTGCCAACGCCACCCGTTCTAGCATCTAAAGTCATACCATAGCGCAAAGGACTGTTACCGGTAATAAATTTGGCTTGAGTAATACTGCCGTTACCACCCTCATTAGTACAGTAAAAGCCCGAACTGGCAAAACTCCCATAATTATAACCCGGCTTAGTTGGCACATAATCCTTAGACGCACAAGCACCACCCCCAGATGCACCCGCAGGATCATCAATATCAATCATCGTTGGATTACTAGTAATAGGGAGACCACGCGTATTCATGCGCACGGGTTGTAGTTCAGTCTGGGTGCAAAGATTTCTTTTATAGTCATTGAATGCGCAGGGATTAAGGTCGGTATTGGCGGTACCATTGCCTCCTTGCATGTCTATCTTGCCTCGTACCTGAATTGTTACTGGTGCTGGCTTAAAGAAAAAGGTTACCCAAAGTTGTCCTCCAGCCGGAATTACTACACCATTAAACCGAGCTTGGCCATCTGGATTTGTATAATCAATGTTTAATGAATAATCTGTTGTATCATTGCCGCCAAGAATAAGTTGGCCCTGAGTTTGATTATTTGGCGCCAAAACAGCATCATTTGACGCACAACTAGACAGTGCTGAGGCTGACGCACAAAATGCATAGCCACGAATTCGCCAGCCTGCCGGAGCTACCGCACGCACACTATATGCACCACTGGAAGGATTAAAGTTAAGTGGAGCATTCCAAGCTCCAGCCTGATTATTGCCAGAAACCGTCTGAGCGCCAACCATTATAGTCCCAACACCTAAGTTGGTAGTATCGCTATTTTGAGTACTAGTAAATGTCCCCGGCCCTTTCTTATCTCCCTTTAGTGCCATTTGATTTGGTTGCAATACGTAAAATACCGGCCGACTACGATTAGCTTCTATCCAAATCGGCATCACACCATTAGAATTTGGGCTAACACCCGCCCCATCGGCTGGAAAACAATTGCTTGGATCAGCATTATCGCTACACTGATAAGTGCCCACTATCTGCCAGCCTGCCGGAATACCACTAGCTGTTGCTGTATAACTACCAGTATAAAGACCCCCATATGTAGCTGCCCCATTTGATGTAGTCTGACTCATTGTTGCATTTGAATAAGAATTTACTAAACCAGGCGGTAAATTAAAGGTACGTTGCAAGGTAACATTCGTCCCGCTACTACATGGTACATTCTGATAACCTGACTGTGTGCATGGGTTTGATAAAGCACCCGTAGAAGGATCTTTTACAAGTATCCCAGCTCTAACGCTAGATGGACGTGGTTCATAACGAAAAATCATTGATTGGGTTGAATTAACTGGTGTTGAACTGGCCGGAAAACCATAATAGTTTTGATTACCAGATGTACCATTATTCACTAGCTCCCAGCCAGTCGCAGTCCAGTCTGGTGTATCCTGAGCTTGGACAATATGGTCTTGAGCTTGATTTCTTCCATTTAGCGTAAATGGTTGCGTCGCACTTGAATCACCCACACTAGTATCTCGAACTACAGCACCAGCAACTTGTGGCGTTGCATTGCCGTAGCGATCAGCTTTCCATCCGGTAATATTGTAGAGAGGTGGTGGTGGTGGGGGTGGTGCATCAGGATAAAAGATAGGTGCTACCGCATAGCGACCAGCGCCGTTTGCAATACCATAATAGATATTCGCATTTCTCCAAAGCCCCGATATGTCAGATGGTGCCCATACAAGACCAGATCCAAAACCGGTTAATATTCTGTTTGGAGCCTGATAATCACCCGCGGTAAAGCCCTGGTAGCCACTAGGAGCTGACCAAGCAAAATCCCACACTACACCATAACAATTGAGCGGTATCACCATACCGTGCTGCACATTCGGAGATGTCCACGCTTGTCTTCCTTGCGCATTCATAAAATAACCAAAACCATTATACGGAATACACGTATCGGATCCAGAACGAACTACAAGTACCGTAAATGGATTATTAGTAATTGACGCATAACCCGCACTACCATCTGCTGGCCGCATCTCATACTGAAGGGGGTCTTGTGCCCAACAGTCTCTCGACCCTGAAGCAGTAGCTTTTGGTAGAAACTTGGCAAGCAAACTTACATCCGCACTACTTGTTGGTGTTGGTAGAATGTTGCGGCCATTATCCGGTATTGGTAGTTCATTATAACTGCTGTCTACTTTTCCCTCTTGTATAGCTTTTTTGAGGTATGACTCATAGCTTATGTATTCGCCTTCTGACTTCCTTTCGATACGCAAGGCTAAATACATACCACTATCAGATTTGAAAACCGGCGTAGTGTCCCCTACTTTCTCAAGCTTCTCTATCTCTGCCCAAGCGGACTTTGCATCACTAGCTTTCTGCCCGTGCTGAAAAGGATCATTTTTAGGGTCATTAACCGCTGACTTTAACTCCAGATAACGTACTATGGGGTCGTCAGTTTTATTAAGCCTTTCGTTATTCAATTCTACAGGCAGAGACGCGTTTACGTCCGTTGTTTTAATAAAGTCACCTGCGACTTGGCCTCCATTGAGTCTCGGAAGATAATCTTTTTCCAGTCGTTCAACAGCCTTACGCCCATATTCTTTTTGAAATTCTTCAGACTTATCCATGTGATTATCCCACCTAATATACACACCCAATAAATCCATCTCCGCAATTATCTTTGATTGTAGTTTTTGCTTTAATAAATCTAACTTAGCTTTATGATATAGAGGTTTTTCATCCCAGCCATAAAGATGTTGGTTGTATCTTAGTAAGCCATCCCTAGACCCATACTGCAAATACGCTGGCGCCAAATAAGAGTCAATATCATCTTGAGTAACTCCTATACCATACTTCTCAGCCCGTACCTCTAATCCAACTCTGGTCATTAGCTCATCGGCAGCACGCCTCTCAGATATACGTTTATCACTTTGCCCTTTTTGTTGATCATAACGAATATATGCGTCGCGCAGAGCTTCAAACTCAGACTGTTTTATGGATCGCCCCTCAATAACCGCATACTCATCTTCAGCCAGCTTTTTATCTTCTAATGCTTTATATGCAATAACTCCAGCACCAACCAAAAATATGATCAAACCAGCCAGTAATCCCCAGAATAATAGCCTCCGGCGAGATCTAGATTGTTCCTCTTTGGCGGACTCTAGTCTTGATTTGGCTTCTGCTAAAACCTGAGCTGAATCTGCATTCCGTGGAATGATAGACTCAGCTGACTCGGCCGAAGCCTTTTGACTTGGAGAAATGGGGTCTATGGGCTTTGGACTCATAAATAAACTAACAAACTAACCTCAAAAACGCTTATGTATATCGTACCTGAACACACTATTGCATACAAGATGTGGTTGGAGCTTTTAGAAGCGAGGTTGAGCGCTCTCAGACGTATAGCGCGCCTGGAAGAAATCTGGGTTTGAAAGATGCTCAAAGCCTGGTGGCGGCAAAATCAGCATCAATCCATTAAAGACAACATCTTCGGCTGGCTGACCATAATACAGGCCACGTCGCGCATCATATTCAAAATCGGCACTAAATCGAGAACGACCAATACGTCCAGCCCCAGCCATTGCACTAAAGTCCACAAAATTACGCCCCAGCATAAAGCCACCCTTAGATGCCATCACGCCATGTATTTTGAGTTGCTTACTACAACGTGCAGCCTGAGTATTCTCTGCAACGGTACCGCCTTCTAGCTTGAAACCGTTAGAAGTATTTGGGTCGTTTTCTGTCGATGAGCTTGGATTATATAAGTTCTCGCAAGTTTTTATCTTGCCACTAGCATAGAGCGAGGCATCAATTCTAGTAACGTCTTTGTCGATAATAATATTACCTTTTACAATTATCCCTAGGTTTGGCAGTTGATTGAGGGCATTCAGGTCATCTCGATTAAAACTTGGTGCAGAAGGCGCATTTACAATATTTGTATTAATGTAAAGATCGCCATCTACCAAAACTGTACCCCTAGACGTAACTAACATTGGAACGACAGGTAAAGGTAAACTTGGATTTGCACCCAATGTCTTATAGCTGCCGTCACGCACCCCATCTAGCACCCTTATAGTGGGGCAGTTATTAGCTGAGATACCCGGCAATGCACCACTACCATCATAAGTTCCACCATTAACATATCTAGCAGGGCCACTAGGCTCGGGCCCAGTTGACGGGCAACTGGTTGGGGCATCATCATAAGCCTGAAAAGCTTCCCGATAAATTAGCTCTTCGGATACTGGCGTCTGAGCACTCAAGGCTCGCTCCAAATTAGCTCTTAGCGCAAAGTTATATTGTTTAAAATCACAACTATTCAAATCAGACATCGTACCTGCATTACCATCACGACCAAGTATATAGGCATTGGTGCTACAGAATGGACCATTGCCGGCTACTTTGGAAAGCAATAAGTAAGTAGCCTCCAAATTGATATCATCTTTTTGCCCATCAGCTGTCGTTCCAGCTGAACCGGCGGCTCGTCGACCACCTAAATTACCACCAGTTAGCGATAATGCCTCCTGCCCCTTGATAACACCCATTGCAGAAACATTGCCATTTTGCGTACGGAGCCACGGACCATAGGAAGAAAGCACGCGTAACTCAGTTGAGCAAGCAGTTCCAAATCGTTGAGCTGCACCGCCACCATCTGGTATAAAGGCCATTTGAAAACCTAGTGGTGTAGTGCTATCAGAAGGGCTTGCCGTAAGGGTAACGGTAATAGGTGCAAAAGTCTTACCACTAATTGGGTTAGGCTGAGGATAAATCTTCTCTCCTGCAGGAACTGATGTACCAGCAACAATATCCCAGTAAATATCTGCCTCTGGTGTCAGAACTAGTTGATAAGTACCGGTAGAATAAGTACTCCAAATCGACTCACCATTATTCGACATGGCAATTGATATTCCCTCTTCTTGTCCACCTACACCAATAGTTACACGATTACCGGGGAAAACAGTACCTAAATTATTATTGCTACACAATGCGTTACGATTACAGCTGAGCGTGGTGGCGGCGGCGGCACCCCAGTCAACGCCATCTACAATCAAACGAAGCTCAACGGTTCGACCAACACCGTCTTTATACGCTTCAGGAACTGTAAAGCTAAAGTTTCGCCCCTGAATAATCCGCTGGCCAGCACCATCCACCAAATCAGCGCCGCCCACACGAGCATATGTCTCAATGGTTGCACCGCCACCACCAATAACATTACCCGAAATAAGCGCACAGGTTACCGATAGATTGACAGTTGGACGTCTACGGAAAATCCAATCCACATCTAATGTAGTACCATCGCCAGTCGTACCAGCCACATAAGTATAGGTTGTAGACTGGTTGATTGGCCCGCCATTTATTCGATATCCCAGTACATCATAGTTAGGCTCAGTCTCTACAGTAAACACATGGCCTTGATCGGCCCGCAAGCCAGGAAATGAATAGGGTTGACCACTGCTAGTAAAGTTGTTCGGCTGTTCACTCACAGTATTGTCAGCATATGCACCGATAGTTGTTCCATCTTCCTCTTGTTTTTCACCCGAGACTGTCATAAGTGGCGGATTCCATCCAGTGGTCGGAGGCTCTTTGCGCATCCTTACATTAATGGAATATCCGAGAGCACCGTTAGCAATACCCTGGTATAGATCGGGTGGAATCCGATAATGATCAGTATAAGCCGAAGCCCTATTTTGAACGATCCACTGGTTGGTTAGAAGTGTAACCTCAAACTGACTAGCGTCTTGATAATTTACCTGCTCATAGCCATATACCTTATTAAAGCGAAATTCCCAGCTCGTGTAACAACTCAGATTAAAAGCCCATGGATTATTTCGGTGGTCAAAAACATCCCAGCTAGCTCGTCCAGCCCAGTATCCAAAGTTTAATACACCATAAGCGTTCTGGATTGGGGCAGGCTCATCATTACAGGCTGCTTGTACATTGCCGGTACTTAATATTTGCAAAGTACTAATTGGCGCACCCTTATTAGTACGTATTTGCTCTAGTGGTATTAGCTGACCTGTAGCATAGTCGGTATAAATAATACTCATTGGCAGCCGATGGTTTGTAAAGCAATTTACTGCCCGGGCCGTGGGCACTAAAGCCTGTCGCATCGAATCTAGCATGCCGGTTGTATTATCTTGCTTGAGATCGTGCATATCAAACTGCTCTTGTCCATTACTACTGGGCTTTGGTAATGCATAATATTCTGTACTGAGCTTAGCGCCATCAATATACTTTTGTATAACTTGATCTATAGACCCTGCTTCTCCTTGAATCCTATTAGTAGCCCGAAAAATAGCATAATAACCAACCTTAGACTTAAATACGACTGTATTCTCACCAACAGCTAGCTTTGATATGTAGTCAATATCCCTTTCACCCTCTGGATACTGCTGAAAGCTAGCATAAGTAGTTTCATTTAAGCGTGGGTATTCAACTGTACGCACCCAGGGGCTACCGGGTGTTTCCATCTTCTTATCAAATTCTACATCTGTACTATACGGACTAATATCAGCAGCTCGATAAATCTCCTCTTTGCTGGCTCCGCTCTTAAATAGAGGCAAGAAATCACGCTCTAACCTAGCTTTTGCCTCTTGTTCATAAGTCGCCCTTTGTTGAGCTGTGGAATCATTATCCATGTTATCCCAGCGAATATATACTCCAAAAGCATCCGTTCCGCCAATCACTTTTTGCGCCAATACTTCTCGGTAATATTCAGTGCAGGTCTTCATAAAACTAACCTCTTTACTCCAACCATATTCTTGGGCTAGATAAGCATAAAAGGCCTCCTTCCCACCATAAGACTGATACTGGGTTGCCATGCGCGTGTCAACAATTTCCCAAGTACACTCAACCCCTTGCTTCACAGCTTCAGATTTTAGAGCCAGATAAGTAATAAGGTCTCTAGAGGCATTAGCGGCCACCACTTGACTATCCGCTGGTGTAGCCTGCTTTTTATTAAAACCCTGATAAGCATCTTTGACCTTATTAAACTCATCCAAAGTTGAAGCCTGATCTCCAACCTCGGCAAAATTACCAGCAGCCGGCTTTGGCTTACCGACTGAATTAAGTAAATTTGTACCGCGCAATAACCAAACTGCAGCTAGAGAAACTAGGATAAATAACCCTACAAACCCAGCAAAAACTGCTACTTTTTTCTTATTGACAGGTCGCTTAGGCTGGTCGGGTTTACCTACTGTTGATTCCAGTTTCTTTGGCGCCTGATAACCTTTTGGCTTAATCGATTCTCCGGCTTGAGTGGGGGCACCCTTTGGACGCACAACCTCACCAGCCCTATGCTCAGCAACAGGCTTAATGTTATTCTTGTTTGGCTTTGGGCCAATGCTATCGATCGATTTATTTGGCATTGATAAATAATTCCACGCACTACTTTCAAGTAAAATGCTTAAGTTCTATGCTACCGTTTGTAATACGCAAACGCAAGCGATTTACACATAAGTATTAGCAAAAACTATAACTTTGGCGGTTTTGCCGCGACGCCTCTAGGTTGCATTCGAATACGTGAGACTGGCTCCATGCTCTTCGGTGCCTGACTGAGCTGAGCCGACTGCTGTCCCGGCTTACGCAAACCAACCTTACGCCGACCTGCATCAACTGGTTGCGCAAACGATGCGTTAAAAGATGGTGCGTTACGATAATAACCATTACCATCGCGTGAACGTGTTACCGCCATGCTGGTATAGGCACCGCCATCACAGCGCTGTAGAGTACGGCACATCTCAACAAAAGCTCGCATTTCATCACGACTCGGTTCGCGACCAAAAAATTCTCGCATTGTACCCTGGGCTAGCTGAAACATAGCCTGCTTCACCTTACCTCCCTCACCCTTAACATCAATTAAATATGCCAAATCCGCACCTAAGCCAACCATAGAAATAATTACATCCTGATGTCGCTCATCTACGCCAAGTTTATCCATAAAATCAATTGCCTGACGAGTATTTATCTTTGATTGCTCTAATTTACTCAATCTCGCAACTGTCTCACTCTTACCAATATCATGCGTCAAAATAGCTAACCGCATCGGTGCCAATAAACCTACCGGCATCCGATCAGCGTAGGTTTCATCAAAATTGCGCAACACCGTTTCGGTATGCTCACCTAGTGTAAAGCCCTCCCATACACCGGCAGAGCCAGCAAAAATCTGCTCATAACCCGGTACACGCTGAGCATCTTGCATAATATCTCTGGGCTTTGCATGGGTATCAGTTAGTTGTGCCATCAATGGACTATCTGATTGGGCTTCTGGACTCACCAAGCCATCCATGGCCTGCGCCAACCCACCAAATGCCGTCCAGCTACGCTCGCGCTCGCGCTCTTTGGACCGACTGGTCTTAACTTCATCTAGATCAAAAAAAGATACAATCTCTATATCTTGGTCCAGAGTAGCAGAATAAACGGGCTGTTGTACGCCCACAATATGCGCTTCATGCAGATACTTTTGTACATATTCTAGATTAAGCGGCATATCTATTCGCTCTCCGTCCAACACCATATAACCATGGCTAAGATCTTCTGAGCCATTCACTAGTCTTGATATTAAATAGCCCGGATTAACTTTAGCCATTTGTCGAGAATTTATTGCACCAATTAATTGCGTTACCACTTCGGTAGATAAACCTGACTGAGTGACTAATCTATCCGTATCATCATCCGAAAAGAACCTACGCTCCCCGAGGGACGCAATATGTGGTATAAGCTGCCCCCAAGCGGCTCGATCCTGAAAATCTAACGGCGATCCTTCAGTTGGCGATACCAGAATCTTACTCAAGGCTTGGGTATATTCACTTATCTGCTGAGGGCTTAGCTTACTAATATCAAAGTTGTGATTAAATACCGTTGCGTCCAAATCATGCGTATCAATGCGATGAATTTCTGGCTGAGAAATAGACCCATCTCGAGTCCTACCAGATCTTGCTCTAGCAAAATCGGTTGCAATCTCCCGGTGTCCAGTATATAGAGTTGAGCGTTTATTAACGTTTGAATTACCAGTATTATTACCGCCATTACTAAAAGCCGGATCTACCTCCCATGCCTCAGTTTCGCCTGGATGCGCTGCACGACCATGGTATATCTCTAGCTCACTCAGCGGTATGAGTACCCCCAAACTCTTGAGTGTTTCAAGAGCACGATACTTCTCTGCATCCTCTAAACTACGCGAATGCTCAGTACGCGTTTGCAGTCCTTCTCCCTTCAGCGACAGATATGCTTGCGCGCGCGAAAAGTTTTCCGCACCTTGTCTATCCTGAGGACTATACTGTTTTTCGGACTCGCGCATTATTAACTAAATAATACCATAAGCATCTTATTGATAATGCTTTTGTTTTATAGCTGTCTGCACATCTGATAAAATAACCATATGAGCCTATCTCTCGGTATTGTTGGCTTACCAAATGTTGGTAAGTCCACACTGTTTAATGCCCTCACCAAGTCTGATATATTAGCCGCCAACTACCCATTTGCCACTATTGAGCCGAATGTTGGTATTGTGCCTCTGCCCGATAAGCGCTTAAGCAAATTAGCTCATGTTGCGAATACTCAAAAAATTATCCCAGCTCCGGTTACTTTTACGGATATCGCCGGCATCGTAAAAGGTGCTGCCGAAGGGGCTGGTCTTGGAAACAAATTCCTTACCCATATTCGTGAGTGCTCGGCAATCGTACAGGTTGTGCGAGCTTTTGAGTCGGGCGATATTATTCATGTGGATAACACGATTGATCCGATGCGCGATATTGAAACGGTTAAGACCGAGCTAATCTTGGCTGACCTAACAACTATCGACAAAGTCCTACCGCGACTTGAAAAAGAAGCCAAAACTTCTGCCGAAGCGCGTGAAGCTATGACCGAACTAACTAAAGTACGCTCCGCATTAGACGACGGATCGCTGGCTATCGCTCTATATGCCAATGCAATACCTCCGATCATTCGTGAACTCCAACTGCTAACCGCCAAACCATTTATTTATGTCTTTAATGTTGATGAGGCCGGGCTTGCCGACAAAGAGCTGCACAAAAAACTCTGTGCCAACGTCGCCCCGCTACCCGCCCTGGTGCTGTGTGCCGATCTTGAAGCCCAGCTCAAAGATATGCCCAACGACGAAGCCTCGGATTTACTCACCGAATATGGGCAAACCGAGTCTGGCCTCAATGCGTTAGCTCAACTTGGTTTTTCAACTCTCGGTCTCCAAACCTATTTTACGGCTGGTGAAAAAGAAGCTCGGGCCTGGGTTATTCCGCAAGGAGCAACTGCGCCCGAGGCGGCTGGCGTTATTCACACCGATTTTGAAAAGGGGTTTATTAAAGCCGAGATTGTATCTTCTGAAGATTTTATAACTTGTGGCGGTTGGGCTGGCGCACGCACAGCTGGCAAAGTGCGACTCGAAGGCCGCGATTACATCATGCAGGATGGTGATGTCGTACTATTTAAATTTAACGTGTAAATAAAAAACCACCGACTGTGTGTCAGTGGCATTGCGCCAAGCTAAACAGTCGGCAGCCAGACTGCGGAACATGTGGGATATCCAAGGTTCTCTCCTTCTCGATTGAAGAACCTGGATAATAATCAATATTATTTAACGCGCTCTAAGTAGGCCCCGTTACGGGTATCTACTTTTACCCTATCGCCGACCTTAATAAAAAGTGGCGCCTGTACTTCAATACCAGTTTCGAGCTTCACGGCCTTAGTCGCTCCAGCTGCCGAGTTTCCTTTATCTGAACCTGGCGCTTCAACTACAGTCAGCACAACATTTTTTGGCCACTCAAAGCCAATCACCCGGCCATGAAAAAGATATCCTTCAATCTCGCCACCCTCTAAGATATATTTTGGCAGATCTTCATCAATAGCCTTGGCCACTTCATATGTCTCATAGCTTCCAAGGTCCATTAGACTATGCCCATCACTTTGCGTATAAAGATACTGTAACTTTTGTCGCACTACATCAGCCGGCTTCACACGCTCGTCATTACGAAACGTACGGTCAATCACTCCGCCAGTAATGAGATTTTTCAGCTTAGTATTTACAATCGAACCACCTCGACCCATTTGCTTCTGGGCGTAATCGACCACCTTATATGGTGCGCCATCTATCTCGACTAATGTTTCTTTCCTTAAATCAGTTGGTCCATACACTGAACACCTCCTTAATTAATGAGTACTAAGACGTGTTTCTGAGTGAGCAGCTGCAAGACGAGGTTGAGTCTCGTGGACAAGTTGTACTTCATGTACATCCAAGCGAGATACAAAATTTCAACGCAGCAGATGCCGCTCAAAACGCGTCGAGTAGGTTACTTAACAACGAATGGTAAAAGCGCCATGTGTCGTGCCCGCTTCAAAGCTTTTGCTAACATTCGCTGATGTTTCATTGAAGCACCAGTACGCTTGCGGTTTTCAATCTTTCCTACACTAGAAACGTAGCGCTGTAAAAGCTTTACATCTTTGTAATCTATTACCGCTACTTGTTCTGCATAAAAACGATTCTGCTTACGAAATTCTGCCATGTTTTCTCCTTAAAATGGGATGTCATCAAGATTAATATCATCGCCAGGCATCTCCTGGATATCTGGATCGTCGGTCTTTTTAGCCCCAGAGGAAGATGGTGCTCCACCTTCACCAGAGCCAGCGCTCAAGAAGTTAATATCAGTTGCAACAATCTCGGTGCGCTGCTTCTTTACTCCATCAGCATCCCAAGAGCGAGTCTGTAATCGACCTACAACCAATACTTTACGACCTTTTGATAGATAATTTGCGCATAGTTCGCCCAGCTTACCCCAAGCCACTACATCATGGAATTCAACTGCATCCTTCTTATCGCCACTCTGCGGATCTTGCCAAATACGGTTTGTCGCAACCGCAAAGCTCGCCACCGACTGACCCGAGGGAGTCTGTCGTAATTCTGGGTCTCGTGTGAGATTCCCCATTATAATTGCTTGGTTAAAATCTTTTGCCATCCCTATCTCCTTACGCTTATATTATTCAGTCTCTGGTTTTTCTACTGGCTTTTTGGTGCTATTTTTTGCACCCTTATTAACCGGCCGCACATCTTCAAGTGAAACAACTATATAACGGATCACCTCTGAGGTAATGCGCAAAGTATTATCAAGCTCTTGAATCTTAGCTGGATCAAGCTTAACTTGAAAGAATACGTAAATCCCCCAATCCTGCTTCTTAATTCGATAAGCAAGCTTGCGCTTCCCCCAGTTATCTTTATTTTCTACTTTACCGCCAAGATTAGTGATAATACTTTCGACCTTGCTTACGGCACGATCGAGATCAATCTCGAGGTCAGGATGTAAAATCACACCCACTTCATACTGTCGCATAGACATCCTTTCTTTGGTTCACTCACATTTAGCGAGGTTCGCTGACGTTCTTAAACTACAACTTAGTGCGTTCACGTCAACAAAAAGGTTATTTATTGTTAAACACCGTAATTTTACCGAAAATACCAGAATAAATCAAGTGTTAGGAGTATAATGCAAAGCATGAAAAAGCGTGCATTGGGCCAGCAATTGTTACTTTCTCAATTGCGTGGAATGATTATTTTTGATCGTCGCGAACTACGTCCGCTTGGCCTCATTGAAGGAGCAATTTTTCGTCGAGAAAATCTCCAGCTTGCCTTTCTGGAATGTTTAGTCGCCGGTGAGACTAATTTTATTAGATCCGACCAAACCGCCGTGGTAGATAACCTACTTACCGCACAGGGAATTGAGTGTTTTGGGGAAAAAGCTGATTTTATTCGAGATAAAGTAGCATTTTCTGATAATTGTCGGCTTATTTCCTATAAAGTATGCGACACGAATGGTAGCAAAATTGGACAAGTTGAAGATTGCGCCGTCAAACTACCTCTCATGCATATGGATCGCATATACGTCAGAAGGCCTCTACTGAAAAGTTTTAAGCAAAGCCTACTGGTAATCCAAGCCTCCACAATTTCCGATGTCATACCTGATAAAAAACTGATTATCATACAATCTGAGATGAGATCATTTAAGAAGACTGCCATAAAACCGGCTACAGCTTAGGATAGTTTTGTTCGGTAAAAATTTGCTTGTATCGTCTTAATTAATGGCCTACCATAAGAGGTATTAAGAGGGTATGAAGTTTTGCTAATAATGGCTGGCCTGTGGGTTATTGCAGTTGCGATTTGCATTCGTGCTGTACTAATCTCACGATAAGTCCAAATTAAATCAATACACAATTATTACTTAGAGCCTGACTCATCTAAGCATAGTTTTATATCCGGGTAACTAAACCCCCTACCAACGAGATAGCTCATCATCTTTTCACGGTTCACTGTCCGATTACGACTTTTCTTTGCGATTAACCCAAGGATTATCTCTTTGGTATCAATACCACCTATACAATCATCGATGATATCTTTAGGAATACCTTTACGACTTAACTCGTCCCGGATTGCACGAGGCGACCACAGCATCTGCTGACGCATCGCGCTCCACCGTAATGCAAAGTCCCCATCTTGTAAGTATCCCTCTCGCTTAAGATCTCCCACTACAGCAATTGACACATCTTCAAATTCTTTTCGCCTCAAATATTCCATAACCTCCTGTGAGGAATGAATCCGTAATCCCAAGTATCGAATTGCTAGGTTATAAGCCTTACTTGCTCGAGCTTCATTACGCAGTCTATCTAGCTGATCATGGGTTAGCTCTGAGCCCTTGTGCAGGCGCCAGGATGCAACCTGATTAAGGCTTAATCCACAGCAGAACTCATCATCAACATAGAGATTTACAAAATCTTTCTGCTTCTGAGAGGTAAGCTTTGTAACAACAGGCATACCGTACAGTCCCCTCTAAACCTAGGCTATTTTTTCTTATCTTCTGCCAGATCTACTTGACTGCCACCTGTGGCTCGCTCACGAATCTTCGTGTCTAGTTCGTCCATTACTTCTGGATGAGACTTCAAGAATTGCTTAGCTGCCTCACGCCCCTGCCCAATCTTATCTTCTTTATAAGAAAACCAAGCACCAGCCTTCTTAACCAAATCATATTTTACGGCCAAATCGATTAAATCACCCGGCCTAGAAATACCTTCATTAAACATGATGTCAAACTCTGCAATCTTAAAAGGTGCCGCTATCTTATTCTTGACCACTTTCACTTTTACGTGATTGCCAATACTTTGATCACCTTCTTTAAGCTGCTCCGTACGACGAATATCAAGACGCACCGAAGAATAATACTTGAGCGCATTACCACCAGCTGTTACCTCCGGATTACCAAACATCACACCAATCTTCATGCGTAGCTGGTTAATGAAAATAACTGAACATTTAGTTTTACTAACAACGCCAGTAAGCTTGCGCAAAGCCTGACTCATCAGTCGTGCTTGCAGGCCCATGTGAGCATCACCCATTTCACCTTCAATTTCTGCTCGTGGCACCAAGGCAGCAACCGAGTCGACAATCACCGTATCAACCGCCCCCGAGCGTACTAAAGTTTCGGTTATCTCTAGCGCCTGCTCTCCGGTATCAGGTTGCGAGATAAGTAAATCATTTAAATTAACCCCGATTTTTTCAGCATACTCAGGGTCGAGGGCATGCTCGGCATCAACAAAAGCTGCCAAGCCACCACGCTTTTGCACTTCAGCCACAGCATGCAGAGCTAGTGTGGTTTTACCACTGGACTCTGGACCATAAATCTCAATAATACGACCTTTTGGAAAACCCCCACCCAACGCCAAGTCTAGCGCCAAACTACCAGTTGGAATGGTCTCAACATGAGCCTTCATACCTTCGCCCAACTTCATAATCGAACCAGTACCAAACTGACGCTCAATCTGCTCTACTGCCAGCTCAACTGCCTTCAAGCGAGCATTACGCTCCGATGCTGATTGTTTAGATAAATCCTTCACTACTGCTCCTTTTTCTAACTTGGTTGTTATAGCTGGCATAATCCACCTCTCCTATCTTATATTCTTGCGTTCACCAATCATAGTACCGAACAATATACGTACAGGTCAAGAGATTTTGTGCTTCTTTTTTCGGTTTTTATACTTTTTATCGAAAATTTTCAAAGCTTACAGCAAATGGTAGGTCAGCCGTACGCAGTGTCTGCATCACAGCCTGCAGTTCATCCCGGCTTGCACTCACCACCCGAATGGCATCCCCCTGAATAGAACTCTTAACCTTGGGATGTTGATCGCGAATAATCTTTGATACCTGCTTAGCTTTTTCCTGATCGAGACCCTGCTTTAAAGCAAGCGTCCACTTATACTCCATGCCACTCTGCGTAATTTCCTGGCTATTATCTAAAAACTTCAAATCCACCGAGCGACGAATAAATTTTGATTCAACTACGTCCTTAATAGCTCGTAATTTAATCTCTGAATTTGACTTTAGCCGCAACTCAGACTTTTCTCTATCAAATTCAATCTCCGAACCAGTTCCCTGAAAGTCATAGCGCGTTGCCAGCTCACGCTTAACCTGATCGGCAATATTTATCATATCTGCCACATCATACTTACTTACTACATCAAAAGATGCATCTTTAGCCATAAAACCTCCTAATTTGTATCGCGACGCAACTCTACGCCACGACGCACTTCACCGGGTGCCCCCAGCAGTCCCAAATCTTTATTCTGCACCACCTCATTAGTTAGCGCAACCCGCGTTACTCCAGCGTTGCCAGTAGCCAGAGTCAGTACATCGGCTGCCGAAAAAGTTTGCGAGGTAGCCGACAACATAGTGCCTCTAAAAATTTCCTTACCATCGGCCTCCACCACCAGCCAGGTTGGGGTATCTGTCACAGTTACAACCGCCTGCACGGCACCAGCTTCAACTGTCGGTGATGAGTTTGGCGAAGGGCTAATAGATGGTGTGGGGCTTGGTGTAGTGTCTTGTAGAGTAGCAGTTATAACATAGGTTTGAGTCACGCTCTTACCTAGTCGATTAGTAGCCGTCAACTTTATTTCATTGCGGCCATCAGTTAAGGCAATACGCTCCCGAAAAGCCCCATCGGCTGCTACTAAAACTGGTGAGTCATTAATATATAAATCAGCTCCCCCCTCAACCCTACCAGAAACATAGCCAAAATTAGTCGATACACTGCGAGCCTCATCCTGCGAAATACTCAACTTAGGTGGTGCCGACAAAATAATCACCTGCCAAATAATATAGCCAATCACCAAAGCTACGACCGCCATAATCGACAAAAGCGCAAATGTCTTAGGTGTTACCACCATACGAGTCGACTTAATTGGTTTCACGCCAAGCGCCACATTGCGACCACGCTGACTTTGGCGCTTCATCTCGCGCGCCCCAGCTCGTTCTTGTTCGTATAGCTTTAAGATTGGCTTAGCTTCTAGACCCAAAAAATCAGCATAATTTTTTACGTACCCCCTACTATATACATCATCTTTTAAGATATCGTACTCACTTGCTTCCAGGGCCTCAATGTAGCGAGCTCGAATTCTGGTAGCCTGCTCGGCTTCAGAAATAGATAAGTCTAAACTCTCACGTCGTCGCTTTAAGATAGAGGCAAGTGTCTGCAATCGAGATTTAGAAGAATTTTTACGAGAGCTTTCATTCATCCGCGCTCACGTTCTCCCCTGCATCTTCCTGAAAACCAATATCTGCCGAGCTACTACCAACTGAAGACATCAGAATTGCGCGCGGCTTTGATCCTTCAGCCGCCCCAATTACACCATTTTCTTCAAGCATGTCCATCAAGCGAGCAGCCCGGGCATAACCAACCCTAAAACGACGCTGTAGGAGCGAAGATGATGCCTTACCACTCTGCACCACGAAAGCCACCACTTCATCATATAAGTCATCATCGCCTGAGCCACCATCGCCACTAGCCATCACGCCACGGGCACCAATCTTAACTGCCTGCGCCAATACTTCTTCATTATACTGTGGCGCTCGTTCATCACGTAAGAAATTCATCACCGCTGAAACTTCCTCGCCTGTAATCAACACACCTTGTGCTCGTTTTGGCTTCATGAACTCTGGCGAAGAAAACAACATATCACCCTTACCAAGTAGCTTCTCCGCCCCACTCTGATCCAAAATTGTCCGACTATCAATTTGACTAGCAGTAGTTAGCGCCACACGAGCAGGCAAGTTGGCCTTAATGAGTCCCGTCACCACACCAACACTTGGGCGCTGAGTAGCCAAAACCAAATGAATCCCAACTGCTCGAGCCATTTGAGCAATTCGAACTATCAGGCTTTCAACATCCTTGCCAGCAACCACCATAAGATCAGCAAATTCGTCGAGTACAATTACAATGTAAGGCATGCCATCCACACCTTTTTGCTGGTTATATTCACCAATATCGCGCTTACCGTTATCGGCTAGCAAATTAAGTCGTCGCTCCATCTCAGTTACTGCCCACTTCATAGCACTAATAGCTTTTTCGTGATCAGTTATAACTGGTGTTAGGAGATGTGGAATATCATTATACGGGGTAAGCTCCACGCGCTTTGGATCAACCAAAATCAACCTCAGCTGGGCCGGTGAATTACGGTATAAGAATGAAGTCAACATCGTGTTAATCATTACCGACTTACCAGCTTTGGTGGCACCAGCTACAAGCAAGTGGGGCATGCTAGCTAAATCACCAGTTAATATCTCGCCAGCCACATCACGCCCCAACACAAACTCCAGGCGACTCGGCTTGGTATGCATCTCTTTGCTTTCTAAAATATCCCGCAAGCGCACCTGAGCGCTTTTCTCATTTGGCACCTCAATACCAACCAAGTCGGTCCCGGCAATTGGTGCTTCAATACGAATATGTTGAGCCTTTAAGGCTAAGGCCAAGTTTCTATCTAGACCAGTAATTTTATTGAGCTTCACACCACTCTGTGGCTTAAAAGTATACTGCGCAACGGTCGGACCAACATTAACACCAACCATATTAACGTCAATCTTGAATTCTTTTAAGGTATCTTGGATGATCTTTGCTTTTTCCTTCTCATTACCAGCATCCGCCTTAGTCGACATCCCCTTTAGTAAATCAAGTGGTGGATACTTCCAGTCTTTATCAAGCGTAGCCGTCATTGCTGCCTTCGTAACAGGTGCGACTTTCGACTCATCATCACTGCCAATCGCACCCTTAAAAGGAAGTTTATTATTCACCGCAAAACCTGGCTGTTTCACTTCTAACTTGCTCTCATCGGTCTTCTTTTCGCGACCAAAAAGTTTACGTGCAATATCAGCTAGTCGCACGCCAGTGGCAATCACAATCACCACCAACTCGACTAATACCAAAAGGAAAATAGCCAGCGGTGTTGTTAGTAAAGGATGTAAGATCATCCATAGCGCATAGCCCACAAAACCACCCTGATTTGATAGTTCGCTTAGCGATGTACCCTCCCCAGCTAAGCTAAATTGTAAAATCCCGGCTAGTACAATAAAAAACGCAATCAGGCCAAAGTAGTTTTGCCCCTTCAGCTCAAACCGCTTGGGTAAAAAGAGTAAAACTGCCAGACCAAAAAAAGCTGCCGGCACCAAATATGCTGCTTGCCCAATCAACCCCTTCACAAGCCCCATAAATGAGTTCCCCAACGAACCGGCACCACCAAAAAAGGCCACTATCAAAAGTACACCCAACCCAATTAAAATAATTGCGGCAATATCTTGTTTTGCAGCTTTGGAAAGAAGTGGTTTCTTTTCAGCTACATCTTGTTTTTTACGAGTATTTGGTCGAGCCGACTTTTTACGTCCGCCCTTTTTTGAACCGGTTGCCATATCCTTTTATTATGCCTCGCTTTAGCGCTAAACGCCAGATAGTTTAAAGAGAAAAACACGAGAGAATTCTGGCTATTTCTCACCCTCTCGACTACAACCATTATAGCATAGTCGGACAATAAAATAAAGAGTTGTCAAACTTGAGTATTTCCAGGAAAATAGGCTTATGAAGAATATCTTAAAAATACTGCCTTATATACGCGAGCAATATGGTCGCCTACTAACTATCATGGTGGCCAGCTTAATCATAGCTGGCATAACTGCCATCCAGCCACAAATATTTAAGCAGATAGTCGATACGGTTGTCGCCAAAGGTAATAGCCTAAGCTGGGCAGATGTTAAATCTGACTTAATACTTCTAACACTATTAAGCGCAATCGTACTGGCAACTTCATATATTTTTAATATAGTAAGCAATCGAAGCTTCCATACCGTCAGGTCTGGACTACATCAAAAAGTCTTCGCCAAAATTACCTCATTAAGCACAGACTATTTTGATACCCATCGACCTGGTGCAATTATCCATAAAAACAATCAAGCAATCGATAGTTTTGCATCTTGGATAAATAGCCTCAACTATTCACTCCTGGGTCCAATATTTACAATGATTATCGTTACTATAATCCTCATGCAAACTAATCTCTTAATTGGCCTCTTGGGTTTCGGTATAATAATCTATTCCTCTTTCGAATTTCATATAACCCGCAAGCGTAATCGACCAGCAAATCTGGCCTGGCGCAAACATAGTGAAGCTAGCTCTGCAATATTCTCCGAAACTATTCAAAATATGACCACAATTTCAACTCTTTCTTCAGTTAATCGATTTCGCAACCTATTCAGTAAAGAGCAAGATAGGGTTTTAGAGCAAGCCTTCATGGTACGTGACGCTTGGCAATTATCTGGCTTCCGAGTATCAATATTTAATGAGCTATCTTTCATACTAGCTATCATAATAATTATTTTTGAACTTATTCAGGGGCGACTCTCAGCCGGTACTTTTGTAGCCGTTACTGCCTACTATAACTCACTACGAAATAATGCCCGTGCTTTTGCACAATTTATACCCGATACTGATCGGGTAGAAAATGATGTGGAGCGCCTAGTTACACTGCTTGAAGAAAAGCCAACTTTCCCTAGTAGCCCAAATGCCATTCAGCTGATAAAACTTGAGTCACTGGAGTTTCGCAATGTCTCTTTTGCTTATCCAGACAGCAAGAAGGGTGCCATTGAAAATATCAGCTTTCGAATTGATAAAAATAATTCTATTGCCCTCGTCGGACCCTCAGGTGTTGGCAAGTCTACCATAACAAAACTAATGCTACGCTTCTATGCCCCAACGGCTGGCGAAATCTTAATTAACGATCAGCCAGCCGACACATATACTCACGAATCAGTCCGTCAACACATTGGTATGGTCATGCAAGACGTTGCTCTATTTAATAGAACTATTAAAGAAAACCTCAAGCTAGCCAATGATAAAGCTACTCAAGCCGATCTGGAGACTGCCGTCGAACAAGCCCATGCTGCTGAGTTTATCGAAAACCTTCCAAAAAAATACAACACCATCGTTGGTGAACGTGGCATAAAACTATCAGGTGGCCAAAAGCAACGTGTAGCTATTGCACGAGCTATCTTAAAGGATCCAGACCTCATAATCCTCGATGAAGCAACTTCAGCACTCGACTCCGAATCTGAAAAACTTGTGCAAGATGGCCTGAAAAAACTCATGAAAGGGCGCTTAAGCCTAACTATCGCCCATCGACTCAGCACCGTTCGTCATGCCGATGAAATACTCGTACTACAGAAAGGTACAATCGTAGAGCGTGGAACCCACAACAATCTAATCAAAAAACCCCGTGGTCTTTACAAGAAATTATTCGAACTTCAATCAAGCACCGGTAAAACTAAATTGTAAAATCCCTACACCCGTAAATAGTCCACCTTAGCACAAAATACAAGTATTGATATGCTCCAAGCTAAAATACACCATCAATATGTATTTTGAATTTATTTTTTTACATCGTATACCACAAACCTAACGCCAATACTCCAATCAATAAGATTGCCGTCCCTCCAAAACTTATAAACTGCATCCATAGAGGAGCTTGTTTATACGAGTCAGGTATACTTCTCATGTGCCAACATATTAACTCAGTAAGTTCGCGGTAAAAATATACAAATATACCTATAAATCGTGTAATTAAGCAAAAAATTCCATAAAATGGCGCAATTAATACTGTCCAAAGCGGATCTTTGCGACCTAGTATTATATATAAAATAGTATCAATCGCAACATAGAGAATATACATTGTTATCATAATGAGAGGATATTTTACAAGTATCGGCAAAGATAACACTCTCAATATATCAAGAATAATATTTACTAAGTTATAAAATACATCAAAGCGCAATTGAGTAGGTTTATTTTTTGAAACCAATACCCTCATCAATAATACAACATTACCCATAAATCCAGGATTCCAGCCTAAACAACGCTGGCGGAAAAGCGTATGTATAGATTGCGGAACCTCAGTCGAAACTACATAATCAACGAATGTAACACCCCTCGAACCATCCATTGAATGTATGAGTAGGGTTCGCTCCAAATCCTCTCCACTAAACTCACCGCTATGTTTATCAACCTGATAAATTAATCGCTTGGTGCGAAAAAATCCTATTGCCCCACTTACACATAAAACTGATCCTGTGCTCGAATGATAAGTCTTACCGATTTCCATACTTTTCCGATACTCATATCTCTGTAATCTACTCAAAAATGAGTTACCCTCAGGTAGAACATTAAATGCAACAGCATCAAATTTATCGAGTAATCCGTAGGGTATTTTTATATTATCAATCAACATATCATCATCCATAATCAGTACGAAGTCTGTCTTAATATGCGATAATAACCTATGCAAAGCCCCAACTTTACCTCTATTTCGTGCTAGCTTTAATACTTTGGCACCCGCCCGTAATGCCTCTAGACCAGTACGATCATCAGAACAGTCATCAACGACATAAACGACCGATCCGGGCAGTGAAGCTTTTACATTTTTGACTGTTTGTGCAATCTTACTTTCCCCATTATGGCAGGCTATAAGAACCGAAAGCTGTGTATTACCCTGTATCTTTTCGCGTGGAATATGTAAAATCTTCCTGGCTGATAAAAAAGCCTCTGTTAAACTCTTTATTCCATCTATTAAAATGGTAAAAATAATAACAGCCGGTAATACAGCTAGATAGTCTATACTACTAGGCAAATATCTATATATGACTAAAATATAAACAATTATCAGGAATAGCGATAATTCAGCAAGCCACCCATCGACAAGCGGCCATCGCCCCCCCGCTTACTCTTTAAGCGCACACTAAACCTCAATCACGACTGGCAATACGATTGGATTACGCTTAGTTACCTTAAATAGATAATTAGCCACATCATCACGCATACGAGTTTTGATTATCAGGCTTGAAGGCGGAGTAGAGATATCGCGCTTATCAAAAATATTTTGAACAAGCTGACGACTCTTCTGCAACAGCTCAACATTGTCTTTCATATAGATAAAGCCACGCGAAATGATGTCCGGACTGGTCTTTAGCTTACCGGTCCGCTTATCAACCGTTGCGATAATCATAAAGACCCCATCGGCACTCATTGCCAGACGATCTTTTAAGACAATCTCCTGAACATCGCCAATACCAGCACCGTCAATTAGCACCACCCCAGAAGTAACCTTGGGTCCTTCTTTAACACCAGCTTCATCCGCCACTAAAGTTTGACCATTTTCAATCACGAACAAGTTCTCGTCGGCCATGCCTTCAGATTTGGCAATCGCTGCATTATGGAACATATGATGCATCTCACCATGAATTGGCAGGTAATACTTTGGTCGAACCAACTGGAGCATTTCCTTAATTTCATCTACCGTAGCGTGTCCACCAGTGTGCATTTTGCCCAAATTATCGAAAGCAGCTGTGGCCGGCTGATACACATAAGCACCCCAACGAAAGAGATTATCCACCATTCCCCAAACTGATTTCTCGTTACCTGGAATAATGGAGGCTGATAGCACCACCACATCATTAGGCTTAAGCTTTACATCGCGGTGCTCACCTGTACCCATGCGTTGCAGAGCCGAGTAATTCTCACCCTGCGAGCCAGTTGAGAGCACTACTATCTGGCCATCCTCGTATCGGCTCACTTCGTTAGATTTAATTAGCACACCTGGAGGTACTTTGACATAGCCTAGTTTGACAGCTAGCTCGAGATTGCTTTGCATACTGCGCCCCACCACAGCCAGCTTACGCTTCGATTTAGCCACCGCATTTACCACAATCTGCATGCGAGTAATCTGACTACCGAAAGCCCCAATAATAACACGCTTGTTATAGTTGCGAACAAAAATTTCATCTAGGGTTTCAACAATGTCCATTTCTGGGGTTGAGCGACCAGGCGTCTCACAGCTAGTAGAGTCGCACATCAACATCAACACACCTTCATCACCCAGCTCTTTAAGGCGTTGCTTATCGGCCGTCTTGCCATCAAGTGGATTTTCTTCAAAGCGCCAGTCACCAGTGTTTACGATTATTCCAACTGGTGTACGAATTGCCAGCGAGCAAGCGTCCGGGATAGAGTGCGTGGTGCGCAAAAACTCTACATTAAACACACCTAGCTGAATGCGGTCGTGTCGATCCTGGTCGATGATATGTAGCTCTGGCTTAAACGGCAACTTATATTCTTCTAGCTTGCGCTCGATAAATTTAATCGTAAACTGAGCCGCATAAATCGGAGCTGGAATTTTTGGCAAGATAAATGGAATCCCACCGACGTGGTCCTCGTGGGCATGAGTAATGAGAATACCACGAATTTTATGCTTGCGCTCCTCTAGGTATGTAACATCTGGCACGACCAGATCGATACCCGGCTGATCATCACCCGGAAAGCTAAAGCCCATATCCATAATGATGATGTCATCTTCGTACTCTAAGGCCATAATATTACGGCCAATTTCGTTTAGACCACCAAGTGGAATAATTTTAAGTTTACCAGCATCAGCCTTAGATACCCCCTTCACATCCACAGCCTTAATACCTGGGCGATTAGATGGTGCGCCGGAAGCATTAAAGCTACCATGCACAAAAGTCTGTGGGCCCTTTGGCATGCGCATGCGTGGCGGACGGCCCAAGCTTCCGCGCTCTCGACGCTGGCCATTACCACCATTGCCGTTTCTATTATTACGTTGCTGTCGCCCCTGCCCATTTGGCGCGCTTTGATTGCGTCGCTGACCAGTCTGAGCACTACTCTGATTCTGGCTTTGTGCGGGTTTGCGGGTACTATTTGGTCGCGGTGTTTGAGGCCGCCGATTATTTGGTTTTAAATCATCCGCCGACAATGGACGGCTTGTTAGATCTTCTGACATGTTTGTTATTTTCCTTTCTTTATAAACTTGTTAGTATGTCTAAGCTCTTGCCCCGCCCTTAGTTCAGAACTAGAGCTTAAACATACAACCTAATAATTAACTGTTATTTTTTTCAAGTAACTGTGGTATTTGTGAAAAATCATCTAGTAAAGCTTTGCGCATCGAGCCGTTATATAACGCCGCAGCCGGATGATACAACGGTAAAAAAACTTGTGTCCGCTGCTTACCCGAGTGTGCATACGTTCGCCGTACTGGCACACCATGACTGGTGCTAATCTTTAACTCTGGGAAAAATACATTCATTGCATGTCTGCCCAAAAAAATTACCAGTAAAGGATTGATCACGTCTATCTGTTCTAAAAGGTACGGTAAACAGGCTTGAATCTCGTCTGGTTTCGGATCACGATTGCCAGGTGGACGGTACTTTACAATATTTGTAATAAATACGTCATCTCGAGTCAGATTGATAGTTTCTAGCATTTCTACCAAAAATTTTCCTGACGCGCCAACAAACGGCCGACCTTCACGATCTTCCTGTGCCCCGGGGGCTTCACCCACAAACATCAACTTAGCTTCTGGGTCACCCTCGCCGGGCACAGGATTGGTGCAAGTTTTACATAACTCGGTACATACTTCGCAGGAGGCTATGCGCTGGGCAATTTGAGTAAGTTTTGTCTGCTTCTCATCACGCGTCGCCATGCCAATAATTTTATTACTCGCCTTGAGTAGCTTTCTTACTCAAATTATACCGCCCACGGTCATCTTTTTCGACTAATTTAACGCGAATTTTATCACCTTCTGACACTTCATCAGATACATTCTCTACTCGATGATTGGCCAACTGCGAAATATGCACCAGGCCCTCTCGACCAGGCATAAACTCCACAAAAGCCCCAAAATCCATCACTTTCACTACTGTGGCATCATAAATCTTACCAACCTCAGGCTCGGCTACAATCGACTCAATCCAATGCTTAGCTCGCTCGGCTGCTTTCATGTCATCTGAGTAAATCATAATCAAGCCGTCATCTTCAATATCAATTTGCGCACCTGTTTCGCCGGTAATCTTCTGAATAGTCTCCCCACCCTTACCAATCACCTCTTTAATTTTGTCAGGATTAATTACTACCTTTGTAATGCGTGGCGCAAACTCTGACAGCTCCGGACGCACTTCAGGTAAAATATCCAACATCTTACCCATAATGTGGACTCGCCCCTCTTTAGCCTGCGCCAACGCCTCCCGCATAATATCAAGCGTGATACCAGTCACCTTAATATCCATCTGTAGAGCTGTGATACCATCGGCCGTTCCAGCTACTTTAAAATCCATGTCTCCAGCAAAATCTTCAACACCCTGAATATCTGAAAGAATCACAAAGTTATCTGGTTTAGATTTATCAATCATCAAGCCCATGGCAATACCGGCTACTGGCTTCTTGAGCGGTACACCAGCATCCATCAGCGATAGCGTTGAACCACACACCGACGCCATCGAAGTAGAGCCGTTGGAGCTCAAAATCTCTGAAACTACACGAATAGCATATGGAAATTCTTCGACCGCTGGCAACATCGGTTCTAATGCCCGCTCGGCTAACGCACCGTGACCAATTTCGCGCCGACCAGTCGAGCGCAATGGACGAGCCTCACCGGTTGAATACGGCGGGAAATTATAGTGATGCATGTAACGCTTGGTAGTATCTTCTTCCATAGTATCAATTAGCTGGGCATAGCTAATTGGTGCAAGTGTAGCAACCGAAAGTGCTTGGGTGGTGCCGCGTGTAAATACTGCACTACCGTGAGTGCGTGGCAAAACACTAGTGTCACCAGAAATGGTTCGTACTTGGGTAGTTTTACGCTGATCTGGTCGCTCACCATCCTCTAAGATAGCCCGACGAATTTCGGCATCAATCACACTAGAAAAAGCTGTTTTTACCGCACCAAGTGGAAAACGCTCTTTATCATCTTCCATCTCAGCCGGCAGTGGGCCAAACTCATCAATCACCAACTTGCGTAAATCTTTTAGTATATCCTCACGCTCCAAACCATCTGAATGACGTATATCTTCGCCAAGCTTACCCTCTAAAAAGCTGGTAATTTTCTCTGCCAAATCCTCATCGGCTCGAAAAATTTCATACTCCTGAGGAGTTACCGACATAGCTTTTACCATCTCATGCTGAAGCTTAATAATTGGCTGCCAGGTCTTAATAGCTAGATCAAAAGCTTCTACCATCAGCTCTTCAGAAACTTCGCGCGCACCGGCCTCTACCATCATAATCGCATCGGCCGTACCAGCAATGGTTAGATTTAGCTTAGAATCCTCCTGCTCTCCGGTGGTAGGAAAAGCAATCAGCTCACCATCTTTTTCAGCCACCCGAAGACCCGCTACCGGACCCTGAAACGGCGCACCAGTTAACATCAGTGCGCTCGATGCCGCAATCATACCCAACACATCTGGTTCATGCTCGCCATCAACCGATAGTGTCGTTACTACCACCTGCACATCATTGCGATAACCCTTAGGAAACAGCGGACGAATTGGTCGGTCGATCAAACGTGCCGTCAAGATTGCCTTTTCGGATGGGCGACCTTCGCGCTTAATAAACCGACTGCCGGAGATCTTACCGGCCGCATACATCCGTTCTTCATAGTCGATTAGTAGCGGGAAGAAATCCTGATCCGGCTTGGGCTCCTGCGCTACAACGGCAGTAGCCAGTACAACCGTATCACCATAGCGTACAGTTACAGCACCATCAGCTAAAAAGGCTAACTTTCCAGTTTCTATCGTAAGTTTTTTGCCTGCAAACTCAGTTTCAAATACCTGAGTCTTTCCACCAAACGGGTGAATTATCATATTTTCCTTCTTTCTCATAGATCTACACTCAGGCTATGGACCTGGTGCCAGAGAGCAATTCATGAAGTCTCATGAACTCTTCTCTTTCACCTGAACCACCTGGTGTGATTAGTTACTATTTGATAATGTACAATCTGACTACGGACTTATTTTACTATATTTTTGTCATACCTGATATTTTTTATGTACTAAATCATACATCTCACCAAGCATACCAATCTAGCCCCAGTCAGCCCCTAGGGCCAACTACGAATTAGCGACGAAGTTTGAGCTTTTTAACAATTGCTTCGTAGCGCTCTTGACTATTCTTCTGGAGATAGTCTAGCAAACGACGGCGCTTAGAAACCATCGCCAACAAACCACGACGACTATGATTGTCGTGTTTATGTAGCTTAAGATGCTCTGTTAGGGATGCAATTTTTTCAGTAAAAATAGCAATCTGCACCTCAGCTGATCCAGTATCTTTGGCGTGCTGTCCGTGCTTTTTGATGATTTTAGTCTTAGTAGACTCTTGTTTTGCTTCTGTTGCCATAATCAGGTTACAAGTATATCAGTTCTTCAAGAGTTTTTCAAGTACCACAGCATCAGCTAGGCTAAACTCCCCCACTTCAGTACGTTTTAGCTCCGACAAATAGGCTCCCGTTTGTAAAATCTCCCCCAGAGAACGCGCGAGTGAGCGAATATATGTACCGCTCGACACTTTCACTTGGGCAGTTATTTTTGGATAGCTATAATTAACGCTCTTCCACCAATACACTGTTACGGGGCGCGATTTTAACTCCGGCACTTCACCCTTACGCGCCAAGCTATAGGCCCGCTTGCCATCAACCTTAATTGCGCTATATATCGGAGGAGTTTGCATTATTTCACCAGTTAAGTAATCAATCCCAGACTGCACTTCTTTTAAGGACGGCTTGACATCCGACACTCCCTGCTTTTGACCTTCCTCATCATCGGTTGTAGAGTTTTGCCCCAAAGTAATTTCTAGTTCATATACCTTATCGAGCTTCGAGAGACTCTGGGCTTGACGCGTATATTCCCTACCAACAAGAAGCACCATCAGCCCTGTAGCCAAAGGGTCAAGCGTGCCAGTATGGCCAACTTTTTTGATGTTGGTTAGCTTACGAAGCTGAGTAACACTCCTAAATGAGCTCTGGCCTTTTGGCTTTTGAACAAGCCAAATACCCTCTGGCGAGCCGACTGTACCGTACTTCATTTGCTATCACCCATTGAATACATTATTTATTCTATACTAGCAATTACTGCTGGGGTGACTGAGCAACTGCAGGTTGAAATACTCCACCCGACACTAAATTACCAGCTGGATTATCCTGTTCTTGTTTTAGTTGATCGGCAACTATTTGAAGTTCATTTAAAGACTGAGAAGATAGTGCTTCAGATATTTTTCGAGCTTTTTTTGCTGGCGCAGCAACTCCTGCTCCTGCGCTAAATAATTCGCGTACTATCTCTTGCTGGCGAGCCCCTCCACTCAGCAATTGTGCTGCAACAGTGAGAGTTTTTGGTGTTGTAGAGCTAGTAGTAAACCTATTAGTGGCAGACATCATGCCAGCTAAAAGAGCGGTGGCAATATCTGCATCAATCATACCCTGACCCAATGACTCAATCGTGCCAATAATCAATTCGCTTACTGAACTAGCGGCTGTATCAATAAAATTAACACTGCCATAATTCTCGTTAATACGATGATAATCAATATTAATTAGATGTAAGCCATCAAACAGAGTAGGATTTGACTCTAGCATACTGTCAATTTGCGCTAGTTTGTGCACGCCAACCACAACAACCAAATCAAACTGATAGGCTCCATAATCAAACCGTGTATCATCTGGCTGAAAGTTTCCAGCCGCTGGTGTAATAGTAATATCCAAGCGACCGTCGACGATGTCATATTTTAGCTTATCTACTTCAACCTGAGCTAGATCGAGCGAAACGACAAAATCACGTATACCATCAAGAGTACGGCTAATATGGCGTGTGTCCAATAGTTTTTCGGCCGCCACAGGTGCAGCATCGGTAACTACAGCATGACTTTTCTTGCCTAACCGGGCTAAGATTTGCTGTAATGCATAAACCGTTGCAATCTGGTCTATATTAGGCTCACGACCAGTTACAATTAAAATACTCTCGGCTTGACGCAAGAGTTCAACAGTTTGTTGCTTAGATGTAAGTTCAGCAGTTTGCATACGAATATATCAATATACCAAATATTAACCATTATGTCAAGGCATAAGTGTTATACCCCCTCTCCTCGAAAGAGCAATCTTTACAAATCGGATAAAATCAGGTATTATTGTGCGGTCTATATGGATTTTAGGTAGACCCACAAAATCCATCTAATTTAGTGATATTTATTAAGCAAGGAAACCATTATGCCCATCATCAAATCAGCTATGAAGCGCGTTCGCCAGGAAGAAAAACGCCGCGCCAGAAACAATGCCACTAAGCGTCGCATTAAAGCATCAACTAAGTCCACCCTAAGCCATGTTAGTACGGCTGATGTAGTATCTGCTCAAACTGAACTTACCAAGACCATTTCTCTGCTTGATAAAGCTGTTAAAAAAGGCACTCTGCATAAAAATACCGCCTCTCGCCGTAAGAGCAAGCTAACTCGTTCGTATAATGCTGTAGCTCAAGAGGCTTACGGCACTACTGCAAAAACCAAGAAAACTACAGCCAAGAAACCTACAGTCAAAAAGGCGTCTTCTACTGCAAAAAAGCCAGCTCCAAAGAAATAACCTATCACTTTTCCGATAATTGCATCACCAGATCCACCATGGCCTGGTGAGCTTTTTTTTCGCCCGTCTTCATGGCAATATCTGCATCTAAAATCAGCTCATAGGCCGTAGCGATATCATCTATCGACATATCCTGGATTAAAGCTCCCGCTTTTTGCAACGAATACGGCTTAATACCACAGGCCCTTAATTCATCATCACCAGCTCGCTCCAATGCCATTGTCAACACTCGATAATGCCACATTAGAGTTGCCACTATCTGCTGGTCATTCGCACCACTAGCATTTAATTCTTCATAAACAGCTATGGCTCGAGCTATCTGACCCCTACCCATAGCCTCAATTAGATCAAATACGCTGTCGTGTACATTCTTCGGCGTATGCTCATTAATGACTTCACGCGTAATTGTATTGGTTGCTAAGGCTAGCTTCGATAGCTCATTTGCAAGCAACCATTCGTCACTGCCCACTCGTTGAATTAAATATTGTGCTTCAGCAGGTAAAATTGTTGCACCTTGGCGCTTCGCTTCGGTACGTATCCAATTAATCCTATCCTGCGGGTTAAGGCTTGAAAAAATTTTTGCCTTTGGCAAGCTAGCTAATACTTTATACAGCCGAGTACGCTTATCTAGTCCACGCCCATCAATCACTGCCACGGTAGTATCCGGGACTCTAGCGAGTAAGCTCTCAAGCTGTTCAACCTGATCTTTCAAGCTAAAAATGCCAGCTATAATCACTAGCCGATGTGAAAAAAACATCGGTAATGCCAGCAATGATTGTTCTAACTCGGCAAATCCATCTACAGCCATATCAACCACCGCTTCATCGAGGGCATCTTTATACTTATTAGCATACTGCTGACGAAGCTTTTTTATGTGCTGCGCTATAGTAAAACTATTATCTCCCCCTAAAAATAAAATCATTAGCCCACCCTCGGCTGACAGTGGGCACAGATATGGGTTCCTCGACTGGCTACACGAATCTTACTAATTGGTCGTCCACAATGAGAGCAGGCCTGCCCCTCACGACGAAATACTTTTGCAAAAGTTAAATAACTACCCTTACGCCCCTCCGCATCGACATAATTTCGATCACTCGAGCCACCCAGTGAAATGGATAATTGCATCACTTCACGCAATGCCAGATAGAGCCTTTTTAACTTTACCGCACTAACCTTCTCAACTGGCGTAGAGGGATGGATTCGAGCTGCAAATAACCCCTCATCAGCATAAATATTACCCACCCCAGCCAGGACTGACTGATCTAAAATGGCTGCTTTTATACTAGTTCGAGGATGGCGCATCAACCTCGAACGGAATTCATCAAAAGTAAAGTCCTCGGCTAATGCCTCCGGACCAAGTTTGGCTATAAATGGCTCATCCGCAATTTGCTCAGAGGGCATCAATTTAACCCAGCCAAACTTACGCTGATCATTAAAATACAAGTGAGCACCATCTATAAACTTAAAGATTAACCGTGTCGATCGGTCTGGCAATTCGCCAATTAAACTATCATTTGGGTGGCCAGCACCAAATCCCCCTCCTTGATCATCTCGAAAAACTAACTGACCAGTCATTTTTAGATGGATTAGCAAACTAAAGCCTGTATTAAGTTGAATAATTAGAGCTTTTCCGCGTCGTCCAACTTGACTAACTTTTGCACCAATTAAATACTTCTCCACATCATCTGGATTATTTGGAAAACTCTTTGGCCAATCATTTTCCAGGCCAACAATCACCCGGCCTGGCAAAAGCTTTGCCAACCCCAATCTGACCGTTTCTACTTCAGGTAACTCAGGCATAGCTTATATTATACAGTCTACGATAATTTTAATCTGGTAATGCTAGTTGAACCCGATAGTTTTGCGTAATTTCTTAATATCTCCTTGATACCAGAAAACCCCCATGCCAACCTGACTGGCGCCTTCACAATTAGCCTGGCGATCGTCCACAAAGATAACCTCCGCAGGCTTTGCCCGTATTTCTGAGAGCAAATAGGAAAAATACTCTGGATTTGGCTTGGTCGCCCCCATCTCAGGAGTAATAAGTCGATCAAGCTTTGGCGCATTATCTATTTTTTTCCAAACCGACTCAATCCAACCCTTCCCGCTATTTGAAGCAACTGCAAGCAACACCCCTTGAGACTGCAAATCCCGCATGAGCCCCACCATTCCTACATCAACTGCCTGTTTAGTGTGTACACCCAAGTAGCTCAAGCCAGAATATGCACCTAGAGGTACAATCACACCAAGAAAATCGAATACCACCCAACGTGGCAACTTAGTCGAGCTCACCCCAATCCTTTCCGGCTTCAACCTCCACGACAATTGGCACTGCAAGCTTAATGACACCCTCCATAGTTGCCTTCATAATGCTCGTAACTTCGTCTTGCAAGCCACTATCACACTCCACAATTAATTCATCATGAATTTGCAGGATTATTTCTGCCGTACCATTAAGCTGTTCTAATTTTGGTGCTAGCTGAATCATGGCTAGTTTCATCATATCGGCTGCTGTACCCTGGAGTGGCATATTAACGGCCTGCCTTTCAGCACCAGAACGAACAATAAAATTATTCGACTTTACATCTGGACATGGTCGACGCCTACCATACAATGTCTCTGTATAACCTTCATCATGAGCTTGTTTTTTAATGCGCTTAATATAGTCGGCTACACCCTTGCGCAATTCAAAATAACGATCAATAAACGCCTTGCTATCTTCATAACTCATACCTGTAGCAACCGATAGTCCGTGCGTATTCATCCCATACAGCACGCCAAAATTAATTGTCTTAGCGCCATAGCGCTGATCTTTTGTTACTTCATCTGGCTTAATGCCGTGCATTTGAGCTGCCGTGAGGGTATGAATATCTATACCAGATTTAAAATCTTTAATCATCTGCGTATCGCCCGCCATCGCTGCGGCTAGGCGTAATTCAATCTGACTATAGTCGGCCGCTACAAAAACCTTACCTCGGCCAGCCACAAAAGCCTGCCGTATTTCATGGCCTAAAGGTGTACGAACCGGTATATTCTGTAGGTTTGGATCACTACTGGAAAGCCGGCCAGTCTGGGCAATAGTTTGGTTGTAGCTGGTATGAATACGTCCGTCGGTATTATTCACCAGAAGCGGTAAGGCATCTACATAAGTACTCTTAAGCTTGGAAATTTCTCTAAACTCAAAAATCAGCTCAATAATTGGATGTCGACCACGCAACTTCTCGAGCTCCGTAGCAGCCGTTGAAATGCCTGTCTTACCTTTTTTCAGATCAGCGTGATCAATTTTTAGCTTATCAAATAAGACAGATTTTAATTGCTGGGTTGAGGCTATATTAAACTCACCTTCAGCATAATCCCAGATCTGTTTTTGCACATCATGCAGTCGCTTTGTTAGTTTCTGTGAAAAGTCAGCCAAAAAATCAACATCCAACTCCACGCCAGCAAGCTCTACATCTCCCAATACCTGGATAAGTGGCCACTCCAACTTCTCACCCACTTCAGTTAGTCGGCCAATCTCTGACAACCTAAGTTTTAATACCCCATACAGTCGCCAAGTAATGTCAGCATCTTCAGCCGCATACTGGCCAGCTTCAGCTATATCAACCTGGGCAAACGTCTTTTGCTCCTTACCTTTTAGACCAATTAACTCGGTGATTTCAATCATCTCAATGCCAAGTTCTGCTAGCGCCAAAGACGAAAGAGTTTGAGCCCGCGCAATTGGATTAATTAGGAAGGCTGCCACCATGGTGTCGAACTCAATACCTCGCATATCAACACCGGCTCGCTTCATAATCTGATAATCGTACTTAATATTGTGTCCCACCTTACCAATAGTAGAACTTTCTAGAATTGGTCCTAATACATCCAGCACCGTAGCAACACTTAATTGCGCTCCCCCTATGTGGCCTACCGGAACATAATAAGCCTCACCCGACTGCCAAGAAAAGCTCATGCCTACCAGTTCGGCCGTCATTACATCCAGGCCAGTCGTCTCCGTATCAAAGGCAAAAACTTTTTGTTTACTCAGCGCTTTAGCTAATTTTTCGAGTGCATCAGTATTTTGTACAATCTCATACTTAGCAGTCTTTAAATGATCTCTCAATAGCTTCTGCGGCTGACTGTCGGCACCATATATATCATCAAAAAGATTTGGCTGTTGAGTTGCCTCGGTCTGATTTTTAGGTAGTTTTGCAATCAGCGACCTAAACTCCAGCTCAGTAAAAAGCTTAACTAACTTATCTCGATCAAACCGATGCAAGCGAGCTGACTCCAGGTCAAATTTGAAGTCCACATCGCAAGCTATGCGCGAAAGCTCTAGAGAATGATAAGCATCCTCCCTACCTTGCTCTAGTTTTTTCCTCACTGCTGGTTTTATATCCTCCAAATGATCATAGATTCCATCAAGTGTCTGATAGGCTTTAACTAAATCTGCTGCAGTCTTCTCACCAATTCCTTTTACGCCCGGAATATTATCACTAGTATCACCCTTCAAAGCCTTTGTAATCAAAAATTCTTGCGGAGAGACTCCATAGCGAGATTCAACTGCCTGAACATCATACAGAACGGTGTCAGAAAACCCTCTTCGCAAGGTATAAACCCTGACGTTTTCGTCGACGAGCTGGAGCTCATCCATATCCCCCGTCACAATCACTACATCGTGCGAAGATTTAAATCGCTTAGCTAAAGTACCAATCACGTCATCGGCTTCATATCCCTTAACCCCAATTACCGGTATCTCAAATACCTCTAATAGATTCAGAGTTGTATCAAATTGAGGGATCAGATTAGCATCCGTCTCCTTACGAGTAGCCTTGTAGTCGGCATACATCTCATGTCGAAATGTTTTACCGGGCATATCCCAGGCCACCACCACAAACTCTGGCTGTAGCTCCCGGATTGCATTCAATAACATCATCGTGAAGCCATACACACCGTTGGTTGGCGTACCGTCCTTTGTTGATAGGTACGGAATGGCATGAAAGCCTCGATGCAAAAGTGCATGGCCATCAAAAACCGCAATGCGTGATCGATTTTTTGTCATACTGTTTTAGATTATACCTGGTTTTTTCGCGATATCAGTGTAATAATGGCGTTATGGCCGAACAATCCGAAAAAGATCGAGATATCCGTGGCGATAATATTGTTGACCCAGAAAAAATTAAAGCCTATAAAGAGGCGCTGAGTAAGCTGGTACACAGCAACCCTGATGATGCACCGCCAACCAGCCCTGCCGATGCGGCACGAGCCGAACTCCAAGCCGCACAAGAACGTGTAGCATCTGGTAAAACACGGGGCCCACAGGAACCCCCTGTACAGCATCGCATTGGTAAACACTACCGAGATATTGCCGAGCGACGACTGCCTGAGGCGCGCGATCAACTGCGCAATGGCCCGCTACCAGGCAATGTAGATCCCGAACCACCCGAAGCACCGGATCCACTCCAGTAACACCTAGCTATTAGGCTGGGTGTTTTTTATTGAATGTAGTCTTTAAGTTTTTTCGAGTCTTTATTCTTGCGCAATTTTGCCAGCGCCTTAGCTTCAATCTGGCGGATACGCTCCCGTGTCACGCCAAATTCCTGACCCACTTCCTCTAGCGTATGCGAACGCCCATCCTCTAAGCCAAACCGCATCCGTAAAATCTTCTGCTCGCGAGGCGTTAAGAGGTCTAGAGTCTCATCAATATGCTCCTTCAAAAGCTCATAAGTCGCGGCATCAACTGGACTAACCGAGTCATGGTCTTCAATAAACTCAGAAAGAGTCGAGTCATCATCCTCACCAACTGTAGCATCTAGAGATGTAGTATCCTGACTAATCTTTTGGATATGCAAAACCTTCTCGACATCCATCTCCATTTCTTTTGCTAACTCCTCCGGGCTTGGCTCACGTCCCAGTTCAGAAGTAAGTCGACGTTGCGTACGAATAAGCTTATTAATCGTCTCCACCATATGAACTGGAATACGAATTACTCTAGCCTGATCCGCTATTGCTCGAGTAATAGCTTGTCTAATCCACCACGTGGCATAGGTCGAAAACTTAAAGCCTTTGGTGTAATCAAATTTTTCGACAGCTCGCAAAAGACCCGTATTACCCTCCTGGATAAGATCCAAGAGATCGAGTCCACGCCCAATATACTTTTTAGCAATCGATACCACCAAGCGCATATTTGCCTCAGCTAGGGCATCCTTAGCCGATTTATCACCCTGCTCAATACGTTTTGCTAGAGCCACTTCTTCTTCAGCGGTAATAAGTGGAATCTTACCAATCTCGCGCAAGTAAAGCCGCACAGAATCATCAGCAATGTCTTTAATGTATTCTTCGCTGGTGGCGTTTTCAACATCTTCCTCTGGCTCAGTTTGCCAAATAAGCTTATCTTTTTGATCAACCACCTCAACCCCTTGATCGATCAAGGCTGAATAAAGATCATCCAATAACTCAACTTGCTCCTCAGCGGATGGAACAGCAGCCATAATTTCCTGCTGCGTAACAAACCCTTGCTCCCGACCCTTCATTAAAAGTCGATCAACAATAGGCTTGAGTTCATCTGGTATTTCTGGGGTTGGTGGTGGTGTTAGGTTCTTTGCCTTACGCGGCATAAAGGCTCCTTTACTTAAGATAAATAATCACTAGTTTTTTAAATCTATAGTTCGCTCATTTGCTTCATAATAGACTGGTATTGGTGTAATTTTTTTGCAGCGACCTCCACATCACCCTGAGCTTCAGCTTGGGCAATCTCACGCTGGAGTTGTTGTTTTTTTTGTACATAGGTATGTTTTAGTAAATTATGGACTTGGGTAAAGGCTTCGAGCCCTCTCTCGTGCTCGGTCATTTCCGAGTATTCATGGCTACCCCGTAACCCCAGCATTTTAACACGATCCCCTACATCTGGCAAGGCTTTAGCGATGCCAGATTCCCCCACTCGTGGATGTTTTGCTAAATATTCAAAAAGCTTTTTATTATCATGTGAGATATCATCTAACTCTAAGTCTTCTAACGCCATTCGCGTAGCAGGGTATGCAATAAGTAGCTCCAGAAACATTTCTTCGAGACGGGCACCTCGTGTAAGGCGTTTCGTGGTAGTTTTTTTAGCAGTAATTTCAGGCTCTTGTGCTACTTTTGTGTTCGCACTTTTTGGAGATTTTTCTTGCTCAACTAACTGTTTTATAACGCCATTATCAACCTGCACTAATTGGCTGAGCCGAGTTATGTAATGCTCTAATTCAATGCGATCATGAATTTTACGCAAAACTGGAATCAGAAACTTTGTAGTAGATTTCTTTGCAGGACCAGCATCAATACCTATTGTTTTGACCGCATAATCAAACAAGTAATCAATTGCATACTGCGAATTATCAACATATTTTTTCCATTTTTCTGGACTTTTTACTAAAAGCTCATCGGGGTCTTTAGCCCCCTCAATCGATATAACTTCAATCCGCACACCAGCTTCCTGCCCTAACTCAATAGCTCGCAACGTTGCCTGTAAACCTGCCTTATCCTGATCAAAACATAGCTTGATGGTGGAAGCCAGTCGCCCCAGAGCTTTAACCTGATCGATAGTAAGAGCCGTCCCACTAGCTGCAACCACATTTTTTTGACCAAACTGCCACAAGATTACCACATCTACATTACCTTCAACCACTATCACCGTATCTTGATCACGAATTGCCTCTTTCGCCTGAGCTAAGCCGTATAACACCCTTGATTTATGATAAATTGGCGTGTCTGAAGTATTAACATATTTTGCCGTTTTCTGGTCAGCCTCCAGTATTCTGCCCGAGAAACCGACTGGACGGGCCTGTGCATCAAAAACTGGAAACATCACTCGATCACGAAAAACATCGTAACCACCACGCGAACGACTACTCTTAGCGCTCAATCCAGCCTTAACTAGCTCATCTAAACTAAATCCCTGCTTGGTGGCATATTCCGTAAAGCTGGTCCAGCCTGATGGCGCATAGCCCAATCGAAAAGCCTTAATGGTTGCTGGCTTTAAAGCTCGTGTTTCTTTTAAATATACCAATGCTAAATCAGATCGCGAAAGTTGATAATGGTAGTACCTTGTAGCTAGCTCCACTACCGCAAAAAGACGGCCCTTCTTTTCGCTACCCATGCCCTGACTACGAGGCTTAAGTTCCACACCCGCACGAGCTGCCAACATCTCCAAGGCCTCAGGAAAACTCAATCCTTCTGCCCTCATAACAAAACTAATCACATCTCCACCCTCATTAGCCCCAAAATCATGCCAAATCTGCTTATCTGGGCTTACAAAAAAGCTGGGTGTTTTCTCGGAACGAAAAGGCGAAATACCACGATAATCCTTGCCAGCTTTTTTTAGCTCAACATATCCTGCGACTACTTCTACAATATCCAGCCGTTGCTTGACTTCCTCAACATCATTCATAGCTAATATTATATGCGCTAAATCTACAAAACCGAAGAGTAAACGAAAAGACTGCGTTTACTCTTCTATAAACTCTAATATTTCTGGCAAAGTCTTCAGGCCTCGACTGCCTAAAAAATGCCCTTTATCAGCAAGCATCATGAGCTCTGCATCTAGCTTATGCGATAGCCGTCGCGTTCGATCAGGAGTAACAATAGTATCATCATTAGAATAGATACAAATAAATTTTCGAGCCTGTTCTTTTATGTGTATCCAGTCTGGCTCCGGAGCAAAAAATTTTGACGCCGTATCATTCGGGGCATCATAAAAACCACTCACTAAGATCACCTTATCAACTGGGTCATCCAAACTAATCGCTTCAAGCATGCGCAAAGTTAAAAAACAGCCCAGCGAGTGAGCCACCACTATGCTCTGCTGGCTCAATTCGTTAGCAAGAGGCCCAATCTGATTATTCCAGCGCTTGAGGAGTGGCCTTTCGCCTATCTGCAGATGTGGTGAGCGAACATCATAGCCCCGCTCCGTCAATTGGGCATTTAGCCAACCAAGCCACCCTCTAGCTGGATCATCATTCCAGCCATGAATAATTAACGCAATTGGTGGTGTATCTAGTGTTACTGTCGCCACTGCCAGGTCTTAACTGCGCCATCAATTACCTCTATGTTTTCTCTGCTCATATTTGGTGTACTAATTAGAATCCCTTGAATTGGTTGACCAACACTATCAAATCTAGTCGAGGTATTAGTTTTGGCTAAAATAATAATCTTCTTGTCAGCGCCTTTAACAGTGGTTAACCGCACCGCCTCCTGGCCACCCAATTTAATCGCTACTTCGGATGCAATCGTTACCCCTTCTGTTTGAAGTTGTTTTCTATAAGCCTCTAGGCTCTTATCGAAATTAATGACACTCTCACCGCTATAGGCCATTGCATGAGGCGCGACTACCAATGCTCCCCCTTCACTCGAGCCATACCCCAAATCAACTGCACAATATTGGTTCATCCCTAAACTTATACTGCGAGGAACTTCAAATGTGTAGCATTCATTTTCAATCTTACCCTTATCCCTCTGTTCATTACCCTGCAACTCACCTTGGCCCACAACATCATTTACAGCCGTACTACCCTGCCCTTTTTGCTGATCATGAGGTGATTTTTTTGTTAAAAAAGCATATATAGTAAAAGATATTACTATTACAGCAATCAAGCCCAATCCAATTGCTAGTAAATGATATTTACGCGCATGTTTTTGTGACTCCATAATATTGCCCATACCTATCTCCTAATATTATTTCCAAGACCAGGTTGATAGAAATTGATCAAAGCCCTTACGGCTATAGTCATCATTGTATGCGCCGGTAACAATAAAAGCGACAAATGTCTTATCGCCAAATGTCTTATCGCCCTCTGGGAGAATAATAAATACATAGGCCACATCAACACTTGATGCGGCATCTTTTTTCCCAACTACTTTTGTAGCATCTAAGCCGCCAACCTTTATGTCCTCCCGAGTTGTCACTAAATCTTTAGGAATAATATCAACAATTAATGCCTCTAAATACTTTTTAGTATCTGTATGATTATTAGCATTTTGGCTATTGTTATCTGTCTGTCCTCCTGTTGTAAGATCAAATTGACCAAGTGCCGATACGAATATTGAAGAAACTTTTTGTTCACCATACGTAATTGATAATGCACAATCTTTATTCTGCTGAGTCTCAACCGGCGTAAGTGCCTGAGCGATGTAGCAGTCTGTAGAAATCTTCTCACTAAATGGTTGAGTTGGCTTTTCAGTCTTATCCCGAACTGAACCCACAGCAACCGAGCTAGAAGCAACTGGTTGGTTTGATTTCTTGGACACAAAAAACGCATATCCTCCAATTCCAGCCACTAGCAAAACCGCGACGCCAACCGCAAGACCAACAATTAACCCAATGGGTTTACGTTTTGCAACATTTGCTTGCGATGGTATTTGATTAGTCGATGGGGCTGGTGCGACATTGGTTGTTGGCACTGATCCAAATGGCGCACTCTGCGAGCTATCCTGCAAGCCCCCGGCGTGTATATCGTCACTGCGTGGTACTGGAGCTAGACGTACAGGAGCGGGCTTTATAGAGGAGTCGGATAGCTCACTCACTCTAGGCTGAGCTTGCCCAACGCCAACTACAGGCTGTGGAGATGATGTGGTGGCTGACTCCGCACTTACGCCACTTGGTGGATCAGTAATTGAATGTGATGGGCTAACCGATGGCTGATTGGGTGCTACCGAGCTAGTCTGTGGTGGAATTACCGGCTGAACTGAGTCTGGCTGGATCGGTGGAAGCTGTGCTGTACCATTTTCGTAGCCTTGTGCCAATGGGTTATGAAAAACCGGCACGTCACCAGCAGGAGAAGCTGGCTGAGGTGGCTGAGGAGTAGGGTTCGCTTGGGGTAGATTTGGGTCTGCAGGATTCATAAAATAACAATGCTTGCTGTTTGTAGTATAGCATGAGCATCTTAGAACTCAGTAGTGGTCTAAAATCGCCAATGCCAGTCCTGTATTATTCCGGCTATCAGGTTTTGATCCGCCTCACTTGTGCTCCAGCCCCGTAACTCAAAAGCCCGTATCGAATCTTTGCCGTCAACTTGTATTCCGGCATCCAAAAACACCAGATATGTCACAAAACTCTCTTTATTTTGCGGATAATAGTCCACTAGCTTCCAGGCCAAGCGACCACCAATTACTATCCTGTCCTTAGTACGTTCTTCTGCTCCAAGTGTTAACCAGCGCTCGCGCCATTTAGCCAACATCTCCTCTTCACTGCTCACAGCATAATATGGAGATACCTGAAAATAACTATGTTTCCTAGGTCTAGCATAGGCTCCCATGCGGCAATCCATGTTCTTAATAACTTCAAAGTCTTTCGGTAAATACATCTCATAGCAGGCTGTTTCAACACGCTGCATATCTGTGCGATCAACCAATTCAATAGACTTAGGTGTAAATGAAACAATCTCCCTCTGACCTACCCAAAAACGCCAAGCCAAAAACCCCAAAAAAAGCCCAATCAATAATACTATTCCAGCCAAAATTAGCCTGGAATGCATCTCTTCTCGACGATGTCGAGACGCCCGCATTACTGCACGCTAGAATGTAAATAATTATGATAAGCACTCCACTCTTCCCCTAATAGCTTCATGCTCAACTCTTGTGCTAGCAGTACCGTCTTACCATCTATATCGCGCAATGGGTTTACCTCCACCATGTCAATTGCAACTGGCTCCAATGTACTTAGTTTTCTAGCAATATACTCTGCCTCTCGATATGTAAAACCACCCATATTCTGAATACCCGTACCAGGAGCAAACACCGCATCTATTGAATCAATATCAAAACTAATATGTACTGGTCGGTCACCTACCCACTTGATTACTTCTCTCATTATTGTACCAATTCCTTGTTCAATATTATCATCCATAGTTCGGTGTGCAATATTGTGTTCCTTGAGCCACTGAGCTTCAGCCAAATCAATATCTTTGATGCCCACTAAAAAAACTTCTTGGGGCTTGTAATATGGGCCGGCAAACTCCTTTGTAAGGGTCTGGCCGGTTGCAATTCTTAGTGGTAAACCATGTAGATTATTAGTTTGAGTGGTCTCGGTGGTGTGTGCGTCGGGGTGTGCATCGATATAGATACAGACTGCATCCGGATATCTATGTTTGGTGGCAAGTAAACTAGAAGCCCCAACCGAATGATCACCCCCTAGCACCAATACGCGCTCATCATAAGAAGTAGTAGTGCCTATTTGACGGTATAATTCCCGCAACCAAGGAATTAGCGTAGTGGCATTACGGAGCGCTATATCATGATAGTGAGCGTCTTCATCCACTGCTGGTACATGAGACACTTTAAGCTCCCAATTTGCACGATTGAGCATCGTTTCCAGGCCAGATTGCAAGATTACTTCTGGCGCAGCCTCACAACCATAATTCACACTTCCCTCAGAAGTTCCGGCACAGATAATATTTAATTTCCTCATCATAGCCATTATCAACCATATAAGCCCACTTGAGAAGTCTGACGACCGAGCAAAAAACGTTTACAATGGATAATATGATTCATCAATTTAAAAAACTAATTCCCCAAAGTGCCATTAATAGTTTTCACTACTTCGAAGCGATTGCTTCTAGCTTTGCCTATCGACAGCCCAGCCGCCACATGGTTGTAATTGGTGTGGTTGGCTCAAAAGGCAAGACTACACTTGCCAACCTACTGTGGGCGGCTCTATCTGGAGATGGTTCAAAAGTCGGCTTAGTTGGCACCGCCAATATTCGTATTGGTCATGCCGAGCGCCTTAACCCCTATCACATGACCATGCCAGGTCGCCACCGTCTACAAAAAGTGCTCGCAGAAATGCAACAAGCTGGCTGTCAATATGCCGTCATGGAAGTGCCGTCTGAAGGACAGGCGCAGTGGCGACACGTTGGCATTCATTTTGACATGTTGATTTTTACCAATGTCACCCGCGAGCTTATGGCCAGCCATAACTATTCATTAGAAATCCTCCACGAACACAATAAGCGTGTATTTGCTAGTCTTTCGCAAAAACCTAAAACCGTCCAAGGCCGACTACAGCCAAAGATTTTGATTGCTAACTCTGATGCTGAACATTTCACACAATACTTTGACCACATCGCCGACATCAAGCGTAGCTATTCGGTAACCAAAAAAAGTGACTATCGCGCAACACGCATTGAAAGCGATGCGACAGGCTCTAACTTTGTTATTAATAAACACTCTTATCGAATTCCCATAGCTGGATCAATTAATGTTAGTAATGCCGCCGGTGCCATTGCCTCTGCACTTGAACTGGGTAAATCTCCCCAAGTTATTGCCCGTGGCTTACAAAATCTCACAGTCATACCGGGGCGCATGGAGCGGATTGAAGCTGGGCAGAATTTTCATGTCATAGTGGATTATGCGCACGAGGAAACCGGCATGCAGGCCCTCATGGAAAGTGCTAAAGATATGGTGCAGAAAAACTGTAAAGTCATCACCCTGCTGGGGGCAGAAGGTGGTGGCAGGGATAAGTTAAAACGACCGATTATGGGGAGAATTGCCATGTCGGACAGCGACTTTGTTGTCTTGTCTAATGTCGATCCCTATCGTGATAATCCTGAAAAAATCATCGCCGATATCGCCAGCGGGGTTGAAGAATCCGGTGGCAAGCTAAATAAAACATACTGGCAAATCTCCGATCGACGAGCCGGTATTGCACATGCCCTATCTTTAGCTGGACCTGGCGATCTAGTTTTGATTACCGGAAAAGGCGCCGAACAATCAATTGTTATAGATGGTAAAAAATCTAGCTGGGATGACCGTCGGGTGGTTCGCGAAGAATTAAAAAAACTCTTAAAGAAAGCTACAAAACGTAACCAAAGCTAGATAAAAACCCAATAAACATTGCTGTCCACCACATCATCTGAGAGACCGAGATCAGAATAATACTCCGCAACTGTAAACTATGTGGCAGTTCAATAAATTTATCTTGGTGGGCCGCCTCTGTAGCCTTGTGTAATCCAGCTAGTAAAAAGCCATTAATAACCAATATCCCTACCGCCACTAGCTTAATTTTGAGTTGTGTGGTGATATTGTCGGGCAATAACACCAATCCACTAATCACCAACAAGGCAACACTCGCCCATATTACCCATTGAGCTATGGCACCCACTCTTACTACCAGGTCTTTTTGGGTTCTACCAATCGCCCACAATGCACCAGTAATATCAACCAGCATCACCGAGCCAAAGCCGACCGCAAAAGCCACTAAATGAACAAAAAGCACTAGCCTCATAGATAATCTTTTACTAACTATTCCATATCTTTTGGCTTACCACTTTTTAAATGTGCCACCGCAGACAGAACGCCCAGCATGAAACCACACCAAACAACTGAAACAGCCATTGCCAACCAAACATTTTCAAATACCAGGTTAAGCCACGATATACCACCAGTAACAAACATCAGCCACACAAATACTATCAGCCAGCCAAGCCAGTTCTTAGGTAGCCAACCAGGCCCATGTGAGCGCTTCTTAAACCAAACTTTATCTTCGGACTTCATACTTTTCTTATTGTAACCCCATCATCACCAGCATTCCAGAATATTCCTATTACCAAAGCTAGCAGCATTCATTATCACTCTTAAAACGCAACCTAATTCAAAATGAAAAACGGCCAGGTGCATAAAACCTGACCGTAAGATACTCATCAAGAGATTAGAGAAGTGTAACGTGCTCTTCAGCCCAACTCAGGACACTCCAGGCTCGCTTACGTGCCTCGACAAACTGCTTGCCTTCACTAGTATTCCTCCAGATGTACTGCCAAGTGTGTCGATTCGGGTTAATCCAAACCATGATGAGCTCATCACAGGGACGACCATCGACAATGTGACAACGCAACTTGCGTCCCGTCACCACAAAACCAGCCGACTCCTGCATACTCAAGGACCGCACATTCATCGACAGAACAGCCGAGTCAATCGCAACCATATCAAGCACCTGCACAGCGTAGTAGAGACCAGCTCGTGTCACCGCCGTGCCAATACCCATTTCCTGATGATCACGCGAGAACATCACGGCACCAGCCGTTCCTCGCCGATCAGCAATGCGATGCAAGCCAAAACTTCCAATCAACTGGTTATCGATATGCACACCAAAGATGACTTCATCGGTCGAGCTGGCGATATGATCATACCAAGCCTGTTCGGATTCGATGGTCTGGGCATGGTTAGTTGAGAGCCACTTCAAATTCGAATAGCGCTGCATGCCACCTACCGCATCAGACACATCTTCGCGCGTAAAGGGCTTCAGCTCAACCGTACGGCCATCGTCAAGACTGACACTCATCTGACAACCAAATGCCATGACATCCTCTTCTCTCTTCTGGGTAAGGTACGCTCGACAAGTGGTTTCTTGTCGAGTAATTGAGCTCCGAAGTTCGGTGGTTTTAAAATAAAATTGCCTCCTTTCGGAGGCCAGTTACTTGAAAAGAAAAATTATTTTATTCGAGCACCAGACTCCAGGAAATTTTGAGTGCGTGAGCAAACCCAGCTGATTTATCATCAGCCGAATAGGTCGGATAGCCAATCATGTGATTGAGTAAATTATTCATAATAATCATATTTAAACACTAATTATTACTACTGTCAATATATATTATGAAATATGTTATGCTATTAAGTAATTTAAGGGGAGAATTCATTGCCAAGTCTTCATAAGCCTATTTTTCTAATTACTGGTAGTTCAGGAGTCGGTAAAAATGCTGTTATTGCTGAGCTCGTCCGTCAATACCGCTCGCTAACACAAATCATCAGCGTAACTACTCGTTGGCCAGCTAGACCAAAAGAGCTATTTGGTAAACAATACTATTTTGTAGATCAAGTACGCTTTAGTTGGCTGAAGCAATCCGGACAGCTAGCTGAAGACACCCAGATTTACGGTGAAGCCTACGGTACCTTAGCTCATTCCCTAGAAGATGCTATCCTGTCTGGTAAAACACCCATCATAACAGTTGATCCGCGGGGTGTCGAAAATTATCGCCAACTTGGTTATACCGTACGGGTGATTTTCTTAGATTTTCCTAATACTCAGGCCCAAAAGGAGCGCATTCTAAACCGTCAACCCAATATTAATCCAGAACTTCTAGACGAACGTCTGGCTGAAGTCGCCAAAGAACGAGCCTGGGCCAATACTCAATCACAACAGCCAAATTTCAGCATCATCATTAATGATAAACTAGGCGCTTGTGTGCAAGACGTAGCGCAGGCCCTAGGATTATAAAAAGTCACACTAAATTTTCTGGATAACCACACCATAGTTCGCGTTATAATAAAAAGGCTGGATTGCATTCTGTAGCAAATTAGCTTAAACTACTCCAGTTTCTATTAATATGCAAAAGCAACCACCGCCAGATTTTATCTACGACCCCATCAGCGACAAACGCCACAATTTGAAAAAAGTTGTAGGACGCAAAAAAGAGCCCATGTCGCGATGGAAAAAAGTCCTACTCGTATTGGGCTGTATTTTTACTGTTATATTAGTAATTTTTGGCTTATTTGCATTTAAGAATATTGCTAAAATCGCCCCAAATTTCTTTAAATTTGAATCTAAGCTCAAGGGTGAAGACGAGGGTCGAGTCAATATCCTCCTACTTGGCACCGGCGACCCCGGCCACGATGGCGAGGGGCTAGCGGACACCAATATTTTACTGAGTGTCAATACGCGTGAAAAAAAGCTCGCGATGATCTCCATACCGCGTGATACTCGAGTAAAAGTTAAGGGCCATGGTTATCAAAAAATTAATACTGCCAACTCCTACGGCGATATTCCACTCGCTACTCAAACTGTTGAAGATTTTCTAGATGTGCCCGTGCATTACTATGTTCGCGCCAACTTTACTGGCCTCAAACAAGCTGTTGATGCTGTTGGTGGAATTGAAATAGACAATCAATACCTATTGCATGACCCCGAATATCCCTGCGATAAAAACCAATGGAAAAGCTGTGGCTTTAAGCTTCAGCCTGGTCGGCAAAAGGTTGATGGCGCAACCGCCCTCAAATACGCTCGTTGTCGCAAAGGTACTTGTGGTGATGATTTTGGCCGAGCCACCAGGCAGCAAGAGGTAATCACCGCCATCCGCACTAAAGCCATGAGTACTGAGACCATCTTAAATCCTGCAAAACTCACCGCTCTCATTCAAACCGCTGGTGATAATGTTAAAACTGATATGTCGGTTCAAGGTATGTTACGCCTCAATGACCTCACTAAAGATATTGCCGATGATCAAATTATTAATGCTGTATTCTCGTTTGAGCCAAATGGATTTCTGGAGCCAGACCCAGCCGGATCGAGTGATCTTTTACCGGTCGACTCAACCCTTGCTTCTATCCAAACTTTCGCACAAGATATTTTCCGGCTCGGTCCCATCTGGAAAGAAAATGCTACCATCGTTATTCAAAATGGCACATCAACGGCAGGCCTCGGTGGAAAACTTGAAACCAAGCTCAATAAAGAAAAGCTACCATTTACCATCACCCAAGTAACCAATGCTCTTAAGCGCGATCACGCCACCACGCAAATTATCGACTACACTGGTGGCGCGAAGAATAATACTAAATCATATCTAGAAGGAGTCCTTAAAGTCACCGCCACAACCCCCGAAAAAGAGGTCAAGAACCCAGCTCAAGATTTTGTTATCATCATCGGATCCGACTACGGTAATTACCTTCCAGCCCCAACTCCATCTACCTCACCAAGTAGCTCAAGCAATCGGCGCAATAACTAGTCGATTGGAATCACTGTTTCAGCTGGAGTGGATCTTGGAGTAGTGGCCTGTTTACCACCATTAAATGCATACCAAATAAGAGCCGCCACCATTGCAATCATCAGCATTACAACTAAAGCCATTACGATAATCCCTCCAGATTGTTGGCGCTGATAAAAAGTCATACCTCTATAATAAAGGAATCCAATAACAAGCTCCAGTGTTCGCAATTTCTTCGTTGTTACCTGATATAATATATTTATGCCTCAGGATAACTCTCATAAAAAAATTGAGTTTCGCCCCTTGGCCGATCGACTTCGCCCCCAAAATCTGAAAGAGATGGTTGGCCAAGAAGCTGTCATTAGTAAGGGTAGTTTTATACGCCAACTTATAGAGTCCGGTCAGGTATCTTCACTCATCTTTTGGGGACCTCCCGGCTGTGGTAAAACTACCCTAGCTCGCATTCTGGCTCGGTCTGGCAATTACCATTTTGTCGAAATCTCCGCCGTTACCGCCACAAAGGCCGATGTTATGCATGTTATTGAAGACGCCAAGGCCATGCAACGGCTAGGCACGCAAACCATCCTTTTTGTTGATGAAATTCATCGTTTTAACAAAGCCCAGCAAGATGCTTTCTTACCCCATATCGAAAATGGAACCATTACTTTTATAGGGGCCACTACCGAGAATCCTAGTTTTGAGGTAATTGCGCCGTTATTATCGCGGAGCCGAGTTGTTGTCTTGGAGGCAATCCCCAAAACTGAACTTATCAAACTACTTCGACGAGCCTTAAAAAACTATCCAACCACCAAAGTTGATAAGTCAGCGCTTGATCTTTTAGCTGAGCTAGCAGCTGGAGATGCGCGGTCGGCACTTGGTGGGCTGGAGAGTGCCATCCAAGTCTCGCCAGCCCACATCACCCCCGAAACAGTTAAGCAAGCCATGCAAACACTTGTCCTCAGCTATGATAAAACCGGCGAATACCACTACAATCTTATCTCGGCCTTTATAAAATCTATCCGCGGCAGCCATGTAGATGCTGCACTTTTTTACTTGTTTCGTATGCTTGAAGCCGGTGAAGACCCTAAGTTTATCGCGCGTCGCCTAATCATTCTTGCTTCAGAAGATATTGGTATGGCTGCTCCGGCTGCGCTCAATCTGGCTGTTAGTTGCTTTCAGGCTATAGAACGGATTGGCTTGCCAGAGGGTGAGTACGCGCTGGCCCACACCACTATTACCTTAGCTAAATCACCAAAAAGTCGCTCAGTGGCAGATGCTATGAGCCGAGCTAAAAAAGCCGTCCAGAATAATCCAACCGCCCAAGTACCGCTTGGTCTACGTAACGCCCCCACCAAACTAATGAAAGAGCTCGGCTATGGCAAAAGCTATCAGTGGAAGGCTGACTTTCAGGCGCCAAACGGCTTTTTACCAGACGAACTAGCCGATGAACGCTTTTATTTCGATGAATAAGTCTATGCTTGGGATTATCAATCAAACCTGATAGTCTAAGTATGTACTCGAGACAAGGGAGTGGTCCGGACAATTTGTTCGGGCTTTTTACTTTTCACCTACTAAATAGCTTTTTCGCGTAACTTCCGGCAGGCGCTCTATTGCATAACGCAACATCGTCCGAGGCATAATCTTATATCTACCATCCTCCTGCATCCATAGCTCTAGCTCTGTCTCGCTCACTCGCTTCCCAGCTTCACGCAACATCCAGCCAACTGCCTTATGTATCAAATCATGCTCATCACCTAATAAAATCTCAGCAATCTCATAAGTTGGTTCCGAATTTCCATTGCGAATAAAAGCAAATGTTGCCAGCATTGCAATGCGACGCTCCCAAATATTTTCAGAAATCGCAAGCTGATTTAATACGCTCCAATTACCAGTACCGACTAACCAAGTCCCAACAATATTTGGCGCCGAACTATCCACCAAATCCCAGTTATTTATTCGCCGAGCATTCTTTAAATAAAAATTATAAATCTCCTGTTGGCGAGTCAAATCACCCCGCTCAAACTGAGCCACCAAAATTAAACATCCACCCAATCGTGCCTCATGCCACTCGCTGACTAAGAGTTTTTGTATTTCCGTAAGTGGTAGCACCTTATACTGAGCGACCAATTTACGAGTATTTGGCACAGTTACTCCAAAAAACCTATCCCCTTCGCCGTATTCACCGGGTCCCGTCTTAAAAAACCGCAATGAATGCTCAGCGCGAACCGGATCACCCACTCGTGACAGTGCATCAATAAAATCTTGAGCTACAACCATGCCCTTATTCTAGTATGGACTAGATATAAAAAATACCCTCCAGACAAAGTCTGGAAGGTTAGTGCACAGCTTAAGCTCTAGCTATGCAAATCTCCGATGAGCTGAAGATTGTCCGCAGTATGCAGGACGGCCAGCTGATCGGGCGTCATGTAAGCCTCATTACCGAAGCAATCACGTAGCGCCCAAGCCTCTGGTCCATCCTCCATCGGAATCAGCCGAGCCTCCAACAACTCACCCGGACTGAAAAAGACCACATTCCCATAGTCATCCTCAACCCGGACACTGTAGTCGACTGGCGCACTCTCGTGATAGAAAACTTGCGGGCAACAATCATCTGCATCGCACAGCGTCAACAGATGCTGCCAACCGGTATCAGTATCAGGTTCTCGCATGGTTAGCTCCTTTTTCTTCAGGTTTCGGATGTTGCAACCAAATGAAGCTGACGTGATGGCGGTCGCATGCCTCGCGTTGAAGCATGCACTTCCAAGCCATTACGTACCCGCCTCAGCTCAGCACTCAGACTGGCAACCCCCTCCATATCCAAGTGTAGCGTCGATCCTCCCAGCATAATCCCGACACAGCGAGTCTGGTCGGAACCGCGACTCAATGGGAACACGCTGAGCGTCGATCCCCGAAAGGCAAAGTTATGCTGTCGATAGCCGAGTTCCTGCTGGATCTGTGCCTCCATGACACCGATCAGTTCATCAATCGATCCAGCATCAAACGGTATTGTTCTACCGTCGGACTGGATTGACAACCAGAAGGTCCCCCGCTCAAAATCAAGCCTTGGCGTAATGCGCGCCTGAACACCATTCATGCCATAAACATGAAATTCGCAAGGGAAGTTACCCTGGCCAGACGGATGAGCCGCTCGACTCGAGGACTCATCTCTATCAGGTTCGTAATGCAAGTTTTCTCTCTTTCATCTATTGAGGTACAGAAATAAAATCATACTAAAAATCTGTCAAAATTGCAAGACATTAAACCCCTACATCAGCCAATCGATACAGCCGCTTAGCCTCCTCACTACCACGCACATCCACCCGTGCATGCCTGCCTCGCCCCATAAACAACAGTGTCAACTCCCCGACTGGAGCCGAAATATCGAGCTCAGGCATATTCTGTGACTTCTTACCAACTTGCCACTCATGCACACTACCAGAACTTTCATCATGAATAATCAACCAAAAACCGCCCTCCACTCGACGAAACGCAAACCGCCCCAACTGCATAACAAAGCCTGACAAAGCCCATTCCAGCTCATCGCTCGGTACCCGTGCCTGTTTCAGATCGCCACGCAAAATATCTTCATTATGAACATAAAATTCCACCACATTATAAGACAAACGTTTCACCCAGCCAGGCGGATGACTCAATCGCTCAATCATATCAACATGACTCATTTGCTTCATATTCTTGATAGCCCCATCATGATAGTCGTGTAAAAAAGGCAACATAATACCAGCTCGCGCCAGTATCGAACCTCTTTCGCGTACAATCAGATGCGCCGCCAAATCCTCCACTGTCCAGCCAGCACATAGCGTATCTCCTCGCCACTGCTTGTTTGTAAGTCCCTGCAGAATTTTTACCAAAAACTGTCGCTCGGCTAAAATTACATCTCGGTCAACCAAATTAACTCTCCTATCTTGATGCTATCAACAAACCCTATCACTCTCCAGTATACTATTGCTATGAATAATTTCTTTAAACACCGGACTCAGCCAATGATAATTGCCCACCGTGGAGCGTCTGCCGATGCGCCAGAAAACACCCTATCAGCCTTCCAAGAGGCTATCCGTCAAAGAGCTGATGCCATCGAGCTAGACGTGCAGTTAACGTACGATAAAAAACTAATCATCATGCATAATCCGACTCTCAATAAAACAACTACTGGAAGTGGCCAAGTCGCAACAAAAACTCTCCAAGAAATCAAGCAACTTGATGCCGGCATAAAATTTAGTAAGCGTTTCAAAGGTGAAAAAATACCAACTCTCGAGGAGGTTTTTAATACTTTTGGCAAGCAAACCAACTATGTTGTTGAATTAAAATTCTATCAATTCTTTCCTGGTAGCTTTGCTCAGCAGGTCTACAATACCGTACTTGAGCATGACCTAATTAACAACACTCTGTTTTTGTCATTTGATCCACGCCTACTTATTCAAATTAAAAAAATCAACCCAAACGTAAAGATCTGCTGGGCCTTTATTCCGGTCTTTGGTTGGCCACCCTCTAAGTGGACTGTAAATCATTTTGACGCATTAGCCATTGCCGCCCGCAAAGCAAAAAAGAGCTACATTGAGCACCTGCAAGCCTTTAATAAGCCAGTTAATATCTGGACTGGGCTTGGCAAGTCGGAAGATTATGTGGCCGAGATAAACACCCAGGCTGAATTTATTACCACTAACCACCCCGCCGAATTACGTCAGACACTCAATAAAACAACCCCCAACTAGATATCTAGCTAATTTAAGTCAGTTGAATAATCTGGTCAGCTTCTAAATTAACTACTCTCTAGGCAAGTACCAACCTCAATCAATGCAAGTCTTAAGGGCAAGATGATTAAGGTGGTAGTTTAACTATTAAAATTTGTCATTAAGTCTGGCTAATAACTAACCTAACCCCTTCTTCCGTCCCCACCTAAAATACCATACTCCTACTATGCCAATACCTAGTGCTACTAGTATGCCTGCCAAGAGTTGGAAGAAGTAGGTATTCTCTCCAGTACTTGCTAGTTGGTCATAGGTAGAGTTAGTTACCGCTAGGCCGACTGGGTCTTTTATTATGCCAGTGGTAGGGTCTAGGTCTAGTTCGCCATTGTCTATGATGGTATAGGTTAAGGTTAGGTGGTGTTTACCATCTATAGTGGTTTCGGTAATAGTTGGGTTAGCACTAGTTGGTAGGTTGTTGTAGGTATTAGTATTAGAGTTATACTTTCTTGGTGTTACTTGGTTTGGTTTGAGGTTGGTTTCAAAGTTTAGGACTACTTGGTTAGAGCTTTGGTTAGTGGTAAAGCTAAAGTTTACTAGGCCTAGTGGGTATTGGTTATTGTTGTCTTGAGCTACAAGGGATGATTCTGGGACGGTAGAGCTAGAGTTAATGGTAGTACCAGTGGGGGTGGTTAGAGATACTGGTTTTAGAGAGAAGTTAGCGATGGGGCTGGTGGGGGTGGTGAGTTGTGAGGTGTTGGGGTTATTGCCTCCATCGTTGCCGTTGTCGTCACCATTACTGTTAGCTGTATAGACATAGTTTATTTGGTTATCTCCTGCAGATAGGCTAGCTATGTTACTTGGTGTAGTAGTAATAGTGTAGCCAGCTATAGATGGAGCAGTTGGTACTGTGTAACTATTACCAACTCTGTAGTACAAACCTAGATCATTAGTTGGGTTATCTACTGCTAGGTAGGTAGACAAGCCTGTGCCAGTAGCTGTAGTACTAGGGGCTATGGTGTTACCTTCTGTGTCTTTGTAGGTAGCGGTTACTCTAGCAGGGTTGATGAGGTGGCCAGAGACTATATCTGTTTGGTCACCGTCGGCGTTGTAGTCATAGCTGTCATCTAATTCTGTCATAGCACTATCTGAAAGGCTAAGAGCCGTTACTTGGCTTGAACTTGCGTAGATGTTGGTGTAGATAACGCTGTCTAGAAAGTATTGACCATTTTGAGGGCTCTGATCCGAATTCCAGAAGTCAATGTAGGAAGTTCCTCCTGGTTTGGTCTGAATCATAAATGCATATGGACTGAGCGAGGTGACTGAGTCTGGGATAGCCACATCGGCTATTTGGCTGTAAGAGAAGGCAGCGTCACCAATAGAGGTTACGGAGTTAGGGATAGTGACGCTGGTGAGTTGGTTGTTAGCGAAGGCAGAGTCATTAATAGAAGTTACAGAATTGCCAATTGTAAGGCTAGTGAGTCCGCTGCTAGATAAGGCAGAGTTACCAATTGTAGTTATTGCATTGCCACCTATAGAGCTGGGTATATTTACATTGGGGTTTAGGCAAGCATTACTGTGGTCTCTAATTGTAGCTATGTCTGCTTTGTTAAAGCTTGTTATGGCATTTACTCCATCAAAGGTATAACAATTATCTATTATAGGTGTAAGATCTGAAGGCGAATAGGTATCTAGGCCATAAGTGAAGGTTTGGATGGGGTTATATCTAAACACATTACTACCGGCAGTTGTGATATTGCCTTCAATTGTTACGCTGGTGAGTTGGTTTTCTTCGAAAGCAGAGTCACCAATAGAAGTTACAGAGTTAGGGATGGTGACGCTAGTGAGTTGATTCCAGCCGAAGGCATAGTTACCAATAATGGTTACGGAACTACCCATTGTTACGCTGGTGAGTTGGTTTTCTTCGAAAGCAGAGTCACCAATAGAAGTTACAGAGTTAGGGATGGTGACGCTAGTGAGTTGGTTATCATCGAATGCATGGTTACCAATAGCAGTAACCAGATCACCACCTAAGGTGTCAGGGATAATAACTTCTCTGGTGCAGGCGGGGTTGGAGTTGTTGTTGCTTTCGTAGTCATAATAATCTGTAATAGTGCCGGTACCAAAATTAAAGTCAAAGCAAGAATCTGGTGGGGTGGATGGTGCTGCGTGAGCAGGTTTTGGGCTAGTTAGATAGACACTGAAAATAGCTACTACTACAATAGCGAGAGCGGCTAGCGATAGACTAGGGATGGTGAGTCTTTTAATAAGACTAGTTAGTTTGGTTAGTGTAGTTAGTTTAATAAGTCTTAGATTACTCACAGTTATTGTCTTCCCGCTTGGATATACATCTTCCTTCTACTAAATACCCATAGAGACCCAGCAATCATAGTTATGCCACTTACTAGAAATAGTACAGTAGCTAGTAGTATTGGTTGAGTATTCTCTCCAGTACTTGCTAGTTGGTCATAGGTAGAGTTAGTTACCGCTAGGCCGACTGGGTCAGCTATGGTGCCTGTTGCTGGGTCTAGGTCTAGTTCGCCATTGTCTATTAGGGTATAGGTTAGGGTTAGGTGGTGTTTATTGTTGATAGTGGCCTCGGTAATAGTTGGGTTAGCACTAGTTGGTAGGTTGTTATAGGTATTAGTATTAGAGTTATACTTTTTAGCTACTACTTGGTTTGGTTTTAGGTCTGTTTCAAAGTTTAGGACTACTTGGTTAGAACTTTGGTTAGTAGTAAAGCTAAAGTTTACTAGGCCTAGTGGGTATTGGTTATTGTTGTCTTGAGCTACAAGGGATGATTCTGGGACGGTAGAACTAGAGTTAATGGTAGTACCAGTTGGAGTAGTTAGAGATACTGGTTTTAGAGAGAAGTTAGCGATGGGGCTGGTGGGGGTGGTGAGGTTGGCGGTGTTGGAGCTTGGTGGTGTTGGTGGTGGCAATTCTGGAGAAATTGGTGGTTCTATTACTTCTTGCTCTATGCTTCCAGTGTAGATGGAGCCAAAATGAGCTAATGCTACTAGTTTTTCGCCATCACTAGAGCTAGCTATAGAAACCCACAGCCTACTACCAGAGCTAGTTTGCTCTGTCCAGGTGGCACCAGAGTCGGTAGAAGTGTAAATGTAGCCACCGCTATCTACAGCTGCTAGCTTAGTGCCATCACTAGAGCTGGTTATGGAGTACCAGTTTCGCTGGCCAGAGTTAGTTTGCTCTGTCCAGGTGGCACCAGAGTCGGTGGAGGTGTAGATGTAGCCGTTATAAGCTACTGCGGCTAGTTTAGTGCCGTCACTTGAGCTGACTATGGAATTCCAGTCTCGTTGGCCAGAGCTAGTTTGCTCTGTCCAGGTGGCACCTGAGTCGGTGGAGGTGTAGATGTAGCCGTTACCGCCATCTACAGCTGCTAGTTTAGTGCCATCGTAACTACTGGCTATGGATCGCCATTGTCGTTGACCAGAGTTAGTCTGTTCCGTCCAGGTAGCACCGGAGTCGGTAGAGGTGTAAATGTAGCCGTTATCACCATCTACAGCTGCTAGCTTAGTGCCGTCACTTGAGCTGGCTATGGATGTCCAGACTCGTTGGCCAGAGCTAGTTTGCTCTGTCCAGGTGGCGCCTGAGTCGGTAGAGGTGTAGATGTAGTCGTTATAAGCTACTGCGGCTAGTTTAGTGCCATAACTATCTGAAGCAACCGAAATCCACATTCTGCTACCCATTACAGTTTGTTCTAGCCAAGTAGTGCCTGAGTTTGTTGAAGTATAGACAGAACCCATCACAGCTACCGCTGCTAGCTTAGTGCCGTCACTTGAGCTGGTTATGGAGTACCAGTTTCGCTGGCCAGAGCTAGTTTGCTCTGTCCAGGTGGCACCTGAGTCGGTAGAGGTGTAGATGTAGCCGTTATTATTATCTACGGCTGCTAGCTTAGTGCCGTCACTTGAGCTGGTTATGGATGGCCAGCCTCTTTGGCCGGAGCTAGTTTGCTCCGTCCAGGTGGCACCAGAGTCGGTGGAGGTGTAGATGTAGCCGTTATAAGCTACTGCGGCTAGTTTAGTGCCGTCACTTGAGCTGGCTATGGAGTACCAGTTTCGCTGGCCAGAGTTAGTTTGCTCTGTCCAGGTGGCACCAGAGTCGGTGGAGGTGTAGATGTAGCCGTTATAAGCTACTGCGGCTAGTTTAGTGCCGTCACTTGAGCTGACTATGGAATTCCAGTCTCGTTGGCCAGAGCTAGTTTGCTCTGTCCAGGTGGCACCTGAGTCGGTGGAGGTGTAGATGTAGCCGTTACCGCCATCTACAGCTGCTAGTTTAGTGCCATCGTAACTACTGGCTATGGATCGCCATTGTCGTTGACCAGAGTTAGTCTGTTCCGTCCAGGTAGCACCGGAGTCGGTAGAGGTGTAGATGTAGCCGTTATTATTATCTACGGCTGCTAGTTTAGTGCCGTCACTTGAGCTGGTTATGGATGTCCATCTTCGTTGACCAGCACTTGTTTGCTCAGTCCAGGTGGCACCTGAGTCGGTGGAGGTGTAGATGTAGCCTGCTCCTGCGGGGCTAAAATTTACCATAGCTAGCTTAGTACCATCGCTAGAGCTGGTTATGGAGCTCAAATATAGGACATCTCCAACAATTCCATTGTTACGCTTCTGCCATTGCCAATCACCCGGCGCAGCGTGAGCGATATGTGTTTCGGTTAGGATGGCAGCAGTCCAGACTACCCCTAGTGATAAGACTGATAATGTAAAAGCTAGAAGTAGCTTTTTATTAAATCTAGAGCTAACAGTATGTAGTTTATTACGTAGCATCACTTTTTTATAACTCACCCTCACTTTGTCTGTCATTATAGCATAGCTAGATTGCGTGTAAGGTTGGGTTGGGTGCCAATATCAAACGCAACCGCTAGAACAAACAGACGCCAAAAACTCGACAACCTAGGCTGTCGAGCACTCTGACCAATCGCTAGGCTTATTAAAGAAGGTTTGTATTTAGTTTTAGATTTTTCGGAATACTTGAAAAAGTAACACAGTTATGCTAAAATAGATAGCGTCGTAATAAATATCGACGCTCATGAAACACAAAAAGCACACCCCACATTCACATACTCAAAAAAAGCCACATGCACTGATGACAGTAGCTACTCTCTCGCTAGCTCTTGTTGTAAGTGCATTTTCACTTCCTACACCAAAAAACAGTACTGCTGCCGCTTCTGAACTCGATCTAGAAACAATGCGCCAGGTATGCTCACAAGCTGCTCCTGCCACCTCAGCTTATGGCGATTGCCAAGAAAGTGCCGATCGTATTGCCGCCCTCAAAGCTCCAGCTCCGGTTGTAGTACTAGATCTCCCCTATCAATCCTTCTCTAACTGCCGTGAAGCAGTCGACTACATCTTCCAAGATCGTATCGACTACCCTCGAGCTGTCAAAGTAGTATTCCGCGAATCTACCAACAACCCCAATGCTCGCCGACCTGGTAGTCAGTACGCTGGCTGTGCTCAGCTTTCATCAACCCTGCAAAGACTCTTCCTAAAAGGCCCCTGGAATGACCCCTACTATAATGTGCTAGCCCTCCGTGATGCCGTAGATCATCCGCGTTGGGGATGGTGTCACTGGGATCTAGTGAACTACTGTGGTGCAGGTGGTGAATTCTAAAATGCCTCGCTCTCGCACGCCACTCACTCTAGACCAAGAGCTCGATAATCATAACTGGGAAATATCTGTTGGTGTTACATTTTCTTCTTTTATGAGCGCAGTTACACTGTTTTTTGCTGGTGTCATCATCTCGCAGTATAAATCTTTTGATCCATCAATTCGTATTCCGCTCTTATTTTTAATAATTTCTACTTTTAGTTTTATTTTTTCTGCCTCCATCTACTCCAATGCCGGTATCGAAGTATCAAAGCGCAAACCAAAGCTAGTCCGAAAATACCTTGTATATGCCAATAGTCTGTTGGAATTTTTTGGACTCTATCTGTTTATCATTGCCACCCCATTAGTAATTGGCGCCATCACATCAGATGAGTTTTTGCGACTAGCCACCATTGCTGTTACAAGCTGTGGGCTATTTTTCTATTCACAATCAAACTTTTCAATACTACATCGCGAGCTCCGACACAAAAACCTCAAACTACTATTTAGCGCCTTAATTGCCCTAGTTAGTATGGGTCTATATTTTACGCAGTTTTTTGCCTCATTTTTTGATACCGCCATTACATACAACAGTCTGGCCATCATACTCCTAGTAATCATTACTGTAGCCACCACCTATTTTTGCCGCAATAGCCGACAGTATGAGGACTAAGCTTGCATCGACACTCGTTTTATGTTAGTATATGCAGGTTGTCAAACCAGTCTGAACTCCGCAAAGAGTGCCTCAAACTAAGAGCGCACGCCAATTTGCGAAGCTGAGACCTTGAGCTTAGTCACGCCGTAGACACCTTCGAGGCGTGGTAAGGATAGCTCACAAGCTGACGACACCACAAGAGAGAGCCTAACCCCCTAAGGCTTTCGCGTACCTCTGGAGAAATCCATGCACCCCCCAAAAAACACCCATCGAGCCATCGTCATCATGATCGTGGCTCTGGGCGTAGCTGTACTTGCAAGCTGCACCCCTGAAGAAATCGCTCTGGTCAGACGTATCCATGGCGAGCACGCATCAGTTCAGAACCATCCGTTCCTCACCTGTGTGCGTCACCATGAGTCTGATCGTGGGCCTGCTCCGCACATCAACGGCTATCGAGCCCAGAACCCAGTCAGTACCGCCTCTGGTGCCTACCAGTTCCTGAACAGCACCTGGCGCACCGTGTCGGCTCGCGCTGGCTATGCTGGCTATGCTCGAGCCAAGGATGCACCACCGCACGTACAGGATGCTGTCGCCATGTGGACTCTCCGCAACGTCGGTAAGTCACCCTGGAACGGCACTGGTTGCTGACCTCGTCGCAACAGTCAATCGGGTGGGAAGATTCATTTCTTCCCACCTATTTTTTATTTATAATCCCAGCCTAACTCTTTAACTCCTCCATCCAGCTGCGGATAATGTCAAACCCACCGCGCCAAAAGTCTTCGCTCTCATAATCTATACCCACCTCTTCGAGTACAAGCTTTGGATCGCGCGAACCGCCCGAAGCTAAAATTGCCTCAACCTTTGGAACAAAGCTCTCCCCCTCCTGCTTATACCGCGCATATAGCGAGAGGCTCAACAGCTCACCAAAATTATAGGCGTAACAATAAAACGGCGTATGTACAATGTGTGGAATATAGGCCCATTCATGCCGAAAAATCTCGTCAATCTCCACCGCATCGCCAAACTGCTCCTGTAAACCAGCAAACCAGAGTTTTTGAATATCCTCTAGGCTTGCGCCATCTGGAATAGCTTTATGGGCATCTATCTCAAACTTTACAAAATAATTTTGACGCGAAATTGTAGCATAACTATCGGCTAATTTTTCAGCTACTAGTGTTTTTTTCTCATTTGGATCGCTGGTTTTATTAAGTAATGCCTCAAATAACAACATCTCGCCAAAAGTTGAAGCCGTCTCAGCCAGTGGTAGGTTTGGGTGATGCGAACCGATTGGTAAATGACCAGCGTAAATGTCATGCACACCGTGGCCCAGTTCATGAGCAAGAGTCGATACATCACGACTTTTACCAGCAAAATTCGTCATCACATACGGCGTCATCGAAGGAGTTATGGCGGCACAAAAAGCCCCACTACGCTTGGTTGACGCGGGATGAGAGTCGATGTGGCACTCTTCGAGAATTTGGCGAGCTTTAGAGGCAAAATCTGCCGAATACCGTTCAAAACTATCTAGTACCAAAGCTTTAGCGTCATCGTAGCTGTACTCGGCTTTAGTTTCGGTTAGAGGAGCGTATAAATCGTAGCGTTGGAGCTTTTTTAAGCCTAACTCACCAGCTTTCCAACGGAAAAAGTCATGATATACCCCTCTCTCCTCCTCGCAAACTTTCATCAAGGCTTCAATTGCCTTATCCGACACCTGATTAGCGGCATTACGCATACCAATTGGACTAGAATAGCCCCGCAAATCAGCCTCATACGCCCAGTCTTTCACAACCGACTGGTAGATCTTAAAAAACTTATCCTCATCACGCACATAGGGCGCAAACAATGCCTTGTATGTCGCCTCTCGTCGAACCGCATCGCTAGAATAAATTCCTGATTTTAGCTCTTCTGAAGTTTCATAAGCTTCTTTTTTACCGTCAATTTCTAGCTCATACGTAAAATCCGTCTCAATCATATCGCGCAAATCAGTCAGCGCGCTGGTGCCCGTTGCGTCTTTATGGCTGATGATCGATTCTTCAGCTTGAGAAAGCGTGTGGCGAGCCATCTCTCGCGCATAGGTTAGCGTATATTCCATACCTTCAACACACGCAAATAACCGCCTGGCATTCACATCGTCCAACACCTGCATGCCGTCCACCGCCTTACCCTTTAACCACATCGAAACTGGTCGCGCCAACTCCTGTAAGCGAACGGCCAAATCCAGTGCTCTGGGCTTATTGTGCCGAGCCTCAGCCGATTTACTGTCTATCGACTCCGCTAAGCTTGGTCGAGTATATAACCGCGCCATTTTCTCAGAAAGTGCAAAATTCCAGCTAAAATAAGCTTGAAAATCTGCCTCCGCCATATCTGGGGTGAGGCGTCTTTGCCAGTCGGTGTAGCGCTTCATGTCAATTTCAATTTCTTTATAAAGCTGATCAAACTCATGCTCTGGCAAGATGTCATCTAAATTCCAATTTACAGCTTCGGAGTTGGGTTTTTTAGTCATATATCTATTGTGGCGCAGTTGCATGTTTTGCGCTAGCCTAAGCGTCTTGGTAGACTAGGTGTAAGTAAACGGAAAAAGAAATATGCTACTTGTCCACATCATTATTGCAACCGCCAGTATCGGCCTCTTTGCTGGTCGGATATTTTCACAAAATTCAAGACTACAATTAGCGGCCAATATCAGCACCATCGCCACCCTTGCCACTGGTGCAATACTGGCACTTGGTCAAACCACATCCCTATCACACGCCTGCATTTCGGGTGTTATCTACCTGGCTAGTGTCATCGCCCTCAGTCGAGTTGCTACATTGGCTCAGGCACGCGCGAAAATAAACCGCTAAGCTCTATTTTAGTCAATTTCTAAAAGCTCAATAGATTATGTATTAATGTACAAATTCTAGTATTGATAAATAACATTAAATATTGTACTGTATAGCCAATACTCGCACCTTCAAACCCGAAAAGAGGTGGCATGCACCCACAGCATCCATATATGGATCCCAACCCGTGGGCAATCAACCCACTAGAACGAGAGAGCGCCTATAGTGCCCAGCAAGCAGCTGACTTTCTTGGGTATAACAGAGTCAACCATGAGCTGCTCGAAGCGCAGCGGATGGGCGGCGATCGTATGGCCCAAGATGTTGCCTGGCAACTCCAAGCAGAAGCAACCATGTTGCAGGACATGCAACGGCGACAGGCAGCAGAAGCGGCCTATTACACTCACCCTTCTAGCACCAACCCGAGTGTCACCACTCCGACTGTCACGTCAACGAGCCAAGCTCATCCGCGTAGCGGTAAGCCGGCTCCAGCACCGCAGACAGTGCCGGCACCACGCTTGGTATCAATTCCCCCAAGGTCGTCATCATGGGAGGACGCCCTGAATAATCCAAGGATTGCTGCGATCTTGAGTGGATCTAAGGTGGCCAGTACTACTTCAAATATGAGTGAGGAAGATCCATTCTGGAAAGAAGGTGGGGGCTTCGAGATTCTCCTGTACATCTGGATGGGCATCATGATTGGGCTTGTCTTAGCTGGACTACTCATCGCAATCACTCGATAGATCCCCCATCCTCAGGCGGGATATGAACCTCCATGAGACTAGCTTCTCGTGGAGGTAATTAATTCTTATTTAACCAAGCACTGTAATATTGGGTATCATTAATTAAAAATGGTGGAGAGAGGGAGAGAGGAATAAACGCTTCGCTACTCATTGCGCTGCATGCTCGGAATAAACTCCTGTGCGTGCAGCTTATGATCGAACCCTACTCTTCGGGCTACGGGTTCTCATCCTTGCACATCATTACTAAAACAGGACCAATCTGGTCCTATTTTAGTAATGGCGGAGAGAGAGGGATTCGAACCCTCGGTACGGTTACCCGCACACACGCTTTCCAAGCGTGCTCCTTCAGCCACTCGGACATCTCTCCGTGCGGTGTGATTATATCTAAAATAAGATGGTTTTTCCAGAGAAACAAAAGCCCGGCTTCGTACTATCCCTAGACGAAGCCGGGTGTTCATGCGGCTGTACAACCCTCACTACCCCACTCAATAAAGTTTTCCAGCCAAATAGTCTGGTAACTCTGTACTTGAGCGATTGTTTCAGGGCTGGCTCGAACAAGATGGCGCTGTAAGAGCACTAGTACCACCTGAGCACCGTAGCGTTGCATCCGCTCAGCTAGCACCAAGTGATTGCGGTAGTCATTACCCACCAGATACACAACTGCCGGCAATTCAGCCCTGTGTTGCATGTCGGGCCTCACCATATCACGTACCCAACCAGAGAGTAGGTCGTCTATGTCTCCGGCTCGGTGCAATTCTTCACGCTGTTGGCGCAAGTAATTCCGCGCCGAGCGAGCGAGTTTGATCAGCTCCTGATTGTCCATCAGGGTCAAATCAACATCTGGCGACTTATCTGGCCAATCCAGACTACTCACCAAGGCACAAGCCAGCGCATCGCGTGCACCAAATACATAGCCCTCCTGGCCCTGCTCGGCCTCAGAGATCTGCACCCAGGCCTCCACTAGTATGCGTTCCAGTATCTTTCGAGCCCAAGCAAACTTTCCGCCAACTATCAAGATTGGTAGCACCAATCGCAGTATCATGCGCGTGGCAAGCCGATAATGTTCGCCGTACACCTTCACTAGCTCACGCACATTATCACGCAGATCTTGCTTGGCGTTACCGGGCAAACCACCCCAGGGGTCCTGACGGGCTCCCGCCAGCTCCCGCAATGCTCGCCGAACTCGCTCGGCAGCTCGAAAACCATTGGTGGTAAGAGCGTTTTCAAGATCGCCATACACCACATTTAGCTCAGGCGGATACTCAACTCGAGCCTTCTTCTGGATTTGCCAGCCAGACTGCTTCAAGCAACACTCAAAGCTGGCTTGACTGAGACTTTCCAGATTGCCTTTCGAGCGATCCTGCAAAAACACCGTGGTCGAGTAAGGAAGCTCGGCTGTGTTAAGCCTAGCCACCGCATCGCGCCACAACGTCTCTCGCAGGCGTCGGTAGTCAATCGCAGCATCCAACCCATGCAGCTTCTCTAGCGAGACTGCTACATTGGGGCCGTCAACGGCCACAATTGCCTGCGCAGACATACTCACCTCCCATAAGAGTGAAGTACTCATACTATCGAGGTACGATTACGAAAACAAATTATACTATGTTTTCAGATATATTTCAAGTATTAATATGAAGCATATTATTTGTAGCGAAAAAACACCCACACCCTATAGCCCACCGTGCAGGCTGCCAGGACCGCTAAGCCAAACCGAATTGCAGTATGCAAGCAAACCGAGTCAACATCTTGACCAATCACAATACACTCACCCGAACAGTTGCCAAGCACATAGCACCAAATATATGCACCCAATCCAGCACTAAATGCCACCCCCAGACATATTGCAACTATCTTAAGCCGATACCGCAACGCCTTGTTCATATCTGCACCTATCCAAGTTGCTGTTTGAACCTCTCAACCAAATCTACCGGTGTTGGGTCAATACCATTAAGAATACCCAGATAAGACGATACATAGTCGCCAAGTATAATCATCCAAAGCAGTTGCTGAATATGGGTTTGTCCCTTGGCATGTACCACAATTGGCTCAAAACCATGCTCTTTTAAGGTGTCCTGCGTTACCGTAAAACGCTTCTGAACTCGAGCATGATCCAGACTGGACTGCAGTTGCACCACCGCCAAATGTTTCTTCTCTGGAAATATCCACCCCTGATATTCATTGTGATTCAGCTCCGGATAAACGTTACAAAAAGCCAACTGTTTGGCATTTTCGTTAATATCAATCTTCCATTTGTAGGCCGCCGAACGTAGGGCAGGACCAGCATAAACTAGCCCCACTTGGCCATGGAGATGGCGAGCCAGCGCCAAAGCCACATTATCTTCTTGTAAATTATCTAAACTCAACTGCGACTTTTCGACATCCAACCAATTCGCCGTGTCTAAAAGCTCGCGCCGAACATCCATCTCACCAATCCAGCCCAGGTCTGAAAATACACAAACTAAGGCCTTAAGACCGGCAAAGGGCGACAGACGCGGTTGCGACACTTGAGGTAACTCCAAAGTAAGATATTTTTTAGAGCGAGCAATTTCTAAAAGCCTTCCACCAGCTGTCATTATAATAATACGCGCCGACCGCTTCTCGGCTTGCTCCAGTGCCGACAGAGTTTCCTCCGTATTGCCAGAGAAGCTCGAGGCAACAAACAAAGTAGTTGGACCAACATATTCTGGCACATCATAGCCTCGCACTATCTCCAAAGGAAGCGCCAAACGTGAGCCAAGCCAATTCTTAGCCATATCCCCAGCTAAGGCCGAGCCGCCCATGCCAGCTATAACAATATTTTCCAACCCCTCTCCCCAGCTAGGTATAACATCATCCGTCATCGAGTCGGCAAAATTGAGCCTTAAGTGATTCGGCTGGTCATCAACCGAATCAAAAATATGGTGTTGATCAAGTTTTTCGAGGTTTTCAAAGTCTTTCATAGCTTAATTATGGCTTTTTTTTGGCAATCTGTCGAACAGAGGTGATCTGAGTATTGCAAAAAACGTCAACACATTGTAACATATCGCATATCGGCCTAATCGCCGTACAGCAAAAGTACCTACTAAAGAAAGAGGTGGACCGTGCCCCAACGGACCCCCATGACCCTATCAGAGTGGCAAAAGCAGGTACGAGTTCGTACCGACTCCATGTTCGCCGGACGGCGAGCCCAGCCCCTCGCCCTCCTCAATCGAGAGGTGGAGAACAACCCTGAGCCCTGGCAGGCCTTGTGCACACACGTCATCCCGTTCGCATCAGCCTGCTTCATGCAGATCAAGCTCGACTACGGCGAAGTCAACGAAAGCACCCACCGACGACTCATTCGCATGGTGCGCTACATCGACGTCCGCGCCGAAGCTGGCGACTGGCGTGGCGAAGCCATCCCCCAGTACCGTGAGTTGCGCCGGCTGATTGCCGAGGTTGATCCCGAATCGCTCCCCGAGCGTGATGAGATGGACCGGCAGTATCAAGCTCGCCACCTCGACCCAGCGACCACCATCGCCTGAGCTCGAGCTCACTACCGGTAGACAGCAATGTCTACCGGTTTTTTAATAAAAGAAGAAGGCCCTCACTGATATTAAGGTCAGTGAAGGCCAGGTGTAGATTTAGCCGGTTCTACTTCCGGTGAGTCGGTTTACGGCCCAGATTGTGGGGCGAGAGGTGCCCCGTCCACCAGTAGGTGCGGTACCCCTCCTCCTTGAGCGGTCCCCACGTCCGCCAGCGCCTGTTCTGGCGCACCGGCGGATCGGCGAACTGCTCGTCGGCGAACGGCTTCGCAAGGCTCGTGGCGAGCTCCGCGAAGTAGTCCGGCTCGAACGGACAGGGTCGAGTGGTCGGTCGGGCTGTGGGCATAGCCCCCCTTTCTTGGCTGATCAGACAGTGACGGGCTGGCGGAACTTGTCCACCATCAAAGTGCGCACATCATCGCGATGCGCCTGAAGTTGACCCACGACCTGCATGAAGTCGTAGTAGTCAACTTCGGTCATCGGTACTCGACAAGTACGCACCGGAAGCATCCAGCGCCACCAGTCGGCAATCGAGGCAGCTGGTGCGTTCCACACCGCCGAGAAGGCCAGCGTGGTGCGCAGGCCGTCGATGACATCTGCGCGCTGCACCACCCAGTCCAACAGGTGGAGCGGGTGGATGGCCTCTGCCTGGCGGTCCAGGCGAGACTCGGCTGCCAGACAGATCTGGCTAGCAGCAGTCTGGATGTGGCCACCAAAGATGGCATCTAGCACTCGGCGCTGACCAACCACGAAGTGGAGCTCGCCGTCCTCGACGACGCGGACCAAGCCGTTGCTGTAACGGCTTGCAGTCTCCCGGTCGCTCAACCGGGCTGGCAGATTGTGATTGGGGGTGCTGGGAAAGTCCATGACTCTCCCTCCTCTCTCTTCTGTGTTTGTAGGTACTGGGGACAAAAAGAGAACGTGTCGCACGACACATAATGCCGTGATACTCGCCCTCTTAAGAACTTTCGTAGAATATAATCATAACAAATTTTCTTAAGAAGGGACAAAGTGTTTGGTTAGAGGCCTTGAGGGGCCGGGAGCAGGTACAAGAGGCACCCTTGTGATCACAGTTGACCACGGCTCCCAGCCCCTCGGTAGCGCCTAGCAGGAATCAGCCGCGTCGCCCCTTCTGGGGCTTGGCGCCCTTGGGCTGCTGCATTGCAGCCCGGATCGCCTTGTCCCTCTCGGACTTTGCGACCCTGCTGGCCGAGCGCCCCTTCGGCTTGCCGCCACCGTTACCCGAAGGCTTGGTGGTCTCACCGAAGAAGATGCGGCTCAGCAGATCAAGTCGCTCCGCCGTGAGGCTGAGCGACTTGACCGCCACGCGGTAGCCGTCGCCGGCCAGCACCTGGTTGAGGCACTCGACCTGCCAATCGAACAGGCCCATGGCCTGGCCGCGGTTACCGATGATGGAACCAGCGCGCGCCGAGAAGATGAAGGTCTCCTCGCGGGCCAGCTCGACGATGTCGCCGATCAGCTCGTCGGCCACCTGGCGGCGCGCCGAGAACTCCTCGAAGGCCTCGAGGGCTGCCTCGCGAGCGGCGCGGTGCTCCTCCGGGGAGGAGTCCTTGTCGCGCACGGCGCTGGTGAGGCGCTTGAGCTGATCGATGCGCCCACAGGGCGCCATCAGCTCGAAGAGCTGCAACCAGGCTGCCTGAGCCAAGATGGCCCGCTCCAGGATGAGCTGGCCGCGGTTGCGGCGCTCTTCGGAGCTGGCGCCCAAGAGGTTGGTCACCGCCTCCAGCGCCTGGTCCCGCAGGACCTCGGCGCCGAACTGCTCGATCCAAGCCTGAGCCTGGTAGACGCTGACGAAGATCTCCTCGCGAGAGAAGAGGCTCGCCAGCGGCTCGTGGAGATGCGGCGCGGTGAACTCCCGGGCGGGAGTCGTGGTTGTCTCGGTCGTGGTGTCGGTGACGGTCATTTAATATGTCCTCCTCGGACGGTTGAACCGAAAACCAACGTGGTCTCCGGATTCCTGCTACCCTCGCCTAACTAAGTAGACTGCAGGTAACCGGAGACCTAATTTCCAAACACTTTGTCAAATAACAACCTGCCTATTTCAAGATAAGCAAGTCGTTACAGTATAGCAAATTATGATGTTTTTGTCAATAATTAATAACAAGTTTTTTAACTAAACAGTGATCTTTTCTCTGTCGGGGCACTATCTCCTACCGATCGAATTTTGAACTCCGCATATCTAGTGTCATCCACATCGTGAGCCGGTATAATACTTTGCTTGCCAGATAGCACATCACGAGCCATCTGGCGGATTTCGCGCCGCAACTGCCCCGCCTCCAAATCTGGCGTGTCGGGACGAGTGGACAATATTTCGGCCCCAGCCCGCTGAGCACTACTATCTGAGCTAAGTGACTTTTCCGGATTTACGCCAGATACACCACGACCAGAGTCGGAAGCCTTTTTATACCAAACCGGAATTTCAGCCGGATAAGTATTCCCCCGTCGATCCTCCCGCCGTCCAGCTTGCATCCAGGCAGCCGACTTAATGTGGGCATCCGGAAAAGCTCGTCTAAATATCTGATAAGCCAGCTCTTCAGTCGAGCCACTCACACTCACCTCATCAATCACCAACAGGTTTTTACCCGCCATATCTGGATAAACCTGACGCATAGTTGCAATGTAAGTATCGTAAACCCCCTCCTCAACCTGTCGAATCATCTCCTCACGGGTTGGACGACCGCCGGCTGGCCCTTCATTGGCGTGCAAATTTAAAAAATGAGTATCTGGCTTTTGGGCGCCATCCTCCGGGAAAACCTCCCACATCGCATCAGTTAACCAATACACCGGTCGAGCCGACTTATCCAGATAAAACACAGTGTCAGCCGAGTCATGCTGGGGTCCGCCTTCGTCGGCAAAACCATGGCGAATAGTGTCAATGAGTCGCTCGGTGTTATACACGTATTTAGCTCGCATACCTTCAGAGTCACCCCTAGCAATCGTCTCGGTCGCCATAACTCCTTGCCGGTTAGTAATTAAATCTAGATAATTCTCAGCCGTTAGGAGCTTATATTCGGATCTCTCCTGTATTTCTGGGTTTTTGGGACTATGCGCCTTTTCCATAACCATAAGCGTATCATAAAAAGCTCTCATCAACGATTTCTTGGCGACAGACTGACAACCGTAGATATGCTTAATAAGCGTCTATCTGACCCACTAACGAATATCTCCACCTAATAACCATAATATAATCTGGAGGTTATTATTTACAAATTTAAACAATTATGGTAAAATATTACTCATTCGTACCTACTACCGAATCGAGGTGAAATGAAGGGATACCAAGAAATTTTCGAAGCAGCCGAACAAGCGCGTATCCAAGGTGATTACGATCTGGCAATCGCGCTGTATGCAATCGCCGCCGCTTCCAATGAAGAGATCTCTACTGCTAATAAGACGACGCTTCACCACATGTGGGGAGTTGCGCTACTCGGTACAAATGATTACGCAGGGGCTAATCAGCACTTTGAGCTAGCACTAGATACTGTACAGTATCTAGACCAACACGCCGCAATTCTGCGTGATTGCTCACGTGGTGATATGATCAATGAAGACTTTGAACGTGCGCTGGAAATAATTGAAGTTTCGCTATCGATAACAAGGCGTACCAACCTCGCTGAACTTGGTGCCAGCCTGGGCTTCAAGGCTCGTATCTTGCTTGCGCAAGCCAATGTCACAGAAGCACTCGAGCTATTCGGCACAGCCGATGTTCTCCTGCAACGCTCCGACAATCGCCACTACGAACTCTACAACCTACTGCACTTCCTGAAAGCCATTATCGAGCACCGGCTGAGCCTAGAGGGCTGCAACGGCGAGCGAGACTTCGCCCGAGCGCAGACCCCTCGACTCCAGGCTCTCGCTGAGACCTATGGTGGACTTCACCATCAAAAGATGGCTGCCGACATCATCGCTGACGTCTTCACGGAAGCTAAAGCTTGATCTATCCACTCCGAGCTCACCCTCGGGGTATTTATTTTTTTTTATTGACATTTATAAATATTTATGATATCATATATATATGAACCTTCACAGCACAACCAGAACCGCGACTCTCCCCACGGAGTCGTTCCCCATGCCCAACCCCGACGTCATGTCGCTATCCGAACTCATCGCGAGTCAGGGTTTCGACAAAGCGTTCAAAGCCATCGGCCTACCAGGTGTCCTCCAGGACATCGTGCAGGCGCTCACCGAGCGTGAGCCATTCTTCTGCGATGCGCTCACGGGTCGCATGTGGGACGCACGAGAGGCCGGTTTCGACGAGATCGATGCCATCCTCGACTCTGCAACCGGTATGACCGATGTCATATCGACAGTCACTGCGCTCGCATATGAGACGATGCGCCAGAGAATGCGTGCCGCTCTCGACATTCTCGAGAACGACCAAAACTCTTCCGTTCTCCGCTTCCACGCCTGGGAGATGGTGATGAAGATCTGGCACACCGGTTTCGACACGCACATGTCCGAAGTCGGTGGTGACCCCGACCAATGGGATGACGGCGCTAAGCCGGTGTTCTTCCTCTGCGCGGATGTCGCGTTCGACAAGTCGCTGGATGAGGATACGCGTGAGCGCGCCCTCATCAAGGCTCGCCAGACCATCACCGACTTGTACGGCGAACCCGACGAAGTGTTCCCCAAGCAGTGGAACGATCGGGAGTGTCCGATTCCCAGGCGTAACCTGGACGCTGCCTGGAAGTGGTTGCTCGATCGCCACTACGGTGAAGGAGCCTACCAGCTCCTCGTAGCGCGGTGAGTCTCTTCCATTGTGCTTTAACGGCCCCTGACCTAGTCAGGGGCCGTACTACTTTTATTTACTAAAAAGAGCCTCCAGTACGAGGCTCTTTTTAGATTAAGCGATGTATTTGCTACATCATTCCGCCCATATCAGGCATTCCACCCGGCATACCACCACCGGCTGGCGCTTCCTTTTCTGGAATATCAACCACTGCAGCTTCCGTTGTAAGTAGCATCGACACCGCCGAAGTTGCATTTACCAATGCCGACTTAGTCACGCGGACTGGGTCAATAATACCCTCTTTAATCATGTCGGTTTGCTCATTTTTAGCAAAGTTCCAACCAATGTTGTCAGACTTTGACACCGCTTCCAGAATTACCGCTACATCTGAAATGCCAGCGTTAGCAGCAATCTGACGCAGTGGTGCCTCGAGGGCTTTGGCAACAATCTTAACACCAACCTGCTCTTCCGAGTCATCAACTTTCATCTTTTCTAGCGACCGCGCAATCTTAACCAGCGCTGCACCACCACCAGGCACAATTCCTTCAGCCACTGCCGCCTTAGTGGAGTTAATGGCGTCTTCAATGCGCAACTTCTTCTCCTTGAGCTCTACCTCGCTGGCTGCCCCTACCTTAATAACCGCCACACCGGCCTCGAGCTTAGCTACTCGCTCCTGAAGTTTTTCAAGTTCATACTCGCTGGTAGTTTCTTTGATTTGGGCCTTAATCTGGGCGGTACGCTCCTTGATTTGCCCTTCGGAACCCTTGCCTTCTACAACTGTAGTGTTGTCCTTGGTGGCAATCACTTTACGCGCCTCACCCAGCATTTCAACCGTGGCATCCTCTAGCTTGAGACCAACTTCTTCGGTGATTACCTGGCCACCAGTAAGAATAGCAATATCCTCAAGCATGGCCTTGCGACGGTCACCAAAGGCTGGAGCCTTAATGGCGAGTGCGTTAAATGTACCGCGTAGCTTATTTAAGATAAGAGTAGTAAGCGCCTCGCCTTCAACTTCTTCGGCGATAATTACCAAATCTTTCTTACCCTCTTGAGCTAGAGCTTCTAGAAGTGGCAAAATCTCCTGAATGGAGCTAATTTTCTTATCGGTTATCAGGATTGGCGCATTCTCATAAACGGCTTCCATGCGAGTCGTATCAGTTACCATGTAAGCAGAAACGTAGCCTTTATCAAACTGCATACCTTCAACCACTTCTTTTTCCAGGCCCATACCCTGGCTCTCTTCAACCGTTACAATACCATCTTCACCAACAGTTTCCATCACTTCAGCAATCAGCTTACCAACTTCTTCATCACCAGCTGAGATGGTCGCCACATTGGCAATCTCTTCCTTACCCTTGACTGGCTTAGCCATATCATTTAGGTCAGCCACCACATGCTTAGTAGCCTTTTCAATACCACGACGAATAGCAATCGGGTTTCCGCCAGCTGCAACGTTTTTTACGCCTTCTTCCATGATGGCTTGAGCCAAAACTGTTGCAGTAGTTGTACCATCACCAGCCATATCGTTGGTCTTGGAGGCAACTTCGCGTACCACTTGAGCACCCATGTTCTCGAAGGCGTCTTCTAATTCAATTTCTTTGGCAATCGTAACTCCATCATTAGTAACCAACGGACTACCGTAGCTCTTTTGTAAAACTACATTACGGCCCTTTGGACCAAGCGTCGTTTTAACAGTGTTAGCGAGCTTATCTACACCATCTTTTAGCTTTTTGCGTGCATCTTCTGCGTGAATAATATCTTTTGCCATAATTTAAATCTCCCTATATTTCATTAATTACTATCAAACTGAGATGTAAAGAGTGGTGTATCGAGATGAGCTTCAAGGCAGTTGTGAGGCTCGGAGCAAGGCGTAGTATACCTACGTTAAAGCGATAACCACAGCAACTAACGCTGAAGATCGCTCGAGACACCGCTCGGGGACTACTTCTTTACAACTGCCAACAAGTCTTCTTCCTTGCCAATCAGGTAGTCTTTGCCATCGACTTTTACATCATCTGGGCCATAACTCTTATATAATACGGTGTCGCCAGTTTTGACTTCTTTTACTTCTTTACCTACGGCTAGTACCTTAGCCATTTTTGGCTTTTCTTTGGCACTATCTGGCAAAACTATGCCCGAAGCGGTTTTTTCTTCCGCATCTAACTGCTCCATCACAATACGATCTGCAAGTGGTTGCAAGTTCATTCCTACCTCCTCTTTAATTAACTTAGTTCTACTCGATATAAAAATGTTAACGCTAGCTTATCTTAAGAAAGCATTAGCACTCTCACAAGTCGAGTGCTAAATTTAGTATAGAAAGTATCGTGGCGCCGGTCAAGGGCAAGTAAAAAGCCCAGTCTTGTGCTGGGCTAGAGTTGGAGTCGGACTACATAGTCTCGATGATTTGACGCGCCTGATTACGGCCCTGCTCAATTGCCTGTTGCCAATCCTGGAGCATAGCGTAAGCACGTGTTTTATTATCACCAGCGTAGTCGGCTGGTTGCAACGGATCCATCACAACCGCCACCGCATAGTAACGATGCAAAATCTTTGTTTGGCGATGCTCGTCAGCCTTACCAACGCCGTAGATGGCTAGAGGCACCAAAGGGACATCAGCTCTCAGCGATGCATACATTGCCCCTAGTTTGGCTTCGAAGAGATTGTCATCATCCCGCCGAGTTCCCTGCGGATAGACCACCGCTGGCTGACCGCGCCGAAGAGCCGTATCTAGCACTTCCTTCATCTCTTCCTTGGTGAAACATATCCCCTGATAATGAGGTTGCTTCACCCAATCCACGTCGCGCATAAACGGCACGCAACCCATGCGCTGGTTGAGTCGTTTCAACCACCACCAACGCACAAAGTCGGGCTTGGAAGGCCACATCATCGGACGCGGAATCAGGCCAGTCAACGGGATATCCAAAACATGCTGATGATTGGGTGCCACCACAAACGGATAATCGCTGATATTCTGAGTGGTACTGCGCCGATATCTTGGAGGATAATAACTGGCCGTTGGTTGAGGCAAGCGCTCCAGGCCTACTATTCTTCCCTTCATGCGAGTAGTAGCCACTAGCAAAATCAGCTGACGAAACACTCGATATCCAAACCACGGCCCAATACCCGTAGCACTGTGCAAGCCTCGAAGTCGCCGAGCATCAGCCTTCATGGACAGCACCGGATATACCCTAACCGCTCGATCTTGCGACATATAGATCCTTCTCTTTCTTTAGGTACAACGACTGGCGATGATTTTAACAGATAAAATTAACTTATGTAAGTAAAAAACCCTCGCCAAAGCGAGGGTATGTGGGGGAGAGTACGAAACCCTCCCCCACTAGAAAAAGTTACGAGCCAGCCACCACTCGACGATTGCGATCCTCAGCATTGAGTCGCACAAGTTCGTCAATTGTGGCGTCCAGGCGAGCCTGGAGCTCGGCATCGGAGAGACCAGCCAGGTCTTCACTACCACCAGGGCTTTCACCCTCGGCAGAGCTAGAACCTGACCCTCCACTCGAAGCCGAACCGTCATAGAGAACACGACCCATCTCGCCGCCATTGAGCTCCACCGCCTGATCCAGCTGGCCAGGTCGGATAGTGAGCAAGTAGCGAGGCTGACCCGATCGGACCGCGAAGGCCGACCAGTTACCATCAGCCGCGGGAATGAACTCCTGTAGCGCGCCCTCCTGCCCCTTATTTAGGAACGAAGGGTCAATCCGGGCCAAGATGTCACGAGCACGACGCTCCAGATCTTGCTCGGTAAGAAGCCCCTTGTCTTCCTCGTGATGAACCTGCACGCGCATGGGGTTGAACTCCCCATACGTGACCGAGCCACTCTCGACCAGCGAGAGGGCCATGATGGTCTCCGCGCGGGACTGACGAGGTGTCAGAGGAGTGGCGTAGTAGGCACGCTCATCCAAGGCGGAACGCAAGACATACTCCGAGGAGTTACCCTTGTTCGCGCCCAGATTAACCGGATCGAAGCCGAAACCGCTGGCCTGCCACTTGCGCCCAGCACCCCAGTTGATCATCTCACGCTGCTGCGCGGCGATACTGATGGGGTACACCGGACCCTCAAGCTCACCAACCTTAACCGAGCGCTTATACTCGATCTGCGGCTCACCCGATTGGCTACCTCGAATCACGACAACGCCAGCGGGAACTTCCACACTACGTCCACCAAACCACCGATCTTGCTTAACCGGCAACACAATGGTGGGTGCGTCGCCTTCGCCACAGTAACCGTACGCGTCGGACAAGGCCCAGAACACGTTCGGAACCTTCAGGCGAACCTGATCCGAAAGACTATTGGCAAACTCGCCGGTGAGCGCATAGTTGAGCTCATTCTCGCCCTCAAAACGGCACTGGTGGACCTTCTCAGGCTCACCGTCCCACTCGACGATGGAGTCGATAGGAACACGACGACCAGAACCATCACGAATGACAGTCCAGCGTCCAGTGCCAGCTTCGGCCGGCAAGTAAGCGTAGGTCCCGTCCAGAACGTCAGCCCTGGAGTCACCCGTCGCCCGCTCGGGCATCACCTTCTGCGCGCCCACCAACGATGCGGGGCGGGCATCAAAACCCTTCTCGAGGTACTCGATGGGGGTGACGTCAGTCTTCACCTGTGGATCATGCGAGCCGTTGATGCGCTCCAGAATCAGCGGCTGCTTCTTCTGAGAGGCGTACTCAATGGTGATTGACGGCGTAACAGCACGCGGAGTCAGCTTGGTGTCCACCGTGAAAGACACGATGGCAAGCAAGCCAGCCACCACAAATACTATCACTCCCAGAATCACATTGAAGGTCTGAGCTCGCTCAAGCCGGACTGTTTCAGCCTTCTGCTCGTCGCTGAGATGATGAAAGGGTCTCGGCTTCGCTTCAGCGCACCAAAAGTACGTGAGAACGAAACACACGCCAGCCACGATCAGCCAGAACACCTGTCCGCTACGTGAGTCGAGCGACAACATCAGGCGCTGTGTGCGCTCGACGCTGTAACCCGCCTGGGGCCACAGTGCGCCAACCAACTTGGCGACCAGGAACCAAAGCCCCATGATCACCGCGAAAGTACTAGCGAACAGGCCGAAGCCCAGCCAAAATGGTTTGAACTTTTTCATTTTTCCCCTTTCAGGGATAGTAGGTGCGACATAGCGAAACGGTCGCTAACACCGTGAGGGTCATCCCCCCATGGTGGGTAACGGGAAGGCCACTAGAGCCTTCACACCATGAGCTGATGAACTTATAAGTATCGCAACAAAGTATGGAGCTTGTTGCCACCCTGAGCGGTCCCGTTATCCGCTCATCACTCCGTTCGTTCAATTCTCCTGTCGGTTTCGGCGCTTGATGAGAGGATAGGGTTATCGAAACATTTCAACATAAAAACCCCGCTGGCCACGGACCTAAGGCTTAGTCCAGGGCGAAACGGGATTTTCGATACCTATAGCGTATTAAGTTGTAAGACTAATATAGCGTAGTTACTGGCTTTTGTCAATAGCTTTTGGCAATTTTTTTTGCTTATCTGGAGTATCTTCTGTAGGGCGCCTGAAAAGTAGATAAATTGCCCCAACCAATGTAGCTATTCCAATAATACCTAGCCATACCCAAGGCGGTAAACTAAATATCGTACCAGCCGTCTTATATAAAACAATAATTATCAAAGTAGCAATTCCCCAGGTGCGCACCAGGTTGTAATGCATTACCATACCCAACACCGTATAGGCAATCCCTAAGCCCAGTATGGCCAATGTATATCCACCCGTCTTATCATCCAAAGCCTGAAATGCCAGAGGTACGGTGGAAACTACCAAAGCTCCAACGGCCAGAACATCTTGAGCCTGGCGAGCCCCACGCTGATATTGCCTATATGCCAGAGCAGCCAGATATGCTGCCGTAGTTTGAATATAGAGTTGAGCAAAATCAATCCGCATGGCATCATAGGCACGCAACACCGCCGTCCACAGCACGGCCGATGCAATATACTTGCCGGCTCGGTGCTGCAGACGGTAGGCTTCTGCCATAATCACCGATCCTGTTACGACATGAATCAGCACACCGAGCCACGGATTTATTGCCTCACCAAACGATGCTGCTAGTGCCCCTAAAAAGCCCACTAAAGCCGTTTGGCGCACCAGTTGCAATCTACGATCCTGACCCAGCCAACCAAGCCCATAGAGTATCATCGACCAAACCAATAATGTCGGTGCATACAGCCACTGTTGCTGGCTTGCCAGATACAGCGCTACCCCGTAACTCATAACTGTTGCTGGTAAAATCACCTCTTCGGACTTCTCCAGATAACTTATGCCCACCACCAATAAAGTAGCCACCAGCATCACAACTACGGCACTTAATTCATTACTGGATAGAGCCATCAAATAAGAAGCTACAATGCCCACACCATATACTACCGCTGATAGTGCTTTTTCTTGGCGTATCCCTGCAATTAGGCGATACATGCCAAACAATAGGCCCGCCACACCCAGAATAAATACTGAACTCATTAAGATCGATAAATGAAGCCAGGCGGACAAACCCATAATAGCCAGATACCAACTTGCCGCGACACCAACTATCAACTTTGGTGACCGCCAAATACTCATAGCCGCAAAAACAGCACCTGAGCCCACCAGAACTATGGTAAGCCACTGCGCTGAGGCGGACATAAAGGCCAGTACTGATGCTAGAACTAGTCCGATAATTACAAATCCATCTTGTTCGTCGGCCAAGCCTACTGATTTTGGCAAAAGCACAAACTGGGCCAAGACAGCTAGAATAACAGCTACCGCCAGCATAATCATGGCGATCTGTTCTAAGCGCAGGGCTGGCGTAAAGAGAAAGTATCCAATACCCAAAGGCAACACTAAAATTGTCGTTTGCAAAGCTGTAAAAGTTGGACGAAAACGCGTTAAGAAATAATGAACAGCCTGCAATACACTACCGGCAATGGCTAGCCAAACCATTTGCTGTGGCTCAGTCCAGACAATTAATGGCGAAATAAATACTATCAGCGTCGAAAGACCACCATAAATTGGCTTGTGTTTTACCTCTGGAGCTAGTTTTTCAGCTATAAAATAAACCACTCCAATTAGCATTACTGTCAATGCCACACCAAGCTGTGGCACATCACGCGCCCACAGCGTCATACCAAAACCAATTGGGAACAAAGTACTGGCCAGCATGATGTAGTTGAGCTCTTCAGGTGACTGATCGAAGTCTTTTAACATCGCGCAGAGCATATAAAAGAGAGAGGTGATCACCAGTTGTACACCTATGCTCCACAAACCATATTCCTGGAAACCTAAAAGCGAAATTACTACCGAAATTGGTACAAATATTTGCGCTACAATCCGAAATGGCTCACCAAACTCTGACTCACGCCAAAACTTTGCCAGAAAAATATAGCCCATACTGGTCATTAGCATTGCCCAGCCATACCAGTAGACCGGGGCTTGCGTGGTGGCAGTCAAAGCCTGGAAGAGCGAGATAGTCGTCAAAGCTCCGTAGTAAGCAATGTAGCTCTTGCGAATAACTAAGAAAGCCACCGCCTGCATTATTACTAGAATCATGCTTGTCACCAGCCAAACTGGGCCTGGATTCTGGCCGGCAAACAGCAATGTTTGCGCTGCAACACCTACTAACGGCGCGAGCAGTAAGCCAATCGCCGTAAAGGTTACTCCAGCCGGACGGATGCGGGTTGTTGTAATGAACAGCGTGAGACCCACCAAATAAAAAATTACCGTAAATAAACCAAGCAGGGCAACTTTAGCTGTATCTCCCAACGAGCCATAGGTTGACCCAATAAAAGCCCCTGAGGCGACCACAACAAAGAAAGCCCCTAAATACAGCAATATATTTATATTCTGTAAAGCCTTTAAGCCCTTCTCAGCAAGCGGTTCGCCCACCTCTTTTGGTATAGATTTAGGCTGCTCCACTGAGCGCGTAATATCCTCTACAAGTGGCTTAGGCGCACTGCTGTTGACCACCTCCTTAGATACCGCTTGACTGGATTTTGAAGCAGCGGGTAGAGACGACAGGCCAAACCGTAGGGCCTGCGCAGCTCGCATCAGAATTGACTTTTCAGATTGAGAATTAGCCGCTTCTGCTAAGGCCTCTAGTCGCTGGGCGCCAAATTCGTCATGAACTATCCCGTCTGGAGACTGGTTATGGTGCTGACTATGCTTTTTGCGTTGGTCGCTAATAACTATGATTACACCAGCAATAATAGCCCAAGCGATCGGGTTAAACAGCACTAAATTAATAAAAGCTATAAATAGATCCAAAATACCCTCTATTAGCTGTAGTGTATCGGAATATTACCACTCTCGTCAAAACACTTAAGCTAATGTCTATTTCTTTTTGGGCCGTAGGGGCTTCAGCGATTTATCTGGCTCCACCCAAGTACCACGCTGTTTCTGCCAGGCTTCTGCAATTGCCCGGCTACGATCAATGGCGTGCAGATTAATGATATCTGGCCGCACTCGTACAAATGCCTCATCGCGAAGGTTTTTCTCCTGCCTACTGGTATGTCGAAGATGTATTCTGTAGCCCCTATCATCCAAGCTATCCAGCCACTTTGTACCAGCTCGATCAATCGACCTATCACCTTTTGGCCAAAGATAGTTTGGCGCATGCTGACGCACATACGGACTTGCCTGCAAAACTTCCTGCCACCTCCGCTGTCCATAAACCGGAACAGCCGTCATTAGCCAGTAAATTAGATGCGGATTATTCTCCCTCATAATGTCGCGCTCAAAGATTACTCCTCGAGTTGTTAAAACCATACCAAGGCTAAACTGGCCGGCTTTTTTATCTTCAGTTTCAAGTAACTTAAGTATTTTTAATGTCTTCCATAAAAAACCCTTTGCCACAAATACTCGACCTGGTGTCGTAACAATTAGTAGGTCAATATCGCTATCTTCATGTACATTGCCAATCGCCACACTATTGACCACGCAGACCGCCTTCACAAAGGGTAATTTACCAATAACTCCAGCCAATTTACCGGCCCGAGCCAATAAATAATCACGCTGAGTCTGTTTTTTATGTAAATTAACATACCTCACGTCAGCTAAACCATAGCAGTCTTCAATCTTTATAAGCTCACCATTTGCCACCATATCTCGCACTATGGCCAGAACCGCTAAATGACTAGCCTTTACCGCAAGTAAGGCGTTTAGGCGATCTTCACTAACTGGCAGGCCAAAAACCGCAAAATAGGCCACCATATCTAAGATGGCTTCACGAATCGACTTTTCTTTATCTTGAGCGTTCATACTCCATCCATCATAGCAAACCAGATAATTAACCTAAAAAGTGAATAAAAAAGATTTAAGCCGGTACGTCCTATGCGAAGAAACGTACCGGCTATTTAAGTGCCGTGTGGCACCCGAGGGTAATCACTTTCATCCCCAGGGGGAACGTGCGATCACTGACGGGGGTGATTGGGCCAATAAGGCGGAATCACGGTCGTGGCGGTGGACGATGTCTGTCCTGTGGAGTCTGCCCTGGAGGAGAGTGAATTACGAGTCAAGCTCGGTTTACCTCTGCTCAGCCAGATTAACCCCCTTCATACCACATCCGTCAGCTTACCCCGGGATCCGAGGCGCCAGGCTGGCTCAGAGCTCTTATTACTCTGGCCTAGCGGCGGTCAGCCAGCCTGGCTATGCGTGATCCTTTCGGTTTGTCATGAGGTCCCCCTCGACTATGCCTTTCCGCTCCAACATTTAGCAAAATGCTAAAATGTCAAAACGTTAGGACTTCCGGTTGGCGCCTGGCTGGCGCCATTCGCCGGCGTGGTGAACTATCTCTAGGCGGCGTAGGTCCTGGACAAATGCCCCTCCTTTCGCTACCGTCTCGTCTTTTTGTGGCACCAAGGCACCTAGACGATAATTTGTATTGTATCATGTTAACCCATAAATGTCAATAGAAGTAATTATTAAAAACTTTGCCACGAATTTTTAAGAATAATCAGCAATAACTTTCTTTAGCTCTATATGAGCTGTTTTTAGGGTAGTCTTATTTTTAGCTTCAATATTTAGTCGCACCAAAGGCTCAGTGTTGCTGGGGCGAATACTAGCATGCCAATCATCAGTACGAATAGTCAGTCCATCTAGCCGATCAAGAGTGGCCTTATGATATTGTTTTTCCAGTGCAATTAGGAGCTTTGTGGTATCTGCTACATCAATATTCTCTTCCGATATACTTTGATACTTACGATATGTACGCACCAATTCAGACAGCGGTTTCTCAGTTTCAGACATAATACCCAATACCATAACCGCCGTAATAAGCGCTGAGTCACAGAAAAAATTATCTCGAAAATAAAAGTGGCCGGATGTTTCGCAACCAAAAATCGCATTATGTTCACGCATCATTGCCTGCATATAACTGTGCCCAACTCGACTCTGCACCACTTCTCCTCCAAGAGCTTCGACCACTTCACGCACAATATCACCCACCACGACACTCTGAACAACAGTGCTTTTAGGGTTTTCGCTGAGTAGAGTTCCCGCCAAAAGTGCTGCCAGTACTGAAGCCTCAACGGTCTCTCCTTTTTCATCAACAAAAAAACATCGGTCGCCATCACCATCAAAAGCAATGCCACAATCAAGCTCATTGCGGGCTACAAGCGTTTTAAGATCATCCATTGCTCCCTCAAGCACTGGATTAGCTGGATGATTTGGAAATGTGCCATCGAGCTCCATATACAAGCCAGAAACCTCTAGGCCGGTTAGCTCTTGCAGCTTTGGAATCGGTACCGAGCCCATGCCATTTCCAGCGTCCACGCCCACCTTCAACGGTTTCAGCTCAGTGCCAGCAAAGCGCAAGGTATGCTCTACCCAATCTGTAAGAATATTCTTTTCGAGCTTTTTGCCAAGCTCTTTAGCCGGCTTAAACCCACCCTTTAGCACTCTATCTTTTAGAATTTTCAATCCGTCATCAGCACTTAACTGCACCACGCCAGCACCAGTTAGCTTAATGCCATTATATTTACCCGGATTATGACTGGCGGTAATCATCGCCCCTCCAGCCAAGTCATAGTGGCCAACTGCAAAATAGCTCATATCTGTAGTAATCATGCCAATATCCAGCACTTCACGACCCTGCGCGATTAGACCCTCTATGAAGGCAGAGGCTAGTGCTTCAGAGTCCGTACGCATATCACGCCCAACTGCAATGGTTCCATCAGGCATCTGCTCGGCAAAGGCTTGTGCGATATCATGTACCAGCTCTGGTGTTAGTTCATCACCAACTACTCCACGAATATCATAAGCCTTAAAAATAATATCTAAAGCAGAATTTTGCTTACTCCCATCACTCATGGAAATTATTATAGCTGATTTATGCCTGAAAAACAGATACTCCGCATAACCGCTGTTGACAACAGCACAAATAGAGAGTAAATAGAGAGTAGTACCTTGCAAGTGAGATTTGGCGCAGGCAGGAAAACCCACACCATGTGGAGTAATCCTCTTAAACTAAATTGCTAGATCTCACTCAACACAGTCGTGACGCTTTATAGCGTCTCTAAAGAGCGCCCGGCTTGCCGGCGCTACCCTAGGGGGTCCTTCCCTTCCTCTCCAGCCCCTCTAGGGTATATCGCAAAATGACGTGGCTTGCCGAAATACAAATAACCCCAACCCATGTCATAACGCTAAATCTGTGGGGCAACCACCAAGCTCCCCGATCTCCGGATCGGGGAGCTTTCCCCTTATGCAGGACTCATTAAAACTCCTCATAACAGAAGTACGACAAGAATAAAAAATCAATAAGACCAAGTCGTACTCGAGGCTATGCTTAGGCCGCACAAACTACTTGCCAGTAAAACAGTCTGGCCTATATTAAGGTCATTTTACCAGAAAATATTGTGCTTCACGCGGCTATACACCCTATGAAACAGTGGCTCGGCCTTTTGCCATCGAGCATAAGCACTGGCCCTCAGCGGTAACTCCCAGCATCCTACAAACTGTGTAATTTCTTGATTAAAACCAGATTTAAACTGATACAAACCATACATACTATGCTCTGGATTAAGCTGATCTTTTGGTGGTACTGCAATTAAATCATACTCCTTAGCGCCCCTATCGCGCGCCCAACGCATCACCTCATACTGCAAGAGATACGGTGCCATCAAATTACGCTTCGCACCACTTGAACCACCCTCCTTGTAATAAGCTTTTTCACCAAAAATCATGGCATATTCAGCCGCCAGTATCTCTCCCTCGTGTACGGCCACAAAAAACTGCCCCATTGAACTTTTGGCAAAACTCTGCCAATAAGCCCTAAAGGCATGTTTGGGGCGCAAATAAAAACCAGCTCGCCCTTGCGTATCACCCATCAGCTTATACATTTCATCCACCATCTCATCGGTGGCATCGCGTTTTTCAATCGTTACACCCTTCTTGGTGGCAAGCCGGATATTGTAGCGCGTTTTTTGCTTAAAGCTCGCCAACAAGTCATCATCATTCTTATCAATATCGACTATTATTGTGGCCCGAAACTGCAGATCATGAATACTTTTTTGGTAACCAACTTGCTTGGGTTTCAGCTCATCGTCATAGACTTCTGGCTCCACCATTAGCATAAATGCCCTTGGATCATGTTTTTGAATATATAATGCCAACTCTGTGGAGAGTGTTTTAAATGCAGCTGCTTGAGCCTTTTCACTTTTGTAGTGCGCAAAAATACCCGGACCTTTGGGGATATACCAAATCGCACCAAAGCCAGGTGCATTTTTTACTAAAGCTTGAAAATACGCCCTTTTCTTATCAGACTCCCAAACTAATCGCTCTGGATGCCACCCATAGCGCCCCTTATAGTCTCCCCATTCTAAGGTTTGATAAATATGGCCACTATCTGGATTTTCCAATATCAACCTATTCCAGGCGTCTAATTCTTCTGAACTAACCTTCCGAATCATGTTCATATTATACCTACTTTTACTATAGTCCTTTATATTGACTAAATCTAATTTTAATTATATTATATGATAATCTGTACCTTCCCCAGTCCATAAGGAGTACTGTGGCAAAAAACCCAACTCTATCCAGTCCGATACTCGATCAGAGAGAACTAGAAAAGTACCTTCATGGTATCAATTCAACGCCCGAAGCCTTCGGCGATCTGTGTGCTCGGGCTACCTTTCTGGACAAATCAGATGCCCTGATTGAGATCGAGCAAGCCGTTACTCGCCTGCGGGCTCAGCGGGCCTTGCGTCTTGGTGACACAAGCCAGAAGTGCAAGCCCTGCGAGGTTGAGCTCTACTACGGCATCAACCTGCCCAACATCCGTCGAACCATCACTCGCCAGAGTAATCGCAGTTGGGATCTGGCTCTTCAGCGCCTGAATGACGCCACCCTGCCGGCCTCACAGCGCTTTCTGGCTCTTGATTATCTGGTCGCACATCTCGGTCTACATGTCTACATCGAGAGAACAGTCGAGACGAGTCTTTTGCTGGACGCCTATGGCAACCGGCTAACGCGTGAGCTATTCGAGCTCTACTTCTATACCTACAGCGAGTACCAACTCGATACGGCAAACACAGCGCTAGCTCGACGTAAGGCTGCCCAGCTCTTGCGTGAACTCGACGCCCCTTCAGTTCTGGGTTTTGACAACCTAAAGGTCATGGAATGGATGACCGATGATGAGCATGCGGCCCTTGAACGAGCCTTCGATCGTCGCTACGGACACGGTAGCTATGCCGACCTTGTGATGTGCTCCGAATAGGCACCCCCATCCCCGACCAGCGATTGGTCGGGGTATTTCTTTACTAAAAGTATATTTTATTGTAGAATACTCCAATTGCACCTCTTCGAGAATCGAGAAAAATGCGCAGACCTAGTATCTTCATCCGTTCTGTTTACCGCCGACCAGAGCAAACAGATCGAACCCTGAAGGACAGCCGAGCTATTCAGCAAGCCGTATTCATCGAGGAACAAGGCATCGATCCGAGCAATGTATTTAATGACGAATACCAAGCCATGCACTACGTGCTCTACATCCGTGTCAACCACAAAGAAATTGCTGTGGCTTGTGCTCGGGCAATAAGAATGTCGCCTCAAGGGTCAATCAAGATTGGTCGAGTAGCCACCCTCAAAAAGTTTCGCGGCAATAAATATGCCACTAGACTACTTGAGTACCTCATCGAGGATCAAGGGAGAGCTTTCGATCCACCCTTTTTCTTCCTAAACTCCCAGCTTGATGCCCAGAGTCTCTATTCATCCCTTGGATTTGCGTCTTGTGGAGCACCATTCAACGAGGCTGGTATTCGCCACATCCGTATGGAACTAGACTGGTCACGCAACACAACCGTCGCCTAGTCCTCCAACCCGCTAGTAATAGCGGGCTTTTTATTTAAAACTACGTAATTTTCGATACGCCTGATAAGCTCGATACTTGTTTTTCTTAATCGGAATATCCCAAGTGCCAAGAGTGGTAATGCGCTTGCCGCCAAAGCCTTTCTTAAAAGCTGTAATCCCAGCCCATTTATGACCCGCTGAATCATCTGGCGCTGCACCCCAAAAATCAAACTTAGTCAGTCCAGCCGATTTAGCATCCGCAATCATCTTCCAGACTGCCGAAACTGCCACCTTGTACTCCCTATTTAGCGCCTGATCATTACCGGTATGCGCATATGAACGCATGTCCCCCCAGTCGTAAACCAAACTAACACTCGCAACCTCGCTGGCAACTGTCGACACATAAAAGCTCGCCACACCCTTACTAATTAAAGTCTCGGCTAGATGACGATAATAGCTATCTGGATAATTAGTAATATGAGCGTGTTTCGCGGTATCGGCCATCAGACGCAAGAAATCATTCATCGGCGACATGTCCTGCACTCGCCTAATCACAATACCTCGCTTTTCGGTGGTGTTAATACGGTTGCGATGACCAGATTGCAAACCCCGTCGCAACTCTTCTTCACTGCGTGAAATATCTAATATAAATGTATGCTGAGGATCTACTTCGGCAATTTTATGTGCGCCAACAGATTGTAAATCTTCCTCACTGACCTCACCGATCGGCTCCAGGCGAATAAAATCGACCTCCTGCTCTTCGGCGGAAAAAATAACTGAACGTAGCGCTTCAATCGCATTTTGTCTCACCACCGGCCCATATGGCAAAAGCATATACCGAAGCCCCTTCGAATTACGCATAAAGCCCTGCCAGGCCCATTTGCCATCCACACATGCTCGCACTGCTTCTCGACCCACAGCCTCCTGGAATTCAGCCCAAGTCGTACTCTGCAAAATACCTCCCCCTAACTCAGAAATCTGTGTATCCCAAATAGTTGGCTCAAAGCTTGTCATGTTCATTATTGTATACCAAAGCTCAGGCTACAGAGGTATTATGCAGTGGTTTTAGTGGGTAACATTAGGGTTATAAGCGGATACATTCAAATCATGTCGCTAACCGCGAAAAAGCTCTTCATAAATTTCATCTGCCATAGCGTAGATTAGTTCTCGTGCCCTGGCTACAGCTTCTGGCTTAAAATCTCTTCGTCGCTGCGTTGTAGCGGCCTGATAGGATATACCTTCAGATTCAATGAGTACCTCATCGGTATGTTGAATATGTCGCTTTTGAACACCCGACATTGCCTTGCCAAGCGCCTCATTGTGTAGCATTTGGGCCTGGCTCGCCATACGACCACCAACCATGACCAGTCCGCCACGCTGGGCTACGGATGACTGTTCATCATACATACCATTGGAATCAACTCGTAAAATTGCCACATCCTTAACTGTATCAGTTGGCAGCATAGAAAGCTCATCATACAGAACATCTCCACTCGTCACATACTCAGTTACTAAAAGCGTACGTTGGCCAATATCTTCACGTCGAGAAGCAATATATTCCTCCATGGCAGTTTTTGAGCTACCAAAGCGATCTCTGTCTCCAGCCATAAAAACCACCCTTGGATCTCGCGTACCATGCTCCTGCGCATAGCGCTGTAAGAGTCGGTGCATAAAAAGCGTTGGTAACCGCGCCGAAACCTCGTCGCCAACTATTGAATCCCAACGCCCCTCAACAATTCCCTGCTTCATTTGATAAGCGAGTGATTGTAGCTCGGGACGCAGCTCCTCTATAATAGCCTCTGGCGTAGCTTGCTTTTCGGCCGACTTCTGCAGCGTATCTACCTGTGAGTCTTGACTCTCTATTCTTATTGCATTTTTTGGTGAGACACTCTGTACTACAGTCGATGATCGCTTTCGCTCTTTCTCTTCTTCTTCAGCAATAATCCGTTCTAAATCCTTCGATAATGTATCATTGCGCTGCCGTTGATTTTCTTCTTCTCGGGCTTCGGCACCGGTTGGCAATTGTTCATACATAGTTTCATTGTACTCCCCTAGCTATATCTAAAAAAACCACATCCAAAGTGCGAATGTGGCCGATACATCCTTTAACAAGGCTATAAAGGATCGATCGCTGGAAGCACAGGCCTGGCGAGACCCTCCCGAGCCAGTTGATTCAGACCAAGCATAGCTAATCCACATCAGCTCCCCACCCACCCTTCTCAAAGGTTGGTGCTTTCTTTTTTACTGCGAGCACTCTACAATTACCAGATATGAAAGCACAAATCCGAACTATTCTCGCCATTGAATCGAGCTGTGATGAAACGGCCTGCGCGATTATTCGTGGTGGCCGAGAAGTGCTTGCCAACATTATTGCCAGCCAAGCTGACCTACACGCCCAGTTTGGTGGTGTGGTGCCAGAGGTTGCCGCCAGGAGTCATATTGAGGTGGTAATTCCCGTAATTGAAGAGGCCTTGCAGGACGCTAATCTTAGCTGGGATGACATTGATGCCATTGCTGTCACCCGCGGGCCCGGGCTGATCGGATCACTGCTGATTGGCGTACTCACAGCTCAAGTCTTGGCCGTAGAAAAAAATAAGCCTCTGATTGGCGTTAATCACATCTTAGCTCATGCCTACGCGAGTTTTCTAGATACAGATTCCGATAGGCCTCTCGCGCGAGAAAGGAGTGTTAGCTTGGATGAAGCACAAGCCAACGCTAACGCCGAGTTAAGGACTGTCCGTTTGGATGCAAATCAAGGAAGCCAGGAAGAGCGAGATCGAGCGTACTTAGAGGTACGTGAGATAAGCGAAGACACAGCTGACGCTGAGTTGCGCCAAACCGACAGTCCAGTTTTCCCAATGCTGGCACTGATTGTTTCCGGTGGCGACTCCCGACTAATGCTTTTCCAGGAAGATCTTTCGTTCGAGCTAATTGGTCAAACCCGTGATGACGCTGCTGGTGAAGCCTTTGATAAGGTAGCTAAACTACTCGGTCTCCCTTATCCTGGTGGGCCAAATATCTCTCGAGTGGCCGAAAATGGTAATGATCAAGCTTATAAATTCCCTATCGCTAATCTGGGAGATAGCCATGATTTTAGCTTTTCGGGCCTCAAAACTGCTGTTCTGCGTCAAGTTCAAGCTATCGTTGGTGATAAGCCCGGCCTTAAAGACCTCCGTAAGACCTACCAGCTACCGCCAGACGTCGTTTCGGACATTGCCGCGTCCTTTGAACGCACCGTGGTCGAAACGCTCGTTAGAGGGCTCCTACGTGCGTATAACGCCTATACTCCTGCTAGCGTGGTGATTGGTGGTGGTGTGAGTGCCAATCAACGCCTACGCGAGGCTATTTTAGCTAAAATTCCTGATGCGCGAGTCGTTCCACCTGTCTTTTGCACGGATAATGCCGCTATGATTGGTGCCTTGGCGTATCAGATGGTGCAGCGGAATTCTGGGGTAATTGCGCCAAAGGAATTGATTGAGACTGAGCTAGTGGCGGACTCAAGCTTGGAGACGCTGTAGCTTAAGTCCGCTTTTCTTCGGCCCTACAGATTGCATCAAAAATCCAACGCGCCCGAAGTTTTTTGTCTTTATTAAGATTTTTAATCTCTGTAAAAGTCAGCCACTTGGCGTCTAGGATCTCGTCTTCCTGTATCCGCAAATCACCACCCACAACCCTTGCTTCATAGACATGCTTAAGCGGCTCAAATGTTGTGTCATGATAGAGCCCAATCAGACCTTCTAGCACCACTTCATATCCAGATTCTTCTAGTGCTTCTCGTATTGCCGCAGTTTCAGCTTCCTCGCCGTTGTCTACGTAGCCCGCAGGCACATTCCAAAGGCCATACACTTTCTCTTGCCTCTCTTGTACCATAAGATACTTGCCGTCTCTAAAAATAATACATCCGGCTACTATTCCAATTCGCTGAATAGAAGCTTCCCACTCTTCTTGGCTAAGTTTATTCATAATTTATACATACTAGTTGCTCACACCAACAAAAACAACCCAAATAACCCAACCATAACTAGCATCTACATCAGATAATTGTTAGGCTGTAAAGTATGGAAAAAGCCTACGAGCCCTCAAAATACGAGCCCAAAATCCGCCAACTTTGGCAGCAATCCAACAGTTTTGCGCTAGGGTCGAATCAGTATTCACCCACCAAGAACTCGGAGATGATTAGCCCTGACGATATGCAGAGCAACAGCGAGCAGCGGAGCGGAGCTTACTCAGACGTAAGTGAAGCGAGCAGCGCAGTCAGCAACGCCGCAGACCGCAGGGATAGTCGTCCGTTCACAATAATAATGCCACCACCAAATGCTAATGGCTCCCTGCACGCTGGTCACCTGATGTACGTCGTAGAAGACATCATGACCAGATACGCCCGCATGCAGGGCCGACCTACCCTCTGGCAACCAGGAACAGATCACGCTGGGATCGAAACGCAGTTTGTGTACGAAAAGGAACTCGCTAAATCAGGAAAATCTCGCCACGACCTCGGGCAAGAAAAGTTTTACTCAGAAGTGTGGGACTTTGTTGAAAACCACAAGGGTACGATGATCTCCCAGATGCAGTCTATGGGCTTCTCGGCAGATTGGAGCAAGCTCAAGTACACCCTTGATGACGACATCGTAAATGTTGTGCTCGATACTTTTAAGCAGTTGCATGATGACGGCCATATTTACCGTGGCAACCGGATTGTAAACTGGGACCCTATAACTCAATCTGCCTATGCGGATATTGAACTCAAACACGTGGAGCGTGAGGATGAGATTTACACCCTCGATTACGGCAGTATGCAGATTGCTACTGCCCGTCCGGAAACAATTTTTGCGGACGTAGCGATTGCTGTGAATCCAGAAGATGAACGCTTTTCTAGCCTGGATGAAGCTACCGCCACTATTCCCCTGGTGGAGCGGCCAATCCCAATCATCACCGACGAGCATGTTGATCCAAAATTTGGCACTGGCGCACTTAAGGTTACTCCTGGACACGACAAAAACGACTATGAGATTGGTATTCGGCACAACCTCCCCCAACTCTCCGTCATCGACTTTGAAGGCAAAATGATCAATGTACCCGAAAAATACGCTGGTCTCACCGTAGAAGAAGCCCGCAAAGCTGTTGTAGCCGATCTCGAAGTAGCTGGAAAGCTTGTACGTCGTGAAAAAATTACCCACTCTGTAGCCATCCAAGACCGCTCTGGAGCCGTGATCGAACCTATTATTACTGAACAGTGGTTCATGCGAATGGCCGAGTTAAATAAACCCGTCATCAAAGCTATAGAAAACGAGCAAATCAAAATCTACCCCAAGCGATTTAAAAAGATTGCACTCGAGTGGCTCAGAAACGAGCATGACTGGTGTATATCCCGCCAAATCTGGTGGGGTATCCGTATTCCGGTGTACTACAAGACTAGCCATGATACAGATAAAAAACCTTACATCATCGCCAAAACCGAAGATGAGGCTCGCGAATACTACGGCGCTGGCAACTACCGAGCCGAGACTGACACCTTTGACACCTGGTTCTCATCTGGGCAATGGCCATACGCCACTCTCATGACTACACTGGGTGATGATTGGCAGAACCACTACCCCACCACCGTAATGGCCACCGCCCGCGACATCCTCCACAAATGGGTAACGCGCATGACAATGTTTTCGCTCTACAAAACTGGCAAAATCCCGTTTGAGAACGTTTATCTATGGGGTATGGTAACAGATGAAAAAGGCCAAAAACTTTCCAAATCTAAGGGTAACTATGGCGACCCTATGGAAATCACAGCTCAATACGGCACCGACGCACTGCGCCTTGCCCTATCTATTGGCATTACACCTGGTAATGACGGTAAACTCTCCGAAGAAAAAATCAAAGGTTACCGTAATTTTTGTAACAAACTCTGGAATGTTGCCCGGTTTACAACTACCCGCCTAGAAGAAAATTACTCCCCTAAGCAGCCCGAACTACTCTCCCCTGCTGACCACTGGATTATTGAAAAGACTAACACGGCCATCAAAGACGTAACTCGACACCTCGATAACTACCGCTTTTCTGAAGCTGGTGAAGCGGTCTATCACCTGCTGTGGAGTGAGCTTGCCGATTACTACATAGAGTACTCAAAACAATCCCTCAATCCTGAGGTGCTTGCCTATGTTCTCGATACTGTTCTCAGGCTTGCTCACCCGTTCGCCCCCTTTGTAACAGAAGCGATCTGGCAGGAACTACCCTGGACAAACACAAATCTTATTACCGAACATTGGCCGAAATCTATTATACAGACAAATAGCGAACAAGCCAAGGGTTTTGGTATTGAAATCGCAGCTATTCTCGCTCAAAAACAGACTGATTCAGATAATGCGCTCCGCGTGAAACTCGAAAAAGAACTTCAACTCAAAAAACAGCATATCGAGATCATCCAAAATAAGTTAGCTAATCAAAGTTTTACCGCCAATGCACCAGAGAGCGTTGTGGACGCCGAACGTGCTAGACTAGAGGAAGCTCAAACCGCCTATGAAGAACTCCAAACCGCTCTCATTCAAGCCAACTCCTCGCAAGCATCCTAAGCGACTCAAATATATCATTGGGGGAGTGGTCTTAGTTTGTTTATTATCATATATTTTTGGTCGTGACACCGCCGCCGATCAGATGGCAAAACAATCTACCAATATGTCACCACAGCAGAGAGAGCGCTATCTGCTTAATCTATCTACGGCTAGTCTTAGGGCTGATTCTGCTCAAAAAGCTTTGGCCGAATTCTATCTAACCCAAGAAAACTACGCCAAAGCCGCTCAAGCTTACCATGACGGCTCGGCCAGTTTACGCGATGAAGCCGCCTTAAACTACACCGAAGCAGGTAAGTATGACAAAGCGATTATTATCTATAAAAATCTCTCAAAAAATCAAACCAACCCGGAGTTTAGTTACTTATTAGCCAGAAGCTACGTCAACAATAACCAGGCCAAGTCTGGTTGTGAGCTTAAAAATAATCTAGAAGAAGGGGAGTGGGCGACTAAGCTTAAAGGCCTATGTGATTTTGTCGATAAACAAAGTCTCAACCGCAAAGACATCTACGAACTTAATAATCTGGGTGCGGACACCCTAGTGGAACAATATCTATCCAAGTCTGAGCAAAAGACTACTGAAGATTGGCTAATATTAGCTCGCATCTACCAAAAAAGAGGGGACTTAGCTCGTGCGCGTGAAACGATCCGTGCAGCCCTTGAGCAGTTGCCCTATGATGTCAACCTACAAAAAGCCCAAAAAGCTATTCAGTAAAACCATGTGAAACGAGATGGTTTCACAATATTCTTATGTTTTTCGTTCTAATTTCGCTTTTTAGATAATTTTTATACACCGTACATAGAATTTTCTAAGCAAATAACGTATAATTTTCATCTGTAGCACCTGATATTCTTACCATAAGGAGAGGTACCCAAGTGGCTGAAGGGGCTGGTTTGCTAAACCGGTAGGTCGGGGAAACCTGGCGCGAGGGTTCGAATCCCTCCCTCTCCGCCATGATGAACAGATTTCTCGATAGAAATCGGCTGATCATGGCGAAAAACTCACTTACTTTCGATGACTTCACTGCATTTATCGCCAATTTAGATGCCAGCTTTCGTGCTGCCTCGAAAAACACAGCCAAAGATAATCAGCTCCACACCTTGGGGGTGCTTGCAAAACTGAGTGAAGAAACTGGCGAACTAGCCGAAGCGATTCTGGCTTTTTATGGCGAGCAAAGGGCGAGTAAAGGCAATCGGCCTCTTATAAGGCATGAAATTGCACTCGAAATAGCTGATGTCTATATCGTAGCGGCGTTGCTCGCTCGGCATTTTGATATCAACATAGCCTCGGCACTGTCAGAAAAAATGGCTCAAATTCGCCAGCGACACCTCAAAGGCGACATATAGCATGCGCACTCCATTGGGTGAAGTTGTCATCAATGGCACTGGTAAGCGGATTTCTCTTATTCATTTTGCCGTCAATTCAGTGCCAGATTCTAACTCTGATGCTACAACGCAACTCTCCGAATACTTTGCCGGCCAGCGGATAAACTTTAACCTGAAACTTGCGCCCGAGGGAACGCTTTTTCAAAAGCAAGTTTGGGAGGAGATGCAGAAAATCCCGTTTGGTGAAACCGCCACCTATGCCGATATCGCCAAAAGAGTAGGGCGGCCCGAAGCCTGGCGAGCGGTAGCAAATGCCTGTGGTAAAAATCCAATAGTTATTGCTATTCCGTGTCACCGCGTCGTTGGCTCACACGGTAAACTAGGTGGATATTCTGGCGGAATTGAGCGTAAACAGTGGTTATTACAGCACGAAGCCGCCGTGCTCTCGAGAATTTCCCGAAAATAACGTATAATCTATGCGTTCCACTTAAAACACGGAGAGGTGACCGAGTGGTTGAAGGTACCAGTCTTGAAAACTGGCGTGCGGGCAACTGTACCGTGGGTTCGAATCCCACCCTCTCCGCCATTAATTATTGATCAGGAATTATTTTATGAAAAAGCATATGAACGGTTTTATGGACTTCATTCGTGAACAGGGAGTAGTTGGCCTGGCAGTTGGCTTCATACTTGGAGCCGCAGTGGCAAAAGTTGTGTCGTCGCTGGTAAGCGATATTGTTAACCCCTTGGTGGGCTTGGCATTAGGGTCGGCCGATGGCCTGAAAGCGGCAAACGTTAAACTCGCTGGAGCCACCATTACATATGGTAATTTTATTGCTACTCTGCTAGATTTTGCGATTATTGCACTTGTCGTTTATTTAGGGGTTAAAATACTCGGACTGGACCGCCTCGATAAAAAGACAGATGACAAAAAAGATTCCTAGTAAGCGCTAGAGTTTTGCCCTTTTTGAACAATTGGGAGATAATAGCACTAGTATGCAACCAGACGTCCAAGCTCCAGAGTCCGAAGAGGTTAACCAAGAGGTTGATCCACAGCAAATCGTCGAGCAACCAGACGAAGTCTTGTTGCAGTGGCAAATTCAAGACACCACTCCAGAACACAAAAGTACGTTGTGGTACGTCATTCTGGGCTTAATTGCAGCGGTCATTATCGTAATTGCTGTCTTCACGCAAACCTGGGCTGTCATACCTCTTGGTGTGCTTGTGCCATGGGCACTATCAATCTATACAAATCGTGGTATTGGCGACCACAGCTACGAACTAGCAACCTTTCATGTTGCAATTGACGGAAAGCCACATCCGTACACAAATTTTAAATCATTTTTTACTGTTACTACCGGCAAACTAACTACTTTTGAGTTAGTGCCAGCTAAGCGTTTTGGCCAGCTCACCACTCTTCACGCTAACGAGGAGGACGTAGAAGATGTAGTCGATATTCTTACCTCTGTACTGCCTGAAACCGAGCCGCAGGGATATACTGGAGAATCATTCTTCAAGCGACTAAAATTCTAAACCTTTACGAAATAGGATAAATTAGGTAAAATAACTTCTGCTTTTTGTACCTTTGCATGAATTTCTTTTTCAAAAATAGCAACGGAACGCTTCTGTAGCGAATTTATACTTGTTTCTCAATTATGAGCGCTAGAAAGCAGTTGGTATTTTTGAGGAGGAGTTTCTCGTGGAGAGTGGCAGCGAAGAGATTTTCGCCAAAACTCGAAGAGAGAAACGACGTGCGCTCGTAGCTCAGTTGGATAGAGCGTTGGTTTGCGGTACCAGAGGCCGCAGGTTCGAATCCTGCCGAGCGCACCATGGCAACTTATGGTTAGTGCGCTATTTTCTTGTGAAGTCGGGGAGGGAAGCATCCTTTCTCGATGGCACCAGAAAATTTAACCTTTTACCTAGATCCGGCGTGTCCCAAAAGTGGATGTGATGTGCCTCCGTCACAAAAGCGCAAGTAAATATAGCTTGTAATTACAGGCTTATATTTAAGAGACTTCGCTGCACAAAGGATCGGTGCTGCACCTGAACCTGCTGGAAGCCTTAGCTCGCGGCAGGTGCAGCAACTTCGCACCTTAAAGCATGCAACAATTCTGGGAATAAATGCCCAGACGTTTGGCGACAAGGCCGTCCCTCGCTTTAGCTTAGGATGGCTCACAGGGATCGGGGATCCCCTGCATGCCAAATGAATAACCCCGACATTCCTGAGATGTACGCCACCGATACGAGCGGATTGGGTACCCGCACCGTCATCCAAGGTGGTAGGGAGGCTAGCTACCTCATTCGGTCTTACGCCAAGGGCCCTCGCGCCTACGTGACCGGACCGATGGAACAGCTAGGGGTTGGGGTGCTCAGGACACCTCTGCTCCGACCAGTCACACGGGCTGTAAGCTCAAAGGTAGAGCTGCCGAGCTTTGCCTTGGCGGTAACAGGTTCGAATCCTGTCAGCCCGACAATCTCATGCCAGGCTAGTGCCGCCAACACTTTTAGCGCCAAGCATGAGGCGAGGGGGTAGCTCACAGGAGAGCACCCGCCCATCGGCGGGAGGTATGTGGGTTCGAATCCCACCCCCTTCACTGCTCTCACCTTCAGCTGGCGAGGTGATGGTCTGTAATCAAGAGAGGATTTCTCAAAAATTACAGGGTCGAGAGGCGCGTCCTTCACACGGACGATAGCTACGACACAATACAAGTCAGCTCGTCGACGATACGTGAGCCACCCTTAAAGACACACAACGTACACCATAGCGCATCGCTGGGCTCACGCCATGCTAGCACTACAAGCAGACTAGGTAGTCCATGCCAATGTTCGCTAGATGTGCTGGCCACCAACCGCCGGTCGGGGAGTAATCCTCGACCGGCACCTCTTTTTATTCACAGACCGCCCCAAAATTAGTACAATTCTAAGTATAATTAACTTAACAAGAAAGCCATGCCCACTAAAAAATCTCCAGCCGTCACACCACCGCCTCCACCGCCAGCAACTACTCAAGCATCACAATATCCAGGTGCATTTGGCTTATTCAAACCCAGTAGCGATGCAATTCGCCTAGCATTTGTGCCACTATTTTTAATATTTATAATCTCAGTTGGTATCGGCATGGCTATTGGCTTTATTTCTGGCGACAATAGAGATTTAGCAAATAATCTGTCTAGTATAGCTAACTTTGTTGTATCACTCTTCACCACCCCTATGATTGCATTTATTCTACTGTATGCCGTGCGTGGCACACGTAAAGAACTGCGTGAGTCATTTGAGTACGCATTACAAAATATTATTCGCTTCTTAGTCGCTAATCTTCTGGCGGGATTAGCAATCCTTATAGGGTTGGTATTTTTTATAGTGCCTGGTATTTTGCTGGCAATTAAATTCTCAATGACTAACTACCTACTGGTAGATAACCCAAAAATGAGGGGTACAGAAGCGCTTTCAAAGAGTTGGGATATTACTACCGGCCATATGGGTAAAGTCTTCGGCATAATAGGCGTATCGCTGCTTATGCTTCTGCCAATTATTACAATTGTAGGAATTATTGCTACAGTAATCTTACTCGTTCTCTACGCTGCGGCTATACCGGTTCTCTATGACTATATTTTAAAGAGCAATAAGCCGGCCACAAAATAGACTACTAACTATACTGGCGGAATGAATGTGGTTATTTTTTAGCTAGGTGCTGGAAAATTGTACTCAATCAAGTATAATAACTCGAGCCAACTCTCATAGTAGCCCATGGAGAGGTGCAGGAGTGGTTGAACTGGCTTGTCTCGAAAACAAGTGTGCCGGCAACGGTACCGTGGGTTCGAATCCCACCCTCTCCGCCATTACCCTGATTAGTCCGAAGGGCCGAGCAGTGTAATGATGCAAGGGATCTGAACCTGTACCGTAAAGCGATGGGTTCGGCGTAGCGAGTTCGTGCACAGAAGGCTTTAGCCGCTATCCACCCTCTTGCGCCAGTTCTGTGTCGTGAAAAAAATTCACGGCAAGGACCTGGAGGAAGAAATGGCGACCGAGATAGTTTTGACCGATGGCGCTGCCGACTGGCTCAAAGAAATACTCAAGAATCTACAAGACGATTGGTGCTGGTCGAGTAATCCAAGAGTCGCACCAACCCTTGATGACACACTATACCTGCGAGAAATAATGCAAGAGCTAAATAAGTGAACGTGGTAGATACGACAAAGCACCCAACAATAAGGAGATGAATTTGAAGTATTCACACAAACTCGCAGTACTGGTCTCGGGAAGTGGCACGCTACTGGAGCACATGACGACCGAACACTTGCCAATCGGCCTGGTAATTGCCGAGAAGCCATGTCGCGGTCTAGAAGTCGCCAAGTCGGCCAAATATCAGACCGAGCTCTTGCCTCGTATAAATTTTGGCTGGAACAATTCCCGCAAATGGAGTGACCAGCCTGGGTTTGATCGGGTAAAGTTCTCGATAGCTATTGCCGATACCTTAAACGACCACGGTATCACCATCACCGCGATGGCCGGCTTCATGACGATCCTATCGCCAAGTTTTTTTCGAGACTTACAGAGGTATACTGCTAAACATCCACCCAGCGCTACTGCCAAAGTATAAGGGCGAACAAGCCGTTGCAGACGCCCTAGAAGCAGGGGAAGCAGTAACTGGCACAACTATCCACATCGCAACTGAAGAGCTCGACGCTGGACCTATCGTCGAGCAGGCTGAAGTTCCGGTTTTGCCCGAGGATACCGTTGCGACTCTCCACGAACGCATCAAGCAGATCGAACGACCGCTCTACGCTCAAGTGCTAGCCGAAATTCTGACAGGAGAGCGCCAACTACCGTCACAATAGTGGTGGTTTTTTTATTTTAGCCACAGTCCACCTTTAAGTTAGTATATTTACTCTAGATTATAAGAAAAAAGCTCAGAAGTTAGTGTGCCTACTGCGTGAGCGCCTCAACCGGAGCAAAATCATCGGTCAGAACAGGGGATAGCAACCCATCTTCACTAAAGACAATCTCTCTATCTAACTCAAGAGATGGTGAACTCGGCAGCTCACTATTGCTGGCAATTAAAAAAATATTTTGACTTCTACTACTGCCACCAGAACTCTTGTATTGATAAACTCGAATATTGCGAAATGATTGCCGTACGGTGGCATATTGCGTGGCCAAAAAAGAGTCTTGCCAGTCCGGCCTAGAAATAAGATTCATTGCTAAAACTCCATCTGTCGACAAGCTCTTTTGTATCTTAGAAATTGCTTCGTGGGTGGTAAGTTGAAACGGTGGCGTTAGAGACTGAAACGCATCCACCAAAATTAAATCATACTGCTGCTTATTGTTATTTAAATATGCTCGTGCATCCTCATGGATAACTTGATGCGAGGCAGGCGGCCTATAGTCAAAATAGTCTTTTGCCACCTGAACTAGCGCGGGATCAATCTCAACTGTATCAACTCTGCGCTGAGGGCTAATGCGAGCTAACTCGCGCGGCACCGTAAAAGCTCCACCGCCAATTAATAACGTCCTGCCATCCTGCGACAGCTTTGCTACATCTAAAAATGCTCTGGTGTAATTAAATGGCAGATCATCTGAGCCTAAGTAAATGCCAGATTGTGCGCCCAAGGCATCGGTCTGAAGCATTCTCAAGGTGCGGCCCCGCTGCTGGACATCACTAACAATAATGCGATTATATGCACTGTCTCTATCCAGCACTAAGCCTTTGGTCGGATAAGCAAACACACTGGAGCGAGCTACCAACACCGCCACTATTACCAATAATACAATCTGATACGGCAATAATTTACGATATTTCAAGAGCATGCCTGCACCCGTTAAAATCATCACACAGATTAAAATAATCCTAGCATTTCCAAGATATTGGAACAGTACATATCCAGTTAAAAAAGTCCCAACAATACTGCCTACGGTGCCAGCAGAAAAGACTAAACCTACGCTCTCACCAGCATGTTTTTTATCAATCAATGTAAGCTTGGCCACAAAAGGAGACACCATACCTAAAATAAAAGTAGTGGGTACAAATAGCAGTAAGGTTACCATTATCGACCCCAATAAAACACCTGGCGATACCGCGCTTACTGAACCCATAATAGCATCCTGCAATAGGCGAGAGCCTAGTAAAAATAAAGCTCCAGTCAGCAATATGCCAGCCAAGACACTCTCTCTAGGTTGGCGGTCGGCCAGACGGCCACCATACCAATAGCCAACCGATAAAGCCACTAAAATACAGCCAATAATAGATGTCCAAACGTAGAGCGAGCTACCAAAATATGGTGCAATGATGCGACTGCCGGTTAGCTCAACAATCATAATAACGGCACCATTTATCAGCGCAACGGCCATTAGGCGATAGGGTAATCGAGGAAGCTTAGCCATTTCCACTATTATCTCACGAACTAGGGTGATATGGCCTATTTTTTAGCAATCGCTACCACAAAAATTGGCCCCGAACCATCTAGCTTAAGAATTTTTGCACACTCCGTAACAGTCGCACCAGTAGTTATCACGTCATCAATCAGTAGAATCCGCTTACCTTCAAACAAAGCAAGATGCTTGGACACAAAGTTTCCTTTTACCTGTCGCCAGCGCATCTCTCGGCCAGCACCAACCTGTGGAGTATGGGTTGTACGCGTTAATAGTTCAATATACGGCTTGCGTGTCAGTCGTGAAAGCTCTCGTGCAATCAGCTGTGGCGCAACATAGCCTCGCTCTCTACGGCGCTTACTGGTATCTGGTACGAAAGTAATCAAATCAAAGCTTGGCAAACTAGCTTGTGCTAGTAATAGTGCCAGCTTCCTAGCAACATCCTCACTACCCTCATATTTGATAGCTTGGACGATTTTATCTACCCCTTTTCTGTAGCTCCAAAGGATAACTGTTCGCCTCACCCGAGTACGCCACTGACAACTAGCACAAACTCTTCCGTCGGTAGTAATTGCATTGCAGAGATAGCAAACTCTGGGCTGTTTTTCGAGCGTTATCAAGCAATTTTCACACAGGCTCGAGCCCTCTGTGTTGCATAAAATACAACGGGCTGGAACCAGTAACCTGGTAATTAATTTTAACAAACTTGATTTCTCCTGTAATTTGCACGTATAATACGTGCTAAGATTAGGTGGAGTAAAGGATAAGGAGTTTAACTATGGCTCGTAAACACAATCCAGACGAAGAGATTTTGCAGGATGAATTCCTCGATGACACCTCTAGCACTTCTGACGAGTGGATGGGGGAAGAGGAATTTGAAGGGCAACTCGCCGTCGACGTATATCAAACTAAAGACAGTGTAGTCGTAAAAGCGCCAATTGCTGGCGTACGCTCAGAGGATATTGATATTGCAATCTCTGAAGATGTTATGACTATTCGAGGTGATCGCAAGGAAGAGGTTATTGTTGAGAAAGAGCACTATTATGTGCAGGAGTGCTTCTGGGGTTCATTCTCGCGCTCAATCATCTTACCAACCTCAACTATTGCCGAAAAAGCCCAAGCCACCCTGAAGGATGGTGTGCTGACGGTTACTGTTCCAAAAGTAGTACAAGAAGATAAGGTTAAGAAGATCAAGGTTAAGCCAGTCGGTTAAGACTGGCATTAACTAAAAAGCGCCCTGTTATGGGCGTTTTTTAGTGATTACGTTTTTTCTCCAAAACAGCAACGTAGCTATCGGCAAAAGTGCCAGCAAAATCAAAAGAATCCAGGCAAGGGGAGTGGGAGAGCAAATTGGCGCAGATACGCCCATCGGCTCACACTCAAGACCTGTGCAGTTCATAGGTGCAGCTACACAGTTCTTAAAATCCCAACTCCACCATATTTGCGCCATTACCCAAACGACAGGTGCATAGCTCAGTCCAGTCACGATGTAGGCTTTAGTAGTCGTCTTCATCTTACAGGATAATTCATAATTAAATCTGTCGCCCGGCGCTCAAGGTTCTTTACCGCCAGCTGTGCATCAAGACCCGACAATACACTCACTGTAGCATCGTAAAAGTAACCATTCATTTCTTTATCATTGCCACGATAAAAAGTTTTAGCCGTATTGGTCTGAGTCACAAATGGCCCCAGCGTATCATCACCATCTTGTTGCTTAATTAAATCTTTGCGACTAGTTGGCCTTTGGGTTTGCTCATTAAACTGCTTTTGGTTATCTTTTGTTGCAGCAAACCGAATAAAATCCCAAGCAATCTCCGAATTGACCGAGTTTTTATTTACCATCTCCACCCAAAATTGAGCAAAATTTATCTCTTTCTGATCCTTAATTTGCGGTAGCTTAGCCATCTTAAACTTTAATTCTTTATTAAAATGCCTAACTTCAGCTGACTTAAATGGATAGTTAATCATCATCGCAATCTTACCCTCGGCAAAAGCCTGCACCGTATAGCCCAATGTATCTGAAAAAGTAAAATTTTGCTTTTTGGGGTTCGCAAAACTTGTATAATACTCCATCGCTTTCGCACCAGAAGCATAACCGCTAGCATCAGGCTGAGCAAACAACGCTTTGGTGGGTGGCTCATCGGTCATCGCTGCACCATTTTGCATCATCAAAACAGACTGGATATCTACCGACTGATGTACAAAGGGCGTACCAAGAGCAGCACCAGATTGAGTGATGGTTTCACCAGTTTTCTTTGTGAGTTTACGACTCGCTTCAGTAAATTCATCCCAATTTTTAGGCACCGCCACCTTTGCTTCTTCTAGCAGAGCTGGGTTGTAGTATAAACCAAGGGTCGACACACCGTAGGTAACACCATGAATTTTTCCATCATATAACAACCTTTGTGTAGCCACATCTACAAACACATCTTTATAGGTTTTTTCGGTATACACAGTATCTGGAGCAGGGGTGGAATAATCACTATAACGAGGCATCCAGTCATTTAATACAGAATAGATATCCGGCAGATTACCTGTCTGCGATGCCTGCGTTAGCTCAGCATCATAACTGCCGTAGTCTATGTCGCGCACCTGAATTTTTACATTTGGATGCATCTTCTGAAATTCATCAATAATAGGCTGAATGTAGTTAGCCTCATTCCAAGTACGCCAGTAAGTAAGAGTAACCGGCTTGGACTCGTCGTACACCACCCGACTTTCGCTGTCGGCTGGAGCAAGTACTGCACCCAACCCACCTTTGTCGGATTTTGTGTCCTTTGGTCGGGTTGCTAAATACAAAAACCCCATCGAGCCTAAAATAATCACCGCTACTGCAGTCCAAAAAAGAATTCGTTTAAGCATTACAACTATTGTACCAAACCTAAAAACGCCCCGCAGGACGTTCTATTTAGAAATGCTAATTTTAGATTAAAACTGATTGAGTACAAAGTTAACAATCGCATAACCAAGAATGGCTACTATAATACCTACTACGGCATATAGAATTGTATCTTTAGCAGCAGTTGTATTTTTAGGGTCCCCTCCAGATAGCACATAGCGCAAGCCACCCACCACCAGCATAATTACTGCTGCAATTCCTACAATATACAAAAGTAAGTTAGTTATTCGAGTAACCGCATCTGGAACCGCCAATGGACTAGCTGGGGCACATGCAACCCCACTATCTACACCACCCGACGGATCACCACAGGCTGCGATTGCTCGGGCAGGGAGTTGCAAGACTGAGGAGATAGCAGATGCAACCCAAACAGAAAGCCCCAGGAGTTTAGTGGATTTATTTTGCACGAAAAATACCTAGTTAGTCTTAAGCGCCAAACTGACCAAGTACGAAGTTTACGATGGCGTAGGCGAGTAGAGCTACCACAATACCAATCACAGCGTACAATATGGTATCTTTAGCAGCTTGGGTATTCTGAGAACTACCACCAGAGAAGATGTAGCGGAAACCACCAACAATCAGCATTATTACGGCCACCACACCAATTACAAAGAGCATGGTATTGGTGATTGTTTTAATGTTTGCCACTAGATCAGTTTGCTGATCATCACCCTGAGCAGCATTAGCACCAGACTGTACGCCGCCAACAGCAGCCGAAGCATGCCCGGCAAGTGATGCTGCCACCACTGTATTACCGGCTAGCACGAGTGAACCTTTTTTTAGTAAATCTTTTGCATTACGCATATGGTTTATTATCTCCTTGAGTTCTTATGATAGCTAAGTGAGCGAGTGCACACTACTAGCCACATTTTACTGCAAGGGTAGATGTATCAGCAAGCGTTATGCACAAAAAAGTTATGTTTATTGTATTATTTTGGAGGTTTTAGCGAAATTGAGCGCTGACAAAGCCTATTATTGCGCTGCCAAGTACCGCCACGCCTATCCCTATAAGGGCATATAGAATTGCATCTTTAGCGGCCTTTGTTTTGCCGGGGTCACCAGCTGAAAATATATACAGCAACCCTGCCACAACCACCATTACAACCCCAGCCACACCAATCGCCCATAAGAATAGTTGAATACCAGACCCGACCATACCCTGCACATTAGTACTGCTTTGCGCCACCGGTAAAAGAAAAGCTACGATAGATCGAGCAAGTATCGCTATCACAAAGCCAACACAAGTGTAAATTATCGACTGAATAGCCAGCTTAGCTCGATCTGGTCGGCCAGCCGAGATAACAAACATAAAGCCCGAATAAATAATCATCACCACACCAACCACACCAACCGCCCACATTAGGAAAGTAAAACTATTATTTATAATGCTCTGCACATCAGCTGGACCAGTGCTAAACTGGGCTGGCTTATATGTGGGGAGGGGGATATTGCTTGCCTCCGCTGCTAAATATAGTTTGGCACTTAAGTTCTGTAATACACTCATCATAATTACCCTGTAATTACCTTACTTATTAAGCTAAATATTAGACTGGCCGATGCCACACCTAATAAACCAATCACCGCATAGGTAATAATTTTTCGAGCTGTCTGAATCTGCTGAGGATTACCGCCTGCCGTCATCATTCGAATGCCACCCACTACAATCATTGTTACTGCTAGCGCCCCACCAAAGAACTGGATATACTGCCAAGCTGCCGCAATCAGCTCCAAAATTGTATTCTGATCAAAATTATTTAAATCTACCCCCAAAAACCGACCACCACCAGTAATGCCAATTAGGTCTAGTGTGGCTCGAGCCGCAAAAAATAGCGCAATACTAGATGCTGCTAAAAAGATTCGCTTCTTGCCAGCCTTTAATGCTTCAGGCGAGGCTCCACCGGTAATCACCTGCACCATACCAAGACCAATCATAATGGCAAAAATAATTACTCCAATATTCAACATATAATTTGTGAGATTTTCTATTATAGACTGTATGGCTGTTTGCTCATTTCCACCAGTGCATAAAGTTGATACAAACCCGCTACTAATTATCTGGCCATCACCTTTTATGTCATTACATGTACCTTTAACTGTTTGGGCACTATTAAGACGTGTCTCTTCCGCATTAGTGCTTGTGCCATTACCGACTGCTTCGCGTCTAGGCTCCTTGCCTCCAGCTGGATTGTTTTCAACACAATACAACACCCCACCAGACTGCTGACTCCATGTACCAGCTGCGCCACCAGTTAATGTACAGGGCTGGCCCGCATTTTTCGCTGGGTCCGCCAAAGCATTATTACTTATATTAAATAATACAATAAGGGAAAGCAGAATTATAATGTAAGCAAATAGCTTTTTCATATCACTTATTATAAGCGGATTTGATATACTTTTAATAGCCAATGCTCAAATATAAGACATTCTTACAGGTTTTTACTAAGGGGGCGCTTTTTAGCGTCATATTTTTACTTATCTCAATTACTTTTACCCCTAAGGCTCAGGCTGGACCAAATAGTCCCTCAGATTTTCTGGATAACTCCGGCACGGAGTGTGCGTGGGTAGCCGACTCTCTCATGACATGTGGTGGTGAAGAGTTTTGGTTTGATTATGATCTATCTATTTCAAAGGGACGCGCAATCTACCATTGGCGAAAAGATGGGGCCTGGAAAAGTGCCTATCTAGTTTTCACGGAAGATGGTGAAGACGGTATGCTTGTCAATAATCCTGATACCGACTCTGGTGGAACCGAAGCTTTTATAAGTGACCGCCAAAAACGAAAGTGGAGACAGCATGCTCGAGATAATAACCCAAATAATCCAGACAATACCGATGGAGTTACGGTCGCGTATGATGGCGAAACAAATCCCAACAATTCTGCTGAGCACTTTATGTGCGGTATTGGTTCACGCAGTGGACACCAATGTTGGTCTGGGCGAGGAGGAGTATATAACACTATTTCCGAAGAAGGTGCCGCTAAGCTTGCTGAGTGGCGAGAAAAAATAGACGAAACGGTAGCAAGCGAAGAAGAGTGTACGGAAGATGCTGGTTCACTCGGCTTCGTACTGTGCCCAATTTTAGACACTACGCGTAATGCTGTTCAGGCGCTTATAGGTGATGGTACCGGTAAGGGTTTCTTAGTTGAACTACTCACTATTAGGCCGTTAAGCACAACTAATACCCCCGAACTATACAATGGATGGCAAGTAATACGAAATATAGCTCTAGGACTCTATATATTGGTATTTGTCTTAATTATTTTTGGTAACGGTGTTGGCTACGATCCATACACTATTAAACGGGCTCTGCCACGACTTGCCGCTGGCGTCGTACTAACTTTTGCATCTTGGTGGATACTACAAACCTTGGTAGATTTATCAAACCTAGTTGGTAATGTTGTCCCTAGTTTAGTAGCACAGATGTCACAAAATGCAGGTGTGGCAAACTACGCAATTGACCTTAATCCTGCTACAGCCTTTCAGTCAATTATTTTACTAATAGTTGTTGCATTTATTGCGCTTGGTGCCTTATTGGTTGGAATAGCAGGTTTAATTATGCGAATGGTTATCATTTATGGACTTGTGCTGCTAGCCCCACTCGCATTCCTAACGTGGGTACTCCCAAATACCGAGAGTGTCTTTAAAAAATGGTGGAAGAACCTCATTAAAGTACTAATGATGTTTCCAATTGTTACAGGCATGCTATCTTTATCGCTCTTCTTCCAGCAAGTAATGATGAATACACAACGTTCTGGTGCTGGCGATGCCAATGGAATAGGTGGCTCTGCAGCTAACTCTGTAACTGGAATTGTTGGAATGCTAGCTCCTCTAATTGCCATTATTATGATTCCTAAAACCTTTAAGTGGGGTGGGGAAGCCTTTGCAGCAGCGGCTGGCTACATGGCAGCCAAAGCTACTCAGGGCAAGGATTGGGGGAAGAAATCTGCCCTTGAGTCATCAAAAAGTGGCCGCGTCGGACAAGCCCTCAATACAGCATCGAAAGTCCCAGTATTGGGGAGAGTTCCAGGAATTGGTGGAATCACGAATCGGCAAAAAGCTGCAACCGTCGCAAAGAGACAAGCTTCCTTCGATAAACGCATGAGTGATGGGTTAGATAAGGTAAGTGATAACAACTTGATTAAACTTCACAAAACACAAAGGAAGAGAGACGGCACACTCAAAAGCTCTCCATATGCTAAGGCAGTAGATGCTGAACTCAAGTCTCGCGCAGGAAAGGCAAGATCCAATGCTGCAGAAAACTATCGAAACGGGCAATTTGAAGATGCAGGTAGAGCGGCAACCAAGCTCCATAAGATTAATGCTGCATTAGGAATATCACCGGCAAATACTGAATCAACCCTATCCACAATGTACGACAGGATCGATAGATCTACAGGTGGATCTCCTTCACCAGACTCAGTTACTACAGCTATGGGCGAACCACCTGCTAGTAGCCAATCCGCTGCATATAGAGTCGGAGCTGCTGTTGGTTCAGCTCAACGCAGATGGAGCCAACGAAATCAAGGTGGATATGTAGATCCGTCAGCCTGGGGTAGTACAGGAACAGGTCCGACTAGTGGAGGTGGATCACCGCAACCTAGCAGTAGTGGTCCAGGCTCTCTTCCACCCACGCCAGCACCCGGACCACGTCCAGCGCCGCCACCACCGCCAAGTGGAGGAGCCCCAGCCTATTCAACGCCAGCAGGAGCACCTCGTTATACCACTAGCGGAACTCCCATACCACCACCACCCAGCGGTCATACACCGATTTGGAATGGCCCTTCAGCACCTCCACCTCCACCTTCTGGTAACCAACCCATATACAACACGCCAACCACGCCACCTCCGCCCCCACCAAGCGGTGGAAACACTACGCCTCCACCATACCGAGGCCCTGCGCCTGCCTGGCAACCCGCTCCACGTCAATCACCTCCACCAGCCCCTGGCCCAGGCGCACCACCTCCTCCAAGTAGTTCATCTGGTTCTAGTGGCCCAGCTTCATCCGGTGGTGGTACAGTCATAAACAACGTCACCAATAACAATTCAACTACCAACAGTACAACCAATAACAATTCTGTTAAAACTGTGCTCAATAGTAACGGAGTACCGAGTTCTATCGCCCTTGGTACAGCATCTCAACTAGGTAACATTAAGAAGCGCTTTGGCGAAGGTAGTGCCGAGCATAGTGGACTTGCCGGTATTGAAAGCAAGCTAAATGATCTTGGTCGCATGATCCAATCTGGCTCACTTAGCCAAACACGACTGCGTGATAATGTTCGAGACATCCATCGCGATATCGACAGCCTGCCACCAGGTGCGCACGATCAGCAAGATAACCTTCGTGGTGTGCTAGACAATATTGAACGTAACGCCACCGATGATGGAGCTTAGACGTGGGTCAATATAAAGTTCCACAAAACGTAGAGAGTGAAGACAAGCTACTCGGCCCACTTACCATGAAGCAGTTTATCTACGCCATCATCGGCTTAGGTTGGGGTTTCCTAATTTGGCGTATCCTATCGCCAGGTGGAGCAGCAGCCATTCCATTTATGCTACTACTCATCGTTCCAATATCTGGTTTTATGCTTTTGTTAGCTTTTGGTAAAAGGGAAGAGCAAAGCTTTGAAAACTATCTAATTGCCTTGATTCGATTCAATATTATGCCCCGCAAGCGAGTTTGGCTAAAAGACGACTTTCGTGGTGAGGTCATCATCGACGCGCCACCACCGCCCAAACCAACTGCGCCAACTAAGGAAGATATTGCCCATGTTCATAGTCGTCTGCAACAACTCTCGCTAGTGGTGGATACTCGCGGGCACGCCAAGCCAGCAGATGTTCAATTGCCAGATGAGGCTAACCGGGCGGCTGCGTTCTCACAGCGTATCTTTACTCCAGATGAACTGCAAAAGCCAATCCTAGAAGGTGGAGTACAGGCCCAAGATGATGTTTTAGCTACAACAGAGGCCTCAGCTGCGCAAGCTCAGAAGGTTGATGCCCTTCTGCAAAACCAAGAATACTCCATTCGTGAAGAAGCCCTCAATAAAATGCAACAGGCAGCGGATAATCCGCCACCAACAACCAACGAAACTCCCCCTCAAACCTCCCAGCCGCCTGCCGATAATGCTATACTGAAAAAGGTTATGGATGCCCCTCACATGAGTGTTGCTCAAGTAGCCCAGGTTGCCAACCGCGGTCAGCTTGCGCAGGGTCAGTCAGTTCAGATCCAACAATAAACAGCTAAAACTAAGATAGAAAACCCTCAAAAATAACATAAATTTTGAAGGTATCTATCTTTTTTTGTTATGATGGTATATTCGTCACTTGACGATCTCTACCGACCGAGGGTATTTAAAAAGTAAAAGAGGAGAAGGAATTTCGCATGCCACAAGAGGCTGCCAAAACTCCAGAGCAAATTGAATACGAGAAATCCATCACTCCACCAAAAGAGTTGAAGGATCAGCGTACCAGCACGCAAAACCACTTGATGTTTACCGAGATTAAAGATGGCATCGTAGTAATGCGTGATGGTTCTTTGCGTATGATTATTCTTGCGAGCGCTCTAAACTTTGATCTAAAAAGCCCTCAGGAGCAGGACGCTATCGAATATGCTTATCAAGGCTTTTTAAATGGTCTACACTTTCCAATCCAAATTATTGTCCGCTCTCGCAAACTAGAGCTAGATAGTTACCTAGAAAACCTCGAGGTACTACAGGCCAATCAGGAAAATCCACTACTAGCTGGACTAATGGAGGATTATATCTATAATATTCGTGGTCTTCTGGATCAAGTAAATATTATGAATAAAGAATTTTATGTAGTTATTCCGTACTATCTGGATATGACTTCCAAAAAGAAGGATAATGCTGGTTTTAAGCTAGCTAGTTTATTTAAGTCGAATACCGACACTCAACAAACTACCGAGATGTTTGAACAGCGCAAGCGTGATCTCATTCAGCGAACCAACTTAGTAGCACAAGGATTGGCTCAACTTGGTATTCGAGCAGCCGTACTCTCAACTCAGGAGATTACTGAACTATTTTACACTTCATATAATCAGGAAGAGGCGGTTAATCAAAACCTAGTCGATATCGAACAAATTACAACTCCAGTAGTAGAGCGTGGCGATGAAGACCCCATGCCTTACAGCAACCCAACTCCACAAGAACCAGAGCCAGCCGATCTATATGCAGCTGCTAACCAAACTCCTGTTACACCTCAACAGCCAGTCGTCTCAGCTCAACCAACTACCCCTGCGCCAGCTCCACAAGCTCCGCCACCGCAGAACCCACTGATTGGAGGAGGAGTTTAATATGGCACGCAAACCAAAAGTTGATCCAGCTCAACAAGCTGCCGTTGATATGGCAGCAGCTCAGCAGCAAGAAGCTGAGCGAGCCTACCGTGAAGGCGTACTAACTCTGCGTGATATCATCGCACCAAGCTCCTTTACGATAGAAAACAACTACCTCATTATTGGCACCCGCTACGTACGTACCTTATTTGTGTATGGCTATCCCCGTACCTTATTTACTGGCTGGCTATCACCTATCATCAATCTTGATGAAGTGATTGATATTTCGCTTAACATTATGCCGGTAGAAAGTCGGGTAGTGCTGGAAAACTTAAAGAAAAAAGTTGGACAACTCGAAGCATCTGCGCAAATTAATGCTGAAAAAGGTAAAATTCGTGACCCAGGGCTAGAGGCTGCAATTGGGGACGCTGAGGAATTACGCGACAAATTACAGGTTGGTGAAGAGCGCTTCTTCCGTTTTGGGCTCTACATTACCGTTTATGGTAAAGATATTGAAGAGCTTGACCTAATTCAGCGTAAAATTGAGTCCATCCTAGGGACTAGCCTGGTCTACACTAAACCTACCAGTGTGCAGATGGAACAAGGCTTTAACTCAACTCTACCAATTGGCACTGATCAGCTAGGTATTTATCGCAACATGAATACTGGCTCTTTGTCGACCAGCTTTCCTTTTACCACCGCCGAACTTTCTCGCAATGAAGGAGTTATGTATGGCCTAAACCGCCACAACAATGGACTAGTTTTATTCGATCGCTTTAGTTTAGAAAATGCTAATATGGTAGTTTTTGCTAAATCTGGATCTGGTAAGAGCTTTACGGTAAAGCTAGAGTGCCTGCGCTCACTTATGCTGGGTGCTGAAATAATTATTATCGACCCCGAAAATGAATATCGCACCCTCTGTGATGCTGTGGGGGGTAGCTATGTGCATTTGTCGCTCGCCAGTGATACGCGGATTAATCCGTTTGATATTCCAACCACGGTCGACCCTGAAGAATCTGACAATGCCTTGCGCGCCAATATTATTATGCTACACGGCCTGTTGCGCCTGATGTGTGGCAAGCTCGACCCAGCCGAAGAAGCGGACTTAGATGTTGCGCTCATAAACACCTACGCCCAAAAAGGTATTACCAATGATCCTCTAACGCACCAAAGTCAGCCACCAGTGATGAGCGACCTATATAACACCCTCATTACTATGGGTGGAACCGGCCCAGCAATCGCCGCTCGACTCCGACGCTACACTGAGGGAACTTTCTCTGGTATCTTCTCGCAACAATCTAATGTTCAGCTTGATAATAAATTTGTGGTCTTTAATATTCGCGATCTAGAAGATGAACTGCGTCCGATTGGGATGTACATCACCTTAAATTACATCTGGAACCGTGTAAAAACCGACAAACGTAAGCGAATTCTTGCAGTTGATGAGGCTTGGCAACTCATGAAGCACCCCGACTCCGCCTCCTTTATGTTCTCCATTGCAAAGCGCGCTCGAAAGTATTACTTAGGCCTTACCACCATCTCGCAAGATGTGGAGGACTTCTTAAACGATCGACTTGGTCGAGCTGTGGTAAACAATAGCTCCTTGCAGGTATTACTCAAGCAAGCACCCTCGGCAGCCGATGTTGTTGCTGAAACTTTTAAACTCACTAGCGAAGAAAAAAATCGCCTAACTCAGTTTCCGGTTGGTGAGGGTCTATTTTTTGCCGGCTCAAACCATGTGGTGATTCGTATTCTAGCTAGCCCCATGGAAGAACAGCTCATCACCACTAATCCACAGCAACTCCTGGAGAGACAGATGCGTAAACAAGAGCAACTAGAACAGTCTGGTGAGATAGAGGGCGAAACAGAGCAAGTTGCATCAAATTCGACACCAACTTACCCTCAGCAAGAAGGACAGATTAACGCATGACAAAACTTGGGGGTGAACTTTTCGATCCACTAGCAAGCACTCGAAGGTATAAAGATTCAAGTAGTGCAAATAAAAAGTCTGATACTGGTCCTGGGTCTATGGCCGATAAGGCTTCCGGTGGTCATCTTGATAGCTTATCTTCTGCCGGTAAATCAGGTGGAGGTCCAGCTAACGCAGGATCATCAACTAAGGCAGGTGGTGAAGCTGGGAAAGCAGCTG